>NZ_JBXENY010000012.1:0-258372 GCF_059383875.1 Paenibacillus sp. JT22N7
TGCTGCTCATCATAATGCTTATATTTCTCCGCGAAACGAGCTTTTGCCATTAAGTTGGCAAAGCCGTTTACGCTTGAAATATAAGAATGAATGAGGCATGTCGCTCATCATAATGCTTATATTTCTTCGCGAAACGAGCTTTTGTCACTAAGTTGACAAAGCCGTTTACGCTTGAAATATAAGAATGAATGAGGCATGTCGCTCATCATAATGCTTATATTTCTTCGCGAAACGAGCTTTTGTCACTAAGTTGACAAAGCCGTTTACGCTTGAAATATAAGAATGAATGAGGCATGTCGCTCATCATAATGCTTATATTTCTTCGCGAAACGAGCTTTTGTCACTAAGTTGACAAAGCCGTTTACGCTTGAAAGGGGCGGTAATATTGCGTATGGCTAGGCCTTATTTGCTGTCGCTGGTTTTTGTGCTTGCTGTAATGGCGGGACTTTCCCTGCTGCCGGATATGCGAAAATCCGAGTCGGGGACGGAAGTGGCTGTATTTCGGCCATCTGCTGCAACAAGGCTGACGAACAGCAATCTTGTTGATCTGCTGATTGGCTTGCAGCTGGCTACGCCTATTTTACGGGTGGAGTGGGAGAATTCACTGCTTACGGTGGAGTTTAAAGTGAACGCAACAAAAGGGCTGCCAGTCGAATGGACTCGCGATGTAGAGCAACTGCTGCGGCTTTCTTTTGTGAAGATGGAAAATGTGAACCGGGTGCTGATCCGCTACGCTGTGCCAGCAGATAAGGCCGCTTTGCCGAGCAATGCCGGCAAAGCAAGGGAAGGGCAATCTGAGCTTGCAGACAGCTCAGTGAAATCACGGCTGCTGCTTGCGGCGGATATTCGGCGCACAGACAGCTGGCTTGCAAGCCTTGGGGAGCTTGGCAGCGCTGATCCGCTGCATGATGAAATATGGCGGGAGAGGCTGCGCATGAGCAGCACATCGGAGTGGAAGAAATGGTATGGGCCGGTGCCTACTTATTCTACTAGACCTGCTGCGGAGTAAAGGTTAATGGCCTGCTCCGCCTTTCTGCTTGAAAAAATGCCAATCCTATGGGCAGCTTCATATGCGTCTTACATAAAGTTGTGCTATAATAGTTTAGATTATTGAGCGGCAATATCTGCTTCTCTGTTCGGAGGCTTACCCCATGAAACCGTATCGTGTACCACAATTAGCGAAGAAGTACGTCGATTATGACATGATTCAAAACCATACGCAGCTTCCTGCTTTTCCCGATTCGCGTCTGCACCTGCTTCAAGCATTCCTTAGCGAAACCAGCTTCTATGCCGAGAAGGCCGAGCTATTTGCGCTCGTGCTGTCTTTATTGCAGCTAGGGCTGGATACGCATGATGAAATTGATGTAGAGGATGGAAGTCGCTCGGAGCGCGAAATGCGTTCAAGGCAGCTCAAGGTGCTGGCCGGCGATTATTTCAGCGGCCGATTCTATCAACTGCTCGCACAAGCAGGCGAAATAGCAATGATAGCCAAGATCAGCCAGGCGGTATGCGAAGTCAACGGGCTGAAAATAACCCTTTATTTACGTATGCAGCAGGCTGTCATGCAGGCTGACGATTATTTGAGCAGCATGGTGCAGCTGAAAAGCGGATTGTTTCTTGCCTTTCAGGATTTGCTGGAAGGTGCAGCGGCCCTTTATTGGACGGAGCTGCTCCACGCTTTAAGCCGCTGCGAGATTGTACTGGAGGAGCTTGCACGCAGCAAGGTGCCTGCACTTTTTCACCAGAGCTGGGCTTACTGGCATGTTCTGCAGGTGGGTACGTTGGAAGAGCAACAAACGCTGGAAGGTCAGCAGATTGAGGCTGGTTTCATTAGCGGTCTTTATAACAAATATGATATTCATGCCAAGCTTGCTGCGCTGCTGCAGCAGGCTGTGGAAGATGTCCAGATGATTGCGGCCAAGCTGGAGTCAGACAAGCTGGTTCAGGAGCTGCAGCATATTACGGATGCAGTGCTTTACAAGATTGCGGGATTTGCTCCCGCTCTCAACGAGACGAGGTGACCTTAGACGAATGGATGCAAACTCCAAGGGGCATGTACACGCTGTATTTGAAAACATTGCTCCCAAATATGATTTAATGAATGACCTGCTAAGCTTTCGGCGTCATAAGGCATGGCGGAAATTCACCATGCGCAAAATGAATGTACAGCGTGGCCAGACTGCGCTTGACTTGTGCTGCGGCACCTGTGACTGGACAATATCACTAGCTCAGGCCAGCGGGAGCGGGGCAATCAGTGGCCTTGATTTCAGCCAAAATATGCTGAATGTCGGCCACGAGAAAGTGAAGCAGCTGTCGCTCGACAAGCAAATTACGCTCGTGCAGGGCAATGCGATGCAATTGCCTTATGAGGATAATTCGTTTGATTATGTAACGATTGGCTTCGGCCTGCGCAACGTACCCGACTATTTGCAGGTGCTTAAGGAAATGCACCGCGTCGTGAAGCCGGGTGGACAGGTCGTATGCTTGGAGCTTTCAAAGCCGGGCTGGCAGCCATTCAAGGCCTTATATTATTTATATTTTGAACGGATTTTGCCAATGATCGGCAAGCTGGTAGCCAAGCGATTCCAAGAATACAAATGGCTGCCGGACTCATTAAAGCTTTTTCCTGACCTAAAGCAGCTGTCCGCCTTGTTTGAAGAAGCAGGGCTCGAGCAGGTAAAAGGCTACCCGCTGACTGGAGGCATTGCTGCGCTGCATATAGGCATAAAGGAGAAGAAGCCAACATGATTCGCAAAATACGCATTATTCTTGAAATGATCAAATTTGAGCATACGATATTTGCGCTTCCCTTCGCCTTTATGGGAGCGATTCTGGGCGCTGTTGTTATGGAGCAGCGTCTTCCTTCTTGGGCGGAAATCGGCTGGGTTACATTAGCCATGGTTGGCGCGCGAAGCGCTGCGATGTGCCTCAATCGACTCATTGATGCGGCGATCGATCTGCGCAACCCCCGCACCAGCAACCGCGCCATTCCGGCAGGCTTGCTGAAGTCAGCGGAGGTGCTTTTGTTTACGATTGTATCCTTCGTCCTATTGTTTATTGCTGCGGCCAATCTGGCTCCGCTTGCGATGAAGCTGCTTCCAATTGCTGTCGTATTACTGGTGCTCTACTCTTATACGAAGCGTTTCACTTGGTTGTGCCATGTTTTTCTCGGTTTGACGATCGGGCTGTCGCCACTTGGCGGCTGGGTAGCTGTTACGGGCGGTTTTAACACGGCAGCATGGGTTTTCTATGTGACGATTGCGCTGTGGATTGCCGGTTTCGATATCGTCTATGCAACGCAGGATTACGAGTTTGACCGCAAGGAAGGCTTAAACTCCATTCCTGCCCGGTTTGGCGTAGCGAAGGCGCTGTGGATTGCCCGCAGTTTCCATATAGTGACAGCAGTCGGTTTTATTACGTTATTTATTTTGACAAATTTGAGCTGGGTTTATTTGCTCGGAACGCTGCTTGCCATCGTTATGCTGTTCTATCAGCACTGGCTGGTGCGTCCAAACGATCTTTCCCGCGTTCAGCTTTCGTTTTTCGGAATGAATGGCACATTAAGCGTCGTTCTGTTTTTGTTTGCCATTGTTGATTTGATGGTATTGCACAAATGGTAGGGGGCGGAACTGCTGGCGCGGCAGGCAGATGGGTTGTCGGCATTACCGGGGCGAGCGGCTCGATCTACGGCATTCGGCTGGCAGAGGAACTGCTTAGAACGGGCTTTGACGTCCATCTCGTGGTGACCGAGGCTGGCTGGCGGGTGCTTAAGGAAGAGCTGGGCTGGATGACGAGCCGCAGACAAGCTGCTGTCGAGCTGCATTTTGCAGAGGCAGTGCAGGCGAAGCGGCTTGTTTTGCATCCGAATTCAGATATTGGAGCAAGCATTGCCAGCGGCTCTTTCCGGGTACAGGGAATGGTCGTTGCGCCATGCTCTATGGGGACGCTTGCTTCCATCGCTCACGGCATATCCGATGATTTGCTATCCAGGGCAGCGGATGTAATGCTGAAGGAAGGACGCAAGCTGCTGCTGCTGCCTCGGGAGACACCGCTGCATGCGATTCATCTGGAAAACATGCTGAAGCTTGCAAAACTGGGCGTAACGATTGTTCCAGCTATGCCGGCCTTTTATTATAAGCCGCAATCGATGGAAGACATGATTGATTTTCTGGTTGGCAAATTATTAGACTGCATGGGAATTGAGCATGCTTTGTTTACAAGATGGGGGGATGGGCCTGATGCTGACTAAAGACAGCTTGCCCCTAATGATTGGAGAAATTGATTACGCGAATGCATGGCCGCTCTTTGTTGGCCTTGATCAGCGACTTGACGCTTCTGAGCTGGGGCTGTGCTCCCGCATTCCGGCAGAGCTAAACCGCAAGCTGCGCGAAGGAGAGCTTCAGGCTTCGGCTGTCTCATCCTATGCTTACGGCTTAAACAGCAAAGACTATTTGCTGCTGCCGGAGCTTTGCGTAGGATCGGAGGGCCGGGTTAATTCGGTTCTGCTGTTCCTTAAGCAGCCGATTGAGCAAGTGCGTCCACAGCGAATTGCGGTAACAACCGCTTCAGCCACTTCCGTTAATTTGCTCAAAATTGTGATGAAGCTTTATTACGATCTTGATGCGGAATATATCGCTGCTGAACCGATGCTTGATCAGATGCTTGAAAGTGCGGATGGGGCGCTTATCATTGGCGACCCAGCTATTCATGCCTCGTGGAGAAGTGAAGAACTGCACATCATCGATCTTGGTGAGCTATGGCATCGCTGGACGGGCCTTGGGATGACCTTTGCGGTTGTGGCGGTTCATAAGGAGGCGGCAGCTGCCTTTCCTCGGGAAATTCATGAGCTGCATCAGGCGATGCTTGCGACTAAGCGCCACAATCTTGCCGACTTGTCACCGCTTGTGGACAAGGCTTGCGAGGAGCTTGGCGGCGAACGCGCGTATTGGTTGGACTATTTTACATGTCTGCAATATGATTTCGGACAGAAGCTGCGCGAGGGACTGGCGCTGTATTTCCGTTATGCGACACAATTAGGTCTGCTGGACCATGAGGTTCAGCTGGCGTTCTACGAAGACAATTCTGCCGAATAGGTGAAAGAATGAAACTATTAGATATGTACGCAAAATTAAAAGGCGATATAACGCAAATAGAGAAGGAGCTTGAACGCAGCGTCACTTTCGAGCATAAGCTGCTGAGCGAGGCATCCCTTCATCTGCTCAAGGCAGGCGGCAAAAGGCTGCGTCCTGTTTTTGTGCTGCTTGCCGGCAAGTTTGGGCGCTACAATCTGGAGGTCATGAAAAAAATCGCCGTGCCTCTTGAACTGATCCATATGGCCTCGCTTGTCCATGACGATGTGATAGATGACGCGGCTACCAGACGGGGCCAGCCAACGGTCAAGGCTAAATGGGATAATCGGGTTGCGATGTATACCGGAGATTATATTTTCGGAAGAGCGCTCGTTATCGCTACTGAACTGGGCAACCCGCAAATTCATCAGGTGCTGTCCAAAGCAATTGTGCAAATGGGCATTGGTGAAATGGAGCAAATCCGATATTTTTTCAATACGGACCAAACCATCCGCCATTATTTGCTGCGCATCAGGCGCAAAACCGCATTGCTCATTGCAGTAAGCTGCCAGCTTGGAGCGATTGCAGCAGATGGGGACAGAGAGACGGCAAACCGGCTTTATGAATATGGCTACAATGTGGGAATGGCGTTTCAAATCCGCGATGATTTGCTTGATTTGTTCGGAACCGAGAAGCAGATCGGCAAGCCGCCAGGCTCTGACATAAGACAGGGAAACATTACATTGCCCGTTATTTTGGCTTTGCAGGATGAGGCGACCCGCGAGCGGCTGCTTGTGGAAATCGCCCGTATTCGCGAGCATAATGGCAATGTAGATACGCGAGAAGCGATCGATTTGATCAAAAATAGCAAAGGCATTCATGTCGCTGAGCAGCTCGCTGCAAAGTATGTAGAGAAAGCGCTCGCTGCCTTGAAGGATTTGCCATCCCTTCCGGCGAAGAAGAACTTATCCGATATCGCACATTTTGTCGGCAAACGCAATTATTAATCAAGATGCGAAAAGGAGCTGCTACTAGTGGAAAGAACTTTTTTGATGATTAAGCCTGACGGTGTTCAACGTGGCCTCATTGGAGAAATTATGTCTCGCTTTGAGCGTAAAGGGCTTCAATTGGTTGCAGCTAAGTTTATGACCGTGAGCAACGAGCTGGCACAAAAGCATTACGAGGAGCATGAAGGCAAGCCTTTTTATGAGCCGCTTCTGGATTTTATTACGTCTGGCCCCGTATTTGCGATGGTGTGGCAAGGCGATAACGTCATTGCGCTAACCCGCGCTTTAATTGGCAAGACGAATGCAGTGGATGCGCTTCCAGGCACCATTCGCTCTGATTTTGCTGTACATACGAATTATAATTTGATTCATGGCTCCGATTCTCCCGAAAATGCCGTGCGGGAAATTTCCATTTTCTTCACTCCTGAACAGCTTGTGGAATACGAACAAACGATGCAGCGCTGGGTTTAGCCAGCTGCAATACAAACGGAGGCTGAAGGCTTAATGACGGACGATCGGGATTTTGCAACGTTTATCCAGAAGATGAGAGATAAGACCAACATTGATTTATCGCAATATAAGGAAGCGCAAATGAAACGCAGGCTCACGACGCTGCGTATGAAGCATGGATTCCAGACATTCGATGAATACTGGAGAAAGCTGGAGAATGACCGTACTTTGATGAATGAATTTCTCGACCGGATGACGATTAACGTCTCGGAGTTTTGGCGTAACCCGAACCGGTGGGAAGTGCTGAAAAATCAGTTTTTTCCGGAAATGCTGAAAAACAACAGCCGGTTGAAAATTTGGAGCGCAGCGTGTTCGACGGGCGAGGAGCCTTATACGCTGGCGATGATTTTGACGGAGATTGGTGCCATTGGCAAATCGTCGATTTTGGCGACGGATCTTGATAATATCGTGCTGCAGAAGGCGCAGGAAGGCATTTATTTAGAGCGTTCGCTTAAGGATGTGCCGCCAGCGTTCCGTCAAAAATATTTTGCTCCAGATCATGGGGCTTTTGCCGTCTCGAACGATTTGAAAAAATCGATCCAATTCAAGCAGCAAAATATGCTGCATGATACGTTTGACAGCGGATTCGACCTCATTGTTTGCCGCAATGTTATGATTTATTTTACCGAGGATGCGAAGCGCATTTTGTACCACAAGTTTGCAAAAGCATTGAAGCCGGGCGGCATTTTGTTCGTCGGCAGCACGGAGCAGATTTTTTCGCCAGCCCAGTATGGCTTTGATACGGCGGATACGTTCTTTTACAGAAAAACGAGCAATTAATGTATATCGTCTTCCTTGTTCTCCTATACTAGTGGTAGTCAACACCATTTGGAGGCGGAACGAAAGATGGATAAACGCAAAGTGATTCAAGCCTATAAGCTTGGCATTATATCGATTCAGGAGTGCGCGCAGATTTTGGGACTGGACAGCGGGCAATTGCCTGGATTATTGAAAGCCCAGCAATTCGCTTCCGACTATGCGGATTCGCAGAGCAAGCGCACGGTGAATAGCTAAGGGAAGGCCCATAGAAGGCCATCGTTTGAAAAAGAGCAGGATCAGGTGCCATACCAGGCATCTGATCCTGCTTTTTTTAAACATATTAGGAAAGGATATGATTTTTCGATCCTTTCTCTATATTCCACCCTCGAAACGGTAGCTTTGCCGCCAGAGGACGGCGACAGCCGTTTACGCTTGAGATAAAAATGGCGTTTGAGCGCGGATTGGCGGTGCGCATTTCTTGTCAAACCCGCAAGGCTGTACTATAATGAGCAAAGATGTTTAGGGTAGCTGATGATAGCATGCGCCTAATAATCGGCCAAATGCGCACGCTTGCAGCGCCCCAGGCCATATTAGGTTGTTTGCGTTGAAGGAGGAGCTTTAGGTTGAGTTTACGTTATTTGACAGCGGGGGAAACACATGGTCCCCAATTGACCGCCATTATTGAGGGTCTTCCTAGCAATTTAACTATTGATTTTGAGGAAATTAATTTTCAGCTTCACCGTCGCCAGAAAGGCCATGGCCGGGGTCGTCGCATGCAAATTGAGAAGGATACGGCGAACATTGTCGGCGGCGTTCGTCATGGTCGGACGACTGGCGCTCCTGTAGCGCTAATCGTTGAGAACAATGACTGGAAGCATTGGACGAGCGTAATGAACATCGCCCCGATTGAAGGCGGAGATGAAGAGAAGCGCCGGGTACACCGTCCGCGTCCTGGGCATGCGGATTTGAACGGCGGTTTGAAATATAATTTGAAGGATCTTCGCAACGTACTGGAGCGCTCCAGTGCCCGCGAGACAGCAGCACGCGTAGCGGTAGGCGCGGTTGCACGCCAGCTTCTTGCTGAATTCGGCATTAAAGTGGGCGGACAGGTTATCCGTATTGGCGAAATCGAAGCGCCGGCGAACCAATTGCCGCTGGATGAGCTTATTCGCATTACGGAAGAATCGCCTGTACGCGTTGTTGATAAAGAAACCGAAGAAAAAATGACCGCGTACATTGACCAAATTAAAGCCGAAGGCGATTCTATCGGCGGCGTAGTCGAGTGCATTATTGAAGGCGTGCCAATTGGGCTTGGAAGCCATGTGCAATGGGACCGCAAGCTGGATGCGCGCATCGCGGGCGCTGTCGTTTCGATTAATGCCTTCAAAGGCTGTGAAATCGGCATTGGTTTTGAAGCAGCGAAGCTGCGCGGCTCGCAGGTGCATGACGAGATTTTGTACACAGCGCAGGAAGGTTATACGAGAGCGACGAACCGTCTGGGCGGATTCGAGGGCGGTATGACCAATGGCGAGCAAATCGTCGTCCGCGGCGTAATGAAGCCGATTCCAACGCTTTACAAGCCGCTTCGCAGCGTGGACATTGACACGAAGGAGCCGTTCACGGCGCAAGTCGAACGTTCCGATAGCTGTGCAGTTCCGGCAGCGAGCGTTGTGATGGAGCATGTTGTGGCTTTTGAAGTAGCGAAAGCATTTCTGGAGAAGTTCGGCGGCGATTCCATTGAGGAAATCCGCTCGAACCTGAATCAATACCTTGAGCAAATAGGCAGGTACTAAAGGATGAGAGAGCTAACGGTTGATTTAGGCGAACGCTCTTATCCGATCTATATTGGGGAGGGTCTCCTGCAGGAGGCTCCCTCTTTTTTCGAAAAGCACGGCATTAGCAAAAAATCGCCGCTGCTGATCATCTCCGATGACAAAGTGGCACCCCATTATTTGGAGCCGCTTGCAAACACGCTAAGCGCAGCGGGCTTCCAGCCGTCGACAGCAATCGTTCCGTCAGGTGAAAGCTCGAAGTCTTTAGCGATGCTGGAAGATTTGGTCACGCATGCGCTTAAGGCAGGGCTTGACCGCAAATCGGCGATCGTAGCCCTTGGCGGCGGCGTAGTTGGCGATTTGGCTGGATTCGTAGCAGCGTCTTATATGCGCGGCGTGAAGTTTATTCAAATTCCGACGACGATTTTGGCGCATGACAGCAGCGTTGGCGGCAAAGTGGCAGTCAATCACCCGCTGGCGAAAAATATTATCGGCGCTTTCCATCAACCGGAAATGGTGCTGTATGATCTTAATACGCTTCAGACGCTGCCGCCGCGCGACGTTCGTGCAGGCTTGTCAG
Organism: Paenibacillus sp. JT22N7; assembly: GCF_059383875.1. Classification (NCBI taxonomy): domain Bacteria; kingdom Bacillati; phylum Bacillota; class Bacilli; order Caryophanales; family Paenibacillaceae; genus Paenibacillus; species Paenibacillus sp. JT22N7. Next base: position 9,698 of record NZ_JBXENY010000012.1, read on the forward strand.
AAGTGGTCAAACACGGCTTCATCTGGGACGACGCTTTCGTGCAGTGGTGCGATGAAAACTCTGAGCGTCTGCTGGCGCTTGAACCAGAAGCACTCGGCTATGCCTTGTACAAAGGATGCAGTGTAAAAGCGGCTGTCGTATCCAAGGATGAGCGCGAAAATGACCTGCGTGCGATTTTGAATTTGGGCCATACGATTGGACATGCGCTGGAGGCTGTAGCTGGCTATGGGGAGCTGCTTCATGGCGAGGCGATTTCGATAGGCATGATTGGCTCGGCCAAGCTTGGACTGCGTTATGGAGCGCCTGAGGACGTCTATACAACAACGAAGCGAGTGCTTGCTAAATGCGGGCTTCCGGTGAAGCTGCCGGAGCACTTTGACGTGGACGCGATTATGGAAGCGATGATGCATGACAAAAAGTTCAGCGAAAGCACGATGATTTTCGTGGTGCCGACGGCGATCGGCGAAGTGGAAATCAAGAAGGATGTACCGGCGTCATGGGTTCGGGAAATCGTGGAGGAATTGAAACAGGAGGCCGAGTAATATGAGCGTTAGGGGAATTCGCGGGGCAATTACCGTTGATACAAACGAGAAAGAGCCTATTTTAAAAGCAACACTTGAAATGCTGCATGCCATTGTCGCAGATAATGACGTTCAGCCTGACGATATTTGCAGCGTATTTATTACGGTGACGAATGATTTGGACGATGCTTTTCCGGCCGTGGCTATTCGCCAAATGAGCGGGTGGGAGCTTGTTCCACTGATGTGCGCGCTGGAAGTGCCCGTCAAGGGAAGCCTTGCTCGCTGCATTAGGCTGATGGTTACTGTAAATACGGACAAAACGCAAGCCGAGATTAAACATGTGTACTTGGGAGGAGCCCAAGTGCTTCGTCCAGATTTATCGCAATCCTAATCTAATTGACGATCAGGCACAAGATGTTGTATATTGGATGAAGTGAATGAGACTAGTTGAGTAGCAAGTGAGCAGGTTTTAGTTGAAATTAGATGAGCAGAGCAGAGACGAGCATAGCCAAGTTACGAATATAAAGACTATAGAGCAGAGTGCGTGATGATGAAATATAGATGATGTATAAGTTTAGCGCTTATAATCATATTCTATTTCGTTGCGGGAAGAGCCTATCCATCTTTTCAGATGGCGACAGCTGTTTTCCATTGCGTATGTTTGTACAAGATGCTGCTATAGGTTTATTTGTTGGCTAGCCTTTACTTTTTTGTCCTCATCTTAAATCAACGCCCCTGCCTTGGCAGGGGCGTTTTATTTTGAATGTGACTACACATATCGAGAAGGGGGACGTAACGATGAATAGTGAATTACAGCAAGTGGTCAAGCTCTCTGAGGAATACAATCTCATTCCAATCGTTCGTTATATGATGGCGGATACGGAGACGCCGATTCGGCTGTTTCAGCATTTTGCCAAGGAAAAGCATGCATTTCTGCTTGAAAGTGTAGAGGGCGGCGTGAAATGGGCGCGGTATTCGTTCATTGGAACCGATCCGTTTATGATGCTGTACGGCAAAAACGGCGAAATGATTTTTGAGAAAAATGGTGAAAAAATCAGCTTCGACGATAAGCCGCTAAGCTTGCTGAAGGATCATCTTCGTTACTATCGCAGTCCGGCGATGTCCCATCTTCCACCATTTACGGGCGGGGCTATCGGATTTTTCGGCTATGATTTGCTGCAATATTACGAGAAGCTCCCACCCCACCGCATTGATGATTTGGAAATGAATGATTTGCAGTTTATGTTCTGCGATCAAGTCATCGTCTTCGACCACTTCAAGCAGCAGCTGCAAATTATCGGCAATGTGCATGTGCCGAAGGAGACGACGCAGACGGGCATTGTTCAGTCTTACGGCGTCGAAGAGGCATACAACGCAGCAGTTGCCAAAATCGAAGCGACGGTCGAGCGCCTGCAGCAGCAGGTGAAAATTCCGGTGCCAATCGGTGCTGGCGTGCCGACGATGCCCGAGGTTGGCGATGTGCAGTCCAATTTGACGAAGGAGCAGTTCATTGCCAATGTCGACAAAGCGAAGGAGTATATTCGCGCCGGCGATATTTTCCAGGTGGTGCTGTCCCAGCGCTTCAGCATTGAGACGGATGTTGATCCGCTGCATGTGTACCGCGTACTGCGCACGATGAACCCTTCACCATACATGTATTATTTGAAAATGGGTGAAGAGGTGATTGTGGGAACGTCGCCGGAGGCGCTCGTTAAAGTAGATGGCAGCAAGGTGGAAACCCGCCCAATCGCCGGAACGCGCCCTCGCGGCAAAACGCCGGAGGAGGATCTAGCGCTGGAGCAGGATTTGCTGGCAGACGAGAAGGAGCGCGCGGAGCATCTGATGCTCGTTGACTTAGGCCGCAACGACATCGGCCGTGTATCCGAGTTCGGCTCGGTGAAATGCGATTCCTTCATGGAAATCGAGCGTTATTCCCACGTTATGCATATCGTCTCGAATGTGACGGGCAAGCTGCGGGAGGACAAAGATTTTTACGATGCGTTCCTCTCCTGTCTGCCTGCTGGAACCGTATCCGGCGCACCGAAGCTGCGGGCGATGGAAATTATTGCGGAGCTTGAAAATGAAGCTCGCGGCGCCTACGCTGGAGCCATTGGTTACTTAGGCTTTGGCGGTACGCTCGACACCTGCATCACGATTCGCACGATCATTTTCAAAAATGGCAAAGCCTACGTGCAGAGCGGGGCAGGCATCGTCTGGGATTCTGTTCCGGAAAGCGAATATACCGAAACGGTGAATAAAGCGAAAGCGCTGCTGACGGCCATTCGGGCCGCTGAGCAGCTGTTCGGCAAGCCTGGAGACGCTCGCGACCAGAGCTTCAATGCCATCAATAGCGATTATTACATTAAAGCAGGGGAGGGTTTCGTACAATGACAAACAGCCTAACACCGATTACGATGCAAAGCGCGTTAACCAAATTAATCGGCAGCGAGCATTTGTCACGGGAAGAAGCCCGCTCCGTCATGGATATTATTATGAGCGGGGAAGCGACGCCAGTTCAAATTGCAGGCGTCGTGACCGCGCTGCGCATGAAAGGCGAGACGAAGGACGAAATTACAGGCTTTGCCCAGGCGATGCGTGCGCATTCGAGCCATGTGCAGACCGAGCAGGAAGGGCTGCTTGATACGTGCGGCACAGGCGGCTCCGGCATTCATAAGTTCAATATTTCAACGTCATCGGCAATTATTGCGGCTGCGGCTGGCATTCGCGTAGCCAAGCATGGCAATCGCGCAATGTCCGGCAAAGCTGGAAGCGCTGATGTGCTGGAGGCGCTGGGCGTCCAAATTACGCTTACGCCTGAGCAAGCGGAGGAATGCTTGCAGCAAGTGGGCATCTGCTTCATGTTCGCGCAGCTGTACCATCCATCGCTTCGCCATGCTTCTGTTCCGCGTAAAGAGCTGGGCATCCGCACGATTTTTAATATGCTGGGCCCGCTGACGAATCCTGCTGGTGCTGATCGCCAGCTAATCGGCTTGTATGATTATAAGAAAACGGACACCGTCGCTTCGGTGCTGGCAGAGCTTGGCGTCAAGCGCGCGATGGTCGTCAGCAGCAATGACGGGCTGGACGAAATCAGCATTTCGGCGCCGACTAGAGTCTCGGAGCTGCGAAGTGGCGAGGTTCGCACGTATGAAATTACGCCGGAGGAGCTAGGCTTGACCCGCTATCCGATTAGCGAGGTGCTGGGCGGCGATCCTGCGGCCAATGCGTCTATTATTCGCGGCATATTCAGCGGCGAGCAGCGCGGTGCTTATCGCGATATCGTGCTTGCGAATGCAGGGGCTTGCATTTATGTGGGCGGAGCTGCTGCGAGCTTGACAGATGGTGTTAAAATTGCGGCGGATATGATTGATTCCGGATTAGCCGAGCAAAAACTGCTGGGCCTGATTCAAACGACAGGAGAGCTGACCCATGTTTTTGGATAAAATCGTAGTAACGAAGCGCGAAGAGGTAGAAGCGTTGTCCGCCACTTTCCAATTAGCGGAATATGAGCGGACGATTGCCGAGCTTGCTCCGTGCCGCGGCTTTGAGCGCGCATTGACTGCGGGCCGCAAGCGCACGGTTGGACTCATTGCCGAGGTGAAAAAAGCTTCGCCGTCTAAAGGTCTGATTCGCCCTGAATTTCATCCGGCGGAACTGGCAGCTGCATATGAGCAGGCCGGCGCGGATTGTATTTCTGTGCTGACGGACCAGCAATATTTTCAAGGGGCCAATGCGTATTTGACGCTCGTGAAGGATACGGTCGACATTCCGCTGCTTCGCAAGGACTTCATTATTGATTACCGCCAAGTGTATGAGGCGAGAGTCATTGGCGCGGATGCGATTTTGCTCATTGCGGCGATATTGACGAAGCAGCAAATGGCGGAGCTGTATGATACGGCAACGGCGCTTGGCATGGATGTGCTGGTCGAGGTGCATAACCGCGAGGAGCTGGAAACGGTGCTTGAGCTGAATAAAGCGACGCTTATCGGGGTGAACAATCGCGATCTGAAAAGCTTTGTCACCGATTTGCGTACGACGGAGCAGCTGATCGGCTTGATGCCGCAAGGTGTGACCGTTATTAGCGAGAGCGGCATTGCTGGCCCGGCAGATATGGATTATTTGCAAGGCGTTGGTGCGCAGGGCGTTCTTATTGGCGAACATTTTATGCGCCAACCCGATGCTGGCCAGGCTATTATCGATTTGATGGGGCCGGTGAGCCGCTAGTGCAGACGCAGACGACACCTCGGATCAAAATTTGCGGCCTGAAGATTGCCGAGACGATTCAGCAAATGGACGGGCTGCCATTCCATGACATTGGATTTGTATTTGCACCTAGCAAGCGTCAAGTGCTGCCTGCGCAAGCAGCGGAGCTGATTGAGGCTGTACACGCCTTGAAGGCGGCAGATGGGCAGCGTCCCCAAACCGTCGGCGTATTCGTAAATCCTGAGCTGGAGGAACTGCGCGAGACGCTCGCTATCGCTCCGCTTGATGTGGTGCAGCTGCATGGCAGCGAAACGCCTGCTTTTTGCCAAACGGTGCGTGAGCAATTTGCGGTGAAGGTGTGGAAAGTATTTTCTATACGCAATGAAACGGTTGTTCAGTCTGAGGAGGACACAGGCACGGGAGCCGACAAGGGTACTGGCGATCATGCTAGTGCGAATGAGGCAGCAGCCCGCCTTGCTCCATATAGCGGCAAAGTTGATGCTGTGCTGATCGACACGGCCGGGGGCGGAACGGGCAAAGCGTTCAACTGGCAAGTTATTGATGACTACCAGACTGCGGCAGCGCAGCTGAATGTGCCGCTTTATGTAGCGGGCGGTCTGAACCCGGACAATGTACATGAATTGTTAGCTGCGCATGCTCCCAGTGGCCTTGATGTGTCCAGCGGAGTAGAGACGGACGGCGTTAAAGATATCGAGAAAATTAGATTATTCGTCAGAAAGGTGATGCAACGATGAACCGAGTACCGGATGAAAATGGTCGTTTCGGCAAGTTTGGCGGCCGTTATGTTCCCGAGACGTTGATGAACGCACTGCTTGAGCTGGAGGAAGCGTACAACCACTATTCCAAGGATGAATCATTCCAAGAGGAAATCCGCAATCTACTGCATAAATATTCGGGAAGACCTACATCGCTCTATTATGCAGAGCGCCTGAGCGAGCAGCTTGGCGGCGCTAAAATTTATTTGAAGCGCGAGGATTTGAACCATACGGGCGCCCACAAAATCAACAACACAATTGGTCAGGGCGTCCTGGCGAAGCGCATGGGCAAAACGAAAATTATTGCTGAAACGGGCGCAGGCCAGCACGGCGTTGCTTCGGCAACGATTGCAGCTTTGCTTGGACTGGAATGCAAAGTATTTATGGGCGAGGAAGATATGAAGCGCCAGCAGCTCAACGTATTCCGCATGCAGCTGCTTGGGGCGGAAGTCGTGCCCGTTCTTTCGGGAACGCGCACGCTTAAGGATGCCTGTAATGAAACGCTCCGCTACTGGGTTAGCCATGTAGACGATACGTATTATATTTTGGGTTCGGCGACAGGGCCGCATCCATATCCGATGATCGTCCGCGATTTTCAGCGGATTATCGGTGACGAATCGCGCAAGCAAATTGTGGCAGAAGAAGGACGTCTGCCGGATTATGTAGTAGCAGCGGTTGGCGGCGGCAGCAATGCGATCGGTATTTTCTACCCGTTCATTGAAGATGCGGATGTGCGTTTAATTGGTGTAGAAGCAGCGGGACGTGGAGTAGAGACAGAGGAGCATGCGGCTACAATGACGAAAGGCCGCCATGGCGTATTCCAAGGCTCGCTGAGCTATGTGCTGCAGGATGATAACGGACAAGTGCTGCCTGCGCATTCGATTTCGGCTGGTCTTGACTATCCGGGCATTGGCCCTGAGCATTCCTATTTGAAGGATTCGGGCCGTGCGGAATATTTCCCGATTACCGATGACGAGGCGATGGATGCCTTGCAATTGCTGTCGCGGACAGAAGGCATCATTCCGGCGCTTGAGTCGGCACATGCGATTGCCCAGACGGTCAAGCTGGCTCCAACGCTTGCTAAAGATAAAATTATCGTTGTCAGCCTGTCGGGACGCGGCGATAAAGATGTAGAGACGATTATGAGCAAGCTGGGAGGCGCAGTCGATGAATCTCATTGATACGGTATTTGCAAAGCTACGGGAGGAGAAGCGTACCGCGCTGATCCCTTTTTTAACAGTGGGCGATCCTGACTTGAACACGTCGCTGGCCATTATTAAGCAGCTAGAGGAGTCTGGCGCCGATCTAATCGAGCTGGGCGTTCCTTATTCTGATCCGCTTGCCGATGGTCCCGTTATTCAACGGGCATCCGAGCGTGCTTTGAGAAGCAGCATTACGCTGCGCGACTGCATTGAAGCTGCGGCGCAAGCGCGCGAAGCGGGCGTGAAGCTGCCATTCATTTTGTTTACTTATTTCAATCCGGTGCTCCAATTCGGTCTGGAAGCTTTTATGGAGCTGGTCAAAAATAAAGAAATCAGCGGTCTAATCATTCCCGACCTGCCGATCGAAGAGGATGCCGAGGTTCGCCAGTTGGCGGAAGCGGCAGGCATTCATCTCATTCCGCTCGTAGCTCCGACCTCCAAGGATCGCGTCGTACGTATTTCGCAAAAAGCTAAAGGCTTCGTGTATTGCGTCTCCTCGCTGGGCGTAACGGGCGTGCGGGCTGAATTCCACAGTGGGATCGACGATTTCCTCGCTACCGTGCGGGAAGCGACCGATCTGCCGATCGCAGTTGGCTTCGGCATTTCGAGCCGCGAGCAAGTAGAGCGTTTCTCCAAGCAATGCGACGGGGTTGTCGTTGGCAGCGCGATCGTACGCAAAATTGAAGAATCCATTCCGCTGCTCGAAGAGGAGAGCACTCGCGCAGCAGGCTTGAAGCAGATCGGCGAGTTTGTAGCCGCGCTGAAAGGCTAGGGCATACTTAACCTCTTATCGGGAGGCATAGTTTAAGAGGTGCAGAATACGAACGTATTCTGCATCTCTTTTTTTAAATATAGGAAAGGATATGAATGTTCTCATCCTTTCTCTATACGTATCGCCAAAACGATGGCGTCTAATAGAAAGGATGCCGCCAGGCGTTTTTCTTAAAATATAAGAAATTATAAGTTTCACTCTTATAATCGGCTTATATTCCACCCTCGAAACGGAAGCTTTGCCGCCAGAGGACGGCGAAAGCCGTTTACGCTTGTGTCATCTCAAAAATAACATTGATCATGCTCAAAAAATGGCATATACTACTTATAGACCGACCGACGGTCTATAGAAGGGAGCGACTAAGCGGAAGATGCGTATACTGAAAGACCCGGAAGAGCGCAAAAATGAAATTTTAGATACAGCAGAAATGCTTTTTTATACGAAAGGCTACAATAAAACGACGATCAATGACATCCTACAGGAGATCGGCATTGCGAAGGGGACGTTTTATTATTACTTTAAATCCAAAGAGGAAGTTATGGATGCGATCATTATGCGGATCGTCGCAGCGGATGTGGCCGCTGCAAGGGGCATAGCCTCTAACCCGGAGTTGCCGACCTTGGTCAAATTATTTCAAATTTTGATGGCTCAGAAGCCTAAGCATGGTGACCGTAAGGAACAACTGCTGGAGCAATTCCATCAGGTCGGCAATGCAGAAATGCATCAGAAAAGCCTCGTGCAGACGATTGTTCACTTGACGCCAGTGTTAACAACTGTCATTGAGCAAGGCATAGAGGAGCATATTTTTCAAACCGAATTTCCACAGGAGACGGTGGAATTTTTAATCGTATCCTCCACTTTTCTGTTCGATGAAGGTTTATTCGAATGGCAGCCTGCGGAAATCATCCAGAAGGCGAAAGCTTTTATTCATGTGATGGAAACGACGCTAGGCGCGAGAAAAGGCAGCTTTGATTTTATTTATGAAATGCTGACGAACGGGGAATGACCTGATTTATTGCCGCATCCGACTCCATCTTACAAGTAGAGCTGTTAGCGTGCCCAGTATTCCGAAACCGTCAAATGGCGGGGGACGTTTGGATGCTGGCTTATTTTTTCGAACTTTATAGACTGACGGTCAGTCTATTGTCCGAATTCATTTATTTTTCCAAAGGGGGAGCTTGCAAATGTTACAAAATAACGTAAAAAGGGTGCCGTTCACGCGAAGCTTTCAGCTGCTTATTTTAGGGCAAATGATTTCCATTCTGGGCAGCGCGCTGCTGCGCTTTGGGCTGTCGCTGTATGCGCTAGACCTAACAGGGCGAGCAGATATTTATGGGACTCTTTATGCGGTGTCCAGCATCCCGCTGCTGCTGTCGCCAATTGGCGGGGCCATCGCTGACCGCTTCAATCGCCGTAATTTAATCGTTCTATTCGATTTTGGAGGCGGCATCGTCGTTCTGGGCTTTATGCTCCTATTGGCAGCAGGGGACGCGCCTGTTGTTGTTATTGGTATTGTGATGGTGCTGCTTTCACTGATCAGCGCGATGTACCAGCCTGCTGTGCAGGCGAGCATCCCGCAGCTGGTGCAGGAGAGCCAGCTGGAGCAGGCCAATGGAATGGTGAATGGCATCGGCGCTTTGGCCCAAATGGCTGCCCCGGTGCTTGGCGGCATTCTGTATGGTGTTCTTGGCCTGCACACATTGATGATCGGAAGCGGTATCGCTTTTTTGCTGTCAGCTCTCATGCAGCTATTTATTAAAATCCCGTTTGTGAAACGCGAGCAGAAGGGAAATATCGTCGCAACGCTTGCAGCCGATATGAAAGCAGGGATGGCCTATGTAGTCCAGCGGCGCCCGATCTTGAAAGCGATGGTATTAGCGGCGCTGCTCAATTTTATTTTAACGCCGTTTTTCGTTGTGGGCGGGCCGATTATTTTGCGGGTTACGATGCAAAGCAGCGATACGCTTTACGGAGTTGGCATGGGCATTGTGGAATGCAGCACGATTTTGGGCGCACTGACGATTGGCTTTTTCGCGAGAAAAATGCAAATGAGCACCTTATACCGGTGGCTGCTCGTCATAGCCGCATGGCTGCTGCCAATGTCATTGTCGCTGACGCCATGGATGCTGGGGCTCGGCTATTATCCCGCTTATATGCTGTTTATGGCAAGCGTTGTTCCCATCGCGATGGCGTTGACGATGATTTCAATTTTTGTGCTGACCCGGGTGCAAAAGCAGACACCTAATGAGCTGCTTGGCAAGGTGATGGCCATTATTATGGCGGTTGCCCAAATAGCAGCTCCTGTTGGGCAAATCGTATACGGAGAGCTGTTTGAAATATTCAGCTTACAGGTGTATATTCCTGCCCTGCTTATGTTCGCAGCCCTGCTTTTAACAGCTTGGCTGACAAAGAGGTTTTATCAAAATCAAATAGGGGAGGAAGAGCAAGATGCTAGGAACGATGTGGAGAAAAGATATCGCTAACAATAAGCTGATTACCGCTATTTTATTTATATTTATTATGATTTCCTCGCTGCTCGTGGCAAGCAGTGCAAGCATGCTGCTGGAGCTGTTCCGTTCGGTGGATGACTGGTTTGAGAAAGCGGCTGTCCCCCATTTTGTCCAAATGCATGCCGGGGAAATCGACCAGCGGGAAATAGAGGCTTTTGCAAACGGCAGTAAGCTAGTGAAGGATCAGCAAACGGTCGAGATGATTTCTATTGAGCCGGCTCATGTTTATTTTGGCGCGAGTGGTGAGTCAGAGGCAGGCAGCGTCATGGAAATGAGCATTGTAAAGCAAAATAAAGCGTTTGATTTTTTACTTGATTTAACCAATAACAGGCTGGATGTGCTTCCAGGCGAAATAGCGGTGCCGATTTATTTTAAGCAGCAGCAGGGACTGGAAATCGGGGATACGATGCGGATTGCCAAAGGTTCCTTTAGCATGACTTTTACGATAGCGGATTTTGTTAGGGATGCCCAGATGAATCCGTCTATTGTCAGCTCGAAGCGTATCGTTGTGAGCGATTCGGATTGGGAGACGCTTAAGGGCTACTTTGCCGAAAAAGAATATTTGATCGAATTTCTGCTGCATGATGGGGAGCGAACTAGCGAATTTGAACAGCTTTATCAATCATCTGGACTTCCCCACCAAGGACCCGCCATTACATCCGCCCAATTTCGGCTATTGAATGCGCTGACCGACGGCGTTGCGGCCGTTGTTATTCTTTTAGCCAGCTTGCTGCTGATTGCGATCGCCTTTCTCTGCCTGCGGTTCACGATGCTTGCTGCGATGGAGGAGGATTTTTATGAGATTGGCGTTATGAAGGCGATTGGGATGGCTGGAGAGCATATCCGCCGGCTATATTTAATGAAATATCGGATGATCGCTTTGCTGGCTAGTTTGGCAGGGTATGTGCTGTCCCTATTTACAGAGCGGGCTTTCATAGCGAATCGGAGCCTATATATGGGCACAGCTGAAAAAAATGCGCTTAGCTACACCGTCCCCTTGCTGGGAGCGGTCTGTATTTTTCTACTAGTGATGATGTTCTGCCGCTTCGTTTTGCGGAGATTTAAGCGAATATCGGCCGTTGAAGCTCTGCGTTCAGGCAGCATTCCGTCCAAAGGAGGGATGTCAGGACTGTTGAAGCTCCATCGCAGCCGGGTTATCCCTGTCCATCTATTTGTCGGCATGCAGGATGTGTTCGTCCGGATTAGAACCTTCGGCTTGCTGGGCCTCGTGTTTACGCTTTGTTTCTTCCTTATCATTGTGCCGGCAAATTTTTTGAATACGATGAAATCGCCTGATTTTATAACATATATGGGAGCCGGGAGGAGTGATATTCAAATCGATATGCGGCAGACAAGCGACGCAGCGCAGCGGTACAACGATATGCTCGCCTATATACAAAACGACAGCGATGTAGAAAAGTATTCGCCGCTCGTAACGAGCTCTTATAAGCTGCGCAGCGAGGATGGCGTCTATGAAAATGTGAGCGTGCAAACGGGCGATTTTTCGCTGTTCCCGCTAGCCTATTTAAGCGGGGCTGCGCCTGCTCAAAATGATGAAATGGCTCTTTCTTATCTCCATGCGAAGGAGCGCGGCAAGCAGCTTGGCGACACGCTAACGCTCCTCGCAGCCGGGAAAGAACGAGAGCTGAAGATTACGGGCATTTATCAGGATGTGACCAATGGCGGCAAGACGGCGAAGGCGCTGCTGCCTTACGAAGCACAGTCCGTTCTCTGGTACATGGTCAGCCTGAATGTAAAGCCGGGCGTGGCCATTGGTGAGAAAACAGCGGAATACGCAGCGGCCTTTCATCCGGCAAAGGTGACGCTTATGGAAGATTATTTGTCCCAGACGTTAAGCTCCACCATAAGCCAGCTGCAAAAAATAACGGTGCTCACCTCGACAGCAGCTCTCGTGATCGCGATACTGATTACCGCCTTATTTTTCAACATGCTAATCGTGAAAGACGCTTCCGACATCGTCATTATGAGAAGCCTTGGATTTTCCTTGAAACAGATCAGACTGCAATACATTATCCGCTCGCTGGTCGTATTACTGGCGGGAATGGTGTTAGGCACCGCAGCAGCAGGAACCCTTGGGCAGGGTGCAGTCAGCGTGCTGATGTCCTTTATGGGCGCAGCCCGCGTCGCGTTTGTCGTAAATCCGCTTGTGGCTTACATATGGATTCCGCTGGCACTTATCGTTGTCGTAATCATAACGACATTATTCAGCAGTTTAGCTGTAACGGGAGCTGGCAAAGGCGCTGGCGCAGCAAAATCATTTTCGAAATGAGGGCATTGTGATGACAAATGTGTTAGAGGCGAAAAAGGTTAACAAAAGCTACTCCTTAGGCAAAAATAACGAACAGCCTGTGCTGAAAAATGTGAATTTGGAATTGCAGGCAGGTGAGTTCGTATCTATAATGGGGCCTTCTGGCTGCGGCAAGTCGACCCTGCTGCAGATCATTAGCGGGATGGATAAAATGACGTCCGGCAGCGTTGCCATACAAGGGCAAGAGATCGGCAGTCTATCCGAAGAGCGGTTGGCCCAGCTTCGCTTGAGCAAAATGGGATTTATTTTTCAGCAGAGCGGTTTTTTGAAAAATCTCAGTCTGCTTGACAATATTATTTTGCCCGCTTATATGGCGAAAGAAGAGAGCCGGGCTGCTATCAACAGGCGTGCCAGCGAGCTGATGAAGCGGACAGGCATTGCGCAGCTGGCCCATGTGGACAAGTCGCAAGTATCAGGTGGACAGCTCCAGCGGGCGGCCATTTGCCGGGCGCTCATCAACAGGCCGCAATTGGTGTTTGGCGATGAGCCGACGGGGGCGCTTAATTCCAAGGCGAGCGATGAGGTCATGGATATTTTAGCGGAAATGAATGCTGCAGGGACGACGATTATGCTGGTAACCCATGATGCGAAGGTAGCTGCCAAAACACAGCGTGTGCTATTTATGTTGGACGGATGCATCGTTGGCGAACGCCGGCTCGGTCAGCTCGGACAGGCCGAATTGAAGGAGCGGGAGGCAAAATTGTCATCCTGGCTTGCTGAGATGGGATTTTAGATTTTTTCTTTGGGGCTGGCTCGATCAATTGCAATAGAACATCTTTTAAAGCGGGACAAGATGTGAGACAATAAGCTTTATGCAATTGATATTTATATATCAATTAATGTGTTGATATATTAAGAAGAGGTGATCGGCAGCATGCAGCCAAAAAACAATATTTTACATCTCCCTGTCTATCAGCCTGGCAAGCCGGTTGAAGATGTGAAGAGAGAGCTTGGGCTAACTGAAGTTACGAAGCTGGCTTCCAATGAAAATCCACATGGTTGTTCCGAGCAGGCTAAAGCGGCAATGTTGGAAGAAATAAACCAAACGAATATTTATCCTGATGGCGCCAGCATTGAGCTTGCAGCAGCACTTGCAAACCATCTTAACGTAAAGCCGGAGCAGCTGATTTTCGGCACAGGCTCCAGTGAAATTATTTTAATGCTGGCCCGCGCATTTCTTGTTGCCGGCGACGAAACGATTATGGCGGACGAGACCTTCCCGCAGTATAAGCATAACGCCGAAATTGAGAACGCTCGCATCATCGAGGTGCCGCTGAAGGAGGGCAAGCATGATCTTCCTGCTATGCTGGCGAAGGTAACAGAGCGTACGAAAATCATCTGGATTTGCAACCCGAACAACCCGACTGGCACGATTGTGACGAAGGATGAGCTGACTTCCTTTTTACAGCAGGTACCGAGCCATGTGCTCGTTGTGCTGGATGAGGCGTATTGCGAGCTAGTAACAGATCCTGCTTTCCCGAACGGCATTGAACTGCTAAGCAGCTACCGGAATCTGATCGTATTGCGCACGTTCTCGAAGGTGTATGGCTTGGCAGCGCTGCGTATCGGCTATGGCGTTGGCGACGCGGACGTGCTTCGCTTCATTAATCAGGTGCGGGAGCCGTTTAATACGTCAAGAATCGCACAGGCAGCGGCGAAGGCGGCCGTGTCCGATCAAGCTTTTATTCAGCATGTTGTGCAGCAAAATGCAGCGGGCATCGCTTATTTTGCTGCGCAGTTTGACCGGCTTGGCCTTGCTTATTATCCGGCGCATGGCAATTTTATTATGGTCGATGTCAAGCGTCCTTCTCCGGAAGTATTTGATGCGCTGCTGCGCAAAGGCTTTATTATTCGTTCCCGTTGGACGTATTACCCGACCTATATTCGGGTCAGCGTAGGCACAAAGCAGCAAAATGAGCAGTTTATAGCTGCTTTGGAGCAGGTTTTGCAGGAAGTGGCGGTGCAGTCATAAGGTTATGGTGAAAATAGCGATTTTTGGCGTAGGATTAATTGGCGGATCGCTTGCCCTTTGTTTTAAGGGGAAGCCGGACGTAACGGTTGTCGGTTATTCAAACCGGGCGTCCTCCGCAGAGAAATATGTCAATCGTGGCGTCGTAGATTCAGCAACGACGTCTGTTCGGGAGGCGGCTGTTGACGCTGATTTTATATTCCTCTGCGTGCCTGTAGGCAAGCTGGAGGAGTATGTAGATGAGCTGAGCCAGCTGCCGCTGAAGCCGGGCTGTATTGTGACGGATGTCGGCAGCACGAAAGCTTCCGTTGCTTTATGCGGACGCAGGCTGGAAAGCCAGCCGGGCGTTTCGTTTATCGGCGGCCATCCGATGGCGGGATCGGAGCGCTCGGGTGTTGAAGCGGCATCGACCCATTTGTTCGAAAATGCGTTTTACGTCCTCACGCCCGACGCGTCGACGCCGCAGGGACAGCTGGACAAGCTCATTGAACTGCTTGCGCTGACGAAAGCGCACATTGTCAGTGTGGACGCGAAGTCGCATGATGAAATCGTGGGCGCGATCAGCCATCTGCCGCATATGATTGCAGTTGCACTGGTCAACCAGATTCGCGGCTACAATGAGCAGGATCAGCTGTATGCTTCGCTTGCAGCAGGGGGGTTCCGCGATATTACCCGTATCGCCTCAGGCGACCCGGTCGTATGGCGCGACATTTTGGTTAATAATAAAGGCGTGCTGCTAAAGCTGCTGAAAGATTGGAATGCAGAAATCGCAACATTCGCGGACCTGCTGGAGCGGGAAGATGGCGAAGGCATAGAGGAAGCGTTCCGTACAGCGGGCGAATTCCGCAGCAAGCTGCCTGAGCGCCGCAAGGGCATGCTGCATTCGATTTATGATTGTTATGTAGACGTACCCGATCATCCCGGCATTATTGGTAAAATCGCCAGCGACCTTGGCAAGGAGCGCATCAATTTGAGCAACATCCATATTATCGAGAGCAGGGAGGATGTTCCGGGCGTTCTGAGGCTGTCCTTCCGCACGCAGGAGGATTTGGATCAGGCTCAGCTTGTGCTTGCGGATGCCGGCTTCGCGGTTCATCAGTAACATATAGCAATGCCCCGAGCAGCTTTTGAGCTGCTGCGGGGCTTTTTGATTTAGGGACATTAGTTCAACTTGTATAGCTAAGGAAATAAATACAGAAACAATGTATATTCAAACTAAGCAAGGGCAAAAAAAAGACCGCCATAGAGGCGGTCCATGTTCATTCTCAGAACATAAGTTTTGGATAGGAGTGGAGAGAAACCATACTGTACTTTTATTATATGTATACGCTTCCAATATGTCAATAAGCGTTTTCATTTTTTCGAAATTAAATTTGAGAGCGCTTAACCGCTTCCCAAGACGTAGCGTTTCTCGACAATCTGGGACCGCCTATATGGCGAAGTTTTTTTTTCTATTTCCAAAGTGCTTCATAAAAAGGCTGTCACCAGCAGCCATTACGAATGACAGCTGGTGACAGCCCCGAAGAGCGAACAAGATTATGCTAGTTTTTCAATGACAATTGATGCGCTCACGGTTGGTGTTCCGCCGCCGATAGCGTTTTGCAATACCAGATTGCCCATGTTATCAATACGATTTAAAGTCAATACGCCGCCAGCGGTTAATTGAGCAACGACTTGACCTTGGTAAGGATTGTTGCCTGCGCCTGTACCGTAGTTGCTGCAATCCACAAGTGTTGCTGGAGCTGGACCTGCACCGTCTGGATCGAAGAATAAACCAAATGCAGAGTTTCCAGGTGTTGGGAACACTTCCCAGCTAATGTTATAAAAGCCGTTTTCGTTAATGATAATATTGCTTGGTGGGGAGAAAGTAAGCGCAGTTGCGCTAATCACCATATCGTTAAAGGTCACTGCGCCGCCTTGCCCTCCTGGTGCCGCTGCTTGCGCAACATTTTGTGCTTCCGTGCTGCATAGGAAGGCGAAGGAAGATATGCCGCCAGCCGGCCCTTGAGGCCCTGTTGGTCCAGTTGGACCTGTTAGTCCAGTTAGTCCTGTGGCTCCAACCGGCCCTTGTGGGCCTGTTAGCCCTGTTAGTCCTGTGGCGCCAGCCGGCCCTTGTGGACCTGTTAGTCCTGTAGCTCCAGCTGGCCCTTGTGGACCTGTTAGCCCAGCAGTTCCTGCTGGCCCTTGTGGACCCGTCAGCCCTGTAGCACCAGCCGGCCCTTGTGGTCCTTGTGGGCCAGGTGTAGGGGTAACATTAACTTTAACTTTAGGGGCAGGACACGTTACTTTAACGATTTTTTTCTTTATAATAACATTCTTTTTTCGTTTAGGTTTACATACAGTAATGATTTTTTTATGACAGTTTTTCTTTTTCTTGTTTTTATTAATAATACAACTCAATGAATACACCTCCTAAGATTTGAGATATCATACGTTGGACTTGGAAATTTGGAAGGGTAAAAACCCAAGTTTTACTAGACTGATATCTATTTTTGTGCAAGAAGGGCGAATAACGATAGATGATAGCCCTTTTTTTAATAGAATGGATTGTCAAGGGGGTAATAATGGAGGCCTTGCTAACTGTATTAGGCGATTTGATAAACGAACGATTCGGATTTTTTATTATACGTACCGCAATTTTTTGCTTCCGGCTCGGTACAAATTAATGATAACAGGTCCGGGAAGATGAATTCGCAGGTGGGGGGGTGCCTGTCATGACTGATTCCCAATTAATAAGGGAAATTAAAGATGGCAACATTGCTTTATTGTAATGGGGTTTCCTTGATACTCGTCATCCCACTTGACAATATTGGGTTGTACCAAAATGTCACCAAAAAAGCTTGTTTGAGGAAAAAACACAGTGTTGTTATAGTACCGCTTTTTCAAAAGTAATATGTACCCTGAATGATGAAAGTAGCGCCTCATAAAAATAAAAAAGCGCCCTTGTCTTTGGTAGAACAGGGTTCGACTGAACACCATCAACCAAAGAAAGGAGCACCTTTAAGGGGAAACCTATAACAAAAAAAAGAATCGACCATCTTACCAGCATTAGTCCATATGGTGCAATCTTGCGTTTTATCAAAAGCTAGATTGACAACACGTTATATTATGCCTGCACATTAGTGATTAATAATAGATTATGTAATTCCCAAATGCTCACGCAATGTGCTTCCCGTATATTCGCTTCGGAACAAGCCTCTTTCAACCAACTCCGGCACCAGCTGTTCAAAAAATATTTCCATAGATTTTTCTGAACCGCCTGGAAGGGCTATAAATCCATCTATAGCTCCAGCCTCAAATCGTTCAATAATATCGTTTAGCACCGTTTCAACCGTTCCAACAGATACCCAATGGGCAGATCCTACAATCTCCGGCCTTGCGAGTACCTCTTCCACTGTAGGCTGATATTTTGTAATGTAACGGCGCAGCAGCTCAGCATGTGTCCGGCTGCGGACGGCCTGATTAGGATCGGGAAGCATCTCGGCAGTTACACGTTGCTCCAAAGGCAAATCGCTTAAATCAAGACCTAGCACCGATTTCAGAGAGGCATGTCTGCGTGCAATACTTAAATTCGCATGCGCAGTCTTATGCAATTCCAGCGCTTCTTCGTGTGTATCGGCTAGGAAAAAATATAAGCCTGGCAATACTCGGATGGCGTTCGGATCGCGACCATGCTCTGCGGCTCTTCTTCTCAGATCATTTCTTAATTCCACTCCTGATTCAACATCCGGCAGAGCCGCAAAAATAGCATTAGCTACAGAAGAGGCGAAATTCCGCCCAATATCGGAAGCGCCAGCTTGAAATAAAGGGATCGTTCCCGATTTATGAGAAGGTAAAGTAAGAGGACCTTTTACACTGAAAAATTCACTGGAATGATTAATGGCAGTCACTTTATCCTTATCAGAAAACATGCCGGACTTGCGGTCAATAACAATGGCTTCTTGCGGAAAGCTGTCCCATAGCTTGCGTACAACATCCGTAAACTCCACTGCCTTTGCATATCTTTCTTGTGGGGAAGGCATTGGGGAATCGCCAAAATTTTCTGCCCCTTCAATAGAAGTTACAATATTCCAGCCTGCGCGCCCATTGCTCAGCCAATGCAAAGACTGAAGCTGCCTGGCAACAACATATGGCGGATTAAAAGTCGTAGAAATGGTTGTAACGAGACCGATTCGCTCGGTTTCACGGGCAATGGCAGCAAACATCATAGTAGGGTCAGGACTGCCAAAACTAGCGGTATCGCCAATCATCTGCGGGCTGACATAAAGATAATCCGCCCTGAAAAGAAAATCGAGTTTTGACTTCTCCGCCATCTTTGCCCAATTAATGTAATAATCAATGGATCCCATTCTTTCTACTTTGCTATCTGGTTGCCGCCAGCCCTCGCCTTTCGTCCATGTTGCATTTAAGCATAATCCAATACATAATGGTCTATTTGCAGTCAATTCAACCAACCTTTCTTATAAAAAAAGAATGACTCCTAAAAAAGCACTCCGGTCTCACTTAGGCTCTTGAGGATGTTATTATAATAATGATTCTCATTATCGAATTTTAGTTTAGCAAGGATTTTAACAGATTCAAATACACAAATGACAAATTCAATATGCATAATTATCTAATTCATGCTTCATGCTTAATGATTTAGCTGCTATTTTTCTATATATTAATTTGATCTGGTTTTATAAAAAACAAAGCAATTAAGCAGCACACGCCAGCAATTGCTACAAAAATATAAAACAACCATTCGATGTGACGTAAAAGCATGGAAGCGACTAATGGTCCACAGGCAACGCCTATAAACCTTGTACTGCTGTAAAAAGAAGTGATAGTCCCACGTTGTTTTTTGTCTATTCCTTCCGTAATTAACGCATCTAAGCTGGGCAGAACAATACCGATGCCTAATCCGCTAATAAACATGAGAGATATTAGGAGAAATAAGCTCTTTGTATTGGCTAATCCACAAATCAGCATGGCTGAGGCGATAAATACAAATCCGACCACGGTAAACCATTTCATTTTCAATTTATTTTCTCCAATCCATTTCCCCGAGGCGAAAGAAGCGATGCAAATAGCGCTGAGCGGGATTGCCAGCAGTGCACCTTTCCAAATACCTTCTATATGATAGCTTTCCTCAAGAACGGATGATAAATAATAAAGAAAACCGAACATCATAAACATGGCACTTCCGCCGAGTGCAAATATGACATACAGCCATTTCCCATTTTCGGAGAAAATGCCTTTAAGGGAAGCAAGAAAATTTTTAAAATTTAGCTTTGTTTTATTTTGCTGTTTTGGTGCTTTAACGAGAAAAATAACGGCTACAATAGATACGGTTGAAATGAAGGGTATGACAGCCAAAGGTAGAAACCAAATAATTAGCGCCAATGCAGAACCTAGAATGGGACTTAAAACCTTGCCTAAAGTATTAGAGGTTTCAATAATGCCAAGTCCATTGCTAACCTCTTCCTCGCTTTTATACATATCGCCAACCAATGGCATAACGATCGGGAATGCGCCAGCGGCTCCAATCCCTTGAATGAGTCTGCCTGTTAAAATGAATGCGTAAACATGATCATGCAATAACCATGCTGCTAAACCTGAGATTAAACCACCGACAGCCGCAATACATAGCCCGATGACGATAATTCGTTTTCTTCCGAAACGATCGGAAAGATAACCGGCCAAAGGGATACATAAGATGGATATCGCAGCGTAAACTGTAATAATGAGGCTGGATTGGAGAGAAGAGATATGCAATTTTTTTTGAATAAGAGGAAGGATAGGAATGAGCATGGAATTCGCAAGCGTCATAATAAGCGGGATAGTCGCGAGAGCCGATAAATCCCATTTTTTTTTCTCATTCATATATATTCCTCACTTCACTAAAATTTAATAGTAATACAAGAGCAAAAACACCACCTTGCATGTAAGCGTGATAAGTGGAATTTTTTATATTAAGGGCTTATAGGCGGTGAAACATAAATATCATAACCTTGAGCTGCCGTCGTTATACGTTAATTTCGCCCTTTGAGCATGACCTGAAGGAGGATGAAGAATAGGCAAACGGGATAGTGGCTGAGCAGGATTAGTTGCCTGCTTAACCACTTTTCTTTTGTTCTATAGGATAAAAGGAGGGGGATTTATCAATAGCAAGCACCTTTTTCTAAAAAATTCCTCATTTATCCTTTTGTCGAATAAAGCAGGATTTTGATTATGCGGCGCGAATTTATGTTGTTAGACTAGCGATTCATAATTTTTATTATACATACCGCAACTTTTTGCTTCCGGCTTGGTACAATTTAATGATAACAGGGCCGGGAAGATGAATTCGCAGGTGGGGAGGTTCGCCTGTCATGACTGATTCCCAATTAATAAGGGAAATTAAAGATGGCAACATTGAGCTTTATTCAGAGCTAATGAGCCGTTATCAGCGCAAAATATTATCTTTTATTTTTCATATGCTCAAAAGCGCGAAGCTTGAGCTGCTGGCAGAGGATTTATGCTCGGAAACGTTTTATAAAGCCTATCGCAGCCTGCACTCGTTTCGTGAGGTGGATGCTTCTTTTTCCACGTGGCTTTATACGATTGCCCGCAATACCGTGCTTAGCGAGCTGCGCAAGCAGAAAGCTGCAAATTTGTCTCTAGATGAATCGGGTATTGTGCCTGTAACGGCCCCTGATGCAGGTCCGGAGCAGCTCGTGCTTCGAAATGAGCGAATGGCGATGGTTCGCGAAGCTATTAATAATTTGCCTGAAAAACAACGGTCCGCACTTATCCTTAGAGAATATGACCAAATGGACTACCAGGAAATTGCCAGCATTTTAGGGCAGACGGTCAGTTCTGTGAAATCCTTGTTATTCAGAGCCAGAGCCAGTGTGAAGGTGCAATTGGAGCCTTATTTTGGCGAAGCTCTCGGAGTGGAAGAATTTGAAGGGATGAAAACGCGATGAAATGCGAAGACGTTCAACACAAACTCCATATTTGCTGGGAGCTGCCGGAGGAAGATCCGCAGCGGCAGGAGATAGAGGCCCATCTGCTTGATTGTGAGCATTGCATGGAGCAGCTCCGTTTGTGGGAAGAGAGCGAGGAGCTGATTCGCTGCATTGCCGAGGATGATTCTGTACAATTGCCGCCAATGGATCATGTGACGCGCGGAGTCATGGATCGCATTTATGCAGAGGATTCCTGGCTTATGCCGGTTACACACAAAAGCTATCAGTTTTCTCCTTCCTTTCGTCGCAATGTGGCCCTTATTGTGGCAGGCTGCATGGCGATGTTCGTTTGTGCGCTCGTATTTTTCGTCGTGGGCAACGAAACGAGTACAAGTCCGGATCAATTGGCCCAGTTGACTGGTTTTATGGACACAGCTAATGCTTCTGGCAGCGGGCTCGTCATTAGCGCTGAATATGAAGTGCCGGTTGCGAGCATCAGCGATCCTTTCGTGCTTAAGGTCGTTCCGGCTTTTCCACAGTATTGGGTAGCGCTGTCGCTGCTTGGCATGGTCATGACGCTGCTTATGCTGAATTGGTTATCAAGAACACGCAGCTAATGCGAAGGGCTCCTTGACAGGAGCCCTTGTTTTGCGTTACGTTGCGGTAATAGATTGCAACTAAGCTGGGGAGGCTGGCGGGATGATAATAGGTCTGGTACGTCACGGCAATACGGATTGGAATAAGCTTGGGAAAATACAAGGGCAGACCGATATTCCCTTGAATGAGCGGGGAGTCGCGCAAGCTGCTGCGCTCGCTAACCGTCTAAGCGAAGATCAGAAGCTGTGGGATGCTGTCATTTCCAGTGATTTGCAGCGTGCCCGTGAGACAGCCCGAATTGTCGCGGATAAGCTGGGTATTCCGCTGCTTGCGCCGGATGAGCGGCTGCGTGAACGTTTTTATGGCGACATAGAAGGAACGACGGAGCAGGAGCGAATAGCACGCTGGGGTGAGCAATGGCGCCAAGCTGAAGTTGGACAGGAGTCTGACGAGACTGTGCGCGGGCGTGGGCGTTCTTTTGTAGAGGAATGGCGGCGAGGCAATCCCCAGGGGCGCTTGCTTGTCGTCACGCATGGGAGCTTTCTTGCCCAGCTGCTGGACGAGCTCTGCTCGGGACTTGATAAGCAGTTTCTCGATAATATGTCCTACTCGATTCTCCAATTCAACGAAAATGAATGGGAATCCTTGTTGTACAATTGCAGCCGGCATTTGCAACAACTTGATCAAGTCGGCGTTTAAAATAAGCGTGAAAGCTGCTTTAACAATTGCAGGGGCAGCTGGATTCAATTGATGGCAGCGCCATTTCTCCTACTGGAGGAATGGCGTTTTTTTATGGTTGCTGTTAGAGGTGCTTTTTCCGAAAAAGAAGCATAAAAACTATTTTTTCTGGAACTGCGGTTATAAAATCTGAGTTTCTTCCCATAATGGTAATAAAAAAAGGCTGCTCTACAATCATGAGTGCAAGCAAACTGTTCATTAAAGCAGCAGTTAAGCGCGAAGGAGGAGAGACTATGAATTTATCGGATATGCTCGGCTGCGCAGATATCGGGCAGCTCAGCCGCATTGCCTCCGTCTATCAATGCGAGTGCAATAGCAACTCCAAAAATGAATTGATTCAGTCGATTCTTGGCGCAGTAAGCAGAAATGATGTTTTCGAGCAACAGATCAGCAGCATGGCAATTGAGGATTTGCGTTTTTTAAACTCGCTGCTGTTCGAGACGAGAGACGCTTTTAGTCTGGAGGAGCTTCTGGCTCGTGCGCAGCAGAGCAAGTTCAGCAGCCCGGAGACGGCGAGCGTTGCCCAGAAGGAAGCGAAGGTGCAGCAGCAGGTTTCTGGAGAGAAAGCTTCTTCTATTCAGAAGCCGGCCAAAGCAACACAACCGAAGCGCCGTTCTAAGAAAACGCCTGTCATGAAGGAGAGCAGCCCCCGGGATACAATCGTCAAATTCAAGCATCAGGGCTGGCTGTTTAACGGCTTCACTGGGCCGAACCGTTATTTGTTTCAGGTGCCAGAGGATTTGAAGCAGCGGTTTCGTGAAACGTTGAAGCGCAAATTTGCAGCACAGCTTGTGTATACAGACGAGCCTCATGTGTATCGTGATGAGCAGGAGCTGCTGCAAGCCGATATTCGTCAATTGCTGCATTACATCCATCACAACGAAGTGACGATGGCGGCTGACGGCTCCTTATACAAGCGCTTCAGCTTGCAACTGCTTGATATGTTTTCGATCAAGGAGGAGCTGCCGGGCAAGGGGGAATGGCGATTCGGCTACGGCAAATATTTTCACCATTATCCGAATCGAATGTCGCTGCTGTATGACTACTGTGTGCAAATGAACTATTTTCTAGAGGAGCCTCTGGGCCTCAGGCTTACGCCAGGTGGGCAGGAAAGGCTGCTTAGCGCTCCGGCAAATGAATTGCAGCAGCTGTACAAATGCTGGCTTAAGCAGTATAAAGGGCCCATTCCGAACATTTTAGCGCTCGTACAATGGATTGGCGGACTGTCGGATCAGTGGGTAACGGCACAATCGCTCAGCCAAGTGCTCGTCCCGCTCATTAAACCTTTCTATTATGATGATGCGGAGCGGATTTTTCAGCACAGATTGCTTGGCATGCTCGTCCATCTTGGTTTAATACGCCTGGGAGAGCATGAGCAACACGGTATGGTCATCAAAACGACGAAAGCGGGCAAAGCGGTAATGCTAGGCATCAGTCTGGAAGAGCAGAACCGATTGTTCATGTATTGACAATGGCTGCGGCAGTTGATAGAATCACCCCACGTTAATGTAAAGGAATGGATGCATAGCAACTGAATGCTGATTTCCAGTGCAAATGAGAGGGGAATTTACGAGATGCTGCTGCCTTATTTGGGAGTAAGACCAACGATTCATTCCAGTGTTTATATCGGGGAAGGAGCGAAGCTGATTGGTGATGTAACAATCGGCCACAGCAGCACGGTATGGTTTAACGCTGTGCTTCGCGGAGATTTGGCTCCGATACACATTGGACATAGCTGCAACATACAAGATGGAGTTGTCGGTCATGTGAATACGAACCAGCCGCTCATTTTGGAAGATGAAGTTTCCATTGGGCACGCGGCTATTATCCATGGCTGTACGATAGGCAAAGGCACATTAATTGGAATGGGGGCAATCGTACTTAACGGCGCGCAGCTTGGTGAATATGCTTTAGTAGGAGCCGGTTCGATTGTTACGGAGAATAAGAAGATACCACCCTATACGCTTTCTCTTGGTTCACCTGCTAAAGTCGTTAGAGAGCTTACAGAGGACGATTTGCTGCGAATGAAACGAACGATGGAAAGCTACGTGAAGAAAGGCGAAGAATATAGGATCTCTTAACGCCGGTGTGGAGGTGTATCCTATGGATAAAATGAAAGTAACGTATGAAGCGATGCTGTCGCTTGCAGCAGAAATGGCCTTGGATGAAGCGGTGCGAAAATTCCGTGCGGAACGTATTTACCGCGAAATTGACCAGTCGCTTGCGGCTGGCGATGAGGATACGTTTTATCGCTTAGCTAAAGAATTGAACGAAATGAAGTGAAGGCATAACGTGGAAAGCAAGGAGAAGGGTTAAATAAGCTTCCATCACAGGCTCTGGCGAGAAAACTCGCGAGCTGAGGTAGAAGCTTATTTTGCTGCGCATCAAGCAAAATAAGCAGGCAGATGGAGAAGACCCATTGGCAAAAGGACAATAAACCGTTAACATAGACAAAGGTTTGATCTATAAAAAGGAAGCTAGCTAGCTTTCGCAAGCTGCGATAAGCCAGCTGAAGCTGCAAGCGGAAGGAGTCCTTAGCAATGAAATTTAGCGATGTGCAAGAAGAGCAGTGGGAAGAGCTGCGTCCTTATTTGGACACTTGCATGCTGCCTGTGACAGGCATGAACGGCGAAGAGCAGCCTTATGAGGCGACCGCTGCCCTGGAGCGTCTGCGTGATGTAATGGATCTGATAGAAATACCTTTTAAAGGGCGAGTCGTCACTTATCCGGCGCTTCATTATGTAGGGGCCCATGCGGCTGTTGATATGATTAATGATGTATGCGCTTCACTTAGAGCATCGGGATTCCGATATATAATTGTAGCGACCGCATCCGGCAAGCTGGATTTGGCCCATATTCAGGCCGATTTGCTGCTGGAACCGGATCAAGCCGGCGAGCTGCCTTCTGGTGCCGACGTGAAGGAGCGCGTTTCGCTTATGTGGAATCCAAAGGAGCCATCCTGATTTTTCAATTTTGCATAATCGGGAAGTTTTTTGGGGAAAACAAATGCCATGCAAGGTTAAATGTGACAAATTAATTACAAATTAAAAATCAACATTTTATTAGGCAGACAATCATCAGCCATATTCTTGACGCTCCTAAGCACCTAGGCTATTATAAGTATGTCCTAGTTCGTCATGTGTTTTGCCATGGGCTAAAACACAAGAAATGGTTGGCAAAGGGGGTAGAACAGAAGATGAGTAACCACGAACATCAAGAATCGGCACATAAGCCGCTTCAACGCAAAGAGATGTCAAGACGGCAGTTTTTGTCGTATACGCTCGGTGGAACAACCGCATTTATGATGGGCGGAGCCGTGCTTCCAATGGTGCGTTTTGCGGTAGACCCATTATTAGAGAAAAAAACCGAGGGCACCTTTGTTAAAGTAGTAGAAGAGAGCAAAATTACGACAGATCCGCAAGAGTTTAAGTTCCAAATTCACCAAGTTGATGGATGGTACGTCAGCGATCCTGAGTTGTCTGCTTGGGTGTCCAAAGACGCAAACAACAAAATTTTTGCGCTTTCACCGATCTGCAAACATCTGGGCTGTACAATTGCTTGGAATGCGAAAGGTAAAGACGAGTATGACTGCCCGTGTCACGACGCACGTTATACGAAAGACGGCAAGAACCTTGCAGTTGCTCCAAATCCATTGGATGAATACGAAGTGAAGCTTGAGAATGGATTTGTTTACTTGGGTCCAGTTAAGCCAAATTCACGGGTAGGCTAAGGAGGCGAATGATCAGATGTTTAAAAGTGTATACAATTGGATTGATGAACGTCTTGACATTACGCCGTTGTGGAGGGATGTTGCGGATCACGAAGTACCGGAGCACGTTAACCCTGCACATCATTTCTCGGCATTTGTCTACTGCTTTGGCGGCTTGACGTTTTTTATTACCGTTATTCAAATTTTGTCTGGTATGTTTCTGACGATGTATTATGTTCCGGACATTTTGAATGCTTATGCAAGCGTTGACTATTTGAACCACAAGGTCGCATTCGGCGGCATCGTTCGCGGTATGCATCACTTTGGTGCGAGTCTCGTTATTGTTATGATGTTTTTACATACGCTGCGCGTGTTCTTCACCGGCTCTTATAAAGCGCCGCGCGAAATGAACTGGGTAGTGGGTATGCTTATTTTCTTCATTATGTTGGGCCTTGGTTTCACAGGCTACCTTCTTCCATGGGATAACAAAGCTTACTTCGCAACAAAGGTCGGCGTTCAAATCGCGGAATCCGTTCCGTACATCGGACCTTACATCGGGCAGTTCCTGTATGGCGGCGACATCGTAGGAGCTCAAACGTTAACTCGCTTCTTCGCGATTCACGTTTTCTTCCTGCCAGGTGCGCTTCTTGCTATGCTGGCAGCTCACTTCCTGATGATTCGGAAACAAGGTATTTCGGGACCACTTTAAGCGAAGGGAGGACTTTATGATGGCACATGGTCACAAATCAGACGAAAAGGTTGTATTCGTCGGAGATTCGCGGGTGAAGAAAAACAACCATCCGAATATTCCGCCGGACTACACGTCTTTTCCAGGAAAGTCAGAAGCGTTTATTCCTAACTTCCTGCTGAAAGAGTGGATGGTTGGCTGCGTCGTACTCGTCGGGTTTCTCGTATGGACGATTGCAGAGCCGGCTCCGCTAGGCTATCCGGCAGATCCGACAAACGCATCGTTTATTCCGATGCCGGACTGGTATTTCTTGTTCCTGTATCAATTTTTGAAATATCCATATGTATCACAGGATTACATTGTACTCGGTACAATGGGTATTCCTGGTGTCATGTTCGGCGGCTTGCTGCTTGCTCCTTTCCTCGATACAGGCAAAGAGCGCAGATTTTACCGTCGTCCGATTGCTTCCTCGCTAATGATTTTATCATTGATCGCCTGTGTGTATTTGACGGTTATATCTTGGGACCACTACCAGCACCAGCTGGAAATTACCAATACGATACCTGAGCATCACATTCGTGAAGAGAAAGCAAGAGAAGCAGCGGCTAAAGGTGAAGAGGCTCCTAGCACAACGAAGAAGCCTGAAACCGCATCTGTTGCAATTGTAGAAGCGGATGATCCAGCACACAAGCTGATGGAGCAATCCAAATGCTTGACCTGCCACGCAGCTGATATGAAAGGTAACCCACCGCAAATTCCTGCACTTCGGGGAATTGGCGATGTATTATCTAAAGAAGAGATTGTAGCGACCGTCACGAACGGCAACGGCAATATGCCTTCTTTCAAAGACAGCCTGAGCGCTGAGCAGATTGATCAAATTGCAACGTGGCTTTCCAAGCAGAAAGCTTCAACTGAATAACGAGTAACAGCAAGAACCTGATTGCTTTATTGCAATCAGGTTCTTTTCAAACTTATTAGGACAATGTACGGACGCTATAACAAGGCTAGGAATATAGGGGTTGAAAATAATGGGATTGTCATGGTTATGGAGCCGCATGCTGTGGATGAACCGTACGATATTGTGGCTGCTGTTTATCGTTAATTTTTTCGGGACCGTTTATGGTTACATATGGTATTGGAATCAATTGGTTTATACCTTTGAACGGTTTCCGTCTTGGCTGCTTGTATTTGTGCCGGACAGTCCGACAGCTAGTTTGTTTTTCACGCTTGCGCTGCTTTATTTGCTTTTCCCGCCGCCTGAATCGGCATCTAGATTCGTTCAGGTCACTAGAATGATTATAGAAGGTCTTGCGGTCGTAACGTCAGTGAAATACGGCTTGTGGGCGGTATCAATGATAGTGGCTACGGGAGCGCAAGGCGGAGAGCTGAATTGGCAGCATGGCATGCTTGTATTTTCCCATCTAGGTATGGCTGTAGAGGTGCTTCTGTATGCTCGCTTTATGAGAGCAGGATTCAAGGCCGTCGTCATAGGCACCGCCTGGCTGCTGCTGAATGACACGATTGATTATACGTTCGGCGTGTTCCCTTGGCTTGCTGATGAGCTGATGGACGATTTGCCGCAAGTCCGTTTGTTTACATATGGCTTAACCATCTTCAGCTTTATGGCCGGCTGGCTGGCGCTCCGAGCAAGAAAACAACTTTAAAAAAGCATAACGATGGACATCCCCTCATAAGCTGGATTATGGGGGGATGTCCATGAGAACGCGTATTGCAATACCCATTGTATTATGTATAGCGATGTTGCTAGGCTCCGTCTCTGCAACTTGGGCTTATGCTGGTGAACAGCCGCTTGGCGCGAGACAAGCGCAGGCTGCCGATGCTGAAGAGCTACTGCGTCGTTTCGAGGAAGCGGCTCATTCATTATATAAGGCTTCTTATGCAGATAACCGCCAGGCCGGCTATAAATATGTCCAGCAGCTGGAGCGCCTTGTGCCGCAGCTGGAAACAGGCATAGAAGGCCGCCCAGCTGGCTGGGCAAAGCTGCAGCAGAGCATCAGGGCTGTCTCCGATGAGCTTTTGAGCAAAAAGCAGTCCGTAGCGTGGATGGAGGCATCTGCCCGGATTCATCTAACAGCGGATGCGATGCTTAGGCCGGCTAGCGGTTTATGGATGCAATATGAACGGGTTATGCTCGAAGATGTAAGCCGTGTGAGGAAAGCGTGGAAGCGCCCTTATGAGGAAAGGGCGAATGCTGCAAGAGCGGCGATGGACAACTTAAGCGCGCATTTGGCGCTCGTTGAGGGTCCCGCCTTTATGCTGCGTCCGGAAGGACGGGCAGCAGAGCTGCAAGAGCGGATACGCTACACAAACGTGCTGTTATCCGCTGGGCCTAAGGATCAAGCGCAAGCGGGTCGAGTAGACGAGGCGCTGACGCAGCTTGGAGCGGCGGTAAGCAGATTGTTTACGGACAAGCCGCAAGCTGTTGTGGAGGAGCCCGCGCTCGCGCCTCCCGCATCGGCTAATCCGGTAAGCTGGACGCTGCTGCTTGGCGCTATTATTATGGCTGTGCTTGCTTATAAGAGCTGGCGTAAATACAAGCAGCAGCCTTACGGCATAAAGCCGCTCCCATGATGGGAGCGGCTTTTATTCCTCGTTAAATCCTTCGCCTAGCACATCGTGGACATCATTAATGATGACGAAAGCACGAGGATCTACGCTGCGTACGATTGCTTTGAGGCGGCGCAGCTCCTGCCGCTGGACGACGCAATAAACGATTTCCTTTTGCTGGCCGGAGAAAGCACCTTTTGCCGGCATCAGCGTCACGCCGCGTTCCATCTCAATCGTAATGCGCTGCGCCATCGGCGTGCCTTTGTCTGTAATAATGGAGAAGGATTTGGCAGCATAGGCACCGTCTTGAATGAAATCAATAAGCTTGGCGGAAACGAATACCGTTACGAGCGTATACAGCACTTTTTCGATAGGAATAAAAAAGAGCGAGCCTCCGATAATGACAATATCGAGTATAAGAATAATTTGCCCCATGCTCAGCGTTTTGCGACGTGATACGATTCGGGCTATAATATCCACGCCGCCAGTTGTCCCGCCGAAGCGAAAGACGATGCCAAGCCCTGCGCCGAGCGTAACGCCTGCATACAGAGCGGCAAGTATGTAATCGGTTGAAGTGTGGAAGGTAATGACCCAGCCTCTGGCAATAAGCTGCTCCATTACAGCAAGGAAGAAGGAGAGCGATACGATGCCAGCGAGCGTATAAAGCATCTCGGTACGGCCAAGCGTCTTCCAGCCAAGCAGAAACAGCGGAATGTTGAGGACAAGCGTCGTAATGGACAGCGGCCATCCGGCTGCATAATTGAGCAGAACCGCTATGCCGGTTACACCGCCCTCCATAAGCATGTTCGGAATAAGGAAATAGTGCAGCCCGAAAGCATATATGGCTGTGCCTAGCAGAATAGGCAAAATAATTTGCAATTGTTTAGTCACTTTTCGAAGCATCATTAGCATTCCCCTTTTTTTAAATATAAGCATATAAGTTTTCCTTTTATATCGGGCTTATATTTCAGCGCAAAACGAAGTTTTGCCGGCCAAGGGCGGCGATTGTCGTTTACGCTTGAATGATAAGCATAAAGAAGCCATTATTTCACTTATTCGCTTCGGTGTCCACTGCTTGCGATTAATCTTATACTTGGGATGGCCGGAAAACGCCGATGTTGATCGGAAGGCGGTTTCCATTCTGTAGTATAGCGCAATTTTCATCGTTCAAAAACATTGTTTTCATCGTCTCTTTGCGTTAACATATGAATTATTGACAACAATAAGTTTTAGGCTTGTTTTCCAACTGCTATAGATGGGGAAAACGCTAGTCTTGAAAGAAGGGAATTTCACGTATGTCTCAAAAAACGTTGGCACATATCCAGCAAGAAGTGGATGATTATATTTCTCAATTTAAAGAAGGCTACTTCAGTCCGCTGGCGCTGATGGCAAGAATGAGCGAGGAAGTCGGCGAGCTTGCGCGTGAAGTGAACCATTCCTACGGCGAGAAGCGCAAGAAGGCGGATGAAGCTGACAACTCCATCGAGATGGAGCTAGGCGATATTTTATTTCTATTATCCTGCTTCGCCAATTCGCTCGATATTGATTTAACGGAAGCACATAATAAAGTAATGGACAAATTCAATACACGGGATAAAAACCGCTGGACTTTAAAAAACGCTGAACAGTAATACCGCATCTCACATATGCTGTACCATCAACCTGTGTACAAGGAGGATGGGCGGTAATGAACGGGGATGCTTGTATCAAAAAGGCGTATGCTTTCATTTTAACCAGCGATTTTGAACAGGCTATTGTCTGGTTTGAGCAAGCGATTGCCGCAGAGCCTGACAATGCCAGTTATTATCATAAGTGCGCTATTTCATGCGCGCGCAGCGGGAAATGGGCGAAAGCTTATGACCATGCCCGCCGTGCGCTTGAGCTGGCGAGGGATGAGCCGGAATATATTTATCATTTGCAGACGATTGAAGCGAGGCTGCAGCTCTCTGGCGCGCAGCAACAGCTGATACAAGAACCTCCGGCATTGGAAGAGGCGCTGTTGATGCTAAAGAAGGCGGTGGAGCTTGATCCGCTGTGCTTTGACGCTTTTTACTGGATCGCCATGACGTACGCTGAACTTGGGCAGCTAGATGAAGCTGCTGTCCATGCGCGAGAAGCGATTCGGCTTGACCCGGAGCATTCAGCTGCCAGAAGGCTGTTTGCTGATGTGAGCCGTCGGCGGCGCTTGATGCGCTACCGAATCAACGGACAACATAGACGAAGGAACAGGTGATGGATAAGTGGATACAATTAAAGTAGCAGTAATCGGAGCAGGCGGTCTTATGGGCCGTGAAGTGGTAAAAATGGTGCTGGAGGATGAGGCGCTGGAGCTTGTATCCGCCGTCGCGCCTTCAGCAGGCGCTGTAGATGCAGGAAGCTTTGCGAACAAGCCGAATACCGGCGTCATCGCTTGCAAGACGATTGAAGAGGCGCTCAGCAGTGCAAAGGCCGATGTTATGGTCGATTTTACGGCTCCGCATGCAGCCTATGAACATACAAAAACAGCGATAGAATTTGGGGTTCGTCCTATTATGGGAACGACAGGTTTTACCCCTGAGCAAATTGAAGAGCTTAACGGGCGTTGTATCGAGAAGCAGCTTGGCGGGCTCATCGCGCCTAATTTTTCGATTGGCGCTATTCTGATGATGAAATTTGCAGCACAGGCATCGAAATATATGCCGCATGTTGAAATTATTGAATATCATGGCGACCACAAGCTTGATGCTCCTTCAGGCACTTCGATCAAAACGGCAGAGCTCATTGCCGAGGCTCGTCAGGAGCTGCGCCAAGGCAATCCTAACGAGAAAGAAACGATTGAAGGAGCAAGAGGCGGTTACTACAATGGCTTCCGTATACATAGTGTGAGACTTCCGGGCGTATTTGCGCAGCAGGAAGTTGTATTTGGCGGTTATGGCCAATCGCTCAAAATTCGCCATGACTCCTATGACCGTGCGGGCTATATGCCAGGTGTTAATGTAGCGATCAAGAAAGTGATGGGGTACAGCGGCTTAATATACGGTTTCGAGCATTTAATGGATTAGTAGAAGGTTTGAACTAGACAGCGGAAGAGGGGCCTCACCTATGAAAATTGCATTCATCGCGCATGACCGAAAAAAAGAAGAAATCGTCAACTTTGTTATTGCCTATGAGCAGGTGTTTGTTGGCCACGAGCTCTATTCAACGGGTACAACTGGTACGAGAATTATGGAGCAAACGAATTTGAGCATTCACCGTTTCATGTCGGGACCGCTCGGCGGCGACCAGCAAATCGGCGCCCTTGTAGCCCAAAATGAAATGGATTTGATTATCTTTTTGCGTGATCCCCTAATGGCTCAGCCGCATGAGCCGGACATTATTGCGCTGCTTCGCCTTTGCGATGTGCAGGGCATTCCAGTTGCGACCAACGTGGCGACAGCCGAATTGCTCGTCAAGGCGCTGGAACGCGGCGATTTTGCCTGGAGAGAGCTTGTTCATAAGTACAAGCCTGAATTGCCGTTATGAGTGAGCGCTTAGATATTCTCGTATTTGGCGCTCATGCAGATGATGCTGAAATCGGAATGGGCGGCACCATTGCCAAGCATACGATGGCAGGCATGCTGGTTGGCATTTGTGATTTGACCGAAGCGGAAATGTCTTCGAATGGCACCGTAGAGCAGCGAAGGCGCGAAGCCGATGAAGCTGCTGCGGTGCTTGGTCTTTATTCACGGACCAATCTGCAGCTGCCGGATCGCGGCCTTGAGCTAACACGCAGCAATATCGACAGCATCGTGGCAGAAATCCGCCGCACCAGCCCGCGCATCGTATTTGCGCCGTATTGGGTTGATCGGCATCCCGATCATATTGCATGCAGCCAGCTGGTTGAGGAAGCTGTATTCAATGCCAAGCTGCGAAAATATATGCCGGAGCTGCCGCCTGTTCAGGTGCAGCAGCTCATTTATTACTACATAAATGACATGGAGCAGGTTTCGCTCGTCGTAGACGTTAGTGAGCAATACGAAACGAAGCGCCAATCGCTACTAGCTTACCGCTCGCAGTTTCAAGCGGTTTCCCAATCGGAAGACCGCGTTTCGACGCCGCTCACCGACCGCTATGTGGAACGAGTAGAAGCAAGGGATATGCTGCTCGGTCAGGCACGCTCCTGGCAGTATGCGGAAGGATTTGCTTTAAAGCGTCCGCATGAGGTGAAATTATTCTAGAAGGCCGGGCAACCGGTTTGGCAAGATATACAAACCATTAGGAATAGTATTGATTATAAAAGCTAGAGACGGCAGGAGTGAGCATGACATGGCACGTAAGTTGAAAATCGGGATAACCTGTTATCCTACGCTTGGCGGCTCTGGTGTCGTTGCGACTGAGCTCGGCAAGCTGCTTGCTGAGCGGGGACATGAAATTCATTTTATAACGCACAGCATTCCGTTCCGGCTAGGCCATTTTAATAAAAATATTTTTTTCCATGAAGTTGAAGTCAATGATTATTATGTATTTCGGTATCCGCCTTATGATTTATCACTGGCAAGCAAGATGGCACAGGTTGCCAAGATGGAGAAGCTGGATTTGCTTCATGTGCATTATGCGGTTCCTCACGCCGTCTGTGCCCATCTCGCCAAGCAGATGATCGGCGATGAGCTCAAGACGGTTACTACGCTGCATGGAACGGATATCACGGTGCTCGCGCAGGATGAGTCGCTTAAGGACTTGATTAGGCTTGCCATTAACAAAAGTGATGCTGTAACGGCGGTTTCCCAGGATTTGATCCAGGAGACGAGAAGGCTGCTTGATATTACGAAGCCGATTGATCTGACCTATAATTTCGTTGACAAGCGCATTTATTATCCTCGGGACGTTGCTTCGCTTCGCCTGGATTATGCCAGTCCGAACGAAAAAATATTAATGCATATTTCCAATTTCCGTCCTGTTAAGCGGGTTTCTGACGTTATTGAAATTTTTCAGCAGGTTGCTAAAAAAGTGCCTTCGAAGCTGCTGCTCGTTGGGGAAGGCCCTGAGCTGTCGAAAATCCAGTGTAAAATCCGTGAAATGGGACTGGAGGATCGCGTCGTATTTCTGGGCAAGCAGGAGGATGTAGCGCAGGTGATATCGCTTGCTGATGTGCTGCTGCTCCCTTCGGAGAAAGAGAGCTTCGGTCTAGTAGCGCTGGAGGCCATGGCTTGCGGCGTACCGACGATTGGCTCGACTGCTGGCGGTATCCCTGAGCTGGTGACGCATGGAGAGACGGGCTTCCTTAGCCCGATAGGCGATGTAGACAGCATGGCCGCCAATGCGATTCGTTTGCTGACAGACGAAGAGCTGCATGCGAAGTTTAAGGAAGCTTGCATATACCGCGCCTGCCATGCTTTCTGTAATGATCGCATTACGGCTGAATATGAAGAAATATATTATCGCGTGCTGGGCATGGAAGCTGAGCTTCCTGCGTCT
Organism: Paenibacillus sp. JT22N7; assembly: GCF_059383875.1. Classification (NCBI taxonomy): domain Bacteria; kingdom Bacillati; phylum Bacillota; class Bacilli; order Caryophanales; family Paenibacillaceae; genus Paenibacillus; species Paenibacillus sp. JT22N7. Next base: position 44,645 of record NZ_JBXENY010000012.1, read on the forward strand.
GCGGTCGTTTGCGAATAAGAGGATAGAGGGTGAGAAGATGGAGCGCTGCACCTCGATTCCGCAAGCAATGCGAGAGGCGCTGCCCATTCTCGCAACCTTGAACGGGCACGGCCATGAAGCCGTGTTCGTTGGAGGCTGCGTGAGGGATACCGTTATGGGCCTCGCGCTTAAAGATGTAGATATTGCGACGTCGGCGACACCGGAGCGGGTTGTTGCCTTATTTGCGTATTGTATTCCAACTGGCCTGCAGCATGGGACGGTGACGGTGATGCAGGATGGAACAGGGTATGAGGTAACGACGTATCGCAAGGAATCCGTATATGAGAAGCATCGCAGGCCAGAAAGTGTGGCTTTTATTTCGGATCTTAAAGAAGATTTGCTGCGGCGGGATTTGACGATTAATGCGATGGCGATGCGTTTAAGCGGAGATTATTACGATCCGTATGGCGGCATGAGCGACATACAGTCGAAGCAGGTGCGCTGTGTAGGGGACGCGGAAGCCAGGTTTCAGGAGGATGCGCTTCGCATGCTGCGTGCTCTCCGCTTCGCTTCGCAGTTCAGCTTTCGCATCGTGTACCGCACTTGGCGGGCGCTGCTCAAGCACCGCGAGCTGCTGCGCTACGTAGCGATGGAGCGTGTGCAGGCCGAGCTTGATAAAATGATTGGCGGACCGGCTCCGCATTATGCAGCAGCGCTGCTCGCTGGCAGCGGCCTTCTTGCTAACACCCTTGAGCCGTTGCCGGCCGCTCGTGCCTTGCTTGCTGAGGCAGCGAACACGGAGCGTATTCAGCTTGACTATTTGCCTGCGCTACATGGGGTGGACATTCGTTATGCAGCATTGATGACGCAGCCAAGCGTTACCCCTCAGGAGGCAAAAGCAACGCTGCAGGCGCTGCGGATGTCAGGAAGCCGCAGCGGCGTCATTATGGCGATTGTGTCGCTTCATCATGATATGGTCGTTAACCGGAGCCCGAACGAAGAGAAGCTTCGTGCAAGCTGGATTGAGGCCGTTCTGCGCTACGGACAGGTAGCAGCAGCAAGCTGGCTGCATATTGCAGAAGCATCTGGGCGGGAGCACGCTTTTTGGGCGGATGTGCCGCGGATGAAGCTTTGGCTGTCGCAAATGGAAATTTCCTCGCTCAAGGAGCTGGCGCTAGACGGCAATCAGCTTGCGGCCTATTGGGATCGCAAACCGGGCGCCTGGATGGGCAAGACGCTGAAACGGCTGCTGCTGCTAGTCGCCCTTGGCGAGCTTTCTAATTCGCAGGAACAGCTGCTGAAACAAGTTGACAGATGGAAGGAAGAGACGGATGAGTCATGAAAACTTGCTGCGTTTGTTTGCAGATCGCGACGGCGAATATGTATCTGGCGAGCATATTAGCCGCGAGCTGAAAGTGAGCCGCACGGCAGTATGGAAGCAAATACGCAAGCTGGAGTCACAAGGATTTGAATTTGAAGCTTCACGCCGGCTCGGTTATCGTCTGCTTTCCATGCCGGACAAGCTGGACATGGCTGCTTTGCTAACCAGTCTTAAAACCAAAAAATTTGGTCAAAAGCTGCAGGTGCTGGAATCGGTCGAATCGACGCAAAATATTGCGCAAGCGCTAGCGGAAGGCGGGGCGGAGGAAGGTATGCTCGTTGTTGCTGAGCAGCAGCTGAGCGGTCGGGGCCGCATGGGCCGAGGCTGGATATCGCCTCTGGGCAAAGGCATTTGGATGAGCATGGTCATGCGTCCAACGGTGCCGATTTATTTTGCTCCGCAGCTAACGCTGCTTACGGCAGTAGCGCTTTGCCGCAGCCTTAAGCGGCTGACGAAGCTCGACATCGGCATCAAATGGCCCAACGATCTGCTCATTAATGGCAAAAAAATCAGCGGCATATTGCTCGAATCCGCCGCAGAGGATGAGCGGCTGCGCTATGTCATTGCCGGAATCGGCATCAGCGTTAATTTGCAGCAGGCCGATTATCCCGAGGAGCTTTTGGAAAAAGCGACCTCCCTGCGTATGGCAAGCGGCGAGAAACAAATACGCGAAGCGATAATTGCCGATTTTTTGCTGGAGTGGGAGCAGCTGTATGAGTTGTATCAAAGCGAGGGCTTTGCCCCGATTGTTACGCTATGGGAGTCGCTTTCGGTTTCGCTTCACAAGCCAGCTACGCTTTTAACGCCGCAAGGTGTCGTTGAAGGCACGCCGAGAGGGCTTGATGCTAGCGGAGCGCTTATCGTAGAAAAGCCGGATGGCAGCCAGGCGCTTATTTTTTCTGCAGAAATGGGCGAGCCGCGGGGCGAGTAATATTTACGGATCGACATATTTTTGCTAGTATGGGGTTAACGGGCGGTATCTGAAAAGAGCTGCACTGTGCTAAACCTCATGCCAGCATCGGCATGGAATTGCAAGAAAGTTTTGTTGGAAGTACAAGTAGTCTGCTCTGAGCCGAAAGGACCGAGACAGAAGGAAGCAATAAAGTGATATACGTTTCCTTTTTCGTTTGGGGACCTTTTTAGCGACGGCTAAAAGGTTTTTTTGTGTTTATCCTAAAACAGAATTGAAGAAGGGATGAGGCCAAGATGAGGAAACGTTTAACGATAACGAATTTGCAGCAAATGAAAGAGGAGAGCAATAAGCTTACCGTCATGACTGCTTACGATTATCCGTCAGCTATGCTTTCGGAGGAGGCTGGCGTCGATATTATTCTTGTAGGGGATTCGCTTGGCAATGTGGTGCTCGGCTACGATACGACGCTTCCGGTCACTTTAGACGATATGATTTATCATACGAAAGCGGTAGCACGCGGGGCACGCAATACGTTTATTGTGACGGATATGCCCTTCATGACATACGGAATTGGGCGTGAAGCTACGCTGCGCAATGCAGCCAGAATGATGCAGGAGGGCGGCGGCCAGTCGCTTAAGCTTGAGGGCGGCGTCGAAATTGCGGGCGAAGTGGCGGCTCTGGTCAAAGCGGGCATTCCGGTGATGGGACATATCGGGCTCAAGCCGCAATCGATTCACACGCATGGCGGCTTCAAGGTACAAGGAAAGCAGGAGGCGGAAGCGAAGCAAATCCTGCAGGATGCCAAGGCACTTGAACAGGCAGGCGCTTACGCCATCGTACTGGAGCTTGTAACGGAGACGATTGCGGACCGTATTAGCCGCGAACTGTCGATTCCAACGATTGGGATTGGGGCTGGCCGCGGATGCGATGGACAGGTGCTTGTGTATCACGATATTTTGCAATATTCATCACCGGTCATTAAGAAAAAAATGGTTAAAGTGTACGCAGACATAGGCTCGACGATTCGCGATGCCATCGGAGCTTTTGTAAGTGAAGTCAAATCCGGTGAGTTTCCAGCGGAGGAGCATGTGTTCGGCAAAAGGTCTGAGGACGCTGTAGACAGCCTCTATGGCGGTTCAGCGACCCGCGAGCAGACTAATGGTGTCAAAGGTGCGGGTGAAAGCCAGCAGGCTGGAGAGGGGAATGAGCAGCGTGATTTTGTGCCGAACCATAGATGAGCTAAAAGAGCAGCAAAAGAAGATGTGGAGCGGCGGCAGCAAGCCAAGCATCGGTTTTGTGCCAACGATGGGTTATTTGCATGAAGGACATGCCAGTTTAATGCGGCAGGCAGCAGCAGAAAATGATATTAGCGTGCTGTCGATTTTCGTCAACCCGCTGCAATTTGGGCCGAACGAGGATTTTGAAACGTATCCGCGCAATGAGCAGCGCGATTTATCCATCGCTGCTGAAAACGGCATTGATATCGTATTTATGCCATCGGTCAGCGAAATGTATCCGCGCAAGGTGCTGACGAAGGTGCTCGTCAGCGATGTAACAGACCGCTTATGCGGCGCATCGCGCCCTGGTCATTTTGACGGCGTTGGAACGGTCGTCAGCAAGCTGTTTCATCTGGTGCAGCCAGACCGGGCCTACTTTGGCATGAAGGATGCCCAGCAAGTCGCAGTCATTCAGCAAATGACCGATGACTTGAATTTCCCTGTTACGATCGTGCCATGCCCGATTGTGCGGGAGCCGGATGGCCTTGCGCTTAGCTCGCGCAACGTATATTTGAATGCGGAGCAGCGGTCGCAAGCTGCTGCCCTTTCTTCATCGCTTGCAAAGGCGCGGGAATGGATGAAGGACGCCTCGCTAACGCCAGCAGAGCTTGTGAACAAAGTGCGTGCTGCGATTAGCGAAGCACCGCTTGCCAATATCGATTATGTCGAAGTACTGGAATACCCTGCACTTGCCACACCTGTTGCTGACGTTCCTTTTCAAAGTACCCGCAAGCGTTACATTTTGGCTTTAGCCGTAAAATTCGGGGCGACCCGTTTAATTGATAATGAGCTGTTTGAACCTTTGGAGGTGAATGGCAATGTTTAGAACGATGATGAAATCAAAGCTGCACCGCGCGACGGTAACAGAGGCAAACCTCAATTACGTCGGCAGCATTACCATTGATGAGGATTTAATGGATGCGGCGGATCTTTGGGCCAATGAAAAGGTGCAAATCGTAAACAATAATAATGGTGCCCGCCTTGAAACATACGTTATAAAAGGGGAGCGAGGCTCTGGCGTTATTTGCCTCAATGGCGCAGCTGCCCGACTCGTACAGCCAGGAGATACGGTCATTATTATTTCTTATGCATCGATGACGGAGGAAGAGGCTAGAAATTACAAGCCGCGCGTCGTTATTTTGGATGAGGCGAACCGTCCGGTGTCGCAAATGACGGAAGAAATTCATGCGACGATTTTGTAAGCAGGCGCAAGTCAGTTCCTCCGTTATGTAAAGGCTGGTTCCAAGTATGAAAAGCACCCGCTTAACAAAGAATGAGGTTATCACTCCTCAATTCTTTGGTGAAGGCGGGATGCATGATGTTCCAGCATATGTTTGCGACGATGAACGAAATGCTCGACAACATTATTGATTCCTACCCTCTGGCGGCGGAGGAACAGAAGCAATATTATGACGAGCAGCTTTACGCTTTGAAGCAAATCAGCGATTCTTTAATTGAGCAATGGATTGATTTTGAAGAAAAATTTGCCGTTTTCACAGAGGAAGAGGCCGAGCCTTCAAATGCTTCACTGCTTACAGCAGCAGCGGAGTATGTAGGACAAGCGCCAGCGGCTGTGCAGCCACTGCCGCAGCAGCAAGCAGAAAAGCCAAACGTCTCACAGCAGCCTATTTCTGGCATGACTGTGGAGCAAGCGGAGCTCATATCCAAAGGACAAGGCTATTATCAATTATTTATGTTTTCCCATGCTGCAAAGCAGTTCCAGCTTGCTGTAAACCACCTGCCGGAATGCAATTTAGCAAGGCTGTTTTTGGCTATGACGAATATGCACCTGCAAAATTGGAGTGAGGCGCAGCGTCATTTTCAACTGCTAATTGAACTTACGGACTATCCGAAATGGCTCGCTTTAAGCTATAATGCCCTTGGGTGCATTCAAGCGGTTCATTTAAACTTGGAGCAGGCAGAGCAATTTTTCCTTAAAGCCTATGAGCTGGACCCAAGCTTTAAGGATCCGCTGAATAATTTGCAGAGCTGCCGGGAACGTCCGCAGCAGTTGTCATTATTGTTCGGCAGCACGGAGCTATGCTGCTTGTGAGAGGATCGGATTTATTTTATGAAATATGCAGTGCTTGATTTGGAAACGACCGGACACAGCGCCTCCGATGATATTTTGCAGGTGGGGCTGGTCCTCCTTGATGATGATCTTGAAGTTATTCATACGTATAATTCGTTTGTAAAGCCAACGATTGCGATACCACCGTTTATTACGCAGCTAACGGGCATTGACGAGGCAATGGTGGCGGATGCTCCTGAGCTGTCTGATGTGCTGATGGATATGATTCCGCTGCTTGATGATGCGGTGCTTGTCGCGCATAATGTCAATTTTGACGCTGGTTTTCTGAACCAAGCGCTTGATCGCAGCGGCTATCATACGTTTGCAGGGCGCAGGCTCGATACGATTGAGCTGCTGCGCATTCTTTTTCCATCGATTACGTCTTACCAGCTTGGTGCTGTGTCTGAGCAGTTCGGCATTACGCATGATCATCATCATCGCGCTGATAGCGATGCGATGGCGACCGCCGTTATATTCGCCAAATCAGTTCAAAAGCTACGGAGCTTGCCGCTGCTGACTTTGCAGCGGTTATCTTCGCTTGTAGACAATGGCAGCGATTTAAGCTGGTTTATTACGCTGACGCTTAAGCAGGTGGAACAGAACATCGTTATGGGTGTTCCGGATTATGATTTTTTCAACCAGTTTGCGTTGAAAGCCAGAGAATGGACAGAGGAAAAGCCCGCGCGAAGCGAAGAGGGAGCCTCGCCTTTGCAGGATATGTCATTCGAGCAATATTTGGATGAAATCAAGCAGCGTTTTATTGAGCAATTCCCGAATTATGAAGAACGCGAAGCGCAGACGACGATGTTCCATGAAGTGTTTGATTCGCTGGACAGCAAACGCCATTTGCTCATTGAAGCGGGTACAGGTACAGGAAAGTCTCTCGGTTATCTGATTCCAGCGCTCTATTATGGTATCCGTCAAGATGAGAAGATAGTCGTCAGCACGCATACCATTAATTTGCAAGAGCAGCTAAGGCATCGCGATGTGCCGCTGCTTAAACAGATTTTGCCGATAGAGTTCCGAGCTTCTATTTTCAAGGGCAGAGGGAATTATTTGTGCCTGCGCAAATTTGAAAGTAAAATAAATACGAGGGATATGATGTCCCCCGTTGATGATGCGATTACAGCCTCGCAAATGGTCGTTTGGCTGGGCGAGACGGAAACAGGCGATCAGGAAGAGCTGAATTTCAGCAACAAGGGGACTGATTTCTGGTCGACCGTTGCCAGTGATGCAGATTCCTGTCTGAACCGGGCTTGTCCTTGGTTCAAACGCTGCTATTACCATCGTGCTAAGCATGAAGCTAATATTGCCGATGTGTGCATTACGAATCACTCCATGCTGTTTACAGACATTCAAGCGGATCATCGGCTGCTGCCGACTTACAGCCATTTGATTGTCGATGAAGCACATCATGTGGAGGAAGTAGCCAGCAAGCATTTAGGCATGCAGCTCGGCTATTATTCGATAACGAATGCGATTACGCGGATGTTCAAGGATAGTCGTTCCGGCTTGCTGCCATCGTTGCGCATTCATCTTCAGCAGGAAAGCGATGAGCGGGTTCAAGGCTGGCTTGAAACGATTGATACCATTATCCCGACCTTCACGGAAGTGAAGGAGCATTGGGAGAGGCTGTTTGAGATGCTGTACAGCTTCGTGCAAGCTTCTCCTGACGCGATGGGTGAAAACAATCAATCCGTTTATCGTCTGCGAGGCGATAGCCTGCCGGAAGGCTGGTCCGAAGTGCTCGCCGAAGAGACCAATATTCATACGGAGCTCATTCGCGTGCTGAAGACAGCTGAGAAAATGTCTGAGGAAATTAAAGACCGCATCGATGAGCTGGCCGTACAGGCGCTTGTAACGGATCTGAATGGCGTTTTGCGCGATTTGACGAGAGTTAAGGATGATCTGCGCAGCTTTATGAAAGTCGATCAGACGACGGACGTGTTCTGGCTGGAAGCCAATATGACCTACAAGCATCGTTCGCTGCATCTTTATGCGGTGCCGATTGATGTGAGCAGCCAGCTTCAGCAGTATTTATTCGATGTGAAGGACAGCATTATTTTAACGTCAGCCACCCTTTCGGTGCAAAAGTCATTCCAGTTCGCCGAAGAGCAGCTTGGACTTAGCGGCTTTGAAGAGGCGGGCAGACTGCGCACCGTACAGCTGGCATCACCGTTTAATTACCGGGAGCAGGCGCTCGTCATTATTCCGCGCAATTTCCCTGTTCTTAAAGGCTCGGCGGGCGAGCCCGCATTTATTTCAATGCTCGTCTCTTCTTTGGCAGATGCAGTGCAGCAGACCAATGGCAGAATGCTGGTGCTGTTCACCTCTTACCGAATGCTCAAGCAGGTATATGACCCGCTTAAAGCGGCGCTCGCGGCCACCAGCATTCAAGTGCTGGGCCAAGGCATCGACAGCGGCAATCGTACGAAGCTGACGCGGCGTTTTTTGCAGCAGCCAGAGTCCGTACTGCTTGGTACAAGCAGCTTTTGGGAAGGCGTAGATATTCCAGGCGAAGCCTTGACTTGCCTTGCCATCGTCCGATTGCCGTTCCAACCGCCCAATCATCCGCTGTTGGAAGCGAAGTCGGAATTGCTGCAGCGCCAAAAGCAAAATCCATTTATGAAGCTGTCAATTCCGCAAGCGGTTATTCGCTTCAAGCAGGGATTCGGCAGGCTCGTGCGAACGGCGAAGGATAAAGGCATTGTCATTATTTATGATACGCGAGTGATTGAAACGTATTATGGCAAGCATTTTCTGTATTCCTTGCCTGGCCCGAAAATTGAGCATATGCATATAGAGCAAATTGTACCGAGAATGAAAGAATGGCTTGGTGCCGAGAGGGAGGAGGAGAACGGGTGAAGCAGACGAAAATATCGGAGGCCGTCGTAAGACGCCTCCCCATTTACCTGCAAGTGCTAAACGAGCTGAACAACCGGGAGGTGCAGACCGTTTCGTCCCAGGAGCTTGGCGTCAAGCTGGATTTGAATCCGGCGCAAATCCGTAAGGACTTGGCGTATTTCGGCGATTTTGGCCGTAAAGGCATCGGCTATGATGTGACGTATTTAATTGAAAAAATTCGCCAAATTCTCAAGCTTGATCAGACGATAAATGTCGCGCTTGTCGGTGCGGGTAATTTAGGCCATGCGCTTTGCAATTATAATAAATACTCCAAAGACAATATGAAAATCATCGCGGTGTTTGATGTGCATCCATCTAAAATCGGCTCGCAAATTAATAATTTGACCGTTATGCCGATGGATATGCTGAAACAAACGGTGGAGGAAAACAATATCCGGATCGGCATTATAACCGTTCCCGGATTTGAAGCGCAAAACGTCGCTAATCAATTTATTGACGCCGGCATTGAAGGCTTGCTTAATTTTGCCCCAGCGATATTGAAGGTACCTGAGGAAATTCGCATACATCATGCTGACTTTACGAAAGAGCTGCTAAGTCTGGCCTATTACTTGGAGAGGGAAAGGGATGACGAAAATGAGCCAAATTTGGATTGAAAATGGACGTTTTGTAACGATGGAGGATGGCGAGCATGTGCTGCAAGGGCATATGGTTGTAACCGATGATCGCATTACATATATCGGAGCAGAAGCTCCAACTGGGCTGCAAGCCGATGTGCAAAAGCTGGATGGCAGCAAGCTTGCTTTTATGCCGGGTCTAGTAAACACGCATGGACATGCGGCTATGACTTTGCTGCGCGGCTATTCCGATGATCAAAACCTGCAAGTATGGCTGGAGCAAAAAATGTGGCCGATGGAAGGCAAATACATCGACCTTGATACCCGTGCGGGCAGCGCGCTTGCCGTGGTGGAAATGCTTAAATCCGGTACGACAGCTTTCGTGGATATGTATGACCGCATGGACCAGCTGGCCGAAGTTGTTGAACAGTCCGGCATTCGCGGCTGTCTGACGCGCGGCGTCATCGGCCTTTGCCCGGAGGATGTACAGCAAGCTAAGCTGGCGGAAGCGATTGCTTTCGCACGCGATTGGAACGGCAAGGCCGATGGCCGGATTACGACGATGATTTCGCCGCATGCGCCTTATACATGCCCGCCAGATTATATTGAGAAATTTGTTCAGGCCGCTCATGATTATGATTTGCCACTGCATACGCATATGTCAGAATCGATTGCCGAAGTAGAGCAGAACGTTCGCGATTATGGCGTTCGTCCCGTTCAGCATCTCGACAATTTAGGCTTCTTCTCGCGTCCGGCGCTCGTTGCTCATGCGGTGCATTTGAATGACGAGGAAATTGCGCTGCTGGCTGAACGCAAAGTAGCCGTATCGCATAACCCGGTCAGCAACCTCAAGCTGGCAAGCGGCATTGCCCGCGTGCCTGCTTTGCTTCGCGCAGGTGTAACTGTATCATTAGGCACGGACAGCGCGGCGAGCAACAACAATCTTGATCTATTCAAGGAAATCAATCTTGCGGCTTTGCTGCATAAAGGTGTTTCTGGCGATCCTACGGTTGTGCCAGCCATTGAAGCTTTGCGTATGGGAACGGTATACGGCGCTCGCTCCATTTGGCAGGAGGATTCCATTGGCCGCCTGCGCGTTGGCATGAAGGCTGACTTCATCGCGATCGATATTGAACAGCCGCATTTTTATCCACAGACGGATATTGTGTCCCATTTGGTATATGCCGGCTCTGGCCGCGACGTTAAGCATGTATGGGTGGACGGCCGCCAAGTTGTACGGGATGGCGAATGCACGCTGCTTGATGAGGAGAAAATTCGTCACGATGCTCAGGCGAGCTTCGAGAGGCTGTTGAAGGCATAATGCGGGCGAGAACGAGAAAGCCGTTTTGGACGGTAAAACGGGCTGTCTTTATTTCAGTTATTTTTGTTATCGCATTGCTGACCGTTACGATTGTTTATTACCGAACTGTGCATAAGGATTTATGGGCAGAGGAAGCCCCTATTAAAGCGCATGCTATTGAAGCCGCGCAGTTGACGGAAGTCACCGGGATGACGAAGCAGGTGTGGGATGGCATTTCCTGGGTTGTAAAAGGGAATACGGCTGATGAACAAGACGTTTATGTATTTCTAACGACAGCGGAAGGTCCTGTGCTCACGGTGAAAGCGACCGAGCATATTACTCAAGAGCAGGCGGATACTGCTTTACTGGGCAGCGAGCCGGATGCGGATATTAAAAGAACACAGCCGGGTTTGCTGAACGGCGAGCCGGTATGGGAAATTTTTTATAGCCGTGATGAAGCGATAACGAAATATTATTATGCGTATTATTCGTTCCGCGATGGCGCATTTTTGAAGAAATATAGTTTAGTAGGTGACAAGGCGTCCTAGCTGTAATGGATGCCTTAGCTGTAACAGTTGGAATTGCTGGCTATTATTACACCCCCTTATTCAACAGGCGATGTGATATACTTTCGTGTATCGGAGTGGATATGCGTTTGGTATATCACCGTCATTTTGAGAGGGGGATTTTTACGATGTTCAAACTCAAGATTATGCCGATTTTGCTAACAGCTGCTGCGTCCGCCCTCGTTTTATTTGGAGGCTGGCTTATTTATCATCAGGTTGCATTCGCAGCTCCGCTTGCCAAGGCGGTTGATTCAATAGAAGGCATTGCTTCATCCGAGACACCTATTATGGATACGGACCGTATTACTTTCCCGCTGACGCTTTCAGCTGGAGCGGATTTAAAGCATGTATATGAAACGATAGCGGGGCAAAGCAAATCTGTCATTGGAGGCCGCGACATTCAGCTCGATATTGCGAATACAAGCTCGAACGCCAAGCTGGATCAGCTTTGGTCATCGTCTCTATTCAAAGTGGCTGAAGCGATGGAGCACAAAAACTATTCGACTATTCCTGAGACGTTGAAAGCTTTGGCGGATGAACATTCAGGTGTTCACGCCGTTACCGATATGGATGACACCAATATATACATTACGCTGAAAGATGGTACGGCTACGAAGTATATCGTGCTTCCGCGTGTAGCCGCACAGCTGGAGGTGTCCAGTTATGCGTAAATACGGCATCGAAATGGCAATTGGTTTTATTCCGGTATTGATTGCCTTTCTTTTATTTGTGAATGTGAATTTAATGCCTTTTGTGCTGCTTGTCATTATCGCAGCTGCTGTCGTTTATTTAGCGACCGGCAGAGGAAAGCTTGCACATGCTTCAGGTACGAAGCGGCGGAAGGTATCGGACAGCGTGCCATTCTCCTTTGAGCAAATTGGCGGACAGGAGCGTGCCAAGCAGGAGTTGATCGAGGCGCTCGATTTTCTAGTCCGGCATGAGGAACTGAGCAAGCTCGGCATTCGGCCGTTGAAGGGAATTTTGCTGACGGGACCGCCGGGAACCGGGAAGACGCTAATGGCGAAGGCAGCCGCGCAATATACCGATTCGATTTATTTGGCTGCCTCCGGCAGTGAATTTGTGGAGATGTACGTCGGCGTCGGGGCAGGCCGGATTCGTGACTTATTCAAAGAAGCGCGGACGAAAGCGAAGAAAGCGGGCAAGGAAAGCGCCGTTATTTTTATCGATGAGATCGAGGTTATCGGCGGCAAGCGCGATGGCGGACAGCATCGGGAATATGATCAAACGCTTAATCAGCTGCTTACGGAAATGGACGGCATTCATGCGGATACGGCGCCGCGGCTGCTCATTATTGCGGCAACGAACCGTAAAGAAATGCTCGACAGCGCACTGCTTCGGCCCGGACGGTTCGACCGCCATATTGGTGTAGAGCTGCCGGACAAAAAAGCACGCTATCAAATATTGAATATCCATGCGGCCAACAAGCCGCTTGCCGATACGGTTGAGCTGGAGAAAGTAGCTGCTGAGTCGTTCGGCTTCTCCGGCGCACAGCTTGAGAGCGTCATGAACGAAGGCGCCATTTATGCGATGCGGGAGCAAAGCAAGGTCATTGAAGAGCAGCATCTGGCTATGGCGATTGACAAGGTCATGATGGGCGAGAAGACGGATCGCGAGGCGACGAAGGAGGAGCGCGAGCGTGTGGCGCTGCATGAGCTCGGCCATGCGATATCAGCAGAGCTGCTCCGCCCGGGCAGCGTATCTCAGGTTGCCTTGTCCCCACGTGGTCAGGCGCTAGGCTATGTGCGTCATAATCCAGAGCAGGACCGTTATTTATATACGAGGGATTTTCTGAATGGGCAAATTATGATTGCGCTTGGTGGGGCGGCGGCTGAGGAAATCTTCTACGGCAATCGCAGCACAGGGTCGCGTGGCGACTTTGATCAGGCGATGAACATTGTTCGTACGCTCGTCGAATCAGGCTTAACGGAGCTCGGCATTATTCATCCCGAAATGATGACGCCTGACGCCTGGGCGAAGATCAATCGCTCCATCCTTGACGATTTAATGGCCAAGACGACTGCGATGCTGGCGACGAAGCGTCAAGTTTTTCTGGACGCGCTTGATGTCCTGATCCGTGAAGAAACGCTCAGCGGCATTGAATTTCGTGAATTGCTTAAGAAGTTGTCACATAGCGCATAATAATTCAGCATGAATAATCCTCAATTTATTACAATTTGAAGGCAGACGACATGTCTGTCTTCTTTTTTTTCAGAAAACCGTTATAATAAACATTGAACATAACTATAAAGAGAATGTTTCTCATTTACATGCTGTAGGGAAACGACAAGGAGAGAATCATGTCTATTAAAAAAGTTGGCGTAGTAGGCGCAGGAACAATGGGCCAGGGTATTGCTGAAATGTTGGCCTCTAATGGGCTGGACGTTCATTTAATCGAGATTTCGGAAGAACGATTGACATATGGCAGGCAAATGATCGAGCTTAGCCTGGACAAACAAATCGAGAAATGGGCTTTGACACAGGCGGAGAAGAAGCTGATTATGAATCGTATTCATATGACTTTGTCTTATGATGCACTGGCCGAATGCGAACTGGTCATTGAGACGGTTACCGAGGACTTGGAAAGCAAGAAGGCTGTCATTAGCCAAATAGACGACATTTGCGGCGCTGATGTTATTTTGGCGAGCAATACGTCGACGCTCAGCTTGACGGAGCTGGCTAGCGCATCTGCACATCCGGAACGGGTGATTGGACTTCATTTCATCTATCCGGTACTCAAAATCGATTTGGTAGAAATTGTTCGTGGTCTTAAAACGAGCGAGGATACGTTTACGAGCACGAAACATTTCGTTGAAGAAATTATTCATAAAAAAGGCGTCATGGTATTTGAATCTCCCGGATTCGTAACATCCCGCCTTATTTGCTTGTTCATAAACGAAGCTCTGCACGTATTGGAGGAAGGCGTTGCTTCTGCGGAAGACATCGACAGCGCGATGCGTATCGGCTATTCCTTCCAGCACGGTCCTTTCGAGATGGCAGACCGCTTCGGTCTCGATTCGGTGCTTGCTGCACTGGACCGCATGTTCCGCGAATATGGCGAGCTCAAATACCGCCCTTCCATCGTCTTGAAAAAAATGGTGCGTGCTGGCCAACTGGGTGCGAAAACTGGCGTTGGCTTTTTCAAATATGACAAGGATGGGGATCGGATCTAATGAAAGTACTCGTTATTAATGCAGGAAGCTCTTCTCTAAAATATCAGCTTTATGACATGCGCAATGAATCGGTGCTGGCAAGCGGCCGAGTTGAACGGATCGGCATGGATTCCTCTATCGTAACGCATGAACCAGCGGACAAGCCGGAAGTGCGCGATGTGAGCGAAATTTTGGATCATGTGACGGCAGTTAAAAAGGTTATCGACATGCTGACTCATCCGGAACATGGCGCAGTTGCGACAATGGATGAAATAGAGGCGGTCGGACACCGCGTTGTGCATGGCGGGGAAGTATTCAACAGCTCCACGCTTGTTACACCTGAGGTTAAGCTTGAAATTCGCCGCTTGTTTGATCTGGCGCCGCTGCATAATCCAGCCCATATGATGGGGATTACGGCGGTTGAGGCGAATATGCCGGGAGTTCCACAGGCTGTTGTATTCGATACAGCGTTCCACCAGTCGATGCCGAACACCTCTTACCTATACCCAATCCCGCAGGTGCTCTACCGTCGCCACAAGGTACGCCGCTACGGCTTCCACGGCACATCGCACCAATATGTGAGCCAGCAAGGTGCAGAGCTGCTTGGAAAGCCGCTGGAGTCGCTTAAAATGGTTACAGCGCATATTGGAAACGGCGCAAGCTGCACGGCGATTTTGGATGGCAAATCGTTTGATACGAGCATGGGCATGACCCCGCTTGAAGGTTTAATGATGGGTACGCGCAGCGGCGATCTTGACCCGGCGATCGTTCCTTTCGTCATGAATAAAGAAGAGCTGACGCTTAGCGAAGTTAATTCCATGCTGAATAAGCATAGCGGCATGCTGGCGATTTCAGGCATCAGCAGCGACATGCGCGAAGTAACGGAAGCGATGGAGGAAGGCGACCGTAATGCGAAGCTTGCTTTTGATATGTACACGTATCGCGTTCGTAAATATATCGGTGCTTATGCAGCTGCGATGAACGGCATTGACGTCCTGCTGTTTACAGCAGGCGTTGGCGAAAACTCTTCGGCGCTTCGCAAAGCGGTATGCGATGGCATTACTTTCCTTGGCATTGAGTTGGATGAAGAGAAAAATGCAAAGCGCAGCAAGGAAGCGCGGGTTATTTCGACAGAGGCTTCGCGCGTGAAGGTGCTGGTTGTTCCTACGAATGAAGAGCTCTTGATCGCTCGCGATACGTATACACTGGTACAAGCACAGGCTGCTGGAGAAACAAACGTTTAAAGAAAGCGGGTTTAACGGAAAGGCGGGCAAGCAGTGAGCAATGATGACATCTGGAAAGCTTACTCGCGCGGTATGGCGGCTGTAATGGAGGAGGGCGGTGTGCATATTTACGCCGTGCTGCTGCGTTCTTATCGGCAGCTTGGGCTGACGGATAGCGAGCTGCTGCTGCTGCTGCAGCTTAAGGCATTTCGGGAAACGGAGGAAAATGGTTTCCCGACGCCAGACGAGCTGGCGGAGCGTATGGGCGCAAGCGAGCGCAGCATTGTCGAGCAGCTTGGGAAGCTGATGAAAGAAGGTTTCCTAGCGATAGATGAGCACTTGGACTCCCAAACAGGTATCCAATCCGAGCAGTATAATTGGAGCGGCTGGCTGCTAAAGGCAGCGGAATGGGCAGCTCTGGAAAAACGCGAGTCGAAAAAAGCGGAGAAAGCACAGCGCCAGCCGGTGCAGCGCGTTGCAAATCCGGTCAATCTGTTTAATATTTTTGAACAGGAATTTGGCCGGCTGCTATCCCCCATCGAATGCGAGACCATTAGCGGGTGGATGGACGAGGATAAATATGCGGAAGAGCTTATTCGCTTTGCCCTTAAGGAAGCGGTATTTGCCGGGAAGCTAAGCTTCCGCTACATTGACCGCATCTTAATCGAGTGGAGCCGCAATCGTGTAACGAACGAGGATGAAGCTCGCGCCCATGCGCAGCGTTTTCGCGGCGGCAGGGGATAAGCGCAGGAAGCGTCTGGTTATTATGCAAGTGAAGTGAATCAATGCGTCTATGGATTGAATATAGCGGCGGCCGTCATCCTTTATAGGGTGGCGGCTGTTTTTTTTAGGCTTTTTGGTTGCTTATTTACGAGAGGTAGGAACTCCGCTAGTGAGAAGCGAATTTAAGAAGTAACTTGATTAAAGGAGATGAGCAGAGCGTGCAGCTTACAAACAAAATTGGAGTAATTGTCGATAGCTTTGGCGTCGGCGTAAGCGAAGGCTTGCGACTGGCAAAGGATGTTGGAGCGGAGGGTGTACAAATATATGCAGTGGATGGAGAAATGGACCCTGCTGTACTGACAGGAGTCAAACGCAAGCAGCTCAAGGACGAAATTGCCCAGCTAGGGCTTGAAATATCGGCGTTATGCGGCGATTTAGGTGGACATGGTTTTCAGGATAAACGGGCCAATCCGTTAAAAATCGAAAAATCCAAACGCATTCTGGATTTAGCGGTTGAACTGGGGACAAACATTGTTACGACCCATATTGGCATCGTACCGGACGATCCGAATAGCGAAGTGTATGCGTCCATGCAGCAGGCGTGCGAGGAGCTGGCGAATTATGCAACTAGCCAACAGGCGTATTTTGCGATTGAGACGGGGCCGGAAACAGCGGCGCATCTGAAGGCATTCCTTGATACGCTAGGCTCGCGGGGCGTCTCGGTTAATTTTGATCCGGCGAATATGGTCATGGTTACTGGAGATGATCCTGTGAATGGGCTGTACCTCCTAAGGGATTATGTTATGCATACGCATGTGAAGGATGGCGTCCGCCACCGTGTTGTGGATCCCCGGCAAGTATATGGAGCGCTAGGCTATGAAAAAATGGACCATGGGCAAATCGCGCAAATGGCGTCCGAAGGCCCGGACTTTTCAGAGCTGCCGCTTGGCGAGGGCCGCGTAAATTTTGATGCTTATTTTAAGATGATACAGACGATCGGGTATCAGGGCTATTTGACGATTGAGCGCGAGGTTGGTACGCAGCCAGAGGAGGATATTCGCAAAGCTGTCGAGTTTATTAGACGATACCGCTAACCTAAATTATGAAGTAGCAGAATCATTTCGTACAGGCTTGAAATAAAAAAGAGGACCCCTGCTAAATGCAAGGCTCCTCTCATGGCCGCTTAATTCCGCGGTAGTTTGTTTAAACGGTCTAGAATTCGGGCCAGTGTTCTGCTCTACCGGAGGGGTAACAAAAAAATAGATTGAACGCAAAATAACGCCATGATATAATCGATAGCGTCATTGACAATGCAGATTAAAGATGTATCCAATTTTATTCCCACTTTAATTGTACATCTGGAACTTTGATTTGTCAATGCTCTTTTTTATCCCGGAAAAACGGAAAAAGGAGTGTGTTCAGGAGAATGGATACGAAGGATTGGCGGCAAGAACAGGAGAGACTGGAATGGATCAGGAACAAGCTGCAGGCGAGGATCGCTGAATTGGAGCCGGAGGTTGCCGGGCTGCGCGATCAAGCTGCGGACATCCGCAAGCGGTTTTGGGAAGAGGTTACGATCAACACAAGCACGCAAGAAGATTTCGAAGAAACCTTCTACACGATTAACCAGCAGTCCGCGGTATTGGCCGAACGGGAGCGGGGCCGCAAGCTATTGGCGCAGCAATGGGACAGCATGAAACGTCTGCATCCATCTCCTTATTTCGGACGCCTCGACTTTCAGGAGGATGGTCTGGGCTTCAGCGAGCAAATCTATATTGGCGTATCTTCCTTCATCGACGATGACGGTTTGAGCTTTCTGATTTATGACTGGCGTACGCCCATCGCGAGCCTTTACTACGACTATTCCCCTGGCTTAGCGTCTTATGTCACGCCAGCTGGACAAATCGAAGGGACGATGGAGCTCAAGCGCCAGTTTCAGATTCAAAGCGGGCAAATCCAGAGCATGTTTGACGCGAGCGAGACGATCGGAGACGAATTGCTGCAGCAAGTGCTCGGCAAAGGGGCGGACTCGCAAATGAAGAGTATCGTGGCCACCATACAGAGGGAACAAAACATCATCATCCGCAATGAAAAAAGCCGGATGCTTATCGTACAGGGGGCGGCCGGCAGTGGCAAAACTTCAGCGGCATTGCAGCGAGTGGCGTATTTGCTGTACAAACATCGCCAGTCGATCAAGGCCGATCAAATCGTTCTTTTTTCGCCGAATCCGATGTTTAACAGTTATATCTCCACCGTCCTACCGGAGCTTGGTGAAGAGAACATACAGCAGACGACTTTTCAAGAATATCTCGACTATTGGCTAGGTTCTTCGTTACGGCCGGAGGATGCTTTTGATCAAATTGAATATGTACTGACCGCACAAGGGGTGCCGGGGTATGAGGCTCGACTTCAGGGGATCGAATATAAAGCTTCCGAGGTTTTCCTGCAAGCCCTGAAGGACTATGGCGTGTGGTTGGGACAAAAAGGCATGCGATTCAACGGTATCCGGTTTCGGGAACGCGATCTGATTGCCGCAGAGCGAATAAAAGCGAAATTTTACGAATATGACCGTTCTCAGCCGTTGCTCAATCGTATCGAACTTTTACAGGAATGGCTGCTGAAAGAACTGGCTTTGCTGGAACGTAAGGAGCGGGAAGCGCCTTGGGTGCAGGAAGAGCTGAATTATCTCGATGCCGAGCAGTACGCGGAAGTTTTCGGAATGCTGCACAAAGATAAGGAAGTATTCGACATTGCGGAACAATACGCGGTAGTTCGCGAGAAAATAAGCAACAAGCTTCGGGAAGATGAAGGCGACTTTGACTTCGCCACAAGGGAGGAAGAGCTGCACCGCCGCAGGATCGTGAAAGAATGCTTTAAACCGCTAAGGAAAATGGTGAAGAAGCTATCGTTCGTAGATATTAAAGGCATATATGGCCAACTGTTTGTTGACGAAGCCGCTTATCAAGAAAAAACGAATGGGGCTGTCGTCCCACCGCTGTGGCCTGAAATATGCAGGCAAACGAAGGAATCGCTGCTTCGCAATGAGCTATTCTACGAGGATGCGACTCCTTATTTGTATGTAAAAGAACTGATCGAAGGCGTCCGGACGAACAAGGAAATCCGGTATGTGTTCGTAGACGAGGGTCAGGATTATTCGCCGTTTCAATATGAATATTTAAAAAAGCTGTTTCCACGTGCTCGGATGACGGTGCTCGGTGATTTTGGGCAAGCGATCTTCATGCAGGCTACAAGTTTGTCTGCATCCGACTCGCCGCTGGTCCGCCTTTATGGCGAAGCCGAAACGAGCCTAGTATGCCTTGTACGCAGTTATCGTTCAACCAGGGAGATAGTTGAATTTACGAGATCGATGCTTCCAGGCGGGGAAGAAATTGCACCTTTTGAAAGGCGAGGCCACAAGCCCCTTCTGACGAGAATGGACAGCGGGGAGAAGCGTGATGCGCAAATAATGGCAGACATCGCGGCGCTCAGGGCCGAAGGCTTCGATTCCATCGCCGTCATTACGAAGACCGCTGCCGAAAGCCGGGAAGCTCATGAATCGTTGCGGATATATGGAGGCGCAGCTCTGCAGCTCATTACGAAGGAGACGCTGGGCTTTGAAAAAGGAGTGATGGTCATTCCCGTGTATCTCGCCAAGGGTGTCGAGTTCGATGCAGTCTTGATCTATGATGCTTCGCCCGAAGCTTACGGACAGAATAACGAACGCAAGCTTCTTTACACGGCTTGTACGCGGGCTATGCATCGGCTTCATCTTTATACGGCGGGCAATTGGTCGCCATTCGTGCAGTCATTGCCTGCGAATTTGTATGAGAAAGCTACATCTTGATGGATCGGGGAAAACTTCGACCCCGATAAGCTGCTGATTAGAAATCCATTTTGCTCCGAAACTGACGATGTCTCAATAAGCTGCCGGGCAAAAAATGTAAGCCTTGTGATTGTATAAACGTTGCAAATGAAATTTGCTTAAAGCTATAGAGTTGTGTATAATTATTCATTATTAAGAATAAATATTCATAACAAGGGAGTGCTTTATGACATATAAGGTATTTGTTGACGGACAAGAAGGCACGACAGGCTTGAAGATTTTTGAGTATCTGGCCAAGCTGCCGGACATTGAAGTTCTTAGGATTGACTCTGACAAAAGAAAAAATCCTGAAGAACGAAGTAAATTCCTTAATAGTGCAGATATCGTATTTCTTTGTCTGCCCGATTCGGCTGCTAAAGAGTCAATTGAGCTTGTGAAAAATGACAAAACAAGAATCATTAATACCAGCACTGCCTTTAGAACGGATAAAAGCTGGGTATATGGTCTGCCTGAGTTGAAAAATCAAAGAGAACTCATACAGTCCGCAGCGAGAGTATCCGTTCCAGGCTGTCATGCAACTGGTTTTATTCTTACGATTAGACCGCTAATTGAAGCAGGCATACTTCCAGAAGATTACCCTGTAACGTGTTATTCCTTGACTGGCTATTCCGGAGCTGGCAAAAGCGGAATAGAGGAATATGAGAATTCAGTATTAGCAGCTGAAAGAAAGCTCCATGTTCCAAGGCATTATGCGCTGCAGCATAATCATAAGCATATACCTGAGATGTTGATGTATTCAGGACTTTTATATGAACCATTATTCACGCCCATAAAAGCTAATTATGCACAAGGACTCGCGATGTCAGTCCCCTTAATTAGCAGGATTTTGTCCAAAAACGCTTCTGCAAAAGAGGTACATGAAGCATTATCCGCTTATTTTGAATCGGAGCGTTTTGTACATGTCATGCCTTACGATTCAGAAGCAAACCTTGATGAAGGACACTTCATGATTTCGGAGTGCAATAACACGAACCGATTGGAAATTTTTGTTTTTGGACAAAAGGGCAAGGTGAATATTATTTCAAGATACGATAATTTAGGAAAAGGTGCATCAGGGGCTGCAGTGCAAAATATGAATCTCATGCTTGGATTGGATGAAGGGAATAGCTTGTTGAACTAAATTCGTTTAGGCAAAATTTTTTCTGCTATCGAGTAACGTTATTTCAATAAAAATGCGTTGGTCCAGCTGTATTGTTATTCTAATAGGTCAACCAGAGATTTCTGGTTGGCCTATTTTTTCGTCCATGGCAACCGATTTTTCTTATAGTCAGGCTGGTCCAATCGTTTATTTCAATTGTACATGTGCTATTTCAAATTGTAGCTATTGAAATTTTGGAGCATTTCGGTGAAATGCTGCAGCGTGGCATCATCCCACTGTGAAATGCTGGCATAGAAGGCGGATTCTTTTTCCTTCAAGGCTTCTAAAGTTCGTTCCCGTCCAAGCTCGGTTAAGGATAAGCGTACGCCGCGGCGATCCTCAGGAGCCGTTTCACTTTGTACATAGTGCAGCCCCTTAAGCTGGTTGACCAGACGGCTGACGGAGCTGCGGTCCATAGCTGTTGCTTCGGCTAAAGCAGTGGCGCTAGTTGCCCCATAGGAGAGGAGCCACCGTACAATTAAAAAAGCGGCGGGCTGCAAGCTAGAGTCGAACCGCGCAGCAGCTCTGACATTCAAGGCGTGGGAGGCGCTGATAAGCGCATTAAGCTGCTCACCAAGCTTTAGCTCAAGCTGTGTTCTCGGTGCAAGCTGCTCTGATTGGTTATTGTCCATAATAATCATCTCCGTTGGCTCCATAGATTTACACTTGAATATAATTGACATATATCAAATAAAATCATATAGTTGATTTATGTCAATTATATGATTTTGCCTAGAAGGTGTCAAAATAAATTCAGCGTGATGGAGGAGAAACGAATGGATACGAAATCAGTGGCTGTCATAACAGGAGCGACCAGCGGCATTGGACAGATTGCGGCCATGGATTTAGCCAAGCGCGGCATGAAGCTTGCATTAACTGCCAGAAGCAGAGAACGAGCGGAGGAAACAGCCAGAAGGATTAATGAGGTTGCGCCTCATTCAGAAATGGTCTTTTTTTACGGTGACTTATCTATTATGGCGGATGTGAAACGGATAGGGGAAGAAATCAAGTCAACCTATCCCAAAATCGATGTGCTCGTAAATAATGCGGGTCTGCATGCTTTTAAACAGCGGATCACCTCCGAAGGCTTCTCGGAAATGATGGCCGTCAACTATTTGGCTCCCTGGCTATTGTCGAAAATTTTGCTGCCGTCGCTCAAGGCTTCAAACAAAGCGAGAATTGTCAATGTGGCATCAGAAGCGTCCCGCAATCATGGGGTGCTGACGCTGCCTGAAGATTTGACGGATACCGCTGATTTTACAGCGAGGGGCTCGTCAGCCATCTATGGAAAAACGAAGCTGTTGAACATTATGTTTGCAGGAGAGCTTTCCCGTCAATTATCTGGCACGAGTGTAGCTGTTCATACGCTCAATCCCGGATTTAATGTAACCGGACTTGGCCGCGAGCTCTGGTTTGCCCCGCTGCTTGAACGAATTTTAAAATGGCTGCGAATTGGAGATCCGCGCAAAGGTGCCGAGATTATTACCCGCCTAGTGGTTGATACGCAATATGAAGACGTTACTGGCGGATATTATAACGTTGGGACAGGCAAGTCGATCCTTCCTGTGCACCCTGGCGGAGATCCTGCAATGCAGTCTAGGCTATGGAAAGAGACACAGCAATTGCTAAAGCAAAAGGAATGGATTTAAATAACGGGCCTACGCCGGTATATTATGACTGTTCCGATTTTACCGCAAAAAGCATGACCGCAGCGCTCTCCAAACGCTCAATGAAGATGGAGTAGCGGCGCGACTGGAGCCAGCTTTGAAGCTCATGCAAACGGAAAGGCTCAATAGCTGCAGCAAGAGGCTGCCCGGCAGCGGCAAATTTAGTTGAGTCTGCTGCTGCTTCGATATCCTTGCTAATATCGATAATGGCCATTCGTCCTCCAGGCAGCAAAATTCGATCCATCTCAGCCAGAGCGAGCAACTGCTGGGAATCATTCAAATGATGCATTGCAAAGCTGCAAGCGATGAAGGCGCATACTCGATCCGGCAGTGGTATGGTGAGCAGGTTGCCGAGCTTTGCATCCACATGCGGCAGACGCCGGCGCAAAATGCTCAGCATTTGCACCGATTGCTCAATTGCTGTTAAGCGTACACCTGCTTCTGCGAGCTTGACAGACAGATTGCCGGTTCCCGCTCCAAGCTCGGCGCCGTACTCGCCTGCAATCGGATCAATCCATTCCAGCGTCTTCATTAACGCTTGTTCATAGCTGAAGGGAGTCAGCACCTTTGCCAATGCAGCCATTGGGGCAGCCTCGCCATGCTCCAGCGCTAGACGATCATAATCCCAGCGATCATTCCAGCTGCTTCGCTGGGAGCGGGAATGCTTCATCTTTTCCGCTGCATCCTCAGCGGCGCCAAGCTCAGGCTGTGGTTGGCTCCGCCATTTGGCTATCGTATCATCAAGCGCCTGCAGCTTTTGCCCCGCTGCGACCCATTCCTCATAGAGGAGAGCCCGCGCACGATCGGCTAATCGCAGAAAATCATCAGGCTGGCGTGCCGTTTGCAGCACCTCGCCAAT
Organism: Paenibacillus sp. JT22N7; assembly: GCF_059383875.1. Taxonomy (NCBI): domain Bacteria; kingdom Bacillati; phylum Bacillota; class Bacilli; order Caryophanales; family Paenibacillaceae; genus Paenibacillus; species Paenibacillus sp. JT22N7. Next base: position 68,274 of record NZ_JBXENY010000012.1, read on the forward strand.
GGCAGCCAGCGGCATGCCAAGCTCGCGGAGCGCAATAATCCATCGCAGCCGCTCTATATCTTCCTCACTATACAGGCGATAGCCGTTTTCGCGCGCTTTCGTGGGCGTAACGAGCCCTTTTTCCTCATAAAATCGCAGCGTACGCGGAGTTGTATCCAGCAGCCGTGCAGCTTCAAATACTTTCACCGTCATCCCTCCTTTACTAAGCATGAACCTTTCCCTAACGTAAAGGTCAAGCTTTTTTCAAAATTGCTCATTCATTCTACAGCTGGTTACGTCTTGAAAAAAGAGCCGCCTCTGCACGGGTGTGCATCGAGACAGCTCTTAGTCTTATTTATTAGTATGATCCTAATATAGCCTACCGTTGAAACAGCGCTTTATTTGCGGCCGTTCAACAGCTCCCAGCGATACACGTATTCAAAAATGAATTCAAACGCCTCCAAATGGCGCTTCGCTTCAAACGGATTCGCACCCCAAGCATAAATGCCGTGCTTGCGCAGCAAAATGCCGGGAATTTCGGGCTGCAGGCGCTCCATTACTTCAGGAACGATTTGCGGAATGTTGGCGAAGTTGGACACAATCGGAATGTCGATATGCGCTTCCTCGTCCCAAATATTGAACGCCTTAATTAATTCTACGCCGTCAACCGGCACGGATTTGCGATCCCAGAACCATTCCGAGATGACGCTGTTAAAGACGGTATGCACATGAAAAATAGCGCCTGCGCCCGTCTGGCGGTAAATTTCGCAGTGGATCAGCGTTTCCGCCGAAGGCTTCAGCTTAGTCGCTTCGACAGCTTTGCCTTCTTTATCGACGAATAGGTAGTCTTCTGGTGTATGAACCGTCTTATCCTTGCCGCTTGCCGTAATGGCAAAATGGAACTGCTCGGGGTCGAAATCCCCTACGCGCACGGACAGATTGCCGCTTGTGCCAGGGAACCAGCCGCGCGAGGCAAACAGCTCCTTTACTTCACGCAGATCAGCGAGCGCCTTCTGTTTCTGCTCGGTTGTAATTTGCTCAAATGTCATTACGATTCATCCTTTCCCTTGTCAAGCACGCGAATAATATCATGGAACGTCTCATATTCGGAATGAGGCAGGCCAAGCTCCTGGCATTTCGTCGTCAGGTGCGAGCGGGAAAAAACAGCATCCGCCAGCTTTGCGCCTTCAAAGTCCGTCACGCTGTCGCCAATGACAATACGTTCATATTGCTCAGCGGGGAAGCTGCGCATAATCGTCGTTTTGCACATGCCGCATTCATTGCTGCATTGTCCGTCGCACGGATGCGGCCATGTAATTTCAATATTAGCACCGCTAAAATCATGGCCATTGCAATAAATATGATCCTGTGGAATATCGAATGGCTCAAGCACCGGATAGACGAAAAAGTCTATGCCGCCGCTTGTCACGTAAAATTCAATATCATTTTTCCGGCAGTAGGAGAGGAACTCGCCAAACCCTTCGCGAATGCGCGCATTCGTAATGCCGAAATGGACAACTTCTTTTTGCATAGAAGAAGGGAGGAGGCGGAACAGCTTGCCTACCCCTTCACGAATGGATATTTGCTGTGAAATCGTCTGCTCCACAATCGGCTCCCAGCCTGGCGGGTTAAAATGGCGGATGATCGCAATAATATTATCATTTACCGTAATCGTTCCGTCGAAATCGCAGAACACGATGCGTTTTTTTGCTGCTGTCATTCTTTAATCCCCCAAGCGTCAATAGCAGCTTGCAGTGCTTCACCGCCAGGAGCTGCGGCAGCATCGCGCAGATGAATGCCATTCATCGCTGCATCAATCGCGAGGCGGAAGGCTTGTCCGCCAGCAGCGGTGCCCATCGGATGGCCGTGAATGCCTCCGCCAGCGTTGACGACTACATCGGTGCCGAAGTCGCGCAAAATAAGCGGCACGAGGCCCGGATGAATGCCCGCGGATGGAACAGGGAAGCTGGTGAGCAGCTCGCTGGATGGGGCAAGCAGCGCTTCCTTGACGGCGAGATTTTCTTCCTTCGGCATGACGACCGAGCCGTAAGGAGAAGGGAACAGCACGAGATCAGCTCCCGCAAGGCGCATAAGCTTGCCCAGAAGCACGGAAGCGCCAATGCCATAGTGCGGCGAAGGATACATCGCGCCTGCCATAGCCGGATGCGCAGCAATCGGTACGCTGATCGACGGATCTTTGCTCAGCTCATGCAGCACATCGTAGCCGTAAGCCAGCACATTAAAGAGCAGGGCGTTAGCTCTAGCAGCAATCGCTTTGCGCGCCTGAGAAGCAAGCTGCGAAGTAGGGCCCGTCAAATTGACAGCATACAGCAGCTTTTGGCCCGTTTCCTGCTGGGCGCGCTCGGCAGCTTCCATACAAGCCTCAACGCGTTTTTCCAGCGGGGTCAGCGGATTTTCAAACAAAATTTCATCGTCTTTAATCAGATCAACGCCGCCAAGCGCCTGCTTATAAAACTGCTCCTGCAAGTTCGCCAGATCATGGCCGACAACAGATTTGAAGATGCTCATCAGCAGCGGACGCTCCTGTACGCCGAGTAGGCCGCGAACGCCTTGCAAGCCAAACTTCGGACCCGGAAAAGCAGAGCCGAACGACTGTGAAACTTCAATATCAATCAGTTTAATGCGTCCGTCCATCGACAGCTTGCCGAAAATCGTAACGAGCAGGGCAGGGATATCGCGGCTGAAATTGATATCTGGATAGGCGATGCGAATATCAGCGTAGCGATTGCCTTCTCCGCCTTCATGCACCTCAACGGACAATACTTTGCCGAGATGCTTCTCCATTTCGGATTTGCGCGCTTCCGGCAAATCGGTCCAGCTTCCAACCGTCAGGCCGACGGCAATGGATAACGCTTTTTTATCAAAATCCGCTTTATCGTCAAAGCTGCGGTAGGTAGCAATGCAATATTCACTCATTATTTCAAGCTCCTTTCAATATCGGCTCCGATTTCGGCTGCGCGTTCGGCGGAACGCTTCATGCCGCTAGCAATTGTCTCAGCCAAACCTTGCTGGCTCATCAGCTCAAGCGCTGCTTGCGTCGTCCCATTCGGGGATGTCACTTTGCGGCGCAATTCGGCAGGCTCCTCGCCAGTTGCACGGACCATTTCCGCGGCACCAAGCACCGTCTGCGTGACAAGCGCCTTGGCAGCCGTTTCGCTAAGGCCCATTGCCTTCGCCGCATCAATCATCGATTCCATAAAATAATACACATAAGCCGGACCGCTGCCCGATACGCCGGTAATGGCGTCTTGATAGTTCTCCTCAACGACGGAGGTGATGCCAACGGATTGGAAAATAGCTTCCGCCAGCAGCTGCTGCTCCTTCGTCACCGCTTCGGAATAACTGATGCCTGTAACACCGAGCCCGATCGTGCAGGACGTATTCGGCATCGTGCGTACGATAGGCAGCTTGCGGCCAAGAAGCAGCTCAATCGAAGAAATCGATAGTCCGGCAATGACCGAAATAATAAGCTGATGCTCCGAAATAAAAGGCTTAATGCCTGCAATGGCTTCGGCTGCATCTTTTGGCTTCATGGCGAGAAAAATAATATCGGCTTCCTTCAGAAAAGCTTCGTTCGAGGAGCCTTGCAAAATCGTCTGAACACCATACTGGCTGTTAAGCTCGTTCAAACGATCGGCATTTTGCCGGTTGAGCATTGCAATGCGTTTCGGCTGCGTCAGGTTCTGATTAATCATGCCCCGGGCGATGGCTTCCGCCATGGAGCCTGCGCCGTAGAAAGCGATTTGCAGCGACTGAATGCGATCAATCGTCTTGGTGTCTGTATCTATTGGCATAACGGTTTCCTCCCATATTTTCGAAATCGTAAAGTGAACGCTTAATTAGCCGCGAATTTGTCCAGAGCCGGTAATCCGGTATTTGGTTGATGTGAGTGCAGGCAAGCCCATAGGCCCGCGTGCATGAAGCTTCTGCGTACTAATGCCAATTTCGGCGCCAAAGCCGAATTCAAAGCCATCCGTGAAGCGAGTGGAAGCATTGTGATAGACGGCAGCCGCATCAATTTCTTGCATAAAGCGGGCTGCATTGCCTGCGTCCTCGGTAACGATGCATTCGGAATGCTGCGTCCCGTAGTTGCTAATATGAGCGATGGCCTCATCCAGATTATCTACGATTTTCACGTTCAGAATATAGTCATTATACTCTGTCGCGTAATCCTCATTCGTCGCTTGCTTGGCGTGCGGAATAAGCTTCATAACGCGCTCGCAGCCGCGAAGCTCCACCTTTGCTGCTGTAAACTGCTCAGCAATGGAGAGAAGCGACTCGCTGGCAAAAGCTTCGTGTACAAGCAGCGTTTCCATGGAGTTGCAGACGGATGGACGCTGTGCTTTGGCATTGAGCGAAATGCTGGCCGCCATCTCCACGTTTGCACTCGCATCAATATAAGTATGGCAAATGCCTGCGCCGGTTTCAATAACCGGAACGGTAGCATTTTCAACGACGGTGCGAATGAGTGTTGACCCGCCGCGTGGAATAATAACATCGAGCAGTCCGTTCAGCTTGAGCATTTCATTGACCGACGCGCGATCGGAATCTTCAATGAGCTGGAGGGCATCGGCTGGCAATGCCGTCGACTCAAGCGCCTGGCGCAGCACCTCGATAATTTTGCGATTCGATTCAAGTGCTGCCGAGCCGCCGCGGAGCACGACGCAGTTGCTAGTTTTGAGACATAATCCAGCCGCATCGACCGTCACATTCGGACGCGCTTCATAAATGATGCCAATAACGCCGATCGGAACACGTGATTTTTCAATATGCAGTCCATTCGGACGGTCGAACTGCTCCAGCAGTTCGCCAACTGGGTCAGGCAGATCAGCGATTTCACGGAGCGCTTGAGCAATTGCTTCAATTCTTGCCTCATCGAGAGCGAGACGGTCGAGCAGGGAGCGGCTAGTGCCGGCTGCTTCTCCATTTTTCAAATCGAGCTTGTTCGCTTCAATAATATCAGCTGTATGCTTAATTAAAGCGTCAGCGATCGTAAGCAGTGCGGCATTTTTCTGGTCGGTCGTTACGGTGTTCATAATACTTGCAGCACGTTTTGCCAATGTGGCTTTTTGGACAACTTCGCTTGTCATAGGTTTGTTCCTCCTAAAAATAAGTGATGAATAACGACTGGCCCTATTAATGGACAAGGGCTTATTTTAATGAAACCCATTCATCCCGGTGGATGACTTCAATCCGGCTCACATCAATTCTGCGCTTCACTTCTTCGCTGCCAAGTCCGGCTGCTGCCTTAGCTTGCCATGCAGCGTAATTGACGACGCCGCGCCCAATCGTTTCGCCGCTGGCGCTAAGCACCTCCACGATATCGCCGGGATGGAAATCGCCGCTGCTGCCTGTAATGCCGGCAGGGAGGAGGCTTTTGCCCCCTGTAAGCAGCGCAAGCTCAGCTCCTGCATCAACTGATATCGTGCCTTGAGGCATAGAGTGGAAGCCCAGCCATTGCTTCTTCATCGGCAGGCTATGCATCTCCGTATCGAAATACGTGCCTTTGCCGGAGCCGCTTGTCGCAAGCGACAGATCGCCAGGCTGCTGCACTTTCCCGATAAAAGCGGGTACGCCGCCGCGCATGGCAATTCGGGCTGCTTCAATTTTGGAGCGCATCCCGCCCGTTCCAACTGCCGAGCCGGCACCGCCGGCGAATTTCATAATGTCTGCGGAAATGCTGCCGACTCGCTCGATTTTGACTGCTTGCGGATTCTTCCGTGGATCCTCCGTGTACAAGCCGTCCATATCCGTAATAATAATGAGCTGTCCAGCTTTCGTCATTGTTGCGACCAGTGCTGACAAATTGTCATTGTCGCCAAATTTCAGCTCATCGGTTGCGACGGTATCGTTCTCGTTAATAATCGGTATCGTGCGCAGCCTGAGCAGCTCTTCAATGGTCATCAAAGCGTTCTGAATTCGCTTGCGGTTAGAGAAGTCTGCCCGCGTCAGCAAAATTTGTGCTGCTCCAATACTGAACTGGCTAAAAGCCTCCTGATAAGCTTGCATGAGCAGCGCTTGCCCAACTGCGGCGGCCGCTTGCTTCTCGTGTACGGCTTTGGGCCTTGACTCATAGCCAATTTGGCGAAAGCCTGCAGCAACGGCACCGGAGGTGACTAATATGACCGAGCAGCCTGCTGCATGCAGCGCGGCAAGCTCGGAGACAAAATAAGCGATGCGTTCTTTGTTCAGTCCGCCTTCCTCGGAGGTTAGCGAGCTGCTGCCGATTTTTACAATGATTCGTTCCGCCATTTTCCCATCATCCCATTTCCTGACAAAATAAAAAAGACTCCCGTCCGTAAAGGACGAAAGTCTTATATGCTTCCGCGGTACCACCTTAATTGACTGTAGGCCAGTTAAGGCAAACAATCCTGCTTGGGCCTCGTAACAGGAGGTGCTGTCCGATTCATCATCGGCCGTTCAGGGGCAGGTTCAGCGAGCAGTCGAGGTAAATTCTTGCAGCCTCTGGAATTCACTCTCTGGGCACGACCTAGTCAAGCTTACTGGTCCCGTCATAACGTTTCATGTTCAGTTGATGTAAGCATATCATGATCGACGGGTGCTGTAAAGAGAGGCATTTGCAGGCGGTTATGCTTTGAAAATGCCTAGCTTTCCAATACGTTCAACCGCTTCCTCCAGCCGAGCTTCGCTTGTAAGCAATCCAAGCCGTACATAGCCTTCGCCGAATGTGCCGAAGCCGACTCCAGGCGCGACAACGACATCTGCTTCCTGCAAAACGAGATCCGCGAACGATTCAGATGTATAGCCTTCTGGAACAGGCAGCCAGCAGAAGAAGGAGCCACCCGGACGCTCTGCTTTCCAGCCGATGCGATCCAGCGCGCCAAACAACGCTTCACGTCTGCGCTCATAAGTGGCATTCAGCTCCGTCACGCATTGCTGAGATCCGGTTAGCGCTTCAGCCGCCGCTTCCTGAATGCCGCCAAACAGGCTGCAATAATAATGATCCTGCATAAGATTGATTAAAGAAATGACCTGCGGGTTGCCTAGTGCAAAACCTACGCGCCAGCCCGCCATGTTGTAGGATTTCGACAATGTATAAAACTCTATGCCCACTTCCTTTGCTCCCGGCGTTTGCAGGAAGCTGACGGGACGCTCGCCATCAAAGCCAATCGCGCCATAAGCAAAATCACTTGCGACAACGACGCCTGTGCGGCGGGCGAATTCTACTGTCTGTTCATAAAATTCAGCATTCGCTACCGCTCCGGTCGGATTGTTAGGGTAGTTCATAAACATGAGCTTCGCCCGCTTAAGCGCTGCTTCGTCTATGGCGCTATAATCAGGCAAAAAGCGGTTTTCCGCCGTTAGCGGCATAAAATGCATATCCGCTCCAGCGAGCGCCACGCCTGACCAATAATCGGGATAGCCCGGGTCAGGCACGAGGCAGACATCGCCTGGATTAAGCAGGCACTGGCTAAGTTCCACCAGACCTGTTTTGCCGCCGAACAAAATGGCAACTTCTGTTGTTGGGTCTATATCGACGTTATAATCTTCCTTATAACGTTTCGCTACGGCTTCCTTGAGAAAAGGGTAGCCGCTGAAAGGCGGATAACGGTGATACATAGGGTTTGCGGCTGCTTCCTGTAGCTTGGCCACAATGTGCGGCGGAGTCGGCTGATCGGGATTGCCTTGTCCAAGGTTAATAACGTCGCGGCCTTTCGCGACTTGGGCATTAGCCTTAGCAACCAATTTAGCAAAAAATTGCGTAGGCAAGCCGGTCATACGATCTGCTGGTTTAATGATATGCTGTTCCAGCTTTGTTTCCATTTTATTCACACTCCACATCCAATAGTTGCTCATGAACAATAAGCCGTTAAGCATTACTGTAGCACGCAAAAACCATTTATGTCGAGTGATTCAGTTGGAATGGATTCTTAAGCGGCCGGAATGCCGACTTTTTTAACAAAAGCTGCGATATCAGCTGTAAATAACAGCAGCAGCGGCCTGCGCTGATCATCAAAAACTAACAGCTGCGGCGCTTTGCCTTCGCATACGAACAAAAATACTTCGGTTGCATTGAGCGAAATATTGTTCGTGCTCAGCTTGTAAGGTTTAGCTAGAGGAACGCGATATACATAGGTACAGGTGTTGTCATTCGTTAATTGGGGGGCAAGACCTGTAATGGAGCCAAGCCAGCTGTTTGCCATCTTTTGATAGTCCTTGTCATTCGGTACAGTCAGCACGACCTTGCCAGCTTTAACATCAAAAACTTGAACGGGTCCCACCGTATGTTGCTCTTTTGCTGTCTCCTGGGCAAATCCGGTGGAGGCAAAAATAAATAATGAGCAAGCTGCGCACAGGGCAGCTATCCATTTTTGCAGCTTCATGTTATGCATGCTCCTTGTCTGTATATGGATTGGTAATTGTACTTGAGTTATCATCCCCATCTTGACACAGAACCATGTGAAGGTATCATTAGGGAAAATGAATGGTTGCAACATACAGGAGGCCTGACGAAAATGAATAATGAAAAATTAAACATTGCGCTGCTGCAAATGGACATAAATGCAGGAAATCCGGAGGCGAACTTTGCCAAGCTTGCGCAAATGCTGGAGCAAGCGGTAAGCGGGGATCGCAAGCTTGATGTCATCGTGTTTCCTGAAATGTGGAACACAGGCTATGCGCTGACGGAAATCGAAACGCTGGCTGATGCGAATGGGGAGCGGACGAAACAGCTTTTGTCAGCCTTTTCGGCTAAGCATCAAGTAAATATTGTTGCGGGCTCGATTGCGGAAAGCAAGGCGGATGGCGTTTACAATACGATTTTTGCTTTCGACCGTGCGGGGGAAACGATTGCGGATTATTCTAAAATCCATCTGTTCCGTTTAATGGATGAGGAAAAATATTTGCAAGCTGGCGATAAGCTTGGTTCGTTTCAGCTTGGCGGACAGGAAGCCGGCATGATGATTTGTTATGATATCCGCTTCCCAGAGCTTGCTCGCAAGCTGGCGCTTGGAGGCGCAAAGCTGCTGTTTGTTCCAGCTGAGTGGCCAAACCCGCGCCTGCATCACTGGAAAACGCTGCTGAGCGCAAGAGCGATTGAAAATCAAATGTTCGTCATTGCCTGCAATCGGGTAGGGCAAAGCGGCGAAACGAGCTTTTTCGGGCATTCACTCGTCCTTGATCCGTGGGGAGAAACCATTGCTGAGGGTGGAGAGGACGAAGCGGTAATTTATGCAGAAATCGACCTTTCACTCGTTGATGCCGTACGCGGAAAAATCCCCGTATTCGAAGACCGTCGGCCAAATTTGTATTAAAAGCTTGGTTAAAAAGTCAAGAGAAGTGAAAAGGTTGGGGTTAAATAGCCCTCGTGCGGGCAGCCCAACCTTTTTACATTTAGCCGTTTCTGTTTAATACCATTTTTTAGCGAATCATTTATTTATAATGGACGATCGTTTTGTTCATCGTTCGAATGAAAGCCTCCGTAGCTTTGGACAGGTAGCGCCCCTTGCGGCTGGCGATGACTAGTGTCCGTGACGCTTTGGGGGACAGGGGCAAGTAGATGGGGGCGAATTCGCTCCCTCTTTGCCGTGTCAGCATTTTCGGAACGAAGGCGATGCCCATGCCGCCCGCAACGAGCGATTGGACGGTTTCAATATTGCTGCTTTCAAATACGATTTGCGGCGTAAAGCCGGAAGCCTGGCACAGCTCGACCGTAATTTGCCGGAAGCCCTGGCCTTTTTTTAAGCCGATAAAGGGTTCATTGCGCAATATGCTTATCGGTACAGGCTCCGAGCTTTCCGCAAGCGGATGCTGTGGCGGAATCGCCAGGCAAATTTCTTCTTCCATTAAAGGCTCCCATGCAAGCGAGGTATCGGCAAGCGGAAGGGACAGCAAGCTGAGGTCAGTGCCGCCGCTTGCCGTAAGCTGCTCCAGCTTTGCCGAAGTATCCTCTACGAGCACCACCTCGATTTGTGGATACTGGGCGCCGAATACCGGCAGGACGAGCGGCAAAATATGCGAGCCTGTAATCGGCAGCGTTCCGACGACGAGCCGCCCGCGCCGCATTTGCGCCATATCATCCATTTCCTGCTTTAATTGTTCAATCGCATCGAGAATCGTTTGGGACTTGTCAACAAATACCTGACCAGCCTGCGTAAGCTCAACCGAGTTGGTCGTGCGCCGAAACAGCAGCACGCCAAGCTCCTGCTCCAGCTTAGACAGCTGCTGGCTGAGCGAGGGCTGGGCGATATGCAGCTTTTCCGCTGCGCGGGAGAAGTTTTTTTCAATTGCGATTTGCAGCACATACTGCAGTTGTCTGAGCTCCATGGGCATCCTTCGCTTTCTATTTTTCTGGGAAGAGCTTCTTCATTTACCGTTATAGTTGTTACCTATAGACATTATAGATATTATATCTTGGATCAATCAAGTGCCAGATGTTATGCTTAGAGCATCATTTTTGAAGAGAAGTCGAACGATGGGGTGAATTTAATGGCTAAAAGAACGATGTTTGAGAAGATTTGGGATAATCACGTCATTAATCAAGAAGAAGGCAAACCAAGTATTATTTATATCGATCTTCAACTGGTTCACGAAGTAACTTCGCCGCAAGCTTTCGAAGGCCTTCGCATGTCTGGTCGTAAATTACGTCGTCCGGATTTGACATTTGCAACGATGGATCACAACGTTCCTACGAAAGACCGCTTTAATATTAAAGATCCTATTTCCAAGCAACAAATCGATACGCTGACGCAAAACTGTAAGGATTTCGGCGTAAAGCTGTTTGATCTTGACAATATTGACCAAGGCGTTGTACACGTTATGGGGCCTGAAATTGGCCTCACGCATCCGGGCAAAACGATCGTTTGCGGCGACAGCCACACGTCCACGCATGGTGCGTTCGGCGCGCTTGCATTTGGTATCGGTACTTCCGAGGTTGAGCACGTAATGGCAACACAATGCTTGCAGCAATCGAAAGCAAAAACGATGGAAGTTCGCTTCACAGGCAACCGCAAACCGGGCGTAACGGCAAAAGATATGATTTTGGGCGTTATCGCAAAATACGGCACGGACTTCGCTACCGGCTACGTTATCGAGTACACAGGCGAATCGATCCGCTCGCTGACGATGGAAGAGCGTATGACGGTTTGCAACATGTCGATCGAAGGCGGCGCTCGCGCAGGTCTGATCGCTCCTGACGAAACGACTTTCAACTATCTTCGCGGACGCGAATATGCTCCAGCAGATTATGATGCAGCTGTAGAAGAGTGGAAATTGCTGTCCACTGACGAAGGCGCAACTTATGATACGATTGTTGATTTTGATGTGGATTCCCTGATTCCGCAAGTAACCTGGGGTACAAGCCCTGGCATGGGTACGGATATTACTTCTTCCGTTCCTTACCCAGAACAGCTCCCTACGGAAAATGAGCGTAAAGCTGCTGAGAAAGCACTTGAATATATGGATCTGAAGCCAGGTACGCCTATGAATGAAATCGAGATCGACTATGTATTTATCGGTTCTTGTACAAATGGACGTATTGAGGATCTTCGTGCTGCTGCTGAAATCGCTCGCGGCTACAAAGTTAGCGATAAAGTGACAGCAATCGTCGTTCCAGGCTCGGGCCGCGTTAAAATTCAGGCTGAGAAAGAAGGCCTTGATAAAGTATTTATCGAAGCAGGTTTCGAATGGCGTGAAGCAGGCTGCTCGATGTGTCTGGCAATGAATCCGGACGTTCTGCAGCCAGGACAGCGCTGTGCTTCGACATCGAACCGTAACTTCGAAGGCCGCCAAGGCCGCGGAGGCCGTACGCATCTCGTATCTCCAGCAATGGCTGTTGCTGCAGCTGTTATGGGCCGTTTTACAGATGTGCGTGATTGGAATGTCAAAACAGAAGTATTGAACTAATCAGGACGTGTGAGAGGGGTATTACCGATATGGAACCATTTAAACAGTTTACGGGCATTGTTGCTCCAGTCGATCGCGTTAACGTAGATACGGATGCGATTATTCCTAAGCAATTTTTGAAGCGTATTGAGCGCAGCGGCTTTGGACAATTTCTATTTTTCGAATGGCGTTTTCATGAGAACGGTGAAGTAAACGTTGATTTTGAACCGAATAAGCCTCGTTATCAAGGCGCTTCCGTTCTTATATCTCGTGCTAACTTCGGCTGCGGCTCTTCACGTGAGCATGCGCCATGGGCCATTCTCGACTATGGCTACAAAGTCGTTATTGCACCGTCTTATGCAGATATTTTCTACAATAACTGTTTCAAAAACGGCATTTTGCCGCTTAAGCTGAGCGAAGAGCAGGTTGAAGATCTGTTCCAGCGCACGGCGAAGCATGATGGCTACAAGCTGAATGTTGATCTGGAAAACAATCGTCTGACTGATGATTATGGTCTGGAAATCAACTTTGAGCTGGATGAGCACCGTCGCCAGTTTTTGCTGCAAGGTCTTGATGATATCGGCCTTACGCTGATGCATGAAGATAAAATTACAGCTTACGAGCAAAAACGCGCTGCAAAAGCGCACGCATAAGCTGTAAATAAGAAAAAACGGCTGTTGCCGCCTTCTGGCGGCGACAGCCGTTTCATTACGAGAAATATAGAGAAGGATGGAAAAACGATATACTTTCCTATATTTTAAAAAGAGGGCAATTTCCTGTCGGAAAAATTGTCCTCTTTTTTCCTCTATACGCAACTTTTTCTGACGCTGTGCGTCTAATATTTTAGTCTGTTTAAGTCGAATGCACCCCATTCGATGAGGGCAATTTCAGTCATCGAGGTGGAAAATGAAGAAATTTGTACCGATTTTGTTGCTCATGTCGTTTTTGTTCACGCTGTTTTCTAGTGCAGGACATGCTGCCGAGGTTGTGCCAAAGCTTTATTTGAATGGGGCTTTACTGGATTCGAAGGTAGCGCCGCAAATCGTAGACAACAAGTATACGCTTGTACCGATTCGGCTCGTGTCGGAGAGTATCGGCTACAAAGTAGGCTGGTCGTCAGCTACACAGACAGTTACTGTACATAATGGCTCTGATTCAATTGTACTTACTATTAACCAGGATGTCGCTTTTGTTAACAATGAGCAGGTGAAGCTGGATACGCCAGCTTTGCTGCAAAAAGGGACAACCCTTATTCCGCTGCGATTCGTTGGGGAATCTCTCGGAATGCAGGTCAATTGGGACCAAACGACAAAATCCGTCCAATTGTTTAAAGAAGCGGAGCCAACGCCTACGCCAACTCCATCAACAGATCCGGTTGTCACACAGCCTGATGGTGTTGTAACGGACATTTCGTATGACAATGAAAATGCGATTATTATTCACTATGAGGGAAGCGCTGTCTACAATCAGCCTTTCAAGCTCGAAAGCCCGAAACGAATCGTAATGGACATTCCCAAGGTGTCCTATTCGGATACGCTTTTAGCGCAGCTTGGCTCAGGTCAGATCAATCTTGAGGTAGGCGAGCATCCTTATTTGAGCGGTATCCGCTATTCCTTGTTCTCGTCAAGCCCGGCAACTGTACGTATCGTGCTTGACCTGAAAGCAGATGCCGATGTGGATGTCATCAACAGTGCGCTAGGCGAAATTCGCATCAATGTCATTGATCCGCTGCCAGTGCAAGCTACTCCTACGCCAACACCGACGCCTTCAGCGACGCCAACGCCAACTGCAGGTCCGACACTGCCAGCAAACGGTGTTTATTCTATCGTAATTGACGCGGGACATGGCGGCTCTGATCCAGGAGCAAAAGGAATTAATGGCAGATGGGAGAAAGAATTTAATCTCAGCCTTTCTTTGAAAGTAAAGGCTCTGCTTGATAAGGAGTCGAAAATAAAAGCTTCTTTATCCCGTCCCGATGACAACTATGTCAAGCTGGAGGATCGGGTAAAGTTTGCTGAAAATCTTAAAGCTAATCTATTCCTATCTATTCATGCCAACAGCAATCCGAGCAGCGCCGCAACGGGCACGGAAACCTACTACACAAGAGCTAGCAGCAAAGCGTTTGCCGATGCGGTACACAAGCAGTTTGCCAAAGCAACAGGCCTTAAGGATCGCGGTGTCAAGCAGCAGAGCTTGCATGTGACGAGAGAAACGACAATGCCAGCCATTTTGCTTGAGGCAGGATTTTTGTCTAACGCAGACGATTACAAGAAGCTGTTTGATGAATCCGTGCAAAATAAAATCGCTGCCGGAATTGTAGCAGGAATCAAGGACTATTTGAAGCTATAGTAGAGACAGGGGGATAACAGATGCTGCGAACAGTGAGCAAGTTCATGTTGACTTTATGTATAGTTGGACTCGTTGCGGGCTGTGCGGCGGTTAACAAGCCAGCTGAATCAGGCGCGGGCAGCAGCCCGTCGCCTTCTATTCAGCCATCCGCTGCTCCGACGGCCGAGCCGTCAATTGAGCCTGCAAAACAGACAGCAGAAATAAAGGTATATGCGGGAAATGAAGAGCTGGATGGTATAGTGGAGCAGCAGGTTCAGGTTGCATACAGCTCAGATCTGGAGTTAGTTCAAAACGCAATTACAGCATTACAGCAAGCGGAGGGCGATGGCGCTGTATCGCTGTGGAAGCTGATTGAAATTAAATCGGTGTTGCTGGGAAGCGATGGACAGGTGACGATTGATCTTCATCTGTCTGACGAGTCCCGGCTTGGTTCGCCTGGCGAAGTATTAGTGCTGGAGACGCTCCAAAAAACATTGTTCCAGTTCGAATTTGTAAAATCCTATGATTTGCTCATTGATGGAGACAGCGCAGATACGCTGATGGGCCATGTTGAGCTTGAGCATCCAACACTAAAGCCGTAGCTTAGCAGCCAGAGAACGTCTTCAGCCGTTTACGCTTGATAGAAAGAAAATGATAGATAATGAATAAAAGAGTGTAATAAAATAGAAATTCCATTTAATACGTTTTGAAACTATTTGGGGGGAACGATAACTATGGCATTGTCACGATCATCTAAATCTATCATTGCAGGTACAATTGCATTTTCCATTTTGGCGGGGCCTTTTGCGGTTCCCGCCCCTATTTCGTATGCGGCGTCTGTCAGTTCCAACCCGTTTAGCGATGTAGCATCGAATCACTGGGCGCAAAAGCATATTACGAAGCTGTCGCTTCAAGGCATCATTAATGGCTCTAATGGCCTGTTCCGTCCGGCTGATAATGTAACGCAGCAGGAAGCCGTTCTTATGGCTTTGCGTTTTATAGGCGCAGCAAGTGAAGCTCCGGCTGATGATACTGTTGCTTTTCCAGAAACGTTTGTCGTTAAGAGCGACTTTAAAGGCGAAGTGAAGCTTGCTTTTGATAAAGGCTTGCTGGATCAAGCTGAAGAATATGCGCTTGCCGCTTCCGGCGATCAAGCTGTAGGCTGGGGACAACGCCCTGCCACTCGTGAATGGGTGACGAAGCTGCTCATTCGTGCTATTAACCAGAAGAGCACAGCGGACAGCCTGCAGAACGCTGTTTCATCGTTTAATGATGCAGATCAAATTGCTAGCAGCTACCGTGGCTATGTCAATGCAGCTGTTTCACTAGATTTGGTTAAAGGGGTAACGGCAGTCAAGTTCGACCCTAAAGCGAATGTAAACCGTGCAAGCCTTGCAACGCTGTTCAGCCGTGCTGAGAAGCTGTATCCGGTGGAATACGCAGGCCAAGCAACGGGTGTGCTGCTGCAATCTAGCGATACGGGCATAACGATTTATAGCAAGTCTCAATCAGCTGTATATACGCTTAGCCCAGATACGGTCATCTATCGTTATGACTCAGAAACGCCAATTGCAGCCAAAGATCTTGTGCAATATGCAAATGTAACGGTCATTACGAAATCGGGCGGGGCTGCTTACGTGGAGCTCCAGGATGACAAGCCGCAAATTAAAACGATAACAGGTACGGTTGGCCGCGTGCTGCCGGATCAGAAGATGCTGTATGTGTGGATAGATAATAAGCCGGTAGAGGTTTATTATGACGACTCGCTTATCTTAACCGAAACGTCTGGCAAGACGATTGCCATTAGCGACTTGAAAGAAAACAGCGCAATTACAGTGACGCAGGATACGTTCCGTACATCTCCTAAAGCGCTGAAAATTACAGTTGACCAACAAACAGGAGCGGCTGTGCTCAAAGGCACGTTTATTTCCGGCGATGCAAGCGTCCTTACTTATGAAGACAGCGCTGGAAAGCTCAATTCCAAATTTTTGAGCAGCACGGTTGAAATTATAATCGAAGGCATCGTTGGGCCAACGATTGGCGATTTGATTAAAGATGTGGATCAACTGCAAATTACAACGAATGACCAGGACCAGATTACAAAAATCGAGGTCGTAAACCGCAACGTTCAGACGCTCGTTGGTGCTCAGGTGGAAAGCTATAATGCGGACAAAAAATTCCTTGTCGTTTTTGACTCTGCAGGGTCAAAAGCCTATCCGCTTTATTTGACTGACAAAACGAGAATTGACAACAACGGCAATGCAATCAAGCTGGAGGACATCGGCACTTGGCTGACTAAAAACCGCAAACTGACGATTACTTACAGCGGCGATAAGGTTGTGTCCTTGTCGATTGCAAGCAAATATACAGGCAAGCTCGTCTCTATTAATGCTTCGAGCAATTCCGTTACGATGAGCGTGCCTGGCGGCGTAGATGTTACGGTTACTTATTCGGCGCCAACGGTAGAAGTTCCGGGCATTGCAGCAGCATCTCTGACTGATCTCAAAGTTGGCGATACGATTACAACGGTTATGAATGTGAATCAGGATCGGGCAACGCTCATTCAGGTTCATCGTCCTATCCAATATGAAGTACGTGCTGTCAACACTGGAACCAAAAAGGTTACGGTCGTTAATGCGCAAAATGTCCAGACAGATCTAGTGCTGTCGGGAATCGACATTACGAATGAGACAGGAAGCAAAGTGGCGATCGATACACTTGTTCCGGGCACTTTCATTAATGTCAGCTACATTGGCAAGCAAATAACTGCCGTGAAATCCATCGTCGTTTCTTATGGAACCGTTCAATCGGTAGGCACGAACAGCATTACGCTGACCAATGAGAGTGGCCAGACAACAACGGCTGCACTTGGCCAATCCTTCCTAATTACTAAGGGCACATCAACTTCTGCGACTACGTCGACGCTTGCAACTGGAGACCGGATTCAACTGAGCAAAAATGAAAATGATGTCGTGCTGGTTACTGTCGCTGTTGGCCAGACGAGAACATTTTGGCAGTATGACGCTACGGCTGGACAGCTGTGGACGCTCAAAACGACCGATGCCGACAACGCCAATTATTTTTACGTGACAGGCTCAACAAAGCTGCTAAAAGATGGGAAAACGATTTCGCTGCAGGATATTAAATACGGCGATCAGATCATCGTTTATGCTTTCAAAAATAAAGCCGTGGAAATTGTAAAAGTGTAAATTGGTAAGGTTATGTGACAAACTGCCCTACGGGGCAGTTTTTTTATGCTTTTTTCAATATTTATGGTGGATTATAGTTGCATGGCGGGACGTTTTTCGCTACACTTTGAACGATAGTGTTTGGAATGGGAGAGAGGACGATGAATGCGAAGCAGAAGATGCGACACATATTGGATACTCTTGCGGAGATGTTTCCGGACGCACACTGCGAGCTGAACCATTCTAATCCGTTTGAGCTGACGATTGCCGTTCTAATGTCTGCACAATGTACCGATGAAATGGTGAACAAAGTAACCGCTAACTTATTTCAGAAGTATAAGCAGCCAGAGGACTATGTGGCGGTTCCGCTGGAGGAGCTGGAGCAGGATATTCGAAGAATCGGTCTATTCCGAAGCAAAGCTTCCAATATTCAAAAATTGTGCCGTATTCTCATTGATAAATATGATGGAGAAACTCCTTCCACGCATGAGCAGCTGGTCGAGCTGCCGGGCGTTGGACGCAAGACGGCGAATGTCGTCATGTCTAATGCGTTTAATGTGCCGGCTATTGCCGTCGATACTCACGTTGAGCGTGTATCCAAGCGCCTTTCGATAGCGAAGCCTGATGATTCTGTGCTGGAAGTTGAGAAGAAGCTCATGAAGCTTGTTCCCAAAGACGAATGGACCCTTACCCATCATCGGCTCATTTTTTTCGGCCGCTATCATTGCAAGGCGCAAAATCCGCAATGCGAGGTATGTCCGCTGCTGGATATGTGCAAAGAAGGAAAACAACGTATGAAGCCAGGCTTAAACAAGAAGACTGTTAAGAAAGTGGCTAAATAAGGTTGGCTAAGAGACAAATACTTTTAAAATGAAGGATGATGACAGTGAAGTGTATTTCTGTGTATACAAATAGTTTTGAGCTTTTCTCCGATATTTATGAGCAAGTGCTTAGCTCCCCGCCAGAAGAAAACGAAGATATCGTAGTGGAAGGCGTAACCGTTAGCGGCTCCGGCGACGTGCCTGACCAATACATCGAGCGTATGCGCCAAAAACCGGAAGTCGTTGTTATGCGTGAAAAAGAGCGTAACATTATGATTTTGCAGCATGGCAATGTATTCGAAATTTGCCTGCCTTCCGATGACGAGGAAATTGCATAGGTTATGGCTGAAATGACGGTACAACGCATTGAAGAAGCAACAATCCTGGCGGCCCGCGAAATGGCGGACGCAGGTGATGCGCTGCACGCCAAACAAGTTATGGAAGTAAACAGTAAGCTGGCCGAAGGTCGGCTTACTGTTGCTTTTTGCGGTCATTTTTCCGCAGGCAAGTCCACGCTGATCAATCGGCTGTGCGGGGCTCAGCTTCTGCCTTCCAGTCCGATTCCGACTAGCGCGAACGTAGTGTCCATAAGAGGCGGAGCAGAGGCGCTGGCAAGCATCATCACGGAGAGGGACGGCGAGGCCTCTAGTCTTAGTGTGCCTTTGGAGGATCTGGATCGCTATTGCGTAGACGGGGAGCAGTTCCAATCGGTCTTGATTACGTATCCAACAGAAAGATTAGGCAATCATACGGTACTTCTGGATACGCCGGGCATTGATTCTACGGATGATGCACACCGGATGGCAACGGAGTCAGCGCTGCATTTGGCGGATGTCGTGTTTTATGTGATGGATTACAATCATGTGCAATCGGAAATTAATTTTGCGTTTGCGAAGCAGCTTAAGGATTGGGGCAAGCCGTTATATTTTATCGTTAATCAGATTGATAAACACAGGGAACGCGAGCTAACGTTTGCCGATTACCGCAAAAGCGTAGAAGAGGCGTTTCAAGCATGGCATTTGGAGCCAGCGGGAATCGTTTATTTGTCGTTGCGCCAGCCGGATCATCCGCATCAGGAATGGGAGGCGCTTACGCAGCTGCTTGACGAGCTAAAGGAATTGCGTGAGCCGCTCGCTGCTTACAGCGTCGACGCTTCGCTGCGCCATCTTGCAGCAGAGCATTTGAAATGGTGCGAGATGCAGGATGAGCCGGAGAAGGAACGGCTGCTTGCCGAGGCAGGCGGAGAAGAGGAAGCACAGCGGGTGAAGGCGGAGCAAGGCGAGCTGACTGTTCAGGTGGAGCAGCTCAAGGCTGAACCGGAACGGCTGCGTCTGGAGCTGCGCCGTGAAATGCAGGCGCTGGTAGACAATGCGATCATTACGCCAGCTCCGGTGCGTGATTTGGCGCATTCGTTTCTGGAAAGCAGAAAGCCGGGCTTCAAGACGGGGCTATTGTTCGCGGGCGCAAAGACGGCGGCTGAGCAGGAGCGGCGTGCCGAGCTGTTCTGCCATGATTTTGCTGGCCAAGTGGGCGCGGCTGTCGATTGGCATGTAAAGGATTTGCTTCGCCGTGCCGCTGAGCGAGTCGGCTACGCAGCGGAAACGCTGGAGCAGCAGCTTGCCGAGCAGTTTAGCTGGAAGCCGGATGCTTCCTGGCTCATTCAGCGCGTAAATACGGGAGCCGTATTCGGCAACGAATATACGATGACGTATACGCGCGAGTTAGCCGCGGAGGTGAAGGAGCTTTACCGGAAGCGCGGCAATGAGCTGATTGACGCGCTGACGGCGCATGTGGCAGCGGCGAGCGAGGCAGCCGCTGCAGACGTGAGAGGCCGGCTTGCGGCGCTTGATGCGCAAGCCGGGGCGCTAGGGCTGCTTGCGGCGCTGGCGGAGCGCGCCGCGCAGCATGCGGCGCAGGTCGTAAGGGCGCTGCCGCAGCCAGTGGCGCGGCCGGCGCTGCCGGCGCCGAAGCGCGCAGCGGCGGATGCCAGCGCGCGCGCAGGTGTAGACGGCGGCGCGGCAGATGCCGCCGCCGGGCCTCGCCGCGCGAGCGAAGCTGCGCAGCGCGGCGATAGGGCGGCAGCGGGCGACGCTGCTGCCGCAAGTGCCAGTGGCGCGCCGCAGCACGCGCCACGAGCGCAAGCTGCGCTCGGCAGCGGCGAAGCGCTGTCGCAGCAGCATGGCGCAGCAGCGCGCTTGCTCAGCGCAGCCGCGCTGCTGACGCCGCACGCGCCGCTAGCCGCGGCCGCGCAGGCGATGCAGGACAAGGCGAACCGGCTCCGCAGCAGCCGGTTCACAATCGCGCTGTTCGGAGCGTTCAGCGCGGGCAAATCCTCGCTCGCCAATGCGCTTATTGGCGAGCCGGTACTGCCGGTGTCGCCGAATCCGACGACGGCGGCGATCAACCGTCTCGTGCCGCCATCGGGCGAACGCGAGCATGGAACGGCAGGCGTCGTCATGAAATCCCGTGACGCCGTCCTGGAAGACCTGCGCTATTCGCTCGCTTTGCTCGGCGAAGACGCTACTGACGCTGCGCTGCCGGACGCTGCCGCTCTTATGCGCGCGATCGACCGCCTGTCGCCGGATGCGATTCACGCCGGCGGACGGCCGCACTACAGCTTCCTGCGTGCTGCACGCGCAGGCTGGGAAGCGCATGAGTCGCTGCTTGGCCAGCGCCTCACCGTCTCCCAAGCGGAATACGAGCGCTTCGTAGCGGAGGAATCTCGCTCCTGCTACGTCAGCGAAATCGAGCTTTATTACGATTGCGAGCTGACGCGGCAGGGCATCGTCCTCGTCGATACGCCGGGAGCCGATTCCGTGAACGCCCGGCATACGGGCGTAGCGTTCAATTACATTAAAAATGCCGACGCTGTCCTGTTCGTCACTTATTACAACCATGCTTTTTCACAGGCAGACCGTCAGTTTCTTATGCAGCTGGGGCGGGTCAAGGACCAGTTCGAGCTCGATAAAATGTTTTTCCTCGTCAATGCGGCTGATTTGGCAGCCGATCAAGAGGAGCTTGCGGGCGTCCTGAAGCATGTGGAGCATAATTTGCTTCAGCACGGCATTCGTTCGCCGCGTCTTTATCCGGTTTCAAGCTTGGATGGTCTCGACGCGAAGCAAAGCGGCGATGGCGAACTGTTAGCGCGCTCAGGCATTGACGCGTTCGAGCGCTCCTTCCTGCATTTTGTGAGCGAGGATTTAGGGCGGCTTGCGATCGACGCAGCGGAGCAGGAAATTGTCAGGGCGGCGGCTACCGTAAATGGCTGGCTGAACAGTGCTACAGGCGATGCGGCTACGAGAGAGCAGGAGCGCAGCCAGCTGGCTGCGCTGCAAGAGCAGGCACAGCTGCTGCTTGCGTCCTACCGGTCCAGCGAGGCGCCGCCTCAGCAGGCACAGGAGCTAAGCGAGCTGCTCTATTATGTCGTACAGCGCCAGCAGCTTCGATTCGGAGAATTTTACAACTACGCCTTTAATCCTTCTGTCTTGCAGGATGATGGTCGCGATTTGAAGAAGATGATTTGGACGGCTTGGCTTGATTTGCAGCGGCAAATTCAGATGGAGCTGGCGCAGGAGCTGCAAGCGACTTCGCTGCGTCTGGAGCGAATTTTGAACGGCCTTTTGCGCAAGCAATTTGACAGCTGCGCGTCGGAGCTTGCCGCTCTGCTGGCGGGCTATCAATCGATCCCGTATGAGACAGCGGCCATTCCTACTCCGGAAATCGATGTCGATTGGACGACGACGGATATTACCGGCAAATGGCTGTGGAGCCGCTTTAAATCGCCGCGGCAATTTTTCGAAGGCGACGGCAAAGGCCAGCTGCGCAAGGAGCTTGAGGCGCTGCTCATTCCATCGCTCCAGCAGTGGATGGCTGTCCTAAATGGACAGTGGACCGAACGCTACAGCGCGCTTTGGAAAAAGTACGCCGAGCAGTCAGGCGAGCAGCTACAGCAAGACGTTGTCAACTATGTAGAGGGCAAGCGCATCTCGCTAGCGGACAATGCTGATGTGGGGCAATTGCGCGAGCTGCATGAGCAATTGATTCATCTGCATAGCGCAACAATTGCATAAGCTTTCATCTAATAATAATCTGAATGCTTTCAAGGGCGGGTATGAGCCTTTGAAAGCATTTTTTTTAATATAAGTATTTATGAAAAATTGTTTAGGCTTGTTTTGTGTGTTTCTGTGCAAAAATGGCGTAAGACGCACACTTTAGGGATGATTTAAGACGATACTTGAGCATAGGTTAGTTAGTGTTTCCAAATTGCCTTAATCGGCTGTTTCAATGTAATATACGGAAATTTACTCAGATTGCTCCTGTCATAGGATGCTGATAATATTCATTCATGCTTACAAAAAAGAACAGGGAGTGGGATTTGCTTGGACGTCTTTAGGCAACTCAAACGATTTTACTGGGTCGAACGAAAATTTCTTTTGACCTCCATCGTCTGCCTGATGTTTGCGACAGCGCTCGGGCTCGTATATCCGAATTTGCTTCGCATCTTAATCGACGATGTTATTAAAGAAGAGCAGTATGGCAAGGTGCCTGCGTTAGCGCTAACTGTTGTGGGGGTTGTGACGTTAAAGGGATTGATGCAATTTTTGCATGGTTTTTTCGGAGGAAGGCTCGGCAACCGAGTAGCTTTTAGGCTTCGCAATGCTTGTTATGACAAGTTGCAATCGCTATCTTTTCAATATTATGACAAAGCGAAAACAGGCGATCTCATGTCGCGTTTGACTGCGGATTTGGAAGCGATTCGCAACTTTATCGGCTTTGGCTTTGCCCAAATTTTGAACGTGGTGCTGATGGTCGTATTCGGCGGAGCGATGATGCTGTCCATCCACTGGCAGCTGACGCTTATTACTTTGGTTACGATCCCGCTGCTCGTGTTTACGGCTTTGCGCTTCGAGCGCAAAATCCACCCGGCCTTTCAAGAAATGCGCCGCGCGCTCAGCAGCCTGACGACGGCTGTTCAAGAAAACATTACGGGTGTTCGCACGGTGAAATCCTTTGCCCGCGAGCCGCATGAAGTGAACAAATTTTCAGTGAAAAATGAAGCTTATCAGACGAATCAGATCGGTGCTGCAATAATATGGGCTCGTTATTTCCCTATTATGGAATTATGCGCCAACATAAGCGCAGTTATTCTGCTTCTAGCAGGTGGAATGCTCGTCATTAGAGGAGAGCTCAAGCTAGGCGAGCTGGTTGCCTTTTTCAGCTTAACTTGGTACATTATCGGCCCGATGTGGGGGATTGGGTTCCATATTAACAACTACACGCAATCCAAAGCTTCCGGCGAACGGGTGCTGAATCTATTGAACGAGCATGTCCATGTGAAAAACCTCGAACATGCCATCGTGCTTGACGAGCAAATGGTTAAAGGGCATGTCCGTTTCAACAACGTAACGTTTAATTATCCTGACAATGCTCCGGCATTAACGAATATTTCGATTGATGCCCCGGCGGGCTCCGTAATCGGTTTCCTAGGAGCTACAGGCTCAGGAAAATCGACGGTTATCCAGCTGCTCATGCGCGCCTATAATGTGAAAGAGGGCAGCATTACGCTGGATGGCATGGACATTCGCGACATTGACGTGAACAGCCTGCGCAGACAGATGGCTCCTGTTTTTCAGGAAACGTTCCTGTTCTCCGCCTCTATCCGCACGAATTTGGCATATGGCATGCAGGATGTAACGGATGAGCAAATTGAACGTGCAGCGAAGCTGGCGAAGGCACATGATTTTATTATGGAAATGCCGGAAGGCTACGATACGATTGTAGGTGAAAGAGGAATGGGATTGTCCGGCGGACAGAAGCAGCGGATTGCGATTGCCCGCGCCCTTATTAAAAATCCGCATATTCTCATTCTGGACGACGCTACGAGCGCTGTAGATATGGAAACGGAGCATGAAATTCAGGCGGGCTTCAAGGAGCTTATGGCGGGTCGCACGACATTCATTATTGCCCACCGCATTTCCTCGCTGCGCCATGCGGATGAAATTATCGTTTTGGATCAAGGCATAATTGTGCAGCGCGGCACGCATCAGCAATTGCTTGCGCAGCCTGGCCCTTATCGTGATACTTACAAAATTCAATACGCCGACTTTCCGCTCGAAGAGCTTGAGCAGGCGGGTTCGCAGCGGAAGGAGGGGGCGCTATAATGAGCAGCACTTCCGGCACGGATAAATACGATAAAAAAGAACGTTTTATTTACAAAGATGATGATGCGATCGAGAAGCCGTTTAACTGGGCGCAGGTGGGCAGATTGTTCGTTTACATGAAGCCCTATAAGCGCCAGCTGATCCCGGCCATCTTCATGATGATTATTGGCACGCTTACGCGGCTCGCGACTCCCGCACTCGTCATCCTCGCGATTGACGAAGCCATTCAGCCAACTGATGGCGCGGCAAGCTTGCCAAAGCTGTACTTGTATGCCGGCTTAATGCTCTTGCTGTATGTGGTGCAATGGGCTGCCAACAGCTACCGGATCAAATACACGAATATTATTGGGCAAAAGGTCATTTATGACCTGCGGCATGATCTGTTCAAGCATATCCAGAAGCTTAGCTTCCGCTTCTTCGACAAGCGTCCGGCAGGCTCCGTGCTTGTACGGATTACGAATGACGTTAACGCCCTTCAGGACTTGTTTACGAACGGTGTCGTCAACTTGCTGATGGACTGCGTGCAGCTGCTGGGGATTGTTGTCATTTTGCTGATCTGGAATTTCAAGCTGGGGCTTGCAATCATGGTGACGGTACCGCTCATGTTTATCGTTTCGACTGCGCTGCGCAAGCGGATTCGTTTTGCTTGGCAGGACGTTCGGATGAAGCAGTCGCGAATTAATGCCCACTTGAACGAAAGCATCCAGGGGATGAAAGTAACGCAAGCCTACGTTCAGGAAAAAGACAATATGCGTTTCTTTGACTACATGAATACGGTCAATGTGAAATCATGGAATAAGGCCTCGGCGCTCAACCAAGCGTTTGGTCCGGTTATTGAAATTACGTCAGCTATCGGGACATTTATTTTGTTCTGGTACGGCGCCCATTTGATTCAGCAAGGTGCGATTACAATCGGCTTGCTCGTCGGCTTCGCCAACTATATCGGCAACTTCTGGGACCCGATTAACCGGCTTGGCCAAATGTATTCCCAGCTGCTTATTGCAATGGCATCTTCCGAGCGCATTTTTGAATTTATCGATGAAGAGCCAACGGTACACGAGAAGGGCGCAGCGAAGGAACTGCCGAATATTCGCGGCGACGTCGTATTTGACAACATTATTTTTGAATATGAAAAAGGGCGCCAAGCACTTAAAGGCATTAGCCTGGAAGCCAAAGCAGGCCAATCGATCGCTCTCGTTGGGCATACGGGCTCAGGCAAAAGTACGATCATCAACCTGCTTTGCCGGTTCTATGATCCCGTTAGCGGCAGCGTGAAGATCGACGGGAAGGATATTCGCGACGTAACGATTGAAAGCTTGCGCTCCCAAGTCGGCATCGTAATGCAGGATACGTTTATATTCTCGGGAACGATTCGCGACAATATTCGTTACGGCAGACTTGATGCATCGGATGCGGATATTGTGGAAGCGGCTAAAGCGGTTCATGCCCATGATTTCATTATGAATTTGCCGGATGGCTACGATACGGAAGTAGAGGAGCGCGGCAACATTTTGTCGATGGGCCAGCGCCAGCTGCTTTCCTTCGCCAGAGCATTGCTTGCGAATCCGCGCATTCTCATTCTCGATGAAGCGACGGCAAGCATTGATACCGATACGGAGCTGAAAATCCAGGAGGCGCTAAAGGCGCTGCTTGCTGGACGGACCTCCTTCATGATTGCCCATCGCCTGTCAACGATCCGCAATGCCGATGAAATTATCGTGCTGGACCATGGCCGCATCGTCGAGCGGGGCAAGCACGAAGCGCTTATTGCGCAAAAGGGCATATACAATGGGCTGATTGAAGCCCAATATCGTTTCTTGTCAGCTTAAGTCGAAGCAAAGCGGTTAAGGTCTTGATTTTTAGTGCAGGAACCTCCACAATGGAAGAAAAAACAATTCGGAATCGGTATCGCTGTCCCTTAGGGCAGCCGCCGACAATTATCCGGTTTGCTTCCAGGAGGTTCTTTTTATTATGTATGGATCACCATTGTCCGGAGCGTCGCGCAAGCTTATGCTGCTCGGATCAGGAGAGCTTGGCAAGGAGGTAGCGCTTGAAGCGCAGCGTCTCGGCGCTGAGACGATTGCGGTAGATCGCTATGAGAACGCGCCGGCGATGCAGGTCGCTCATCGCTCTTATGTAGCTGATATGCTGGATGGAGCGGCTCTAAGACGAATCATTGAACAGGAGCGCCCGGACTATATCGTGCCGGAAATTGAAGCGATTGCAACCGAAACGCTGCTGGAGCTTGAACAGGAGGGCTTCCGCGTCATTCCAACGGCTCGCGCTGCATGGCTGACAATGGACCGGGAAGGCATTCGCCGCCTTGCTGCCGAGCAGCTTGGCTTGCCGACGGCCGCCTACCGTTTTGCCGATACGCTGGAGGAGCTGCGTGAAGCGACAGCAGCGCTAGGTTTCCCATGTGTCATTAAGCCGATCATGAGCTCGTCTGGCAAAGGGCAAAGCGTCTGCCGCAGTGAAGCGGAAATTGAAGCTTGCTGGAGCTACGCTATGGAGGGTGGTCGCGCGAAGAAGCAGCGGATTATCGTCGAAGGCTTTATTACGTTTGAATCGGAAATTACGCTGCTTACGATTCGCTCCGTATCAGGCACGAGCTTCTGCGCACCTATTGGCCACGTACAGAAGGATGGCGATTACATCGAATCGTGGCAGCCGCATGCGATGAGCACTGAGCAAATCGAGCAGGCGGAGGACATTGCCCGCAAAGTGACCGAAGAGCTGGGCGGTTATGGCCTCTATGGCGTCGAATTGTTCCTTACGCAGGATGGCGTGCTGTTTAGCGAGGTTTCTCCACGTCCGCATGATACAGGCATGGTTACGATGGCGACGCAGGATTTGTCAGAGTTTGCACTGCATGTTCGCGCTGTATTGGGGTTCCCGATTCCAACGATCAGGCTGCTGTCGCCAGGTGCCTCGCACACGCTCAAAGCGGATCGTGAAAGCAATCAGTTCCGTATTGGCGGCGTGCAGGAAGCGCTGGCGCTGCCGCATACGCAGGTGCGGGTATTCGGCAAGCCGGAGACGAAAGTCGGACGCCGGATGGCTGTTGCGCTCAGTACGGCTGCAGATGTAGAGCAGGCACGGGAAACGGCGCGCCAAGCGGCGGAGCTGCTGCATATTACATACGGAGAATAGGCTGCAGAAGGGCTGCCGCGTCCAGTTATCGCATGGGCGCAGCAGCCCTTCCTTCTCGAAATATAAGAATTTATAAGTTTCCCACTTATCATTAGGCTTATATTTCTCGGAGTGAAACGCGCCTTGCCGCCAAAGGACGGCGATAGCCGTTTCACCTTGCCTATTTTGTTTTTTTCCAGTACACGCCCGTTGAATCTATCGTCACGAGCGGATCGGTAATGTGATAGGCATTGCGGAAGTCGGTAACAGCTGCGGCGCAATAGCCAATGGAGTAATCGTCAATGACGATAAAGCCGCCAATGGATACTTTAGGATATAGATGAGTCAGCGCATCCATCGTCGAGGAATACATGTCGCCATCGAGGCGGGCTATCGCTATTTTATTCGTTGGCGCCGCCGGCAGCGTATCCTTGAACCAGCCTTTAAGAAAGATAATGCCATCGTCATATAGATCATATTTTTGAAAATTGCTGACGACCTCAGGCAAGGAAACGCGCAAAAAGTCCTGCTCGTGAAATTTCGAGGTTTCGTCGATCGGACAGCGGGCCTCCGGCGCTGGCAGCCCTTCAAAGGAATCGGCGACGATCACTTTCCGGTTCGTTATGCCATGTACTTTCAGAAAGCCGCGCATGAAAATGCAAGTTCCGCCGCGCCATACGCCAGTTTCAATGAAATCGCCCTCGATGTTGTTGCTAACGACGGCATTCATAAGCTGATGCAGATGGTTCATGCGAATACGCCCAATCATACTATGTGCAATGAGGGGCCAATCGAGGCCTTAAAAGCGGTTTTCCTTCGTAGCGCCAGGCTCACGCTCCAGCCAAATTTCAAATAATATTGCTTTTTTCAACATTTCCAAATACATCTCTTTTGGTGTATTATTGCTCATAATCACAGTCCTTTTCTTTTTTATGGTTAACGTATGAATATGAATCAAGTTTGAAGATGGCTTGTGTGTACGACCCACTGATACGAAAAACTTATACATTGTCCGTAATTTGTAAATGATTGTGAAAAAGGAGAGAGACAAGCGATGCGTTCATCCAAAAGATTAGGCATTATGATTGGCGCCTGCTCCCTATTGATCACGATATTGATGCTCGTTGGTATTGGCTATGCCATTAAGGATCAGCTGTTTCCCTCTGTATCCGTACAGCCGCAGGTTACGGCATTGCCAGAGCAGACGGCTGAGAAAAATCAGCTTCGCATTGTCGCAATAGGCGATTCTCTGACCAAGGGAGTTGGCGATTCGGCAGGCGGGGGTTATGTCAAGCAGGTCGTAGACAGCTTGGCTGCTGATCCGGACAAGCAGGCGGAGCTCGTCAATAATTTGGGCATTAGCGGGCTGCGCGCCGACCAGCTTGCGGAAAATTTAAAGACGGATAAAGGCATGGCTTATGCGCTGCAGCAGGCAAATGTCATTTTGCTGACGATTGGCGGCAACGACCTGTTTCAATCGCTGCAAGGCGCTCAGGATTCCAATGGAACTGCAGCAGCTGAACCAAACATGTCGCTCGCGCAGGTGGAGAAGGGACTTGAGGAAGGCTTGAAGCGGCTGGATAATGTGCTTTCGGAGCTGCACCGGATTAATCCGGATGCCCGCATCATTTATATTGGCCTCTATAATCCGTTTTTTGATGTAAAAGAGCTGCGGGATGGCAGCTTGGAGGTTCAGAAGTGGAACGAGAAAGCCTATGACATGCTACATGAATACTCAAATATGACGATGGTACCGACATTCGATTTGTTTGAGGAACGGATTGGCAGCTACTTGTCATCAGACCATTTTCACCCGAATCATGAAGGTTACAAACAAATTGCGCAGCGGGTCGTGCAGGCGTTGTAGCAGAAGGAGGCGCTATGGAACAGTCAAATGTAGTGCTGCAAGTGACAAATTTAAGCAAAAAAATTCGCGGCAAGCAAATTATTCACGATGTCAGCTTTGAGGTGCGGGCAGGTGAAATTTTTGGTTTTCTTGGACCCAATGGCTCTGGCAAAACGACGACGATTCGCATGCTGGTCGATCTTATTAAGCCAACCTCTGGGCAAATCCGGATTTGCGGACATGATGTCCAGAAGCAGCCGGAGCAGGCGCTCCGTCATATCGGGAGCATTGTAGAAAACCCTGAAATGTATGGCTATATGACGGGCTGGGATAATTTGCAATATTTTGCCAATATGCTTGATGATGTGGATGAGGCCAGAATAAGCGAGGTCGTCGAAATCGTCAGCCTGACGCAGCGCATTCATGAGAAAGTCAAAACATATTCGCTTGGCATGAAGCAGCGTTTAGGCATTGCCCAAGCTTTGCTTGGACGTCCGAAGCTGCTTATTCTTGATGAACCGACGAATGGGCTTGATCCGCTTGGGATCAAGGAGCTGAGGGCGTTTGTGCGGATGCTTGCCGGAGAAGGCATTAGCCTGTTCATATCGAGCCATTTGCTCAGTGAAATTCAATTGATGTGCGATAGAGTGGCCATTATTGACAAGGGCAGAGTGTTGGCCGTCGGTTCGGTGGACGAGCTGGTTCAGCAGGCTGGAACGTATGTATTATGGCAGCTGGAGCCTCGGGAGAAAGGCATTGCTTTGCTGCTGCAAGACGGCAAGGCCGCAATCGTTTCGGAAGAGGAGCACCGTATTGATGAGAGCGTGCTTGCGAGCATGCCGGGCGCCGTCGTCACAACGATGCCGCTAGAGGATATTGCAGGTACCGTCAGCCGGCTGGTAGCGGAAGGTATAAGCGTTGAAGGGGTGCACAAAGCGGCTCCTACACTGGAAGAATTGTTTCTGAACATGACGGAGGGGAAAAGCCTTGCATAAACTACTGCTCCTTATTGAAAATGAAACCTTGAAAATGTGGAAAAAAAGAAGGTTTCTCGTCATTGTCCTTGTTCTCCTTGTTATTATTCCAATGTTCACGTATGCTCAGTTAACCGTAGCACAGAACAATAAAGACAAATTTGCCGACTGGCGCAACGAGGTGCTGCAGCAAATTACGGATATGCAAAACAGGCTGTCCAGCAATCGGATTCCTGAGGAATGGAAGAAGCAGCAGCGCATTGCGGTACAGCAGCTTCAATATTATTTGGATCATGATGTCAATCCTAGCAGCCCGAATGGCGTCACTTTTACTCGGGAATTTATGAATAATGCGGTAGGGTTGTTTATTCCGCTGCTCGTTTTGACCATTGGTTCTGATCTCGTATCTGGCGAGCGCGGCACCGGAACGATCAAAATGCTGCTTACCAAGCCGGTCCGCAGATGGAAGGTGCTGTTCAGCAAGCTCGCGGCGCTTACTCTTTATGTATCGCTGCTTGTCGGGGTGATGGTGCTGCTGTGTTATTTAATATCGGGCATGTTCTTCGGCTATGGAGGCTGGGGCTTGCCGATCTTTACCGGTTTTACGATCAACGGCAGCGAGGTCGACACGAGCTTTGTGCACATTGTTCCTCAGTGGCTATACATGCTCATGCAGACGGGACTCGTATGGCTGTCCGCCATGACGGTAGCAATTCTCGCTTTGATGGTATCGGTTCTTGTCAGAAGCACGGCGGCAAGCATGGTGATCATGATGGCTTCTGTCATTGCCGGAACAATTCTTTCGAGCATGTCCTCCTCGTGGGAAAATGCCAAATATTTATTCGCCGTGAACCTCAATTTGCCGACATATTTGGAAGGTTCGCCGCCGCCGATTGAGGGCATGTCATTTTCTTTTTCCCTTATCGTGCTTGCGATTTGGGCGATTGCGGGGCTTATTGTCTCGTTCAGCGTCTTTACTAAACAGGACATCTTGAATTAAAATAGCTTGAAGATACGGTAACAATGTAACAAGTGCTGCAGATAAGGGGGGCGCATATGGCAGAGCATGCAGATGTTTTTACACAAGCACCGGCCGCGGATCGGAATTATGAGGCCGATGATATACAGATTCTTGAAGGCTTGACAGCCGTACGGAAACGTCCGGGAATGTATATAGGCTCTACGAGCAGCTCAGGGCTGCATCATCTCGTTTGGGAAATCGTCGACAATGCTGTCGATGAGCATTTGGCGAAATTTTGTTCCGCCATTGAGGTAACTTTGCACAAAAACGGTTCCATTACGGTCTATGACAATGGACGAGGCATTCCGACAGGGATGCATAAAAGCGGAATTCCAACGCCGCAAGTCGTATTTACGATCCTTCACGCTGGGGGAAAGTTCGGCGGCGGGGGATATAAAAAATCAGGCGGCCTGCACGGCGTCGGCGCTTCGGTAACGAATGCGCTATCCGAATGGCTGGAAGTGGAAATTTTCCGTGATGGAAAAATACATAAGCTTCGGTTCGAATATTGGGTAGATGCGGATGGCAAGGAGCATGTCGGCGAGCCGACAACGGGACTTGAAGTAACGGGAACGACGTCGCGGACAGGCACGAAGGTTACATTTAAGCCGGATGGACGCGTGTTTCAGACGGGAACTACGCTGAATTACGATACGCTGGCAGAACGGCTGCAGGAAATCGCTTTTCTCAACTCGGGGCTGAAAGTGACGATCAAGGATGATCGCAGCGGCAAGCTCGATGTGTTCCATTATGAAGGCGGAGCGCGCCAGTTCGTCGAGTTTCTCAATGAGGACAAGTCGGTGCTGCATGACGTCATTCATTTTACTGGCGAGCGTGAGGATATTGAGGTTGAAGTGGCGCTTCAGTACAATGACGGCTACACGGAAACACTGGCTTCATTCGTTAATGCCATTCCTACACGGGGCGGCGGTACGCATGAAACGGGCTTCAAAACCGCATATACGCGCGTCATGAACGATTATGCCCGCAAAGCCGCGATGCTGAAGGAAAAGGACAAAAATCTGGAAGGCAATGATCTCCGCGAAGGCATGATGGCGGTCATCAACATTAAGATGTCTGAGGTGGAGTTCGTCGGCCAGACGAAGGACCAACTCGGCAGCGCTTCTGCACGCGGCGTCGTTGATGCGATTGTGACGGAGAAAATGCAAGTGTTTCTCGAAGAAAATCCGCAGGTTGCCCAGCTGCTGCTCAAGAAGGCTGTTCAGGCTTCAAGGGCGCGGGAAGCGGCGCGCAAGGCGCGGGAAGATATGCGCAGCGGCAAGAAGAAGAGTGAAAGCTCCAATCTTGGCGGCAAGCTGACGCCAGCGCAATCGAAGGATGTTACGCGCAATGAGCTGTTTATCGTCGAAGGCGATTCGGCGGGCGGCTCGGCCAAGCAGGGGCGTGATTCGAAGCATCAGGCGATTTTGCCGCTCAAGGGCAAGCCGATGAATCCGGAGAAAGCCAAGCTGCATGATATTTTGAAAAACGACGAGTACAAAATGATTATCGCCGCTATTGGCGCAGGCGTAGGCCCGGAATTTGAATCCGAGGAATGCAACTATCACAAAATCATTATTATGACGGATGCCGATACGGACGGAGCCCATATCCAGGTGCTGCTTCTAACGTTCTTCTATCGCTATATGAAGCCGCTTATAGACAGCGGACGCGTATATATTGCTCAGCCGCCGCTTTACAAGCTGACGCGAAAATCCGGCAAGCTGGAGACGGTGCGTTATGCATGGACGGATGAGCAGCTGCAAAATTATTTAAAGGAATTCGGCAAAAACTTTGAGCTTCAGCGCTATAAAGGACTTGGCGAGATGAATCCCGACCAGCTGTGGGAAACGACGATGAATCCGGAGACGCGGACGATGCTGCAGGTGCAGATCGAGGATGCTGCGAAGGCGGAGCGCCGAGTGTCTGCGCTTATGGGCGACAAAGTTGATCCACGCAAGCGCTGGATTTTGGAAAATGTTGATTTTGCGGAATATGAGGAATAGGAGGCAAGCAGCATGAGCATTTTGGAACAGTTTCTTCCAGCATTTCTTGAAGAAATCGTGGGCGACCGCTTCGGCCGCTACTCTAAATATATTATTCAGGACCGTGCCATACCCGATGTACGGGATGGCTTGAAGCCGGTACAACGACGTATATTGTACGCGATGTACGATTCCGGCAATACGCCGGACAAGCCATATCGCAAATCTGCGAAAACGGTCGGCGATGTAATGGGCAATTATCATCCACATGGCGATTCTTCGATATACGAGGGCATGGTGCGGATGGCGCAGCCTTGGAAAATGGGGCATATCCTCGTTGACGGCCACGGCAACTGGGGCTCGATGGATGATGATCCCGCTGCGGCCATGCGTTATACGGAAGCTAGATTATCTCCGCTAGCCATTGAGCTGCTGAGAGATATTGATAAGCGTACGGTCATGTTCAAGGATAATTTCGATAATACGACGAAAGAGCCGGTTGTGCTGCCGTCTCGCTACCCCAATTTACTCGTAAATGGGGCCAGCGGCATCTCTGCCGGCTTTGCGACTGAAATACCGCCCCATAACTTGCGTGAAGTTATTGATGGCTGTATCACCGTTATGAACCGCCCAGAGACGACGCTCGAAGAGCTGATGCAAATTATTAAAGGGCCTGATTTTCCGACGGGCGGCCTCATCATGGGTGAGGAAGGCATACGCGATGCTTATGCGACTGGCAAAGGCCGCATTTATTTGCGCGCCAAGACAGCAATCGAGGACATGCGCGGCGGACGCCAGCAAATTGTCATAACCGAAATTCCTTATCAGGTTGTCAAATCACGCCTTGTGACGGCGATGGAAAATATTCGACTGGAGAAAAAGGTCGAAGGTATCGCCGAGGTGCGCGATGAGAGTGGACGAAACGGCCTTCGGATCGTGATCGAGCTGAAGAAGGAAACAGATGCAAACGGCATTTTGGCTTATTTGCTCAAAAAGACGGATTTGCAGGTGGCCTACAGCTTTAATATGGTGGCTATCGTTAATAAAACGCCGCAGCAGCTCGGCATTCGCCAAATGCTGGATGCGTATATTGCACATCAGAAGGAAGTTGTCACATTCCGTACGC
The DNA here is from genome assembly GCF_059383875.1 of Paenibacillus sp. JT22N7. Taxonomy (NCBI): domain Bacteria; kingdom Bacillati; phylum Bacillota; class Bacilli; order Caryophanales; family Paenibacillaceae; genus Paenibacillus; species Paenibacillus sp. JT22N7. Next base: position 102,700 of record NZ_JBXENY010000012.1, read on the forward strand.
AATATGATCTGGAAAAAGCGGAAGATCGTGCCCATGTGCTGGAAGGTCTCGTTAAGGCACTGAATTTGCTTGATGAAGTGATTGCGGCGATTAAAGCTTCCAAAAACCGTGCCGATGCGCAGCAAAATCTCGTCCAGAAGTTCGCGTTCAGCGAGCGCCAGGCGGATGCGATTTTAACGTTGCAGCTGTATCGTCTGACGAATTTGGAAATTACGTCGCTGGAGAAAGAGCATAAAGAAGTGATGAAGCGCATCGCTTATTTGAGCAGCATCTTGAACAGCAATAAGAAGCTGATCGGTGTCATTCGTGATGAGCTGATGGAAATTCATGCGAAGTTCGGCATTGACCGCCGTTCAGACATCCAGGGAGAAGTAGAAGAGCTTAAGGTTAACCTTGAAGTAATGGTAACGCCTGAGGAAGTGCTCGTTACACTGAGCAATGAAGGTTACATGAAGCGGACAAGCATGCTTTCGTTTACGCGCTCCGGCGGTGAAGTTGGCAACGCGGGCGTGAAGGATGGCGATATCATTCGCGGCTTGTACGCGGTCAACACGATTGATAATTTGCTGCTCTTCACGAAAAAGGGACAATATTACACGCTGCCCGTCCATCAAATTCCCGAGTTCAAATGGAAGGATACGGGGACCGCAGTCGTCAATATCGTTCCGATTCCGAAGGATGATGCGATCATTAGCGTCATCCCAGTGAAGGACTTTAATGTTCCAGGCGCTTCGCTCGTCTTTGTTACCAAACGCGGACAGGTGAAGCGGACTGAGCTGAAGGACTATATGTCAACGCGCTCGACAGCGATTGCAGCCTGCAAAGTAGCTGAAGGCGACGAGGTTATTAAAATTTTGCCGAGCGACGGTACGAAGCAGCTGATGCTCGTGAGCAAGCAAGGCTGGAGCATCCGGTTCTCCGAAAGCGAAGTAAACCCTATGGGGCGTGTCGCTGGAGGCGTGCGCGGCATGCAGCTGAAGGAAGACGACGAACTGATTGCGGCAGACTGGGTAGGCGAGGATGAAGGAGAATTGTTCGTCATCTCTGACCTTGGCTATGCCAAACGCTCGCTGCTGCTGGATTACCCTGTTCAGGGCAGAGGCGGCAAAGGGGTTCAGACGTTCGAATTTAAAGAAGGCAAGCGCGTGAAGCCGAATGGCTCAGCACTTGTTTATGCCGTTTATTGCAAGGATGCGATTGATCTCATCGCGCTAGCCTCATCTGGGGCTAAGCTGCCGATGACGACGGAGAAATCACCGATAGATGATCGCAGATCGATAGGGCGGACTATCGTTCCGCTCGAAAAAAATGATGTTTTAACGGCAGTCATTGTCCGTCCGTCTGATGTCCTTCAATCATAAGGGCGATTAGGCGGATCAAAGCGTTCAATTAACTGGATCATCGCATCCAACATAACCCACAATGGTACGAGCTCATCCGGGCGATCGAGCCATTGTGGGTTTTTTATGATGCCATAAGCTTTAATTTTGCGAATAATTTCGGCTTTCTCGTTGTCCATTGAGGTTCACTCCTTATGAGATGAGGATGGCGAAATAGGGAAAGCGCCCAGATTCATTGTATGTCTACTCTTGTCAAAACGTTCGGGTATATCGCAGTTTGTGAGGGAAATTATTAATCGGGTTAACCTTTTATTCGACAATCTCGGATGGTATAATTGGAATTAAAGAGAAATTGGACAGGAAGCGGGTGTATGAATGGTTTCTGATGAATTTACTCGATTGTGGACGAAGCTAAGCAGAGAATGGAGGACAGGTCTGGAAGAGGGACTGGCGCCGCTCACGGAAGGCCAGCTGAATGTGCTGGATTTATTGCTGCAACACCAACCGATGAAGCCATCCGATCTGCTGCAGCATTTGGCAACGACTCCAGCAGCGATTACTACTTTGCTCGATCGTATGGAGCGCAATGAACTAATTGTACGTACAAGAGATACAGCCGATAGACGAATTGTATGGGTATCCGTATCAGGCAAAGGGAAATCAGAGGCACAGCGTGGCAAGGAAGTACGAACGAAGCTCATTTCCGAAGCGCTAGACCGGATCTCCTCCCATAATCAGCAGCTGCTTGTTTACTTATTAGGCAAGGTAGCCAATAGATAGTTCCGCTAATGCAGGGTGCAGGTGGAACAGGCGGCTTAAGGCAAGACGCCGCTATATTCTGCACAAAAAGGGCGTTGCTGTCCTAAGACGGCAACGCCCTTTTATGTTTGCTTATCCTGTTACCCATTCTGCCCTGAACAGCCGCGATTAGGACATCGATTCGAGCCGGGTGCGCAGCAGGCTGAGATTTTTTTTCAGAGAGGCATATAGATCTGGTGTAAGCAGCTTGCTCGACTGCTCCGCAAGCGTTTGCTCAACAGGCAATATGCGATAGCGATAATTATGATCCGGTTTGTAGCGGTAAACCCAAGTCGGAATGGCTTCAATATCGGCAAGCTGGATGCTGCCGTCCCCGTTATTTTTGCGAATAAGCACTTGATAAATGACGCCATAATCCTTCGTGTCCCCACGCTGGTTGGAAATAAAATTGCCCATCGAATAAATGATAAGTCCTTGGCGCTCGCGGCCGTCGTCATCCGTTGCCTCCAGCACCTCATAGGGCTGAATGACATGCGTATGCGAGCCTGCGATAATGTCGGCGCCTTCCGCAATCAGCTTGCGGGCAAGCGTCTTCTGCTCCTCATTGGGCTTCGTCTGGTACTCCGTTCCAAAATGGAGCGCTACCGTAACAAAATCGGCGCCTGCTTTCTTAAGCTTCTTAATATCGGCAATCATTTTTTGCTCATCAATTAGCGGAACCATATATGGCTTTCCTTTAGGAATAGCGATGCCGTTCGTACCATACGTGTAAGCGAGCAGCCCCATGCGAATCCCGTTTTTTTCGACGATGATGTTTGTATCCGCTTCCTTTTGTGTGGCGGCGGAGCCTTTTATTATAAACTCTTTCTCTTTCATATGCTTCAGCGTCAGCAGCAACCCTTTCTCGCCTTTGTCGAGCATATGATTGTTGGCATTGGTCAATATGTTGAAGCCGGCGTTTTGCAGCGCATCGAGCAGGGCAACGGGCGCATTAAACGTCGGGTAACCCGTATAAGCGAACGCGGATCCGGCTACAGGCGTTTCTAAATTCGCCAAAACCCAGTCGCCTTCTTTCAATATCGGTTCTACATCTTGAAAGAAAGGATCGAAATTATAGCTTTTCGTCTTTTTGTTATAAGCACCCGGCAGCTCCGGGGAATGCATCATAATATCGCCAACGGCGACCCATAGCGCTTCCTGATAGCTGTTAGAAGGGCTGGATGGGGGAACGCTGGCTTCCTGCGTTGTAGTGGGCTCGGGTGATGGCTCAGATGATGGCACAGGGGAGGTCGTTGCACTAGGAGCTGTAGCCGATTGTGCGCTGGCGCTCGATTCCGACTCCACTTGCATCGTGGAATCGACGCTGTTAGCGGTAAACGGTAATGAGCCTGCTAGCGGCGGGAAAAAAATAATAAGGAGTCCTGCTGCTGCCAGCAGCAGCAGGATCATATTGACGGCGAGATGAATTTTAGTCCTTCGGCGCATGGACGGATTCTCCTTCAGCCAGGTAGACGTCTGCTGCGGCTTCCAGCTCGGCTTGCGGCCACCAGCCCCAAGCTTTCGACCCATAAGGGATGGAGCGGAAGCAGACGTGTTCCTTCGTTATGGGATGGGAAACCGAAACGGAAGTAGACCAAAGCGCGATATCGTTAACACCGCCCGTTTGCGGCGCTCCATATTTGCGGTCGGCCACCAGCGGGCAGCCGATAAAGGCCATTTGCGCCCGAATTTGATGGGGCCGTCCCGTATGCAGCATGACAGCTATGAGAGAATAACGGTCTGTACTGGCTATAACCGTATATTCGAGCACAGCCTCCTTCGCTTCCGGTGCTTCCTGCTTGAATACGGTCACCTGATTAAGCTTCGCATCCTTGCGGATAAAGTGGCGAAGCTTGCCGCTTGCCGCATGAGGCTTGCCATGTACGACGCACACATAGGTTTTGCCAAAATTTCTGCTGCGGACTGCCTCGGAGAGCCGTGAGGCCGCTTTCGAGGTTTTGGCAAACAGCATGGCGCCGCCCACAGGCTGATCCAGCCGGTGAATAAGGCCGAGAAACACATTTCCCGGCTTATCGTGGCGTTTTTTTAAATCGCGTTTGAGCAGTGTCAGCATATCCGGCGTACCCGTGTGATCCTCTTGGGAGGGAATGCCCGGCTGCTTCACAACTGCCAAAATATGATTGTCTTCAAACAGCACCGGAATTTCGCCGATGCCATCTAGAGAGGAGCCAGCCATTAGACAGACTCCCAGCGGCCCAATATGCCGCAAGGCAGGTTCAGTCCGGATGCAGTAATAGGCAGACCGATTTCGCCGCAATGTATCGCACCGCCGAAGCGCTTCGCCATCGTCATATGAAGCAGATTATGCAGCACGGATGGGGATAGACCTGTCGTGTACGAATTAATTAACATAAACAATGGATTATCGGATAAAATCGTCGTGCAGAACTCAAGGAACGGGAACAGGTTCTCTTCCAGCTTCCACGTCTCGCCGTTCGGTCCGCGTCCGTAGGACGGCGGGTCCATAATAATAGCGTCATATTGACGGCCCCGGCGCTGCTCGCGTTGAACAAACTTGAATACATCGTCGGTAATGAAGCGGATCGGCTTGTCGGACAGCCCGGAAAGCTGGGCATTTTCTTTCGCCCACTGCACCATGCCTTTGGAAGCATCCACGTGAACAACCTCTGCGCCTGCTGCGGCAGCCGCAACCGTAGCTCCACCGGAATAGGCGAAAAGATTGAGTACGCGAATCGGACGGTCCGCCGTGCGGATTTTATCCATCATCCAGCTCCAGTTCACCGCTTGCTCAGGAAAGAGCCCCGTATGCTTGAAGCTGGTCGGCTTAATATGGAAGGACAGCTCTCCATAGGATATGGTCCAGCGCTCCGGCAGCTGGGAATTGAACTGCCATTCGCCGCCGCCAGAGGAGCTGCGGTGGTAGTGGCCGTCTGTTTTTTTCCACAAGCCGTCTTCCTTCGCTATTGGCCAAATAATTTGCGGGTCCGGCCTGCGAAGAATATAAGAGCCCCAACGCTCCAGCTTATCTCCATTCCCTGTATCTATTACCTCGTAATCTCTCCATTTATCTGATACGTACATGATTTTAGCGTTCCTTCCCAATTTCAAAATTTGTATTATAATATTAAGGTCAACGCTAATTATAGCGAAGCAAACAAGTTGAAGCAATTGGGAGAGGATATTTATTCGAAAGGTATTTTGGGGATGGGTCGCCGGGCTTGCCGCAAGCCTGGTATTATTTGCGTTAACTACAGCGATTGCAGCACGTCCAGAGCTGTCACAGCTCGACAAAGAAACAGCCGCATTCGCTGAGCAAATGCGGGGAGAAGGATGGACGGCTTATTTCAAGGCGATGTCTTATATGGGTTCTTCTCTATTTATTATCGCAGCGACTTTTGCGCTTTTTCTATGGTTCGGCTGGCGCAGCGGCTGGCTGAAAGCAGCTCCGATTATAGTAGGTACTGGACTTGTATACATAACGAATACGTTGGCCAAAATGGCTTTTGACCGGGGCCGGCCAGAGGAGGCTTGGGGATTAGAGGCAGCTGGCGCAAGCTTTCCAAGCGGAAATGCCATGATGGCGATGGCGCTTTATGGGCTTGCAGCTATATGGATTGGAAGGGATGCCTGGTTTAGTCAAACGATGAAGCGGGCCAGCTATGTACTCGCCGGATTGCTTATTGTATTAATGGGCGCTTCAAGACTGTATTTCAGCGTCCACTACGCAACGGACATTATTGGCGGGTATGCAGCGAGCTTTGCCATCCTTGCACTGATGATGACCGTTCTGACGGCTCGCCGCTAAAGAAAGCAGCAGGGCAGCAAGCCGGCAAAGGATTACTCCGACTCGCGAATGACATTAAGCAATTTATGAATCGATGCTTTTCGTTTGTCTTCATCCATATGATTCAGCAGCTGCAGCAGCTCGTGCGTTTCTTCCCTGGCGAGCCCAGCCACTTGCTGGCGGGTCTCACCTTCAATAATATAATCCGTCGTCACATGAAAAAAGAAGGCGAGCTTAATCAGCGTTTCATATACCGGCTGGCGATTGTTAATCTCGTAATGACTGTAAGCGGAGCGGGTGATCCCGATCGCACGGGCAACGGCTTCTTGCGAAAGATTTTTTTGTAAGCGGAGTTCCTTCAAGCGGTCTCCCATCGTCATTTTTAGTGGCTCCTTCAAAAAAGCTGAAATAATAATACAAGCTTAACTATTAATTTATGATACAAAATGTATCATTGTCAATAGTTTTGGCGAAAATAGCAGGAAACAACTGTGTTTAGGGGAGGGGAAACAAACCGTGGTACTAACCTTTGAATGTGTTTGCGGCAATCAAACCGGATTGTTCGCAACCGGAGATCGAGACGAACAGGGGCGCGAATATTTAGAAGCAGAGGACGATGATCGCATCAGCTGGATCATGGGCGATACTGGGATGTTGTTCAAATGCTCTTTCTGCGGCCATACTTACCGATTAGAGAAGCAATAGCTTGCAAGAAAGGGCACCGAACGGGCCTCTGTGCAATCAAGCATTGCAAACGATGTTGTTTCAGAGTATGGAAATAAGAGTAAAAAAGCTGGATTTTACGCTTTATGCGTAGAGTTTGGCTTTTTTTGCTTATGCTTGTCACAAAAGGGGCGGCTTCTTTGTCTTATCTTATGAGAACCGAAAAACACCAACCTACTGGGAGGAATTTAAAATGAAATTAAGAGTAAACTATCGCACGGCGAACCCTGCAGTATTTAAAGCGTTGATGGAATTGGAGAAAGCAGCGTCAAGCTCCGGCATTGATCCTATCACCTATGAGCTTATTAAGCTGCGGGCGTCGCAAATCAATGGCTGTGCTTTTTGTCTGGATATGCATAGTGAGGATTTGATGAACAAAGGCGAAAGTTTGCAGCGAATTATGCTGCTAAGCGTATGGCGAGAAGCGCCTATTTATACGGAAAAGGAATGTGCCGTTTTGGAATTGACCGAGCACGTGACTCAGGTTTCTGCAGCGGGAGTGCCGGATGAGCTGTACAATCGCGTGAGAGACTATTATGATGAAGCGGAATATGCAGCATTAATTTTGGCGATTATTACGATCAACAGCTGGAATCGGATTGCCATTTCAACTAGCATGTTCCCCGGCTGCTTCGACTAAAAGGACGTTATAGGAAATTATAAATTTGGTTATTTGTTTACGGGAAAGGAAGTTTTGGAAGCGAGATGGCGGATACTCAGGTGTTGTGGAAAGTAGCAGAGTGGTATGCGGATTATAAGTCGCTGCTTAGCTCGCTTGCATACAAGCTGCTTGGATCACGGCAGGAGGCGGACGATGTCGTCCAGGATGTTTTTGTGACGCTTCAGTCGGCAGAGCCTTCTCCGCTGCGCAATGTCAAAGCCTATCTGTGCAAAATGACGGTCAACCGCTGCATGAATGTGCTGCAATCTGCCCGCCACAAGCGAGAAGCTTATGTCGGCGAATGGCTGCCGGAGCCATGGAGCGGCGATTATGGCGATGAGCCTTTGGAGCAGCTCGCGCGCAGGGAAACGATCAGCTATGCCATGCTCGTCATGCTGGAGCATTTATCCCCATTAGAGCGTGCGGTATTTGTGCTGCGTGAAGGCTATGGCTATGGCTACGATGAGCTTGCTGAGCTGGTAGGCAAGTCTGAGTCAAACTGCCGCAAAATTTTAAGTCGTGCCAAGCTGGCGCTTGACCAGTACCGCCTGCTTCCACAATCGGATGCTGAGGAACAAGAGCTAACAGTGGACGCAGCAGCATTGGAGCCATTTGTTGCGGCATTTGAACAGGCCGATATTGGGAAGCTGCTTGCTCTGATGCGTCAAGATGCTGTGTTTATCACCGACGGCGGCGGCAAAGTTACTGCAGTGAGACGGCCCGTTATTAGCGCACGCCGCGCTGTAATACTGCTGCGGAGAATGTCCACGCACAGCCTGCACGGTACGAACATATCCATTTCTATGTTGAACGGACAGCCAGCGCTCATTTTCCGCCGGGGAAAAGAGGTTCAGGCGGTCATGTGCCTAGAATGGGTGCAAACGGAGGAAGGCAGCCGTATAAAGCGAATTTATGCGATGTATAACCCGGATAAGCTATCGTTTATTTAATGTAAGGTTCCACTCATAATTTGCTTGCTGGATGCAGAACATAAGGGCGAGTAAGCAGCATATGAATGAGGGGGAACAGCATGATGAAGCGAATAGCACTCCGGCTGCTGAGCCTGTGTCTGGCTGTATGGCTAGGCTGCCTGGGGATGGACAGCGTAATGGCGCAGCCGGGCGTGTATCATTTTGGGTTTAAGAAAAGCGCTGGAGGACAGCTGCCTTCGATAAATGAGGAAGGTTTCAAAGGCATCGTCCAGCAAAATGGGGCGATTTTCCTCGGCGATACGAAGCAAAAGGAGCTGTATTTGACCTTCGATAATGGCTATGAAAACGGCTATACAGCTAAGGTGCTGGATACGCTAAAAGCGAAGGGTGTGCCTGCTGCTTTTTTTGTAACAGGCCATTTTATTAAGGATCAGCCGGAGCTGGTGAAGCGTATGGCGTCAGAAGGACATATCGTTGGCAACCATTCATGGAGCCATCCGGATATGACACAGCTCAGCTCAGGACAAATTCAGACCGAGCTCAAAAAGGTGGAGGAGCAGTCGGCACTGCTGACCGGCCAGCAGCAAATGGCGTATTTGCGGCCGCCGAGGGGGATTTTCAGCAATCAGGTGCTTGCTGTCAGCAAGCAGGCGGGATATACAAGCGTTTTTTGGTCGGTTGCCTACAAGGATTGGGACATTAAGAGCCAGAAGGGCGCTGCATATGCCCTAGATCAAGTGATGCGCCAGCTCCATCCGGGAGCTGTAATATTGCTGCATTCGGTTTCAAGCGACAATGCCCAAGCTTTAGGGGCGATTATAGATGGCGCGAGGGCGCAAGGCTATACATTCAAAAGCTTGGATCAGCTGACGAATCGCAGCTATTGATAGGTATTTGCTGCTTCGTCAGGAGAAAGTTAATCGCCACATACGCTGAATACGATAAGAAATAAAACGGAAATATAAAAAATAAAACGAACCCCGTGATCTTGTTAAGAATGCACGGGGTTCGTTTTATGTGTATAGGGGGCATGCTGTGCGCCAAATGAGCGCCGCTATGTTTTATTTTGTTCCAGCGGTATATTGGGCACTTGGCAGTTCAACGGTCCAGCCGAATGGATCGGCAATGACGCCCGTTTGGATGCCTGTTAACGTCTCATACAGCTTGCGCGACAGCGGGCCTGTCTCGCCACCGCGAAGCAGCAGCTGCTCATCAAGGTAATGCAGCTCTCCAATTGGCGAAATAACCGCTGCCGTACCTGTTCCGAAAGCTTCCTCCAGCGTATCATTATGATAAGCTTCCACGAGCTCGTCAATGGACAGCTTGCGCTCCTCAACAGGAATGTTCCACGATTTAAGCAGCTCAATAATCGATTTGCGCGTAATGCCGTCAAGAATGCTGCCATTCAGCGCCGGAGTGACAATCGTGCCGTTGATGCTGAAAAAGACGTTCATGCTGCCGACTTCCTCGATGTATTTGCGCTCAACACCATCCAGCCACAATACTTGCGTGCAGCCTTTGGCTGATGCTTCTTCCTGGGCTTTCAAGCCAGCAGCATAGTTGCCAGCTGTCTTGGCATTGCCGACGCCACCTTTAACCGCACGTACATATTCGGATTCTACAAAAATTTTCACCGGATGAATACCCTCTGCGTAATACGAGCCGACCGGCGAAAGGATAATCATAAACATATAGTTTTGAGAAGGCGCTACACCAAGTGATGATTCGTTCGCAATTATGAACGGACGGACGTAAAGGGACGTTTTATCCTCATCAGGAATCCAGTCCTGATCAACAGCAATGAGCTGCTTCAAAGCTTCCAGCGCAATTTCCTCATCAAGATGCGGAATGCTCAGACGCTCGTTAGAACGGTTTAGCCGTTTAAAATTTTCCTCTGGACGGAACAGCAAAATGCTGCCGTTATCCGTGCGATACGCTTTCAACCCTTCGAACACCGTTTGTCCGTAGTGGAATACCTTGGAGGCAGGGTCGAGCGTAATTGGTTGGTAAGGAACGATTCTTGGGCTATGCCAGCCTTTCGATGTTTCATAGTCCATAATAAACATATGATCGGTATAATATTTTCCAAACCCTAATTGATCGGATTGGGGCTTTGTTTTTTTGGTAGCAGCTAATTCAATGGCAATCGGTTGGCTCATTTCAGAATCCTCCCACATATATTCGTAATATTCGTTTAGTTGAATCGTACCACTTAACGAAGTATATTGATAATATCTGTTTTATCGGATCATCATACTTTTTAGGTATAGGAGAATGCATATGGATATACGTCAGCTTAAATACTTCCTGGCTATCGCCAAGGAGGGGCAAATTACGCGCGCCGCCAAGCTGTTGAATATGGAGCAGCCCCCACTGAGCCGCCAATTAAAGCAAATGGAGCAGGAGCTGAACGTCACTTTATTTGACCGCAATGGCAAAAGCCTTGTGCTGACTCATGCGGGAGAGCTGCTGCGCGATAAGGCCGAAAGCTTGGTCAATCAATTTAATGAAACGATGCAGGAGGTACGCGAGCTCGATGCGGGCATTCAGGGCGTACTGCCGATTGGCTCGGTCGTGTCCTGCATTTCGCTGCTGCCGCCTGTCATTGAGCGGTTTCGGGACAAGCATCCCGAGGTGACGTTCAAAATTTGGGAAGGCGATCATTATATGCTGGGCAGCCAGCTGGAAAAGCGCAGCATTGAGCTTGTTGTTGCCAGGCTGCCGTTTGAATCAGCTTCTGATTCGCAGCCTTATTCGATATTGCCGCTGCCATCCGACCCATTCGTTGCGGTGCTGCCTTCAAAGTGGAGCACAGATCCGCAAAAGCAATCGATGCAGATGAGCGAGCTTAAGGATTTGCCGTTTCTTGCCCTTAAGACAGAGCGGACAACGGCCATGCATGAGAAGGTGATGATTGAGTGCCGCGCCCACGGCTTTGAGCCGAAAATCATCTGCGAATGCTCGAGCGTCGCCATAATAATGGCGCTAGTGGCAGCAGGAATCGGCGTAACTGTCTTTCCTAAATCGGTTATGGCTTCTTTTCCGCTTCCAACGATTCGCATGCTGGCCATCACGGACACGGATTTTCAATCGGATGTCGGCATCGTATGGCTCAGGAATCGTTATCTGTCCAATGCTGCCCGTCATTTTATTCAAATGTTTCAGCAATAACCGCAAACGTCCCCTCGGCCTATTGTTTTATCTTTTCCAATTGTATGACGGTTTGTTCAATATCTTAGCCGCCATCATTTACCTTTTGGTTGGCAAGCGGAGTAGCATTCGGGAGATGTTGGCCACCATTGCGATGCAGGGTGAAAAGAAGGAGTTGGACGTCAAGCTGGAGAAGCTATTATGAGGATAATTTGGAGCTTGCTGTGGTTGATTTACGCGCATCGTTGTTGTCCGACACCAATGTGCAGAAGGGCAATGAGCTCAAAACAGCAATAACCGATGCACAGACCAAATACGTAATGGGTGAGCTTGACGAGAAAGGTTGGAATGATGCAGTTGCAAAATGGAGAAAAGATGGCGGAGACAAAATCATCGAAGAGATTACAGCCGATTACAAAGCAAATCACGCAAAATGAGGGGAAAGCGATTATCTTGCAGCGCGCAGACCCTTGGATTTATAAGCATGTAGACGGCTGGTATTATTTCACGGCGACAGAGCCGGATTATAATTATATCGAGCTGCGCCGCTCGCAGACGATTGCGGGGCTTGCTGATGCGGAGCCGGCTGCAATTTGGCACAAGCATGAAAGCGGCGAGATGAGCGAGAAAATTTGGGCCCCGGAAATTCATTTTATCAATGGCCGTTGGTACATTTATTTTGCTTCGGGGCGGACGGATGCAGGCTTTGCCCACCGCACCTATGTGCTTGAAAATGAAAGCGCTAATCCGCTGGAGGGCGCATGGACGGAGAAGGGCAAAATCATAATGAACTGGGAGTCCTTCAATCTGGATGCTACGACGTTTGAGCATAAGGGAGAGCGCTATCTGGTTTGGGCGCAAAATGATCCAGCGATCAAAGGAAATACAAACCTGTACATCGCGGCGATGGAAAACCCTTGGACGATTCGCGGGACTCAGATTATGATCGCAACCCCTGAATACGATTGGGAAAAAATCGGCTATTTGGTTAATGAGGGGCCCGCGATCATTAAACGGGGCGGCAGCATTTTCATCAGCTATTCTGCAAGCGCTACCGATTTAAATTATTGCGTCGGTTTGCTTACGGCATCTGAGGACAGCAACCTGCTCGATGCGGCTTCGTGGACGAAATCGCCGGAGCCGGTATTTAAGACGGATGGGGAACGTGGGCAGTATGGACCGGGCCATAACGGCTTCACTGTAGCGGAGGATGGCCAGACGGATGTATTCGTGTACCATGCCCGCACCTATAAGGAGATTGAGGGCGACCCGCTAAATGATCCGAATCGTCATACATTCGTCAAGCAGCTGCATTGGTCGAAGGATGGCAGACCTGATTTTAATATCTGGAGTAAAGGTTAAATAAAAAAAGTGGCCCACATCTCTGTGGGCCTGTCCTAGTTATATGATCAACTGTGGGGTTGATAGTTATTATTATATAAACAAAACCTTAGTCGAACCTTAAAGAACTTTGTCTAACGATTGTCTAAAACGTGAATGATTGACGTCAAATGTGACAAAAGGCGCTATAAGGTTGAAAAAAAGCTCAAATTCAGCTGAAGCCCTTGCTTTATCTGGATTTTTTTGAAATATAATACTATTATCAGTTTCACCCTTATAATGGGCTTATATTTCACCCGCGAAACGGTAGCTTTGCCGCCAGGCGTTTTTCTTAGTTTTTCGCTTTTGTCGATTAATCCCTGGGCAACTGTCACAATTCAGCATCTTTCATTGTGATTTCAATCACAATCAAAAACGTATTCCTTGTTTATACTGGTGAAGATCAAGTTTGAAGGATACTTAGACCCGTGAGGAGAGTGCGATGATGCTGAGTGAGAAAACCATTGCCACAATTAAATCTACCGTTCCTGTATTGGAAGTCCACGGCACGACAATTACGAAGCGTTTCTATGAGACGATGTTTGCGGCTCATCCGGAGCTGCTTCATATTTTCAACCATGCCAATCAAAAACAAGGCAAGCAGCAAGCGGCGCTCGCAAATGCGGTTTACGCTGCCGCTCTTCATATTGATAATTTGGCTGCTATTTTGCCAGTTGTGAAGCAAATTGCCCATAAGCATAGAAGCTTGGGGATTTTGCCAGAGCATTATCCGATCGTCGGAAAATATTTGCTTGCTGCCATCAAGGATGTGCTGGGCGATGCGGCTACTGATGATATTTTGCAGGCGTGGGCAGAAGCATATGGTCTTATTGCCGATGCGTTTATAGGTGTGGAGAAAGAGATGTATAAGCAGGCGGAGCAGCAGCATGGCGGCTGGGAAGGGTTCCGGGCTTTTGTGGTCAATAAAAAGGTTCTGGAGAGCGACAACATTACATCCTTCTACCTCGTTCCGGAGGACGGCGGTGCGATTGCAAGCTTTAAAGCTGGGCAATATGTGAGTATGAAAAGGGAACTGCCGAATGATGCTTTTACCCATATTCGCCAATATAGTTTATCGGACTCGCCAAGCAAGCCTTATTACCGCATTTCGGTCAAACGCGAGGATGGGCAGGATGACCGGCCTGCTGGCAAAGTGTCTGTGTCTCTGCATGAGCATTTGCGCGAGGGAGATATCGTTCATTTGTCAGCACCGGCGGGCGATTTTACCGTTGATTTGGAGGATACGCGGCCTGTCGTGCTCATTAGCGGCGGCGTTGGGCTGACACCGATGATGAGTATGCTGCATGCTGTATTGGAAGCCAGTCCAGAGCGCCCGGTTACCTTTATCCATGCGACCACGAATGGTGACACGCATGCGATGAAGGAGCAGGTATCGGCGCTTGCCGGCCGTCATCCGCAGTTGTCCGTCTTCTACTGCTATACGCAGCCGACGGCGCATGACAAGGCGCTTAAAGATTACCACAAGGAAGGTCTGATCAATTTCCCATGGCTGCGTACAGTTATTCCGACGACGGATGCCAGCTTCTATTTTTGCGGACCGCAGCCGTTTATGAAAATGATCAATCGCGCTTTGCGGGTGTTTGAAGTTCAGGTTTCCGATATTCATTTTGAGTTTTTTGGCCCGGCAGAAAGCTTGAACGACGGGCAGGGAGAGCAGCAGGAAACAGCCGATACCGTTTAATTAGACGGATGCTTCTTTCAGTGCGCTCTCGGCGGCCTTTGCCCGCAGAAGACGATTGACCGTTTCGCGGCGCAGCCCGATCAGCTGACCAATTTCATCCTGCGTCAGTACATCGCAAAGGGTAGCCGGTGAAATATGCTGATCGAACCACTGCTCCAGCTTGCGGAGCTTATCAATTGGAGCGGCCTGTGTCAATTGATCGATGCGCTGCTGCATCATGCGCAGCTTGTTTTGCAGCAGCAGCGCAATATCGCGGCATTTTTCCGGCTCGCTCTCCAGCGCTTGGTACCACTCCTGCGATGGCAGCACCTCAATATCGCAGGTAACCAGCGCTACAGCTGTCCCGTGATACGCCTGCTGAGTGATGAGAGAATGATGGGGAATCGTTTCGCCAGCGGTAATAATATTCATTAGAATCGGACTGCCATCCTCATGCAGGCGAATAATTTTGAGCATGCCGCTTTTAATATGGTAGAGGGGCCCAAGTTCTCCTTGGCGGAACAGCGTTTCTCCTTTATGAAGCAGCATAAAGAGCAACTTCCTTTCCATACTGTATTTCTTATATGTAAATTATAGCGGCTTTTTATAGACGGGATCAATCAGTGCCAGGCTGATTGGTCTTTTTTTGCAATTTGGACATTCCTAAGCTATTCTTTAGTGACCTATCTCACAGTGGTTCGGTGCATTATACTGGTACATTCAAATAAACGAGAACAGCTTTTGAAAGGACGGGTTTCTAATGAACATACACAAGGAAACAAACGATAGCAAACTTCAGAGAAAAGCGGTAACGCTAGGCGACGCGCAGCAGGCTTTGCTGGAACGGGTTCATCAATCGGGTACGGTTAAAATAGCACTGGCCGATGCAGCAGGCTATTGCTTGGCCGAGAATATTCGCGCGCGCGAAGCAATTCCGCATTTTCGCCGTTCCGGCATGGATGGTTACGCGATTCGAACGGCTGATTTGCAGCAGCTTCCTGTTATGCTGGAAGTCATAGAACAGCTGCCATGCGGCATTGTGCCGACAAAAACGGTTACATCCGGTACAGCATCGCGGATTATGACAGGCGGGATGGTGCCAGATGGTGCCGATGCCGTCATCATGCTGGAAATGACCGAGGAGGCCACAGAAGCCGGCCGGCCTTATGTCAAGCTGCGCAAAGCGGTGCCGATCGGCGCGAATATTTCGCCAATCGGCGAGGAAGCGCGCGCTCAGGAGCTGCTGCTGGAGGCGGGCGAGACGATTGGACCGGGGCAGATGGCGCTGCTGAGCGCACTTGGCTGCGCGGAGGTTCGCGTGCACCGCAAGCCGCTCGTTGCCATCGTTTCAACAGGGAGCGAACTGTTGTCCATTGATGATCCGCTGGAAGGCGCCAAAATCAGAAACAGCAACATTTATATGCTGGCGGCCCAAGTGCGCGCATGCGGCGCTGAACCGCTTTTTGTGGAGCATATTGCTGATGATTATACAAACGCTGAAAACATGCTGTACAAGCTGCTCGCAAGCGATGTGGATATGGTTATTGCAACTGGAGGCGTGTCTGTCGGAGATTATGATATTATCGCTGATTTTTTCCTGCAGTGGGAAGGGGAAACGCTGTTTAATAAAATTGCGATGCGCCCAGGCAGCCCAACGAGCGCTGGCGTATGGAATAACAAACTTTTCTTTGGATTGTCCGGCAATCCGGCAGCATGCTTTATCGGCTGTGAATTATTGGTGCGTCCCGTTTTGCTCGCGATGCAGGGGGAGCACAAGGCGGCAGATGTTCAAGCACATGATGCTTTTCTTACAGCCGATTATAACAAGGTAAATGCTTATCCCCGTTATGTGCGGGGCATTCGTTATTTCAACAACGGACTGGTGTACGTGAAGCAGGAGGGCATGGATATGTCGAGCGCGCTGGTTACGTTAAAGGATGCAAACTGCCTGATAGTCATTCCGCCTACGAAGACAGGCATCAAGGCGGGGACGCTTGTTACGGTCATTCCTCTTGCTGCTGCTAAGTTGTAAGGCAGGGGGAAACCTGCTATGAAAAAGCTCCCTTTCCCCCTTCCAGCGCTATCAATCGAAAGGGGAAAGGGAGGCTGTAATCGGCACAAGGCGTGGTTTGCCGAGCAGGTATACACACGGTTATTATTTTTGCAAAGTCTGCAAAGCTTCTAAGCCTACATAGCCTTTATAGCTCTAATTAACGTTTCTAACGCGCCTATCTTCTAAATCAAGAGTCTGCTGCAGAGACGGCAGCGGCTGTGCTAACGCTGTTAACAGCCTCTTCCTTCATGCGTTTGCGCGTATTCCAGTCAAAACGCCGCGCATTGCTCCAAAAATTATATTCTCCTGTATAGTAGCCCTGCTCATCTACCTCCAGCTTTTTGCGGGCAATCATTTTGACATAACCAATGACGCGGCTGAAGGTGGCGATATCGTCGCTGCCGCAAACGGGACAGGTGTGGATGTTTTTTCCGTCCTCGGCGACGATTTGCTGGCTGCAAGCGAGACAGCTAGTCAGAGTCGGAGTAAGCGTAATATATTGAATAGGCTTCTCAAAAATTTTCCTTAAATAATCGGCCAGCCTCTCCGGAGCCAGCTTCGTTTCAAGGAAATGGTGCAAAATGCTGCCGGAGGTCGCATAAGCCTGGAATTCGGCGCTGTTCTCCACCTGGAGCAGAAAGTCATCCTCGCTGAACGGCAGCATGCAGCCTGAGGTCAAATAAACGTTTTCCCCAGTGCCCTGTACAAAAATAGTGCGGTCATGGTTTTTCGCCCATTTGACATCATGGCGGGCCAGCTTGATGGCAGCATTTTCACCCGGTGCATATTCGATGCCGCAGGCGACCTGATCGCGGACGATAAAAGTATTGATCGTTTCTGTCATAAACTGCATAATCCGGTGGGCGAGCTGCTTGCCTGCCTCATTGTTCATCCCGCCCTCATAGCCGATATTGATTAGCCCCTCATGCATCCCGGTAACGGCGAACACATTGAAATAATTGGACAAGTCACGGTTTAAAGCGAAAAAGGTCGGATACAGCTCTTTGTTTTGCTCAATCCACTGCCGCTTGGCCATATGGCCTTCCTGCATAATGTTCAGCAGCTCGCCCATTTTCGCAAGCAGCGTATCTTCATTTCCGCCGTATTCCATCAGGACGCGGTTCATGTTTAGATTAAGAACTTGTACGGCACCGGTAGAGCCAGTGGAGCTGCCAAAAATCCCGCTTCCGAGACGTGACAATACCGTTAAATCAATTTGCAGTCGGCAGCATAGGCTGCGGCTGACCTCTGGATCACGCGGCTTAATATAAGGGTTCAGACGGCGATAATGCTCGCTTTCGAACGGCTTGCTGCGGAAGTTTTCGAAATAAACGCCGCCCCATTGGTACATGCCGTCCAGCAGCTCCAGAAACAACGGGTTGCTGTAGTCAAAATGATCGTCAATCGGCACTGTCAAGAGCGGAAAGGTGAACGGGATGCCATTGCCTGTACCCTGCTTCATCACCGCAATCACCGCCTCATTAATCCGGTCAAAGTAGGCGGATGGAATTTCCTTGTAGCGCATGTCCAGCGGCGAGCCGCCAATGACTACAAAATCATCCTTGATTTCATCAGAAGGCTTGCCAAATTCCAGCGTTATATTGGTGAAGGCAGATTGCGAGCCGCCGCGCAGCGGCATGTTCATTTCCCAGATCAAGCTTTGGAACAGCTGCTGAAGCTCCTCTGCCTTAAAGATGTGCCCCTTGACCGTCTCCTCATAATAGAGATAGGAGGCAGACACTGTCGTCATCTGCGAGAGCATGACGGCGCCGGACACCTGCTGCGACATCAGGACGACGAGATTGCTGAAATGACGCAGCAGCGTTTCCAGCTTTTTCGTCGGGTGCGAGGACATCATATTTTTTGCCAGTGTAGGGATGCCGCTTGTTGCAATATCTTTGCAGCCTACACTTAGGCAATAGGGGCTAAGCTGCTTGTCGTGAATGTACACAACTCCGTCCCAGTATAGCTCGGTAAGAGCAGGCGGCAAAATATGCTTCAGCAAGTACTCCTCCTCGGCAAAATTGTTCAGATTATGGCGCAGCAGCGGCAGCGAGTAGACGAAGTTGCTGTTCTCTCTTTTCAAATAGTCGGCTTGCTTCGTTTCGGACCCGGAAGTAAACGTGCGGATAATATCGGTAGATTGGCTAAACATCATCGGCCTCCGTTCTATTTTTGCGGTGGATGGTAGGGATTCAGGGAATAAGGTACAATACTGTCATACTTGTCTTTCAAATGCTCAACATAGGAGGCAATCTGGACGAAAAACTCCTCGCTCAGCAGCGGGTAACGAACGGTCCTTACTTGGCTCAGCCTGCTGTTGTGGCGAATGACGAGATCGACGGAGTCGAGGATGTCCTGACAGAAGCGGACGGAAGGCTGGGCGCCGATAATCGCCTCGAACACCTCGGCATCCTCCGCAGGGTCCAACAGGTGAAAGGGCAGCTTCATATCGATATGAACGCCGTCGATCAGCGCCAGTTCCAGCAGACGCTTCAGTTTGCCTGGGAACGTGCCATTAGTCATAATAATGATTTTCCCTCTGAAAATAAGGCGTACACGCCGCAGGAAGCTTTCCAGCTCCGCCGCGCTGCCGATTAAAAATTCGCCCCCGCTGAACAGCACGGCGTCGAACAGCCCGTCGCTGCCGCTCAGCCGATCAAGCGTCTCCTCTGCGGTTAATAACAAGTGCGGAATCGGCTTCTGCGCGATTAATTCCGCATCATTATGGCAGCCGTAGCAGCGCATATTACAGCCGTTCCAGGCGTGGATCAGCAGGGAGAGATGCCCGGGCAAATCTGTAAAGGTACGGATGAACCGGGGGTAGAAGGTCAGCATCATATTCTCCTTCCCACTGGAATAACTGCATTTAGTTTCAGGAGTTAATAGTAATACAACATATGGTAGTCGTGAAGTGATAGGGATCACAGCAGCGTGAGAAAAAGAAGGAGAGGGACCATTGCCAACTTCCATTATTCAAATTGTCGGCTTTAAAAATACCGGGAAAACGACGCTGACCGCAGCGCTGGTCAAGCAGCTTGCCGAAGCCGGCTGCCGCGTCGGCACGGTTAAGCATGACGGACATGATTTTGACATTGATCATCCGGGTACCGATACATGGCAGCATCGCGAGGCGGGTGCGCATAAAATCGCCATCACCTCGCCGCATCGCACGGCAATTATGGAGCAAAGGCCAACGCCGCTGAATGAGCTGCTTCAGCAGTTCCGTGAAATGGACTGGGTCATTGTCGAAGGCTTTAAACAAGAGCGCTATCCAAAAATTGTCTTGATCCGCAAGGAGGAGGATGAGGCGCTCGTTATGCAATTAGAGCAGGTCGTTGCGGTTGCATCATGGTATCCGGTGAGTTTCGATGGGCTTCCGGTATTCACTGTTGAGGACAGCGCGGGTATGGCAGCTTGGATACGGGAGGAACGCGGCAAGGGAGCATTCGTGCTGGAGGAACCGACGTAAGCGTATAAGCGGGGAAAGGTAAATTAAAGCAAATGCCCGCTAGAGTTCGTATCGCTCCGTGAGACGCTCGTGGTGCTACGAACAATGGACAACAGCACGAATAGGCAAGCCGCGATGAGAGTCATCAGCAGCTTGCCTATTTATTTAAATATAAGAAAGTATAAGTTTTTGCCATACTGTGCTTCTATTTCTCGGACTGAAACGCGCGGCGCCGCCAGAGGACGGCGACAGCCGTTTACGCTTGAAATATAAGCATTTATAAGTATCACCCTTATAATGGGCTTATATTTCATCGCGAAACGGTAGCTTTGCCGCCAAAGGACGGCGACAGCCGTTTACGCTTGCGCCTAGCAATAGCCTAAAAATTCCTTCGCCTCTTCTGACATCATGGCAGGCTGCCATGCAGGCTCCCAGACGACATTAACGTCGACGGAGGTGAAGCCCAGCTCCCCCAGCAGCACATGCCGGACGCCGCCAGCGATCATATCATGCATCGGGCAGCCTGGCGTTGTCAGCGTCATTTCCACTGTAATATGCTCATCTTTCCAATTCAGGTCGTATACGAGGCCAAGATCGACAATATTAACGCCCAGCTCGGGATCATGCACCTTGCGCAGCAATTCCCATATTTGCTCCTTCGTACGTTCTTCCATTCTGCTCCTCTCCTCTCCAAAGTGCCGTTCATTACCGTGTAAAAACCAAGGCGATTAATGAAATGTAACCGAGTGAAAATAAAGAAAAGCCAAGCCCGCCTACAAGCGCTAGAAACGGCAGGCCAAGCAGCAGCCCCGCAAACAGCAGCAGCAGGGAAAAAGCGATGCCGGTAAGCCCAAGATTGACGCCGTTATCACCCAGCAAAGCAGCCATGGTAGGTATGCCTGTTTTGCCGACCTGCGGGCCGTATTTTTGCGTCCACCATAGAAAGGGGACGATTTTGGACAAGTAGCATAAAATCATAAAAGCGACCCAGCCGCCTAAATAAATCCAGCCCGCAGCTGTTGCCAGCGCAGCAGACTCGAACGCCTGTGGATAAAACGCCGTATAGATGAGCGCACCGATGGCAAACAGAGCGATAGCGCGGCAGCTGTTCACCGACCATACGATGCCTGCACCCGGATGGCGCTTGTGCCTATGCTTGCGAATTTGCGCAAGGTGAACATTGTATGCAAGCAGCGCAAGCACGAGAAAGAGCAGCGCAGTCCATTTTGCCCAGAAGCCCCAGCCAAACAGGAAGGAGGCAGCACCCATCAGCACGCCAGCATTCCATAAGCCGAGCGTGACATAGGACAGGCGGGCGGGAAAGCTGTGCGCCAAATAAAACATCGGCAGCATTTTATAGCTGAAGCCGGTAATGAGCAGCCCGAACCAGCCTAAGGTGCCGAGCCAAATATGGGCGCCGAACAAACGTTCATGCAGTCCGCTCCAGGCGTTTAGGGCGAAGTTCAGTCCCATGCCCATGCCGGACAGCCCCGTCAGCGTCAAATACAAAACGGCGCAAGCAGTGCTGAGCGTAATGGCATTCCACTGTGCGGCGCGCCATAGGGTATAGGTGACATTAAAGGCGAACAGCAGCAGACCGATTAGAGCGAGTACCGCAAAGCCGGCAATCCAGGCAACCTCGCCTTTAATGAACCCGTAAAGCAGTCCGCATACCCCGGCGGTGAAGCAGCCGTAATGGACGTAAGCGAGCCGTTCGCTATAAATTTTTGATTGTAAAATAACATGAATGAGCTGATACACGGCGCCCATGGCAATCATCGTTGCCCAGCCAAGGATGATGAGATGGATGTTGAACCATCCTGTGGGCCCGCGAACAGGATCTAGGGTCCAGTCGGCAAGCGACAGCAGGGAGGTGAGGTGGAACAAGGTGAACCCGGCGATGCCTGTTGCGATAAAGAGAAAAGGGAGACGCAACATAAGCTGAGGCCTCCTAGCTTTTTTGAATGAAAACTTGTGCAGAGCCATCTTCCTGCTCTTCAATTGTAAAGGCATATCCAAGCGAGTTTAGTTCCTCAATGAGGAAGACGGGAACTCTATCATTATGAATGATGACTTCATCGCAGGTGCCCAGCTTCTCCAGCGCATTCAAGGTGCGAATCATCGGCTGAGGCGGCTCCAGTCCGCGGTTGTCCAGCCGAATGATTTTTTTGCCGGAATGCTCTGAAGAAGCTGGGGAGGCTGCCGCTTCTGTATCTGCTGCCTCTTCCCGTACAGCCTCCTCCATCGCCGCATCGGGCTCTGCGTCCCATGCCTGCAGGAAGCTTTTATTTTTCTTGTTGACGAAAGTGACGCTCCAGTGCTCAGGGCCTACCTGCTGAACTTTATTAGCGTAGCCTTTTACCTTCATCAAACCAAGCAGCGGGGTAGGCTTGAAGGTAGCATGGAGCACAAGCACATCATGAGTTTCCAGCTCCTTCACCTGATCCATAATAAGCTGGAAGGGCTCCAGCTTTTGGCGTAAATAAGGCCTAACATCAAGCTCCACAATTCGGGTTTGCTTAGCTAGCATGGCTGCTCTCCTCCTCCAGTCGTTAAAGGTAAAGCCTCGCTTCCTCGTAAAGTCCTGTCATACCTCCATACAAAGCATAGAAAAAGGAATCCGGCGCATCGAGTGAAAAGGAAGTGTACTGCTTGGGATCCGTATCCAGCATCCGCTCGAAAAGCGCGGCGCTGTCGTAAGCATAGAAGCAAAAATACGTATAGTTGAACTGCGGCATTTTTTCCACCATGGTGACGATGTCAAACGCATATTCCGTAATATGGGTCTGGGCATCGCGGATCATGGTCAGCGCATCCTCCAGCTGGACCGCAATTTTAATCGTTTTTTCATTGACGATAGTCACTTCGGCCATGTGCTTGCCTCCTTATCGAAGCTATTCTACGAAGCTTTTGCTGTTACAGCGCAAGCTTCCCGATTTTGACGCGAAATAGTTCAGGACCCTGCTCGATATATTCCCAATCAAACTGGTTCTTGTACATCGATTCGAATTGGAAGCGGAGCGGCACGGGATCATGATCGTTAATGAGCAGCATCGCTTCGGAAGGCTTTAGCTCCTGAAACGTTTGAAAAATAACTTTGTGCTTTAATTGCGGCGGATATTCCGTAGCGTTGACAGTTGCAGTGAAAGCTTGCATAAAACATTCCTCCTCGAAAAGATTGGTTTTGGCTATGTCTAAAGCATAATCGAAAGCGGGAGGCGGCTTTGTGACGAGCATCACATTGTGTGAAGCAGGGGCGTTTTTTTGTGAAAAAGTGCGTGAAGGGCGGAGATGCTGCAGGTGATGGCTGTCACAGCCATCCTGCCTGGTTTGCTGTAGACTCGCCTTATACAAATAAAAAAGGCCGCGCTAATTGCACGCGGCCAAGCCGGAGGGGAATATGGATTCTCAAATGGAGCATCAAATCAAGCAGCAGGTGGACATTCGGGTGCTGCCAATGGGCAGCGATCTAGTCTTTCTCATCACCGGGGGAGCCGCCCATATCGGAGCGTCAGCTACCGCATATTGGACAGCATGGGGCGCTCATTTAGCTGCACCCAAATGCGAAACGATTACACTGCCAGGGCATCGGGAAGGAGAGCTGGCAGCGGAACTGGCGATGCTGGCGGCAAGCACTCTCGGCGTAACCGCTACAGTGGTCGTGGGCATTCATCTGGAGCAGCCGACTCGCAGCGAGATTACGAATATCGTCAATCGAACGAGAGAGGGCATGAAGCAGAAAATTGCGCTTCTGCGCTAATGCTTCATCGCTGGCTCATGCGTATCCTTGCCATCTTTTGTTACGCGTAAAATCGCGGTAGCTCCCTTAGCGGCATCATTAAACTGATGAGTCACAATCGGATAGTCGCCTTCCTCAGTTACAGTCACCTCGACAACAGCACCACCGCTTGCCGGAAGCAAATAGGTTTGCAGGCCGTACAGCACATTTCGCGGATTGCCGTCGATATAAACCCGGTCCAGCAGGGTGCCTACAATATGAAACGAGCTGACCTCGTTGGGACCGGCGTTATTGACATAAAACCGCACCTTATCTCCGACTTTGGCAAGGAAAGGCTGCTCTTTAAGTCCAAAGTCATTGCCATTAAATACGACATAGGTGGGCTCATCATTTAAAAAGGCTTGATAGTCATGCTCCTTATACCACTCGCTTTGCACAATCGTATATTCCCGGTCAATGTCTGCATCGCTGGGATAACCATCCGCAGGCGCCACAATAATCATGCCGTACATGCCATTGGCGATATGGGCGAGCGCTGGGCTTGTCCCGCAATGATACATAAACACGCCTGGCGACTCCGCTTTATAACTGAAATGGCCCGCTTCATTCGGCATCACATCGATGAATTTTTTGCTTGGCGCAGCATGAACGGCGTGAAAATCCATCGAATGGGGCACATTCGGGTCCATATTTTTTAGCGTAAAATCAATCGTGTCACCTTCGTTCACGCGCAGCACCGGGCCGGGTACTGTCCCATTGAACGTCCATGCATTGTAATAGACGCCTTTGGAAATTTCCACGTCGGTTACCTGAGCGGTCATTTCAATCGTCACTGTGCTTCCCTTCCGGTGAATACTCGGTGCTATAGGTGGTTGATTCAACGTTTCCGCCGCTTCCGCGATTGCCGCCGCATCATTTTCCTCCGCAGGGATGTACGCGCAGAAAACAGCGATTGCTCCCAGAATTGCGATCACAATAATCATATGCCTCACATTCAGCATGGTCATCCTTCCTTTCAATCCAGTAGATGCCTAAAGTGCTACGGTATACCTCAACAATAAAGCAAGGTGCCGCGTGCGAATGTGACGGGACGCACAGTTGTGCTCCAGAATGTTTTCTAAAATAAGGACAGTTTCTAATTTGCTAAGGAAAGGAGGGAGAAGCATGAGCACGACATTAACCAAGCAGGAGCGCGATTATAAGGTTAATCCATTTATCGTCATTTGGGAGGTGACCCGCGCCTGTGCGCTCAAATGCCTGCATTGCCGAGCGGAGGCGCAGTACAAGGCAGATCCCCGTCAGCTAACACTTGCTGAAGGCAAGCGGCTGATTGATGAGATCGCGGCGATGGAACGGCCGTTATTTGTTTTTACAGGCGGTGATCCGCTAATGCGGCAGGACTTGTTCGAGCTTGCGAAGTATGCGTCCGAGGAGCAGGGACTGCCGGTTTCGATGACACCTAGCGCTACGCCTAAGGTTACGTATGAGGCGATTTGCAAGGCGAAGGAGGCGGGATTGTCGCGCTGGGCGTTCAGTCTGGATGGCTCGACAGCGGCGATTCATGATCATTTTCGCGGAACGAGGGGCTCATTTGACCAGACGATGAAAGGAATCGCGTATTTGCAGGAGCAGCAAATTCCACTGCAGGTGAACACGACCGTGTCGCGCTACAATGTTGGTGATTTGCCTACAATCGCCGAGAAGGTGAAGGAAATGGGCGCCGTCCTGTGGAGCGTGTTTTTTCTCGTACCGACGGGACGCGGAATGGAGGCAGACATGATTTCGCCGGAGCAGCATGAGGCTGTGATGATGTGGCTGTGCCAGACTCAGCGAATGATGCCTTACGGGGTGAAAGCGACGGAGGCACCGCATTATCGCAGAGTTTTTTTGCAACAGCAAAAGCAGCAAAAACAGGACCAGCTGGAACAGCGAAAGCACGCCGGTGAGGAAGTGGCAGGAAATAACTCAAGCGCAAGTGCAAGCGGGGGCATGGGCAAACATGCCGACATGCTGGGACGCGCGCCGAAAGGCGTCAATGATGGGGACGGCTTTGTATTTATCAGCCATACGGGAGATGTTTATCCGAGCGGTTTTCTGCCGATCGTATGCGGCAATGTACGTGAGCAGCCACTCGCGGACATTTACCGGTATTCACCCATTATGCAGCAGTTGAGGGATAAATCGCTGTTAAAGGGTAAATGTGGAATCTGCCCCTTCAAGCAAATATGCGGCGGCTCAAGGGCGAGGGCCTATGCCCTCACCGGCGATTATTTGGAGAGTGATCCTTATTGTGCTTATATACCGAGTTAAAATAAATAGGTAAAGGCGGGGAGTTCATGCCTTATAAAAAGCTATGGGCGGCATTGGCGCTCGTATTTGTTTTATCCTTTGGCGTATTGCTCTATTATGGCGGAGAGATTATTCAGGAGAAGCCGCCGATTCCGGAGCGGGTGGTCACGGAGCAGGGAGATGCGATTTTTACAAAAGCCGATATTATGGAGGGCCAGCAGGTCTGGCAGCGAATGGGCGGTCAGGAGCTGGGCAGCATCTGGGGCCATGGCTCCTATGTAGCGCCGGATTGGACGGCCGACTATTTGCATCGGCAGCTTGTGTTTATGAATGATTATAACGCGCAGCAAAAATACCAGCTGCCTTATGACCAGCTGACAGAGGAGCAGCAGGCTGAGCTTAAAGCCACGCTCAAGCGTGAAATCCGCACGAATACGTATGATCCGGAGACGGGTGACATTGTGATTACTTCATTGCGGGCATTGACGGCTTCTGAACTGGGCGACTATTATTCAGGTGTATTCGGAGATGCACCTGAATGGGCCGCGTATCGCGAGCAAATCGCTCTGCCAGCCAATACGGTAGGCTCACTGGACGATCGCGAGAAGCTGAATGCCTTTTTCTGGTGGGCGACTTGGTCAACCTCGACGAATCGGTTAGGCTCAGACATTACGTATACGAATAACTGGCCGGGCGAGCCGCTCATTGATAATGAACCGACCAGCGCGTCGCTGCTTTGGTCCATTGTGAGCGTGGTTTTGCTGCTTGCCGGAGTAGGGGCGCTTGCTTGGTATTACGCCGTACAGCGGAGCAAGGAGCAGGATGAGAGCGGGCATATACCGGAGAAAGATCCGCTCCTGCAAGTGAAATCGACGCCTTCCATGCGGGCGACGATGAAATATTTCTGGATAGTGACGACGCTGATCGCCGTCCAGGCAGGTCTCGGCGCGATTACCGCCCATTATGCGGTGGAGGGGAATGGCTTTTACGGCATCCCGATCGCGGAATGGTTTCCTTATAGCGTCACGCGCACCTGGCATCAGCAGCTCGCGGTATTTTGGATTGCGACCGCATGGCTCGCAACCGGCCTATATATCGGACCAGCGATTTCTGGGCATGAGCCCAAATTCCAGCGTTTAGGGGTGAACGTGCTGTTTTGCTGCCTGCTGCTGATCGTTGCCGGTTCAATGGCGGGCGAATGGCTTGCGGTCAAAGGCTATATTACAAGCGCGACGCATAATTTTTATTTTGGACATCAGGGCTATGAATATGTCGATTTGGGCCGGGCATGGCAAGTTTTTCTGACGGCCGGCTTATTTATTTGGTTTTTCCTCATGGCGCGGGCAATCTGGCCGGCTCTGAAGAAGAAGGGGGAAAGCCGCCATCTGCTGACGCTGTTTCTAATCGCTTCGGTTGCGATTCCGACGTTTTACATTCCGGGCTTAATGTGGGGGCCTCAGGCGCACTTGACCATTGTGACCTACTGGCGCTGGTGGGTCGTTCATTTATGGGTGGAGGGCTTTTTCGAGGTGTTCGCTGCGGTCGTTATCGCATTTCTGTTTTCTCGCATGGGGCTTATACGCACGGCAACCGCGACGGCAACGGTGCTGTTCTCGACCGTTATTTTTCTCGCGGGCGGCATTATTGGCACGTTTCATCATTTATATTTTGCCGGGACGCCGATTGGAGTGCTCGCTTTCGGCGCATCGTTCAGTGCGCTAGAGGTTGTGCCGCTGCTATTGATTGGGTTTGAGGCTTATGAAAATTTGCGTCATGGCCGGGCAAAACCGTGGGTAAAGCGCTATAAATGGCCGATCTTTTTCTTCGTCGCCGTATCATTCTGGAATTTGGTCGGAGCGGGTCTCTTTGGCTTCCTTATCAATCCGCCCATTGCGCTATATTATATGCAGGGGCTTAATACGACGGCGCTTCATGCACATACCGCTCTGTTCGGCGTTTATGGCATGCTCGGAATCGGGCTTATGCTGTTCTGTATGCGCGGGCTCACCGGAGAGAAGGAATGGCGGACGAAGCTGCTGAGGTTTTCCTTCTGGTCGTTTAATATCGGCTTGATGATGATGGGTCTGGCAAGCCTGCTGCCCGTAGGAATACTCCAAACGCTGGCGAGCATGGAGCATGGGATGTGGTATGCGCGCTCTGCCGAATTCCTTCATACCCGCACGATGCAAAATCTCGTCTGGCTGAGGGCTGTCGGCGATACGATTTTTGCGCTTGGTGTAGTAGGCATTGTTATTTTTGTCATCGGTTTGGCGACGGGCCGATCCTATAAGTCGGACGTAAGCTAGACTTTCGCTAATGCTGGAAAGTGGAATGCTGGTTTGCTGGCAAGCAGCGGGCGAATCGCTGCTTGCCGGCCCATTTTAAACGAAGGAGGGGGAAAGCTTGCCCAAAAGCTGGATTCATCTAACGATTGGTTATTTCCTCGTAACGGCGGTAACCGGCCTGCTGATGCGCAGTATGGCATATGTCTCGCTGCCTGGACTGCGTTACGATTATTTGCTGCATGCCCATTCCCATTTGGCACTGCTCGGCTGGGGATATATGGCGCTGTTTTTATTGTTTCTCGCTGTCTTTTTTAACTCAGCCAGTGGCAGGGCAGGGGGCGTCTTCAAGGAAAAGAAAATCCGCGTGATGCTGGTGATAACACAGCTGACACTAGCCGGAATGTTTTTTGCGTTCTGTATCCAAGGATATGCCGCCGTATCGATCAGCTTTTCGACGCTGCAAATTTTGCTGTCCTACTGGTTCGCCGGATGGGCATGGAGACGCTTAGCAGTAATTGCAAGAGAAGGAGCAAAACCGGAACGAGGAGTGCATTCGGAATTGCAGCAAGTACAAGGAACAGGCTCGCATCCAAGCACAAGACAGCCGCTCTCCTTTCTGTTCGTCAAAGGCAGTCTGCTTTGTCTCGTCATTTCCTCGCTTGGCCCCTGGGGGCTTGCCATGCTGAGTGCCAATGGATTGAAGGGCAGTCCGCTGTATGAAGCGGCGATTTATTTTTATTTGCATTTTCAATATAACGGTTGGTTTACGCTCGGCTTGTTCGCGGTGCTGCTGCGGCTGATGGAACAGCGGCAAATCACTTATTCTGTGAAAATCGTCAGGCTGCTTTTTTGGATGTACGCGCTGGCAATGCCGCCTGCATTTCTATTATCGGTGCTCTGGCTGAAAATAGGGCTGGCCGCCCAGCTCGCCGCAGCGCTCGCTGCCGTCATTCAGTGGGCGGCTATTTTGCTTTTCTGCGCCGTCCTGCTCAAAGCCCGCTTCGCCTTATCCGCCGTATTCACAGGCTGGGCGGCACGTTTGCTCGTGCTTGCGCTGCTGCTCGCGGCGATTAAGGCGACGCTTGAGCTGGGCCTTATCGTACCGCAGCTGGCGGAGGCGATTTATCAGTCGCGCAGCATCGTCATCGGCTATTTGCATCTGACGCTGCTCGGTTTTGTAAGCTGCCTCTGCCTAGCGCTTTTTCTCCAGCAGGGCTGGCTGAATGGGAGGGGGAGGATAGCGTATATTGGCTATATGAGCTTTATTGCTGGTTTTATGCTGAACGAGCTGACGTTATTTTTACAAGGCTTATTCGATTGGACGGGGCATGGGGCGCTTGTATTCGTACAGGAAGCCGTCTGGGCGGCAAGCCTGATTATGGTGACGGGCATCGCCTTATTCTGGGGAAAAAGAAAGGCCGCGCAAGTGTAAGGCTAACCGCCTTCACTTGTGCGACCAGGTTTTTAATGCTTCATAGTCATGAATCAGGTAGCCGCTCCGCTGCGGCTCCAAAATCCCTTCCTTACGCAGCTGGTTAATGAGCCGGTTGACCGTTTCCCTCGTCGTGCCAATCGTATTGGCAAACTCCTGATTGGTCATCGGCACCTCGACATGGACGATGCCGCCGTGATCCGTTCCATAATTTTCTGCAAGCTTGAGCAGGAAAGATACGCCGCGGTCTTGCACATCTTGACCAGTTAGCTCCTGCAATTTTTCCTGAAGCTCTATAATTTTACCACTGAGCACCCGCATCACTTTAATCGCAATCGCCGGCGTATTCATCATGAGCTGCTCGAATGCATGAATAGGAATGGCGAGCAGCTGTGTCTCCATAATCGCCTCGGCCGTTGCCGGGTAAGGGTGCTGGTTGAAAAAGCCGGTATGAGGGAACATATCCCCTGTTTTGAGGAAGGACATAATATGCTCATTGCCGTTTTCATCGGTTTTATATGTTTTGATCAGCCCGTTCTGGACGAAAAACACGGCTTCTTTATGGCTGCCCTCCGTAAAAATAGCGGTCCGCTTGCGGTATGACCGAGGAATGACGATGGCCCATATCCGGGCCAGCTCATCCGGCGTCAAATCGCGAAATAAAGAAATTTGGCGCAAAAGCTCCATTTGCTGCTGCATCGCCGTACACCTCCGTTTTTTCCATTATACCTTAGACGATTTAGACGTTATGTGACGCTAGTCACAGGTCTAGTCGATCATCGATTCCATTTATCAAGCTATGACGCATATCACATCCGCTCCGTTTCCCGCATGGTATCGTAAGCTGGACGGAAGAAGGGGGATGGCAGAAGTGGGAGAAGCACCTAAGCAAATCATCATAATTGGGGGCGGCATAACAGGCCTCAGCGCCGCCTTCTACATGCGAAAGCTGCTGGATGGGCAGCAAATATCGGCAGAAATAACCCTTATTGAAAAAAGCGGCAGCCTTGGCGGAAAAATAAAAACGCTGCGCCGGGATGGCTTCCTCATCGAGCAGGGGCCGGATTCGTTTATGGCGCGCAAGCAGCCCATACTGGATTTGACGAGGGAGCTTGGCCTTGAATCGGAGCTGGTTGCGGCGAATCCGAAAGCGAGGGCGAACTATATTTTGCATAAGGGCAGGCTGCATCAAATGCCCATGGGCCTTATGCTCGGCATTCCGACGGAAGTGACTCCGTTTATGAAAACCGGGCTGTTGTCGCCGCTGGGCAAGCTGCGTGCAGCCTTTGATTTATGGCTGCCGAAGCGGGAGGCGACAGGGGATGAATCCTTGGGCGGCTTCATTGAGCGGCGGCTTGGACGGGAGGTGCTGGAGCAGGTTACGGAGCCGCTGCTGGCAGGCATTTATGCTGGAGATGCCAAAGCGCTCAGCCTGCAAGCGACCTTCCCGCAATTTCGACAGCTGGAGCAGCGGCATCGCAGCTTGATTTTAGGCATGCTCGCGAGCAAGAAGCAGGTGCGTGAAATGCCGAAGGAGCTGCCGGAGATAGCCCGCCGCAGCCTATTTCTCACGTTTAAAGGCGGGCTTGGAAGCCTGGTTGAGCGTCTGGACGAGCAACTGAGCTCGATCCGCCGGCTGACAGGACAGGCGGTCACGGAAGTGAAGAGGGAAGGGCGGGGTTATCAGGTTCGGCTTGAGCATGGGGAGGAGCTGCAGGCGGAAGGCGTTATTATTGCGCTGCCTGCTTACGAGGCGGCCATTTTGCTGGAAGGAAGTGCGGGAATGCCAGCGAAGATGCCGGGACAATTACAGGCACTGCGCGACATTCCCTATGTATCGGTTGCCAATATCGCGTTAGCCTACAAGCCGCAGGACATTAAGCTTCCGCTGAACGGCTCCGGATTTGTAGTGCCGCGAAGCGAGGGACGAATGATAACCGCATGCACCTGGACGTCGTCGAAATGGCTGCATACGGCACCGAATGGTCATATTTTATTGCGGGCTTATATCGGACATGCGGGGGCGCAAGCCTGGACGAAGCTCACGGATCGTCAATTGCTGGACGCCGTCCGCCAAGATTTGCAGGCGATAATGGGCATTGCAGCTGAGCCGCTTTTTACGGAGCTGACCAGGTGGGAACGGTCGATGCCGCAGTATCCGGTGGGGCATCTGGAGCAGCTGGCCAAGCAGCGCGAGGGGCTGGCGCTTAGCCATCCCGGCTTATTATTATGCGGCTCCGGCTATGAGGGAGTCGGGCTGCCGGATTGTATCGGACAGGGAAGGCGAGCGGCTGAAGCGCTGCTGCCATTTTTCAAGCAGTGATCCTCATCACAAACACGCTAGCCAGCCTGCGCTATACTAACAGCAGCTCAAGCTTCATCATCTTAAAAGGCAGGAGCTGCAACATTATTTTATGGAGGTGCGACAAATGACCATATTTAACGGTACAGAGAAAATTGGTGAAATAGTGACGCGTTATCCGGGGGCAAGCAACTTGCTGCGAGCCTATAACATTGATTTTTGCTGCGGGGGCAATCGCTCGCTGCATACGGTGCTGCGGCAGCAGGGAACGGATGCAGCTTTATTTTTATCCGCACTCAATGAAAATTATGCCGAGGCCAGCAAGCATAAGGGCGAGGATATTGACTGGAGCAGCAGATCTTATACGGAGCTGATCGAGCATGTGATTCAGACGCATCATGTCTATGTCCAGCAGGAGCTTCCGCTGCTTAGCGAGTTTACGACGAAAATTTTGCGGGTGCATGGACACAAGCAGGCTGATGTGCTGCCCCGGCTGCACCGACTGTTCCACGAAATGAAGCTGGAGCTGGAGCAGCATTTAATCGACGAAGAAGAGCAAATCTTTCCACTCATCCGCCAATATGAACAGGAGCCATCCCCCGAGCTGCATCAGAAGCTGACAGCGGCGATAACGGAGCTTGAGTCCGAGCACAGCCAGGTCGGCGATCTGCTCAAGGAAATGCGTGCGGTTACGCATCATTACGAGCTTCCTGAAGGGGCGTGCCGCACGTATACGCTAACCTTTCAGAAGCTGGAGGAACTAGAAACCGATCTATTCCAGCACATTCACTTGGAAAATAATATTTTGTTCCCGCGCGTTCTTCAGATTGCATAACTGCATTTGAATAGAATAGAAAAAAAGCCTTCCTACAGGTTGAACCATTGCAGGAAGGCTTTATTATATGCGGCAAACTTCCTTCGGACATTGCTCGCAATTGCAAATCGATTTCAGATGATCAATGTCTTTCAGCACGATATAACCGTGATCGAATGACAGTACCTCTTGTTTTTTTAGCTCGCCGAGCATACGGTTGACGCTTTCCCTAGCAGCGCCGATATAGTCCGAAAGCTCGGTATTCGTTATTTTTTCAGAAATCAGCACGCCATCCTCCGTTTGCTTCCCGAAAGAGTTCGCCAGCCGAATAAGCGTCGAGGCTAAAGCTCCCTGCTTCCCATAAATGACGAGGTCGCGGAATTTGGTCTGGGTCAGGCGATGCATAAGTCCCATCCACTTCATGAATTCAATCGCCAAATCGCCATGCTGCCACAATAATATTTCCAAATCGCTTTTTTGAATAACCCCAATGGTGCAGTCCAGCACGGCCTTTGCGCTTGAGCTGTGGCAAGTAGGCTTGAAAGGATCGAACTGACCCAGAATATCACCTGTTTGATATTGCGAGAAGACAAATTCCTTGCCGGCGGTATTGTGTTTGATCAGCTTAACGCGGCCTTCCATTATGTAATAGAGCTTGTCGTCGGCATCGCCCTCCCAGAAAATATGGCTGCCTGCCGGAATATGGTGTGTATACATAATTTCATTGAGTTTCTCAAAACTGGTCTCTGAAAAACAAAACGTATTGTATACCGTTTGTGTGTAAGGTCTCGCAACTGTCATTGGTTTCATCCCCAATTACCGCCTTTGCTGCTAGTATAGCGGGACTATCCGCTTGAAATAGCTTACTCCCAATGTAACAGAAGTCCATCACTGTCAGAGTGACTAAAATCACACTTTGGCCATAAAAATTGTAAATAAGGCCTAAGAGAGTGATATTTGTAACAGTATCGCCTTATAAAAACTTCTATAATGTAGCCAGAAAAGGGTGTCCACTACAGAACGGAGGGACATATATGCTGACGGGAGCCATATTAGCCGGCGGGCAAAGCCGCAGAATGGGCGGTCGCCATAAAGGTCTGCTTCCTTTTGTAAACGAAAGCATTGTTGAGCGGCAGATCCGTACGATGAAGCAGCTTTGCGCTGAAGTCATTTTGGTAACGAATGACCCGCGAAGCTTTTTGCCTATTCTAGGCAGCAGCATTCGCATCATTACGGATTATATTCCAGGCAAAGGTCCGCTTAGCGGCATGCATGCCGCCTTAACCTTAGCGACGCATTCGGACATCTGGGTCGTGGGCTGCGACATGCCGCTTATTTCAAGTACGGTGGCCGAGCAGCTGTGGAAGGTGAAGCGGGAGCGTCGCTCTGCGGCGGCGATTCCATCTGCGGCTGGCAAGCTGCATCCGCTGCATGGCGTCTATGATAAGCAAAGCGCTGGTGAAATTGAGAAGCTGCTCGATATAAAAGAATACCGAGTGATGACGTTTTTGAATCGGATTTGCTATTATGGTGTAGATACGCAGCAGCTCGAACAGACGGATGAACAGCTCAGTTGTGTGACGAATGTGAACACGCCTGAGGAATATGAGCGCATCCTCAGCTTGTATGACGCCGCCTCAGCCTCTCAAACTTAAAAGGCCTGCCATCGGCAGCCACTTTGAATTCAATTTTCCTTAACGCTGCGAAGAGCTGAGGGAAATTGTTTTTTTTTTGAACAAAAGGTGACAGAGGAGCTATTGTGATGGCAATCACAGCGATGTACCATGCCGGAATGATTTAATGAGGGCAGAAAACATCGAAGAAGGAGAATTTGCCATGGATCGAGCCTTTGCTTCCAAATTTGCGAAAATGTATTTCATGACCGTAGTAGCGCTGCTGATTCTTGTGTACGTCGGCACCCGATTTTTCACCCATATCGACCTTGCTCTTTATGGCTATATGGTGGGCACGTTCGTTTTTATCGGGGGATTTTTTTACCGCTTTATCGCCTGGGCCGAGCGTCCGCCAACGAAGCTGATTATGAAGAAGGGGCTTAAGCTGCTGTTTCGCAAAAGCACGCCCCAAACGTCCGTTGAGCATCTCGCAACTTACCGTTTCATTTTCAAACGCGGCGTTTACCGCTGGACACAGCATGTGCTGCTCGGCTGGGGCTGTATTCTATCCTGCTGCGTCACATTCCCGCTCGTGTTTGGATGGATGTATTTTACGATGGGGGAAAATGGCCTGTACACCGTCGTCGCCTTCGGTATTGATGTGATGCAGGTGAAGGCGGACGGCTGGATCGCCTTTCTGTTCTACAACGCGCTGAATATTACCGCCTTTATGGTTATTGCCGGGGTGTGCATGGCGTTGTATCGCAGGCTTAACAATATGCAAGCGAAGGCTGAGCAGACGTTTACCTATGATTTTCTGCCGCTGTATTTGCTGCTCTTCATTAGCATTACGGGGCTGCTGCTGACGTTCAGCAACATATTCCTGCATGGCTGGGGCCATCCGGTTATCTCGCTAATCCACCAATGGTCGGTCATCCTTACGCTGATTTATTTGCCTTTTGGCAAGCTGGCGCATATTCCATTCCGTCCGATGAGCGTACTCGCCAAAAACTATCGTGAAGCTTTCGGCGAGCAGCAAATGAAAGCCTGCAAAGTATGCGGCAGCAGCTTCGTATCGACGGAGCAATCCAGCGATGTCATTCACGTGCTGGCTCAAAACGATATTTCCTTCGAGATGAAGGAAGGCTTCCATCTGGCCGAGCTTTGTCTGCCTTGCAGGCGCAAATACCGGATGTCCCGTTTTACGGGCATTCCGACACATGAAATCAAGGTCAAGGAGGCGAACCAGCATGCTAAAGGATAAGTTTCAGCAAAATATTGCGAACAAGCATCATCCGAAGGAAAAGCTGGTTAAAACCCACTGCTCCTACTGCGGCATGCAGTGCGGAATGAATTTGCGGGTCGATACCGACAAAAATACGATTATCGGCGTGGAGCCAAGGTACGACTGGCCCGTCACACGCGGCAAAATGTGCCCGAAAGGCGTGACCGCCTATCAGCAGACGAACCATCAGGACCGGCTGCTGAAGCCGCTCATTCGGGACGACGCTTCGAAAAAAGGGACGAAGGAAGGCTTCCGCGAAGCCAGCTGGGACGAAGCCTATGATTTAATCGCCCGCCGCTTCAAGGAGCTACAATCCGAATATGGGAAGGACACGCTGTCCGTATTCAGCGGCGTTTCGATGACGAATGAAAAATGTTATTTGACCGGGAAATTCGCCCGAGTCGGGCTGCAAACGAGATACATCGATTACAATGGAAGATTTTGTATGGCAAGCGCAGCAGCGGGCTTCCTTCGGAGTTTTGGGATTGATCGCGGCTCAACGCTGCCGTGGACGGATATTCATCAGACGGATTGCTTGTTCATCGCGGGCAGCAATACGGCGGAATGCCATCCAACCTCCATGTTCCGTGTCTGGGAGGTTCAAAACCGCGGCGGCTATCTTATCGTCGTCGATCCAAGGGAAACGCCGATTGCAAGAAGGGCGGATGTCCATCTCGATCTAAGGCCGGGGACGGATTTGGCGCTTGCCAACTGCATGGTGAATTTGCTCATTCAAAACGGCCATGCCGATCATGAATATATCGCTAATTACACGAGCGGCTTTGAGGAGACGCTTGAGATTGTGAAGACTTTCACACCAGAATATACGAGTGAAATTACGGGGGTAGCGCCGGAGAAGCTGATACGGGCAGCGGAAATTTTCGGCAAGGCGCCGAATGCGATCGTCATGTTCGCCAGAGGCATTGAGCAGCAAGTTAAAGGCGCGGACAACGTCTCGGCCTACACGAATATGTGCCTCGTTACTGGAAAAATCGGACGGCCGAAATCGGGTGTAGCGACGCTTACGGGACAGGGCAACGGTCAAGGCGGACGCGAGCATGGGCAAAAATCCGATCTGCTGCCGGGCTATCGCAAGCTGACGAATCCGAAGCATGTGCAGGAGGTATGCGAGGTGTGGGGCATCACGCCGGAGGAAATGCCGCTGCCGGGTGTATCGGCTTTTGAAATGTTTGAGTTGATGGAGCAGAAGACGATTCGCGGCTTGTATCTGTTGTGCTCGAACCCCGCCGTGTCAGCACCGCATCTCAATTATGTGCGCTCGGTATTGAAGGATCTGGACTTCATGGTGTGCGCCGACTTCTTCCTGTCGGAATCAGCGGAATTTGCCGATGTTGTGCTGCCGTCTGTTACATGGTCAGAGGATGAAGGCACGGTGACGAATTTGGAGGGCCGCATTATTAAAATCAACAAGGCGCAGGAGCCGCTGGGCGAATCGAAGCCGGATTGGCTCATTCATGTAGAGCTGGCAGAGCGGCTTGGACGCGGTGACTATTTCCGCCATTTGCAGACGGCAAGCCAGGTTGCAGATGAGTTTCGCCTCGCTTCCAAGGGCGGCTACGCCGACTATTACGGCGCCACTTGGGACAAAATTGACCGGCAGGATGGCGTGTTCTGGCCCTGCAAGGACGAAGCGGATACCGGAACGCCTTATATGTTCGAGGATCACAAATATTTTCATCCCGATGGACGGGCGAAAATTTGCGCGCTGCCATACCGCCCTTCAGCGGAGGAGCCATGCGAGGAATATCCACTCCGCCTGACGACAGGCCGGGTCGTCTATCATTATTTATCCGGCAATCAGACACGGCGGATTCCGTTTTTGCGGGATATGTGTCCAGAGCCGTACGTCGAGGTCCATCCAGAGACGGCGCAGCAGTATGGCATTGCACATGACGAGGTTGTCAGACTGTTCACCCGCCGCGGCGAATGCTTTTATAAAGTGAAGGTGATTGAAGCGATTCGTAAGGATACCGTATTCGTGCCCTATCACTATGGCTATGAGCAGTCGGTCAATTTGCTGACGATTGCTGCGCTTGATCCGATGTCGCGTATGCCGGAATTTAAAGTCTGTGCCGCACAAATCACGAAGTTGCCTGGCGCTGCAAAGGAGGCGGTACGATGAAGAAGCTGCTGTATATCGAAATGGACAACTGCATCGGCTGCCGAAGCTGCCTCGCCGCTTGTACGCAATGCGGCGGACACGACGAGCGCAACCGCAACTATGTGTATGACGTCAACCCGCTGGTGGATCGGCAGACGATCCCGCTCATGTGCCTGCACTGTGTCAATCCGGCATGTGCGAGAAGCTGTCCGGCGCAAGCGATTCAAATTACCGAGGAAGGCG
The DNA here is from genome assembly GCF_059383875.1 of Paenibacillus sp. JT22N7. Taxonomy (NCBI): domain Bacteria; kingdom Bacillati; phylum Bacillota; class Bacilli; order Caryophanales; family Paenibacillaceae; genus Paenibacillus; species Paenibacillus sp. JT22N7. The sequence goes on from NZ_JBXENY010000012.1 coordinate 140,759, forward strand.
CAGTGCTGTCCGCGCTTGTCGAGAAATGCATCGGCTGCCAGAACTGCACGATTGCTTGCCCTTACGGCATTCCGAAATTTGATGAAGAGCAAAATTTAATGTATAAATGTGACCTCTGTTACGACCGGACGAAGGAAGGCATCCCGCCGATGTGCGCTTCCGTCTGCCCAACCAATACGCTGCAATGGATTACCGAGGAGGAGCTGGCAGAGAAGCAGGAACGCCACAGACTTGGCAAATGGGTTTCCAGCCACCAGCCGTTCGAGCCGCTTGAAGGCGAGACGAATGTGAAGATCAGCCTTCCCGGCATTTTGCAGGGCGTCCAAAAACTATTTTAAACGATAGAGCTGGATCGAATTTTTTAAAATATAGGAAAGTATATGCTTTCGCCATACTTTCTCTATATTTCTTGGACTGAAACGCCGCGCGCCGCCAGAGGACGGCGAAAGCCGTTTCACCTTGTCATGCTGTTTAGAAGGTTAGCTAGTAGAAGGAGGCTCAGATGCAATGGACAATGAGGCAGGCAAAAACAATAAAGTGCCATTTGAAGAGGATAATTACACGCATAACATCCACAAAAACAATGAACGCCAGCTGGACCGCAGGGGCTTTCTGAAAACGATGGTTGGCGCAGCCGGTGTGTTCGCCGTGTCCACGCTTCCGTGGGGCGGACTTGCCGCAAAGGAGCTGATGGGCTTTGGAAAAAGCAGCCATCCGAAGAAGAAAATCGCCGATGTGCAGGCGCTCAAAGTAGGAGAGGCGGTGGAATTCCACTACCCCGGCGACCATGAATCAGCACTGCTGATCCGTCTGGGCGACAATAAATACAAGGCTTATCAAAATGCTTGTACGCACTTGAAATGCCCGGTGTTCTGGAGCCGGGAGGAGGATCAGCTCGTCTGCCCTTGCCATCATGGCTTTTTCGACCCTCAATCGGGCAAGCCGACAGCAGGACCGCCGAGGAGAGCGCTGCCTGAGGTATTGGTTGAAATCGAAGGTGGAGCGATTTATGCGACAGGGGTGAAGCGGTATGAAACGTAGCTACAGAGGCGTCATTTTGCTGAGCGTCGTGCTTTTTCTGAATATCGTCTGTACGCAGTATGTCGTTAATCATTATTTTCATGAAAAATATGAGCTTGTCCTCGTATTTGCTTTGCTGAATGTGCTGCTATTCCCGCTTGCACTATGGATTTATAAGAAGGAGGTACGCAGATGAACGGAAATAAAACGCAGCTATCCATTCAGACGGGAAGCCTGATTCTTGGGTTTATGGTTTGGGTAATTCTTTCATCGCTCATTCCGTTTATTAAGGAGGATATCCAGCTGACGTCAGGCCAGCTTGCCTGGGTGACGGCCATTCCGGTGCTGTTCGGCTCAGTGCTTCGGATTCCGGTCGGCTATTGGACAAATCGCTACGGCGCGCGCAAGCTGTTTGGGTTTAGTTTTCTCATTTTGCTTGCACCCGTCTATTGGGTCAGCCTGGCAGACAGCTTTGCCGATCTGATTATCGGCGGGATTTTCCTTGGCATCGGGGGCGCGGTGTTTTCGGTTGGCGTCACTTCTCTGCCGAAATATTACCCGAAGGAACGGCATGGCTTTGTGAACGGCATTTATGGCATCGGAAATTTGGGTACGGCGATTACGGCTTTTACCGCTCCCGTAGCGGCTAACTATCTGGGGTGGAGCAAAACAGTGCTGCTGTATCTGGTGCTGCTGGCCATATTCATCTTGATTAATTTTATGCTGGGAGACCGCAATGAGCCGAAGGTGATGGCTTCTTTGTCGGAGCAGATCAAAGGGGTATACCGCAATGAAAAGCTGTGGGCACTTTGTTTGTTTTATTTTATTACCTTCGGCTCTTTCGTCGCTTTTACGGTCTATTTGCCAAACTTCCTCGTCTCGCATTTTGAGCTGAGCAAGGTGGATGCGGGGCTGCGGACAGCTGGCTTCATCGTACTGGCGACCATCATGCGGCCTGTCGGTGGCTGGCTCGGTGACCGTTTCAATCCATTTGTGATTTTGATGTTCGTGTTTGGCGGACTTACGCTGTCAGCGGTTGTCCTGTCGTTCGCACCATCCATCGGCATGTATACGGTCGGCTGCCTCATTATTGCGCTTTGTGCCGGTACAGGCAACGGGACGATTTTCAAGCTGGTACCGCTGTATTTCGTCAAGCAGGCGGGCATTGCAAACGGCCTGATCTCCGCTATGGGCGGGCTTGGCGGATTTTTTCCGCCGCTGCTGCTGTCCGTGCTGTTCAAATGGACGGGGCATTACGCCATTGGATTTATGGCGCTGTCCGAGGTTGCGCTGGCGAGCCTAATACTCGTCATTTGGCTGTTCTATCAAGAGAAGCTTGGTCAGGCTGAGCGCTTGATTCAGCAAAACGCTCAAAATGCTCACAGCACAAGAAATAGGCTGCCGGGCGATATGGTCAAATCTTAAAGGTTACAGGTCAGGCTTCATTTTATAGATGCTCAGGGAGGGATTGACGATGAAATCGGAATTTATGCTGGATTTATGCTTCATCCGCAAGCAGGAGCAGGGAAGCTCATTTACTAAATCAATTGAAGCGCTGCTCCAGCAGCTGTTTGCTAAGAAATCCTCCTGGTTTCTGGAAGAGAAGCAGGAGGGGGAGCTTCAGGTCGTCAATGCGGCGGTGAAAGGCTACAGCGACTGGGAGAAGGATGAGGAGGTGCTGTTGTTTATTGAGGAGCAGGCACCCCCGGAATTTTGGGATTGGATTCAGGGCTATAGGCTGGAGCTGGATTTGAAGCGTCCTGAGGAATGCCAGCACTGCGGCGAGCAAGCGGCTCGTAAAAATGCTGAAGCAGGAGCTGTCTCATGATGGCGATGCAGCGCTTGGTCGATGAGTTGATGCCGTATGCGGGCGCCCGCATCAAAGTATGGATGGAGGATCGCTCAGGAGAGCAGCAAACACTGCCGAAGCCATATACGCTGTTTAAGGTGGCGGCGGCAAGTGATGGAGCACAGCTGTTGTTTTATTTTAACAAGGAGCAGTTTCTGTCGGTTCCGGTGTTTGATGAGAAGCATACGCTGCTGGAGCAGACGCCGACTGGACCGCGCTTTGTCTCGCATGATAAGCAGTCGCAGCTGCATTATTGGGTGTATTTTTTATAGAGCCGTTACCTTTTCGCTATAGAGCTCCAACGTCGCTTGGGTTGTGACGGCGGGGCTTGTTTTTATAATGTCGGTTTGACAGTATGGATTTTATCAATTATCATTTAGATATTATCAAATCGACATTATTAAAAGTGAGAGCGGGGAACGAGCCATGTTTGGATTTGAATTCGTTAAGTTTCAACCGAGCGATTATATTATTCAGGTGAAGAACGGGAAGGTTGTGAAAGAGGGCGTTGGTCTGTCCTTCTATTATTATGAGCGGGCGTCCTCGGTGGTCGTCATTCCGATTTCCTCGATCGATGTGCCGTTTATGTTTGAAGAGATTACTCGCGATTACCAGACGGTAACGGTGCAGGGACAACTGACCTACCGGATTGTGGACTACCGCAAAATGATGGAAATTATGAATTATACGTACAATATAAAGAAAAAAGCTTATATTTCCGACGATCCGGTCAAGCTGTCCCAACGCATGATTCAACTTGCCAAGGTGCTGACGAAGAAACAGCTGGCGCAGCTGCCGCTTAAGGAAGCGATCCAATCGAGCGAACGGCTGGCGAAAATGATTAGACAGGAGATCAGCCAGCATGAGGAGCTGGCTAAGCTGGGCATCGAGCTGATGGGCTTGTCCATTTTGGCGGTACTGCCGAACAAGGAGACGATGCGGGCACTTGAAGCGCAGTCGCGTGAGCAAATGCTTCAGGATGCGGATGAGGCGCTGTACGTGCGTCGTAATTCCTCCATTGAGCAGGAGCGGCGCGTGAAGGAAAACGAGCTGAACACGGATATTGCGGTTGAGCAGAAGAAGAGGCAAATTCGCGAAGCGCAGCTTGATGCGGAGCGCTCGGTGCGCCAGAAGCAAAACGAGCTTAAAGAGGTGCAGCTGCAATTTGATACGCAGCTTGAGGAGAAGAAGCAAGCGATGATTGAGCTCGCTGCTGCGAACAGGCGGTCTGAGGCGGATGCCAAGGCGTATGAGCTTGCTGCTGTTATGAAATCACTACATGATACCCAGCCATATGTGCTGCAAGCGATGACAAATATGGGCATGGATTCGAATAAACTTATTGCGATTGCATTTCAGGAGATGGCGGAAAAAGCGGAGCGGATTGGACAGCTGAATATTTCGCCGGATCTGCTGCAAAGCCTGATTCCTGGGACTGGGAACGGGGCGAGCTTGGGCAAGTCGGAAGCCAGAGGAGGGGCAGGACGATGAGCCGGGCAGCGGGTGCAGATGCAAAATTTATCGTCGTGAAGCGGAAAACGAGGCTGGAGGAGCTGCTCGTTCGCTACAATACGGTGCAGCAGGCGAAGTTTTACATTGAACGGCTTGGCGCGGACTTTGGTGACTATTGGCTGGAAAATGAAGTGTATCAAAATGCTGTCTCATTGGCGGTAAGCGAGCTGGAGCAGCAGGGCAGAGTCCAAGTGCTGGATCGCGAGCATGTGCCCAGCTTCCTATTCGGCGACCACGATATCGTTGTCGCAATTGGCCCGGATGGGCTAGTCGCGGGTACGCTCAAATATTTGGACCGCCAGCCGCTCATTGGCGTCAATCCGGAGCCGCAGCGCTGGGATGGCGTGCTGCTGCCCTTCACGGTTGGAGATTTGCGATTGCTTATTCCCGAGGTGATGCGCGGGAAGCGCCGGGTTCAGCCGGTTACACTGGCAATGGCGCAGATCAACAATGGCCAGTGCCTCTACGGCGTTAACGATTTGTTTATCGGGCGCAAAACCCATGTGTCGGCGCGGTATGAAATTAAGCTGGAGGAGCATGCCGAGCAGCAGTCCTCCAGTGGCATTATTGTATCGACCGGCCTCGGCGCAAGCGGCTGGCTGCGAAGCGTGCTTGCCGGGGCAGCCGGCATTGTGAGCAGCGCGACGCGTCAGCCGCTGACGCTCATGCCTGAAGATCTAGACGCGGCTGAGGAACAGGAGAAAGGCCGGCTGGACTGGTCGGCGGATTCGCTTTATTTTACGGTCAGAGAGCCATTTCCAAGCCGGACGACCGCAGCCTCGATCGTTTTCGGGCAAATCAACGAGCAGCGCAAGCTGCGGATCATGTCGCAAATGCCGGAAGATGGTGTTATTTTCAGCGATGGGGTAGAGAGTGATTTCCTTAACTTTCATTCCGGGCTTGAGGCGACAATTGGGCCAGCAGATCGTCAGGGATATCTCATCGTTTAAGCAAAGGACAAGGCAGGAAGGTGGGCGATGCGCACGGTCATTTTGGAAATCTATAGGGAGATTCACACGCCAGTCCACTGCAATCATGTTATAATTGGGTCATGGGTTGATGGGGATGATTCGGATTAGCAGGAATACGCTTGTGAACCTAATCTAGAGATGAGAGAGTGATTTTGAAATGCTGCGTCGATTTTTTTCGTATTATCGTCCCTATAAGGGACTGTTCTTTCTTGATTTCGGCTGCGCCATTCTTGCCGGATTGCTGGAGCTGGCTTTCCCGCTTGCGGTCAGCCAATTTATTAACGATTTGCTTCCCAGCCAGAACTGGACGCTGATCGTTGCTGCTTGTGCGGGGCTGCTTGCTGTTTATGCGCTCAATACGGCGCTTAATTATGTAGTTACCTACTGGGGGCATATGCTAGGCATTAACATCGAGACGGATATGCGGCGCAAAATGTTCGACCATATCCAGAAGCTTAGCTTCCGCTTCTTCGACAATCACAAGACGGGGCATTTGATCGGCCGTATTACGAATGACCTGAACGATATTGGCGAAGTAGCGCATCACGGGCCGGAGGATGTATTTATTGCGGTTATGACGCTTATCGGCTCCTTCTCGCTAATGGCCTACATTAACTTGGAGCTTGCTCTTATAACCTTCATCATTATTCCGGTTATGGCTTGGCTTATTATCGTCTTCGGCGGCAAAATGAGCAAAACGTACCGTCGTTTGTTCGGCGATGTCGGCAACTTTAATGCCCGTATTGAAGACAACGTCGGCGGCATTCGTGTCGTTCAATCGTTCGCAAACGAAGAGCATGAGAAAAAACTGTTTTCCGTAGACAACCAAAACTTCCGCCTGACGAAGCTGCTCGCTTACAAAACGATGGCGAAAAGCATTTCCGTCAGCTATATGATGATGCGGCTCGTTACGATTTTTGTGATGATTTGCGGCGCTTATTTCTTTATTCAGGGCAAGCTGGACATGGGTGAATTTATGGCGTTCATTTTGCTTTCGAACATTTTCTTCCGCCCGATTGAGAAAATCAACGCAGTTATCGAAAGCTATCCAAAAGGCATCGCCGGCTTCAGACGTTACACGGAGATCATTGATACAGAGCCTGACATTGAAGATCGGCCCAATGCAACGGAACTCAAAAAAGTCGTCGGCAATGTTCGTTTTCATGACGTGAGCTTTGGTTATGAAACAAACAATATGATTTTGCAGAAAATCAATTTGGATATTAATGCTGGAGAGACTGTGGCATTCGTAGGCCCATCTGGAGCGGGGAAAACGACAATTTGCAGCCTGTTGCCAAGGTTTTATGATGTGCTCGCAGGCAGCATTACGGTGGACGGCAAAGATATTCGGGATATTAAGCTGGAATCGCTGCGCAAAAATATTGGAATCGTGCAGCAGGACGTGTTCCTGTTTTCGGGCTCCATTCGCGAAAACATCGCTTATGGCAATTTGTTGGCGACGGAGGAAGAAATTTGGGAAGCGGCGCGCCGGGCATCGCTTGAAGATTTGATCAAAAAAATGCCCGAAGGGCTGGATACGATTATTGGAGAGCGCGGAGTCAAACTGTCGGGCGGCCAGAAGCAGCGCCTGTCGATTGCTCGCATGTTTTTGAAAAACCCGCCGATCCTCATCCTCGATGAAGCGACATCGGCACTGGATACGGAGACGGAAGTCGCGATTCAGAAATCGCTGTCCGACCTGTCCGTCGGCAGAACGACGCTGGTCATTGCCCACCGCCTGACGACGATCAAAAATGCGGATCGCATCATTGTCGTCGACGAGAGCGGCATTGCTGAGCAAGGAAGACATCAAGAGCTGGTTGCGGCCGGCGGCATTTACAGCAAACTGCATCAAGCGCAATACAGCACGGTGTAGCCATTACGGCGAAAGCTGTTTTTTCATTAGAATGGCCTGGTAATCCTCCGGCGTATTCATATTAATGAATTGCTCAGCAATCGCCGGATTATTGGGCAGGTAATGAATGATGGACAATTGAGGAAGCACATCCATGACCTTCAGATTTCGGCTGTAGAGCGCGGCTGCCCATTTGCCCAGCGTTCGTCCATGAAAGACGGCAAACAAAGGGTGGCTTCGCTCGTCGATAATCGGGACGACAGCATCTTTGGTCGGATGACTGCCAAGCAGGGCCAGCATTTCAATAAAAGGCAAAGCGGTAAGCAGCGGATAGTCACAGGCTGCCACTATGTAAATCGTGTCCGGTTCTTGGTCGCTCATTCCGGCATGCAGACCGGCAATCGGGCCAAGGCTAGGAAAAATATCGGGTTTAATCGTAATAGAGGGAGCAAGGAAGGGATATAATTCAGGCTCATTCGTAATGATAGAAATGCGGTCTGTTAGAACAGCAAGCTGCTCGGTTATCATTTGAATAACGGGCTTGCCATTAATAAGGAGCAACTCTTTACGCTGCTGCATACGGCGGCTTTCTCCTCCGGCAAGCACGATAGCTTCCAGGTTCATCCTTCGTCACCTTGCTTTCCATAATCATTGATGTCAGGAACATTGACAAACACTTGACCTCTGTTCATAATGTAAGGAACTTGTTCGCTATTTACCATAGTGTAAAGTATGAAGCTATCATTTAACAACATTCTCTTTTGCATAACCTGAGGTGAGGAGCTTGGAGCATTCAATAAAGGATCAATTGAACCGTGGTTTGCGGGACCTGCGCCTATCTGTTACCGACCGTTGTAATTTCCGCTGCCGTTATTGCATGCCGGCCGAAATTTTTGGCAAGGACTATCCCTTTTTGGCTGAAGACAAGGTGCTTAGCTTTAATGAGATAGAACGGCTCGTAAAGATATTTGTATCATTGGGCGTCAAGAAGCTTAGAATTACCGGCGGAGAGCCGCTGCTTAGAAAAGATTTGCCGACGCTGATCAAGCGTTTGAATGCAATCGCTGGTGTTGAAGATATTGCACTGACGACCAATGGGGTTCTGCTGCCCAAATCGGCTGCTGCGCTTGCGGAAGCTGGATTGCGTCGGGTAACGGTCAGTCTGGATTCGCTAAATGACGAGCGGTTCCGATTAATGAACGGAAACCGCAGCGGCGTGCAGGCCGTGCTGGCTGGTATTGATGCGGCAGCTGCGGCAGGGATGCCAGTCAAAATCAATATGGTTGTCCAGAAGGGTGCCAATGATCAGGACATATGGCCGATGGCTGCTTATTTTCGCGAGAAGGGGCATATTTTGCGGTTTATTGAATATATGGATGTCGGCAATTCAAATGGCTGGAAGTGGGATCACGTTTTTTCTAGCAAGCAGATTTTGCAGCTTCTAGAAGAACACCTGCCGCTTGTGCCAGTGGAAGCCCATTATGCAGGCGAGGTTGCTTCCCGCTATCGCTATCAGGATGGATCGGGTGAGATCGGTTTTATTTCCTCCGTAAGCGACGCTTTTTGCAGCACCTGCACACGGGCGCGCATATCCGCTGAGGGCAAGCTGTACACCTGCCTGTTTGCCTCGAAGGGCTACGATTTAATGGAGCTGCTGCGAGCTGATGAAACGGATGAGTCGGTTCGTGAATCCATCGCCCGCATTTGGACAAATCGCAATGATCGTTATTCGGAGGAACGGGCTACCCGTACCCAGTCGCCAGCTAAAATCGAGATGTCCCATATCGGCGGCTGATTTCATAAAGTACCCGGCCTAGGCCATCCAACCACGCTTCCTCCAGAAGCGTGGTTTTTTTTGAAATATAAGCATGTATAAGTTACCCCATATAATGGGCTTATATTTCATCGCGAAACGGTGGCTTCGCCTCTACAGGACAGCAACAGCCGTTTACGCTTGAAATATAGGAAAGGATATCCTAATGTAATCCTTTCTCTATATTTCTCGGAATGAAACGCGCCGCGCCACCAAAGGATGGCGGCAGCCGTTTCACCTTGCAAAAAAACATCATAATCGTCTATCACTTTTTCTAATAGAAATCATCATAATTCTTAATTTATACAGCTAAAACAGGGTGAATTACCCCCATTTTACTCGGATTTAGCTGTATTTTGCTTCCGAAACGATGAATTGGTAAAAATTAGGTCATCATGTGTGCATTGCCCGATTGCACTTAATATGTTAGTTTGAATATTAATGATGGACTAAAGTGTGTAAACGCAGATTACAAGGTGAAACGGCCGAAAGCCGTCCTTTGGCGGTGCGGCGCGTTTCAGTCCGAGAAATATAGAGAAAGGATGAGAAAATCATATCCTTTCCTATATTTTAAAAACAGTATGATTTCATGTTTATGAGAGGTGGATTTTGTTGCAACTTCAGGTGACGAACAGTCCTTTTAATCAGGAGCAGGTTGAGCTTCTTAACCGCCTTCTGCCAACTTTGACGGAATCGCAGCATATATGGTTATGCGGATATTTGTCCGCAGTTCAGAGCACAGCAGCTTTTGCCCCTATTAGTGCAGAGCCGCAATTAAGCGCGGCGCTTGCTGTAGCAGAGGAAGCGCTGTCAGCACCCGCTCAGTCGGCAGGCTCGCGCGAGGTGACGATTTTATTCGGATCGCAGACGGGCAACAGCCAGCGTCTGTCTGGCAAGCTTGCAAGCAAGCTGGAGGCAAACGGCTTTCAGGTGACCTTGTCCGCCATGAACAAATTCAAGCCTAATGGCTTGAAGAAGGTTGAAAATTTATTGATTATTGCAAGTACCCATGGAGAAGGCGAACCGCCGGATAATGCAATATCGTTCCATGAGTTCCTATATAGCAAAAGAGCGCCGCAGCTGGATGAATTGTATTTCTCCGTTCTGTCGCTCGGCGATACGTCTTATGAATTCTTTTGCCAGACTGGTAAAGATTTCGACGTTCGTCTTGAAGAACTGGGCGGCAAGCGCCTGACGCCGCGTGTGGACTGCGATCTCGATTATGATGAGCTAGCAGCAGAGTGGTTCAATCAGGTTGCCGCTGCGTTAAGCGAGCGTGTGAATGGCTCGGCAGCTGCTCAGCCAGCAGCTGTATCCACAACCGCCTCGATTGGCATGGCTGAATCCGAATATTCGCGTACTAATCCGTTTCAAGCGGAAGTGCTCGCGAACATTAACTTGAATGGACGCGGTTCAGATCGCGAGACGCGCCATCTGGAGCTTTCGCTTGACGGATCAAGCTTGCAATATGAGCCCGGCGATTGCCTCGGTCTTTTCCCAGAAAATCATCCGAAGCTTGTCGATGAGCTCATTCAGGCATTAGGCTGGAGTGCGGACGAGAAGGTTCCATTTAATAAAAAAGGCGAAGAAGGCTCGCTGCGCGAAGCACTTCTGAAGCATTATGAAATTACAGTATTGACGAAGCCGCTGCTGGAGCAGGCTGCGAAGCTTTCGGCAAACAGCGGGCTGCAGGAGCTTGCAGCGCCAGGCAAAGAGAAAGAGCTGAAGGAATATATCAACGGCCGCGATTTGCTTGATCTGGTGCAGGATTTTGCGCCTTGGAACTTTACGCCTGCTGCATTCGTCGGTATTTTGCGCAAGCTGCCAGCACGTCTTTATTCCATTGCCAGCAGCTTCCAGGCTAATCCGGACGAGGTGCATTTGACGATTCGCGCTGTGCGTTACGAGGCAAATGGCCGTGAGCGTTACGGCGTATGCTCGATTCATACGGCAGAGCGTTTGGAGCCAGGTGATACGGTGCCGATCTATATTCAAAACAACCCGAATTTCAAGCTGCCGGCAAGCGCCGAAACGCCGATTGTTATGATCGGTCCAGGCACAGGCGTAGCCCCTTTCCGGGCATTCATGGAGGAGCGCGAGGAAACGGGGGCGGAAGGGAAATCATGGTTGTTTTACGGTGACCGCCATTTCGTAACGGACTTCCTCTATCAAACGGATTGGCAGCGCATGCTGAAGGACGGCGTTCTGACGAAGCTGGACCTCGCGTTCTCGCGCGATTCAGAAGAAAAAGTTTACGTGCAGCACCGCATTTTGGAGCAAGCAGCGGAGCTGTATGAGTGGCTGCAAGCCGGTGCCCATGTTTATGTATGCGGCGACGAGAAGCATATGGCACATGATGTGCATTCCGCGCTTATCACGGTTATTGAACAGGAAGGCGGCATCAGCCGTGAGAAGGCGGAAGCTTATCTCGCCGATATGCAGCAGCAGCAGCGCTACCAGCGCGACGTGTACTAAACGGACCAAAGCGAGTGCGAGAGGAGAAAGCAGCAATGGCAAATGATCAAATCGTAAAGCCGATCGGCGGCCCGCCGAGCGACGTTGAAATTATCAAAATTGAGAGCAATTACTTGCGGGGAGCGCTCGTAGAGAATTTGCGCAATCCAATTACGGGCAGTCTGCCAGAAGACGAAAACCGGTTGATGAAATTCCACGGCAGCTACATGCAGGACGACCGGGATTTGCGTAATGAACGTGAGAAGCAAAAGCTTGAGGCTGCCTATCAGTTCATGCTTCGTGTAGTTGCGCCCGGCGGCGTAGCCACACCAGAGCAATGGCTGGCTATGGATGAATTGGCGCACAAGTACGGCAATGGGACGCTGCGTCTGACGACGCGCCAGGCTTTCCAAATGCACGGCGTGCTGAAATGGAATTTGAAAAAGACGATCCGTACGATCAACGACAAGCTGTTGACGACGCTTGCTGCTTGCGGCGACGTTAACCGCAACGTGATGAGCAATCCGAATCCGCATCTGTCCGAAGCACATGAGCAGGTGAATGAGTGGGCGAGACGCATCAATAATCATCTAGCGCCGCGCACGCCTGCGTATCATGAAATTTGGCTGGATGGCGAGAAGGTAGAAAGCTCGGAAGCTGCTGGCGAAGTGGAACCGATTTATGGACCGGTTTACTTGCCGCGTAAATTCAAAATCGGGATGGCGGTTCCGCCGTCCAATGATGTAGATGTTTATTCCCAGGATCTTGGCTATATTGCGATTTTGGAAAATGGCAAGCTTGTCGGCTTTAACGTAACCGTCGGTGGCGGTATGGGCATGACGCATGGTGATACGGCGACTTACCCGCAGCTTGGCCGCGTCATTGGCTTCTGTACGCCTGAGCAAACGATTGACATTGCCGAGAAGACCGTTATGATTCAACGCGATTATGGCAATCGCTCCGTTCGTAAAAATGCCCGTTTCAAATACACGATTGACCGCCACGGTCTGGACTGGTTTGTTGACGAGCTGCATAAAAGAATGGGCTGGAAGCTGGAAGCGCCGCGCGAATTCCACTTCGACAGCAATGGCGACCGTTACGGCTGGATTAAAGGCACCAACGGCAAATGGAATCTGACGCTTTACATTCAAAGCGGACGGATTCAAGATGATGGCGACTATAAGCTGATGACGGGCCTCCGTGAAATTGCGAAGATCCATACGGGAGACTTCCGCCTTTCGCCGAACCAGAATCTTGTTATTGCCAATATTACGACGCAGAAAAAACGCAAAATCCTGGAGCTGATCGAGCAATACAAGCTGACGGATGGCTTGCATTATTCGGCTTTGCGCCGCAGCTCGATTTCCTGCGTAGCGCTGCCGACCTGTGGTCTTGCCATGGCGGAAGCGGAACGGTACTTGCCGACTTTGATCGACAAGCTCGATGTCGTTATGGATGAAGCGGGTCTTCGCGACGAGTCCATCGTTATTCGGATGACGGGCTGCCCGAATGGCTGCGGACGTCCTGCGCTTGGGGAAATTTCATTTATTGGAAAATCGCCGGGCAAATACAATATGTACATGGGAGCAAGCTTCAACGGCGACCGTTTGAATAAGATGTACAAAGAAAACATTGATGAAACGGAAATCATCAGCACGCTGACGCCTATTATTAACCGCTTCGCGAAAGAGCGCGAGCAGGGCGAGCATTTCGGCGATTTCGTCATTCGCAATGGCTATGTGAAGGCGACGACGTCAGGGCTCAATTTCCACGATTAAAGGCGCTTGCTTTTTCTCAAAACGATAAACAGGAATATAAGGTCTGGGGCATTTGCTCCAGGCCTTATTTCGCTTATTGCCTAATGAGCGGCTGGATGTTTATAATAATTGAGTCGAAGTAGAGATAGAGAGTGAAATTGAACGAATGCCAAGAGAGGAGCACATCATAGCGATGATGCCAGAGAAAAAAGTAACGTGGCTGGAGCTGTTTTATGATTTATTGTTTGTCGCGGCCGTTTCCAAGGCTACTCATGTGCTGCTTCATGTGGAGCATAGCAGCATTACTTGGGAGCATTTGTCCAAATTCATCTTGATTTTTGTGCCGATTTGGTGGGCATGGGTTGGACAGACGATGTACAACAATCGTTTTGGCCAGGATACGCTGAAGCACCGATTATTTATCGTGGTGCAAATGTTTTTCGTCCTTATTATGACAGCAAGCTTGAATGTTGATTTTGACGCGTATTATGTGCCCTTTTTTATTGGATATATAGGGCTTCGGATTATAACGACCGTGCAATATTTGCTGACGGCGCGTTCAGAGGTGCTGCATAAACTGCAAACCGCACGATTTTTCGGTACCTATTTTTGGCTGGGGATAGCAATATCGTCGTGTTCCTTGTTTTTTGACTCGTGGCTGCGTTACGCCATTTTGTATGCGGGCATTATTTTGGACATCATCGTTCCGTTAATTGGCCGCAAGCATCTCGTTGTCACGCCGATCCATACCCCGCATTTACTGGAGCGTTTTTCGCTGTTTACGCTGATTTTGCTGGGGGAATCGGTTGTTAGCCTGCTTTCGATTTTGGATGCCGGAGATATGAGTTTTACTTCTATTGCTTTCGTTGCACTCTCTTTTATTCTCGTCATTGCGATTTGGTGGCAATATTTCGAGAACATGGAGAAAAATGTGGATAAAACGAAGCGAACGGCAGGGCAGACGATTATTTACGGCCACTTGTTTATCTATTTATCGCTTTGCATGATCGCTGCTTCGATTCAGCTGGTATTTTTGAACAAACTGGAATATGGTTTTATGCTCGGATTTGTTTTTGGCTCTGTGTTCATTTATTTTCTGTCGGTTATGTGCGTGTTATACAGCTACCGCTTTGAGCATTTGCGCCCGACCGTGAAGCATATTTCGCTGCTGTTGCTGCTGCTGCTTGTTTTATTCAGCGTGAACTTGCTCGTTGTAGTGCCGCCGACGGTCGTGCTTCTGGAGCTAGTGCTGTTTTTTATCGTATTTGCCAAAACAACGGCTTAGCGTTCAAAGTATGCTCGTTAAGCTAACAGGCAAGGGTAAGGGTAGTGTGCATAAAAGAGAGCGTTTGGGCGGGCAGCTTGAACCAGCCCGCCCAGACGCCCCCATCCCGAAGGTGATTATGAAGTCATATCCGGACATACCTTGTATTGTTGTGTTTTTTTAAAAGTCGAAGTCGTTTTAAATGTCTGTAAGCATAAGGATTTGCAATGCTCCTAATACCTATACTGCATATCAGTCAACATATCGACATTAATGGGCTAAGGTATATATCTATCATAGAACTCCCAAAATAAATGGATATCAGCGCCAAAAGGTAATTTTCTCACTAGACAAACGCACCGATTCATGTCCTTCTTCTTGAGCTTTGCCGATTGAAAGGATCATGACCGGAACATACCGTTCGTCGTCCAGATCAAATGTGTTAACAACCTTATCACGTTCAAAACCTGCCATAGGATTGGTGTCATACCCATGCGCGCGGGCTACCAGCATAAGTTGCATGGCAAATAAACTTGCATCGATTTTGGCCACCTCAATCTTTACTTCTCGAGGTAGTAGAGGAAACATACTTAATATTTGTGTTACCTGCTTGTCGCGCACCTCCTTCGGCATTTTCCCTTGTTCCACAGCTGCATTATAAATCTCTTCTACATACCGTTCACTCTGAGTATCGCCCAAAATAATTAGCATAGCGGCTGATGTATCATTTTGTTGCGTATTGAATTGTACAAGTGGCCGAAGCTTGTTTTTCCCTTCAGGGGTATGAACTACGATAACACGCCATGGTTGTATATTTGCAGAAGAAGGCGCTAAACTTGCTTCATTAATGATATCATGCAATTCTTCCTTTGAAATCTTGACCTGCTCATCATAATGGCGTACGGAACGCCGGCCAGTAATAATGTTGACAAAATCGTTATTTTGGATATGTTCCAGCATGTAATCTCTCCTTTTGATGTGACCAGTTTTTTTGACATAAGTGATGTCACTGGTTATCATGTTTTTATTATGAACTATGAACCTTGGTTTATAGCAAATATAAATTATTCTAGTGTTCAGAAGGGAATAGGCTATGAAAGCGAGTGAAGTGTCCAAGTTGACAGGGCTGCCAGTATCCACCTTGCGATTCTATGAACGCAAACAGTTGATTCCGGAGCAGTTTGTATCAAGAGATGAAAATAATTATCGCGTATATCATGAGGGTGTGATTGGTTTTCTGGAGGATGTGAAAACTTTGCTCACCGTAAGTTTTACTATTCAGGAATTAATCCTGCTCATAAACGAAAACGAAAATTTCTATATAGAAAAGAAAGTATTGGTGATGGAAAAAATTCAACAGATCCAGGAGCTAGAAGCAAAATTGCAAACATCAAAAACATTTTTAGCTGATGTGTTAGAGGGCAAGGCAAATTTTCAGACCCCATGCAGATCTATGGATACAACTGTGTAAACCCTTTTGAAGCCATCGTTTAGCCTGCAAATCGACTTACTACTAATCATTCAATTGAAACATATGAGTTCTGTAATTCATCACTGAGCTAACAGATACCATAGTTTATTTAATAAAGTAGCGGCAGTCTGATACCTTTATGCAAACGATTCCTGCTGCTGGAACTCAGAAGCAACCGCCTAAGTGCAAAATAGATGATAAACGCTCGTCTTATCCACCTTTTGGTAGATATATGTATGCCTAATTGCTCATATTCAAACATATTATTGTTGCTTAAGGGTGATTAATTCCAATTCCAATCCATGTTAAAATGGTAGAATTACGAATAGAAAGGTGAGAAATACGATGGGATCTTGGGGAACAGCAGCGCTGGAAAGCGATGAAGGTCTTGATGTTCTTGATGCTTTAGGCAAATATGCAGTGGACCGCCAGTCTATTAAATTGAAAGAGCTTCTAGCTCATTATAGAGAGCTCGGATTCCTTGCGGAAGATCCGGAAGAGGTGGATTTCCTTTACGATAATACAGCGATTGCTCTAGCAGAAATTGTGTGCGTCTATATCGAAAACGGTAGGACGCAGTACGAAGAACTGAGTGGTTTGGCGGAGATCGTCTGGAATAAGGAAGATCTGCTTGAGCTAAAGCAATTGGTTCAGCAGGTGTTGGATAATAAGGGCGGGGAACGCGAGCTGTATGAACTGTGGGATGGAGATCCGGATTGGATCAACCATTTGGAAAAAGTGGTTCGCATTTTAGCGGAGCGGCTTTAAATAGTAAAAAATAAACACTGGCTGCAGCCGCTTTAAGCGGTTGCAGCCTATTTGCCAATCATCATAAGCTTATATTTCTTGAAAATCCAAGAGTTAACCAAGTCAGTCATTGCATGTTTGCTTATGCGCGCAGGTGGTTTTTGCTCTTGCGAAACATCTGCTGTTGCTGCATGTACCGAAAAACGAAGCGGTTTTGTCATTTTTTTAATATCTTTTGTGATTTCATTAAAAAAAGCATATGCTAACGGCTGATGCTCCCGAATATCCTCATAAAAATAATAATTTCCTTGCTCATCCGCCATATTAATTTGAAAGCCTTTAGGAAAGGAAAGCATGATGCAAGGCAGCTCATCCTCCGACCATTGTCCGTAGTAGGGAAATGAGATACCTTCATTTCTCGCAAAAAAACCGGTGCTTTCATGATCAGACTTAACAGAAATGGAATAAACAAAGAAGGGGTGATAATCCATTCTTTGTTCCTCTGCCGTAAAATATTTATAAAAAGCTTCATAAGCGGCATACACCAGATCGTAATCATGCTTCGTTTGGGCATAATCGGTACGATGGAACTGCACTTGCTTATGCTCAAAAAGCATCAAAATGCTTTTAAACTCTTCCGGTGTTATGAAAAATTTAAGCTTATAAAAGCCGCTATTTTTTAATTTGTCCATTTCTTTCTTCTCACCGCCCAATATTGACTCCACTTATATTATCACATTTTAACAAATTGAATCTACGATCTACCAATTATTCACCTCCTTTTTTGTAAATTAATATAAAAAATACAAAAGAATATTCCGATACTATAAATAGAAGTGAATAACCGAAATAAATGAATGGAATAGGGGTGCGTTAAGGATGAGGATTTATAGCTCAACCCAGTACGACTTGAATTTATACACCAATTCGAAACAGCAGGCCGATAAACCGGCCTTGGTTACAGGCACGATACCCGGGCTTTCGCATGATACCGATACAGTGGAGATCAGCCCGGCTGCCAGACAGTTGGCGCAATCTGATATTGTGAATCATTCGGCTAAATACTTTGGAACTGTGCAAATCAATGATTTGCTGAACCGCCTTCTCACAGATCAGCCCGCGGAGGTGAGGGAAGCTGTTTATGGCATCATTCAATCCAATATCATTACAGATGTAGCTGGAGAAGAGAAAAGAGCAGCCTTATTAGAATTGGGACTTACCCAAGCTAAGTATATCGCGGACAACTATATGAAGGATGATGAAGCGGCGGAATTTATGAATACGATTCGTCAAATCGGCGCCATCTCCCAAACGAGAACGGTAGACCCTGAAACGAATGAATTCCATTACGAAACCCCGCCGCAAAGGCCTATTGGGGCTCCAGACGATTATATTGATTTGAACTATATGATGAAGAAATTCGAGCCGAATACGCTGGACAAGCTGCAAGATGCAATTGTGAACGGAAAAGACTGGAACAGCATCTTGCAAACCTTCGCTAAGAAAGCATCGACAAATACGGATTGGCTGAAGGCATACAGAGAGGAAGCTGCCAAACCGATCGGGGACATTGCCGGTGAGAACAGATTCGAGAAGGCCTCTACTGCCAGCTTGACTGCGTTCGTCAAAGATATCAAGGACATCACTGCCAATGCCGGTTTTGATAATACGGGGTTTATTAAAGACAATATAGAGGCTTTTATGCGAACGTTGGAAAGCACAAGGTCTTTTCAGCCTTAATCGTATCGAGTAAAAAATACCCGCCTGCCACTGCTTGGACGAATTCTAATCAGGGCATGCGGGTATTTTTCTGACATTTAAAAGAAAGTTTAAGTGAAAGTTTAAGAGCATGAGCGATAAACAGTATCATAAGGGATGACAAAATAAATGGTTGCCCTACTATCCAGTATTTTGCTTCTATCTATAACATAAGCTTAACCAGTACACGTTATAAATTAGCATGGGAAGGAGTTGGTTTCAATAAAGAAACGATTGCATCAACAGCTTGAGGAGATTCTTGTCTCTTCTGTAGATCATAAAAACATATTTGGGACGGTTCTGAGAATGGAATCGGGAAATAAACAGTTGATATGGACCGGAGCGGCTGGCGATATGAATCAAAATAATCAGTTTTTTATCGCGAGCACGACCAAACTTTTTGTAACCGCAACCATGTTAAAGCTAAGAGAGCTGAAAAAAATCCAGTTGACTGACCAAATAAGCCGTTACCTAGACAAGGAGATTCTCTCGGGAATCCATCGCTACCAAGGAACCGAATATTCCTACGACATTACGATTCGACAATTGATGGCCCATACTTCGGGTCTGCCGGATTACTTTGAGCAAGTAAGACAAAACAGTAAGAGTCTAAAGGTTGAACTCCTTGCCGGATACGATACTTCATGGTCGTTCGACAAGGTGATGGAGGACGTGAAGCAAATGAATTCACACTTCCCGCCTGGTAAGAAAGGCAAGGCATTATATTCCGATACCAACTATCAATTGCTTGGCAAGATTATCGAGAACGTAATGAATAATAAATTAGAAGATGTTTTCAAGTTGTTCATTTACGAGCCCTTGGCTTTATCCGAAACCTACATCTATACAAACAACCATGATCAAACTCCTAAGCCTCTTTACTATAAAAAATCTTCCTTGCATGTACCAGAGGCCATGGCCTCCTTCGGACCGGATGGAGGAATTGTCTCCACTGCAGACGAGCTGATGCGCTCTCTGAGGGCTTTTTTTGAAGGTGAATTATTTCCTAAACACGATTTGAGCGAGCTTTATGTTTGGAATAAAATCTTTTTTCCGTTACAGTACGGCATTGGAATCGCGAAATTCAAGCTTCCTAGGTTTTTCTCGCCGCTGCGATCCATTCCAGAGCTAATCGGACATTCCGGTTTATCGGGAGCATTCGCGTATTATTGTCCAGAGAAGGATTTGTATTTGACAGGTACGGTCAATCAGGTTTCCACTCCGAGTTTGTCCTATAGGCTGATGCTTCGGGTATTGGATGCAATGCAAAAATAAACGCTCCTAGAGCGGCAAGTATTTAGAGCTGTCTTTTTGTGCGCCTTTCTGAGTATGGGTTGAATTATAGTAAAAAATTTACAAGGATATTTTTTATATTTTATTCCAAAATTCGATATAATTTGATATAATATTCCTTGCGAATGGGCAAGAGACTTTCATTCCTAGTACCTGCAATACTCTTCCACGAAGAAGGCGGATGTCAGTATTCGCACCCCAATTTCATAACAGCATGGCGCAGTCAGAAAATGCTAGTTTTTTTGGAAATAACTAATTTTTCAGAGGAGACTGAAGCCATGAACAAAACCTTGCATTTTGAGCTCGTATCTCATTCTACGGAGGTACCGCTCACCTTGCATATCGGGCAGTACAAGTATGCGCTGCACAATCACACGCCGCAGACGCTGCTCGATTCGACACGGACCAATAGTGCTCTCGCACTAATACCTGAACAGCAGAGACAGAAATTCACGCATTTTGTTGAAATTTCCGAGTCCCTGTTCCAAAGTGATCGTCTAACCCGCATCCGTGTAACCTCTCCTGATCACGATCCGAATGTATACCTCCCCAAGCTGCATCATGTTTCCTTTCACATTCCGAAAGTACACCGAGTCAATCACATAAAGAGCAAGCTTGCCGCAAACTCGCTGCATTTACATCCCAAACTAACAAGTCTTGGTGTCGCCCAGCTTAACACCTTTGATGCCCTTCAGGTCAACCTTGATGCCGAAGATCTGTTAAGCCCATGGGATATTGCAACAGCGATTCTGTTCCACTACCCAGAGCTATCCTCTAATAAGCCTTATACAGCGAATATCGTGATGAACGATCACATCGCACCACCTCAAAATGTTAATCCGGCCCAGTATAACCAAGTGTACAATCTAGCGACAATCATCAGCAAACAGGGTCCTGCATCCTCCACAGGCGGCTGGGCTAAAATTACAAATTCGGTTGACCAGAACGGCACTCCGCTTACTTATGGCTATGACATGGGTACGCATAAAGCGGGGGATCCAATCCTCATTTACAGCTGGTCAGATTTAACCGTACAAAATGCAACCTCACCAATGACTGGCGCCATGCAAAGTGCAAGCAACGACAATTCCCTTCAAAATCAGACATGGACGGTCAATCAGGGCAAGACGGCCTACCAGCAGGATGGAGGATCCACAACGGGCTCGGTTGAAAAATCGTTCTCGGCGTCCCGTGCAAAACTCGCAGCGGTGGGAGATCAGACGTTCAAATGGACGGTAAAAGAAGAGACCCCGCATCACGGCTTAGGCGTTTATGCCGATACGATTTCCTTTAGCGACGACGGCAAGTTTTCGATACAGGTGAAAAATACGTATTTGCGCACATTGACTGCCTATGCGGAATTTTTCAATGAGAACGGGGATGCGATCTCCAACCCGTCAGGCTGGGTGGATCAACTGCCATCCTCGATTTCCAGCTGGTTCGAGACGGACAAGAAGAAGTATATCTCAAGCGTATCCGCCGTCAATACGATTCTTGGCATTCCGATGCCGACCGATCCGAAGACGCTCTCGTTCGTCTTTCCGGAGGAAGCAACTCAGCTTAAGCTGCTCTTCGGGTGTCTCGGCACTTCAAAATGGGATGGAGACGTCGACCCTTCAGGCGCAATACTGACAGGTATTTTCCAATACGGAATTCCTTCGGTGTTTCTAATTGCTGGGGCAGCGATTACGAGCTCCAAATGGTTTAATGAGTTTGTGTCTGACACTGAAAATGTCGTAGCTGCCCTTGCGGTTGCTTTCCCAATTGTCGGCGGGGGCGTTGCAACAGCAGCAGCCTTAACCAATGCAAAATCCGTGCTATTCAGCTTTGCGGACGCTATGGCCGGCATTCTGCTTGCTAAGGGGCTTGAGAAACTGGCGCTTTATATAACGGGCCAGATCACGGTTGCGGAGCTGGAGGATGAAGTTCCGTTTGTCGGCTGGGCGCTTCGTGCGGCCAACATGGCGATCAACTTTGCGGAAATGGCCGTTACGACTGGAGAAATTCTGTCCTCGCCGGCTACTCTTTCCATTGACATCTGCCGTTCGATGAATTTGAATTTCACGCTTCATCCGGATCCGACCCATGGCGAGCCCGGGCATCCCGAGACAGCCGTATGGCCCGCCGTGTCTGACCATTACCAAGTGACGGTGCAATACAAGGGCGGCACGAACTTCGTTCTTAGCGGCAACATGCCTGCCACAACCTCGAACACGCCGCTGCAGCTGACCTTCGCGGATCTGCCTGTCGGCGGGAGCATTCAAATCACAGCCGGCATCTATTCGGCCAACGGCTGGCTCTGTGGCAAATACCAGAGTGAATGGATGGACGCCTTCCCGAGCAGTGGATCCTCTTCCCTTTCGCTGAGTGCGGATATTACCGAAATTCTAGTGCCGCTTACCCAGGATACACAGTACAACTACAAAGAGAAAATCATATACGACCAAAACTCGGACAAGCATGTGTGGCATGCCGGTGATCTGCCAACGGCCACCCTATCCAGTCTGGACTGCAGCAGCGGCGGCCATTACATTTGCAAACCGGTCGATATTACGCTGAATGACCAAGCTTACCAGATTGGCTATGTATGGAGCGCGTCAGGTCAGAATTATATGGCCCAGAACGTCTCGGTGCTGGCTGATCCGCAGTCACGCTACAAGTCGTCCGAGGTTCAACTCACGGTGCAGCCTTATATCGCCTATGACCAATTTGGCCTTGAGCCAGATGGAAGTGGACAGACTGTCAGCCTGAACAATTTCATTCTAGATACCCGCAATAGCCAAATGAATTTGCGCCAGGTTAACCTGATGGACGGCGAAAGCGGATTCGGTTTGAATGATCCGAATTTGAAGAGCTGGGGACGGTTCAATCTGTCCAATATCGACGCGATGGTCGTTCATCCGGATGGAGCGGTCATTGCAGTCAGCTGGAAAGACAGCAAGATGGAAATTCTTCAAATTCCAGATTCGCCGACCGACGATGCGCATGCGCCTGACGCTCAGATGGTATCCGGGCTTGGTGTTCGCCAAGGGCTCCTGCAAGGGCCAAAATCCATCTCCGTAACACCAGACGGTCGCGTGCTTATTCTGGAAACGCTTAATAAGCGGATTCAAGCTTTCGATACGAAAGGCAATCCGGTTTCCAGCTTCCTGGGTGATAAGCTGTTCACGCTTGAGGCTTCGGTCTATTCATCAGACCTGGATAATGGCATATTCTCGGATGCGCTGCAGCTCCAGTTCCAGGAAAATGGCCTGACACATATTTTTGATCTGGATGAATCTCTTGTCGCGAGTTTGAATCAAGGCCAACTCTCGGACAATATCATCAATGCCTTCGCTTTCCAAGGTGTGTTCCTGACCTACGAAAGCGATCAAATGAGCAATCATGAGGTCAGTACGTACGTCACGGTCGTAACTTCTGGAGCGGCATGGACGATTACCGACCCGAACAAGAATGCAGTTTACAATATTAAGAAAAACGACCTGGTTCTCAACGTATTTGATGTGCTGAACAATGTGACCGTTGATGTCCGCGCGAAGGGCAGCAGCTGGGTGGTAGAGGATTGGAACGGCGCGCAATCGTATTACATCTCCACCGATGCAGCGGACAGCCAGACTCTTAACGTCAATCGCTATTTGTCCTTCATGCTGCTTTACAACCCTGAGAACCGCACCGACATTACGTATTTGGATGTAGCTGTTGAAGCGAAAGGCTATCTCTACGTGCTTTCTTATGTAGCCGGCGGCAAGGAGCCAAGTGACTACTTTTTGGATATCTATAACCCAGACGGTACGTTCCTTGTCCGTACACCGGATTCGCAATTACAGCCGACGAGCCCGCAGTTTATCAGCGCAGCGAAGCTTGTCGTTGACGTATGGCGCAATGTCTATACGCTGAACTACGAGCCTATTATCGGCCCGAACAATACGACGGAGCCGTCGATCAGTCATTGGATTCCGACTCCGCCGCTGTTCGATTTGCCGCTCAGCGACCAGTCGGATTTCAATAATGCCAATGTTGCGGCAGTTCAGGCTGATTTCTCAGCAAACGGCATTACGCTGGCGAATCCGACTACGATCCAAACGATAAATCCAAGTGGCTACTGGAAGGTATCCGATTCGACGCAGACGTATGATGTCATCCGCAGCGGATCGAATCTTGAGGTCTATTCCATTCCAGTAACCTAAGAGCAATCTTCGCTTTAATAGCAGCTATTGAAGTATTGCAAGAGCATGTGATGCAGCTTGAGCGCCATACAGCTTTTTATACTATAGCTGTATGGCGCCAGTCTGCAAGACTAATGGGCAGAGGAACGGGAGGAATGAACATGGGGGATTTATTTAGCCAAACGCTGCAACAACTCGGTTTGACCGAAGCGGATGTAAGCAAAGGCACACTTAGAACAGGGGATAAGCCAGGGCCAAACTATCTATCCACGCGGCCGGAATATGAATCCGCCTTGTCCGCCAAGAGGATTATTGTGAAAAGTTTGGAACAGTTGCAGTCGATTATCGGGGCAAACGATTCGAACGGCGGGGAGCTTGATATTCCTAAGCCGTGGCCGGCAAGCAAATCTGGCATGAAGACTCAGGATCTGACCGAGTTGGATGAGCGGCAGCTCTATGACGCGCTTCGTGCCTGCCTGGCTGGTCGACAAAACGAGGTGCAGAGCTACGCTGATATTTTGAACGCACGGTATTTTCCAATGAGCTTAAGCGTTTTCACTACTCAAGACATAGTCGTTTCGGCAGGCAGCCCGCTTATTATATCCCCTCAAGGGCACGATCCAGTGTCGGTCACATGCAATACGCTGACGCTGGAGCAAGGCGGCCAAATCATCTGCGAAGCACCGGTTATTCTGACCTGCAATACGTTTATCAAAAACTAGCGGGCACGCCCGATAACTTAGGAGGAACTAAAAAATGCTGACTGCACAAGATATCCGCAACCGTTTTATGGCGAAATTCAATTTGACCGAGGAGATTATACAACAAGGAACGCTAACAACGAGCGGAGGCGGCACGTACATCTCGGCCAATCCCAATCATGACACTGCTATTAAGCCGTTCTATGTAACGGTAGAATCTATTGACGATTTCAAGGCATTTGGCGGGAATTCCGACGAGCATTACGCGAACAATACGCTTCAAGAGCATCATGAAGCGCTCGCAGAATGGGATGCAAGCAAGAATGAAAAGGCTTACTCGGAGCTGTCCGTACTTGAGAAATCGGCTGTCTGCAGCGCCTATCAGACCTATATCTACGGCAACTCGAGCAAAGTCAAATCTTATAAGGCTGTGCTGCAGAAGCATTTCTTTCCGGCGCAGCTTGCCGTCTGTGCAGGGCAAGCTGTCGTTGTCACGCCAGGCAATCCGCTAATTCTGGCTGGCGATGGCGATAATCCGATCACCTACAGCTTTAATACCATTACGATTCAGCCGGGCGGTCAAATCATTAGCCAGGCTAATGCCACATTGCTTGTGGATACGCTTATTCAAGAAGAGGGCGGTACCCAGCTGGGGGACACGCAGCCGACCAACAGCTTTGTAAGCATCGGAGCTGACGGGCAAAGCGGGGCGGCAGGCGGCAACGGCGGCAACGGCAATCCGGGCAGCCAGGGCAGCGCAGGCTCTGACGGTAAAAATTCCTGCGATACGCAAGCGGGACAAGGCGGCACGGGGGGAACGGGCAATCCGGGTACGCAAGGTGGCAACGGCTCTCGCGGCTCTGACTCTCAAGTGGTCAAAGCTACTCTAACTGTTGTGCAAGGGCCGATATCGCTAATGTCCTGCGGCGGGAATGGCGGGGCTGGCGGCGTAGGCGGCAATGCCGGAGCTGGCGGTGTAGGCGGCACGGGTGGCAGCTCGACCTCTCATTGTTCGGCAGGCGCGCAAGGCAAAGGAGGTCAAGGCGGCAACGGTGCGGACGGCGGCAGTGGCGGTGATTCTGGCAATGGCCAAAATATTTATTGTACGTATCAATCGCTTGGACCGAACGGCTCTATCTCCCTTGGTGTTCCGACGAAAGGACAAGGCGGCCAAGGAGGAGCGGCAGGAAACGGCGGCAACGGCGGTCAAGGAAATCCAAACGGCGGCGGCGGCACGGCGGGATCGCCAGGGGCAAACGGCAAAAACGGCACGAATGGAACGGTGTATATTAACAACGTCCCTCAGCAATAATCGTTATTTATATATAAGGAGGTCAGCAGATCATGAGTGCAAGCTACGATATTGTCATTCAAGGGGCAAGCGGAACCAATGGGGCGGATGGCGCGCAAGGTGAGAGTGCGGCCGCAAGCGGCAGCAACGGCACGAATGGGACGTATAACAAATTGGATACACCGCATTGTATCAGTGCTACGAACGGTCAGCAGGGACAGAATGCGGTAAGCTCGGGTCAAAATGGCGAGCAGGGCAGCGCAGGCGCCTCAGCCTCCGATTTCATTTTCAAGTGTCAATCCATTGTAGCTCAGAGTCCCATTACCATCTACAGCGCAGGAGGCAGCGGCGGAAATGGCGGTAATGGAGGAAACGGCGGAAATGGCAGCAACGGCGGCAGCGCAGGCCAGCAAAATTCCAAATGCTCCAGCTCCATACCCCCAGCTACAGGAGGCAATGGCGGTAATGGGAGCAACGGTGGAAACGGGGGGTATGGCGGAAATGGCGGCAACGGCGGCGATATTACCGTCCGTTATGTGAGCGCATCGCTTACCGTCCCGGTTATTGCCCAATCAAACGGTGCTATTGGCGGGCAAGGAGGCAGTGCGGGCTTTGCAGGCGTAGGCGGGGTAGGCGGCGCGAATGGCACGGCACCGGGGCAAAATCCGTCCAATGCGGATAATGGAGCTTCCGGAACGAACGGAGCACCTGGCGTGAACGGTAATTCGGGCGCAAACGGTAAAGTCTCAATCAAGGAAGGCAGTCAAACTTAATTAATAATCGGCGGGGGGAATCCGAATGTCCTCGACCATGATGACATTTATTGGAAAATGGATATTCAGCGATACAGCTGGAAGCACGTATATGAGCCTGGATGGATCTACCTCTCAGTTGGTGGCTGTCCAGGCTACCGCCGCCTCTCCTGACCAGCGATTCAATGCTTATGGGGATATGGGTACCGGTTTTTGGCTGCAGGCCAATAATGGCAAATATGTTGTCTATGCTGGAAGCGGCTATGCGGCAACAGAGGATCGGAGTGGGGCTCCTGCTCTGTTTACATTAGTTTCAAGCGGCAATGCTGTCTTGCTCGTCGAGCAAGTATCGGGTACACAGTATGACATTAATATGAGCGGAGGCACGATTAGCAGAATAGCATCGAACAATCCGCCAGCGACGGCTTTATTCCATCAGCAGTCAATCACACCTGGTCTGGTGCAAATTCAGCAGGCCTCGGTTATTCATTCGGCCGATTTGTCGTGGGCTTACTTAGCTGGAGCGGATCTCAGCCAAATTGATTTTTCTGGCTCCAATCTTAGCGGTGCAAATTTAGACTCCTGCAACTTGTTTGAAGCGACATTCCAAGGACCGGATACGATTATTTCTTATTCGAGCTTTGCAAGCGCGTCGATGAGCTACGCCATTCTGGATAAATGTACGGCTGTGAGCGTCGATTTTAGCAACGCCACTATGAAATTTGTATCGCTTTCCGATGCGAGCCTGGCTGGCTGTGATTTTACATCTGCCAACCTGTCTAGTGCTTCTGTAGACGGAGTTGACCTGACAGGAGCATGCCTGGCAAGTGCAAACCTTTATGGCACGGTGCTGATTCATTCCAACCTGACGAAAGCCGACCTGACCGGTGCGAATCTGCTGCTGGCGAATCTGGACAGCATTCAAATTCCGGGGGCTACGTTGACTAATTCGACACTAAACAACCAGGATTTGACGACAGCCATCATCGATGCCCAAACGAACTTTACGGGGGCTAGCATGCAAAAGGTTCGTCTCAACAAATGTTCGTTAAAGAACGTAACCTTCACGCATGCGGATTTGACCGGCGCACTGCTGGACGGCAGCAATCTGACCGGCGCTGATCTCAGCTTCGCGACACTGACCAATGCTTCCCTGCAAAACGGGGTCGCCCTGTTCAGCGCTTCATTGTCCAATGCGACGCTGACAGGCGCAAACTTGACGGGTGCGCAGCTTGGAGCCAAGCAGGAAGCATTTACGCTTAGCACCTCGCTCATCTCCGATTTGAACGGCGGCGCCGTCACGTCTGCGATCAGTCAGGCTTTTCAGAATGCAGGGTATCCGCTTTCGAAAGCCGCGACCATTACGGTCCGCATTCCGAGCCAGAACTGGATCATCACCGATAACAACACGGTATATACCATTACGAACGGCGGGGCTGTCCTGAACGTATGGCTTTATGTATCAAGCAATGATGCTGCCGTTCTAGCGGGGGCTTATATGCCTAATGCCATTTTCACCGATGCGAACCTGTATGCGGTCAATATGTCGGGCGTCAACTGGTACGGAAGCTCGGCAAAAGCGGATAACGCCGATCTGGAGGAAGCTGATCTCGCCAATGCCAATCTTGGCAGCATGGATTTCTCGCAGGCCCGGATGTACGGCTGCAATTTGGATTCAGCCAATCTGATCGCAGCGACGTTGAACGGCACGTATTTGACGCCATCGATTAACAAGAAGCAGGCTTCGCTTGCTTTTGCCAATATTCAAGGTGCAGTCTTCCAGCAGGCGCAGCTGCAGAATGCTGTATTAACGAATGCAGCGGTATCGCTGAACGAAGGGCCTTTTTTTACACTGGCGTCATCGTATGCCGTCGATCTGGACAATCAGACGATATCAGCAGCGCTGCGCAGCCAGTTCCAAACCAACCATTTTCCGCTGGACCCGGGGGCGACTGTGACAGCTGTAACGCTGGGCAGCTATTGGACGATTAAAAACGCTTCTAATCCCATTTATCCGATCTATTCCATAGTCAAAATTAGTACGCAATTATACGTATCCGGCGGCCCGATTGGCGTTCATCTGTTTAATTTGCCTCAGTCCATGAGCAAGGAGCTTGATGCGAAAAATTTGGCCTCTGACATTCAAAACGCTTTCAGCAGCGCGGGATATCCGCTCGTATCCTCTGCAAGCATCGACCAAGTCATCATCCCGGGCAGCAAATGGCATTTAAGTAATATCAGCACGGATACTTCACAATTACAGCAGGGCTATGTGGAATTTTATATTATTGCAAACGAAGATCAAACGCTTCATATATACGGCTCGGTGCTGATGGTCATTCGTCCCGATGATACCCATACGCTGGAACAGGTCCGAATCGTGCTGGCTACATCGCAGATGACTCAGGATGTCATGGACGGCACGACGACTTGTCCGAATGGGCAAAAGCTGAAGCAGTATTTGAATCAGCTGCCTCCGCAGCATATTACATGGGAGCAGATGATGACGGCTGCTGCGCCGCCGAAGCCGCCAGCATGTGTGCCGGACCCGTTTCATTGGTGCAATTAAACCTATAAGGAGGTCTATAAAATGGCAAGCCAGGTCATCCCAGCACCGATGGATTACGCGGTTCTGCTTGCGGGGGCGCATCCGGAGCTGTCTTCACCGGATCCGGTTATTCAAACCGAGGTCAACAGCTTGATCAACAGCCAGACCAATCTGCTCTATGGACTCGCGACAGCGATCAGCAAACAGGGGCCGGCTTCGTCTAGCGGAGGCTGGGCCACAATAGAGCAGATCGGGAAGCTCGGCACGAATGCCGTTTATCAATATACGCTGTCTTCTGCAATCACCTCGGCAGCTGGCCCGCTTATTGAAGGAACGCTTGTACTCGTCAAACAGGACGACAATTTGCTAAATAGGCTATGGTCTGTTCAGCAGGGCGTCACCGGTGCTTATCAGCCGGTTATTCCGCCAGCTGCTGGTTTTCAGTGGACGGCGGATAATTTCCAGCCGCAATGCGGCATTATGGTGCAATCAGTCAGCGCCGACCCTCAATCGAAGCAGTTCCAAATTGTTCTGCAAAATAGTTTTCCGGCTTTCTACAGTCTATACGCGGAATTTCTCGATGCTTCCGGTGCGCTCATTACGCTTGAAGCTGGGGAATGGACATCAAGACTCCAATCAGGCTCGCCCTTTGAAACAGCAACGTTGAAATTCATAGGACTGGTGCCGCCAACACTCGGGATAGCAGGTATGCCTGCCGTTGCCCAGCAGACGACGCAGTCATTTCAAATCCCGAGTGCAGCGGTATCTGTCCGGCTTACCTTCGGAACATTGGGTGCGCTTGGATGGAACAGCGTTGCCAATCCGCTGCCATTTTTTTTCTCGGCCGTGCTCGGCTACGCTGTCCCTTGGATCATGAAGTCCGCCGGCGAGTATACTTCGGCGACAGCGGCATGGTATTACGAGCTGTTTAGCGACAGCGGAATTGTAATGGAATTGGAAAAGACAGCAGGGATTTTGTCATCTGCGGTCTCAACATTGGATGCCATCAATCTGCTCTGTGCGCAGATAGGCAAGCTGTTGTTCGGCGGCTCGTTGCCTAAGCTGCTCGCCGCGCTGCGTCTCAAATATAAAGACGATGCGCTTATTCAGGCAGCGCAAAGCACATATTGGCCGCTAGCGGGCTTGTTATCTTCTCTGCAGAGCGGCGCAGTAAGCGGTGTGGTAGAGACACTGTCTGTTCCTGCAACTTTCGCGCAGGTTTATAGCATGAATATGATCGTGGTTTCAACGGTTGAGGTATATCCTGACCCAGCCCATGGCACATGGCCGCTTTCAGCTGCTTCATATACAGTTAAATGGACAGGAAATGGCGATGTGCAAACAGAGAGCGGATTGATGAACGGCATTTGGAGTGATCCGCTGTTAAAGTCGTCGTTTGCTAATGTTCCACATAATGCTGCCGTGTCCGCGCAGGCGTTCATCTACGACGCTTCTGGAGCTTTAGTTGGGCAGGGTGAAGCAAGTGGAGGAGCATCCTCCACTCTCAGCATCGTGATTCAAGAAAATGCCCCAGCTGCAGCAGCAAAGGGCTATCGGCAAACGATGGCGCTGGCCTTTAGCCCTGAGGCGGGTTTCAA
This sequence comes from Paenibacillus sp. JT22N7, assembly GCF_059383875.1. Taxonomy (NCBI): domain Bacteria; kingdom Bacillati; phylum Bacillota; class Bacilli; order Caryophanales; family Paenibacillaceae; genus Paenibacillus; species Paenibacillus sp. JT22N7. Next base: position 171,579 of record NZ_JBXENY010000012.1, read on the forward strand.
TTGGCAGCCGGCAACTGAGGCAGACCCCTCGACGATTGCAAGTTTGGACTGCAGCAATGTCGGAACCAATCTATGTCAACTTACTGGCATTTCATTTAATGCTGCTGCTTCGGCGCTTGTGTATGGCTGGAGGGCATCGGGCCAGACGTGTGCGCCATGCAGCGGCGGCGGGGCAGGGGCGCAAATGTACAGGCTCCAAGCCATTTCGGTTTCGTCATCGCCTGCCCATTCGCTTAAGCCCGCATCATGCGGCTTCTATACGATGACGACCATTGCAGCTGGCCACAACTGTGATAATAATCTGTTCTTCGATACACGTACGGAGCCATATGCGCTCAGGAACATCGCGCTCGGAGATGCTGGCGTTTTTCAGTTCCCTACGGGAACGTGCCGAGGGTATTTAACGCTTAGTACAGTGGATGATTTGACCGCTCATCCAGCTGGATTTGCGGCTGCAGTCAGCACAGCCGCAAGCATGCTGCAAATTGTGCAGCTAAGCGCGCAGCCGGTGGCGGACAGCGCAGCTCCGGGACCTTATTCGGTCGGTGGAGTGGGGACACGGCCCGGGCTTATGCAGCAGCCCGTAGCAGTTGCAGCTGCACCTGACGGTACCCTTATCGTACTGGAGGCAGGGAACAAGCGGCTGCAGGCCTTCGACGTGTTCGGCAACAGCCAGAATTATTTCGCTATGTCCCCTGTGCTGCAGCTTCGCCAGACGTCTGGTATATCGTACATTGATCTAGATATCGATGTGGACGGCAATATGTATGTGCTGTCTTATTCCGGCGGCGGAAATCAGGCAAGTCAGTATTTGCTTGACGTGTACAGCTGGCAGGGAGCGCTTCTTTCTTCAACGGAGGGCGTAAATGCAGCGAAAATTGCCGTAGATGAATGGCGGAATTTATATGCGCTCGACTACAGCCTAATGCAAGGGCCGCAGGGAGATACAAGTCCTGCCATTCGGGTATGGACGCCGATAACGACTTGAGGTTGGAAAGGAAGGCTATCACGATGTCTAAGCAAAAGCATCAGCAGTTCGCGAAGGAGCAGACTCACACTAATGAGGAGGCCATTGCGATTATCGGCATGGGATGTCGTTTTCCCGGCGGGGTGAACAATCCGGAACAATTCTGGGAGCTGCTCAAAAATGGTACAGACGCGATCGTGGAGGTTCCGCCAGAGCGATGGAAGAACACGGATTTCTATCATCCCGATCGTGACAAACCGGGTAAAATGGTAACTAGGCACGGCGGTTTTATTGACGGCATCGACCGGTTTGACCCAGAGTTCTTCGGCATATCGCCGCATGAAGCGCATCATATGGACCCACAGCAGCGGCATTTGCTTGAGGTTACATGGGAAGCGCTGGAGGACGGCGGGCAGCGCCCCGCCCTTCTTCGCGGCCGGGAGGTAGGTGTGTTCGTAGGGGCATTCGCGCTCGATTATCACGCGCTGCAATTCGGCGATCCATTCCAGCGGGACGCCGGGCCGTATACCGCCGCAAGCAGTATGACCACGATGATTTCAAACCGGATTTCATATATTTATGATTTTTGCGGCCCGTCCATGACCATTGATACAGCCTGCTCGTCTTCACTTGTTTCGCTGCATTTGGCTTGCGAAAGCCTGCGTAAGGGCGAGAGTGAGCTTGCGGTTGCTGGTGGCGTTGTGCTGATTTTCACCCCGCAATACACGCTGGTAGAAAGCAGAGGCGGATTTCTGTCGCCGGAAGGCCGGTGCAAAACTTTTGACAACTCTGCGGACGGCTATGTCCGGGGCGAAGGCGTTGGTATGCTCGTGCTGAAACGATTGGAGGATGCTCTAGCAGATGGCGATCCGATTCAGGCGGTTATTATGGCAAGCAGTGTCAACCAGGATGGACATACGGCTAGCATTACCGTTCCCAGCTCCGAGGCGCAGGAGCGGCTGATTCGAAAAACGCTGGGCAAGGCGGGCATTTCTGCAGCGGACGTGCAATATGTTGAAGCGCACGGAACAGGCACGCCGGTCGGAGATCCAATCGAGGCGCGGGCCATTGCCGCAGCCTATGGAGAAGGGCGGACGGAATCGGAAAAGCTGTTCATTGGCTCCTGTAAAACGAATATAGGCCATACCGAAGCAGCGGCCGGTGTAGCTGGTCTAATAAAAACGGTGCTTTGCCTCCAGCATAAGCAAATTCCGCCGAACCTGCATTTTCATAATCCGAACCCGGCCATTCGATTTGATGAATGGGGCATCCGCGTGCCCGTCAAGCTTGAGCCGTGGCCTTCGCATGACGGTGAAGCCATTGCGGCAGTCAATTCATTCGGTTATGGCGGCACAAATGCGCATGTGATCGTCCGGGAGCCATCTGTGAGCGAAAAGGATATTTTGCCGCAAGAAGAGGCGTCCTTGATAGCCGTTCAAGCTGGCTATCGCCGTGATGGCGAGCGGCAGGCAGCGGCAGATGTTGACACAAGGGCAGCAGCAGGTCCATCAGCCGTTGTGGAGCAAAAAGGATTTGCTGCACAGCGCTCGTATTTGCTGCCGTTCTCGGCAAGGCGAGCGGAAGGACTGCAGTTGCTCAGCAAAAGCTACTTGCATCGGCTTAGCAGTCCCGGCTTAGCGCTGGAAGACCTGTGCTGGAGCGCTGGCGAGCGCCGCGAGCATCACGCTCACCGTCAAGCGAGTATTGCGAAAGACAGTGATGTGCTGGCAGAGCTTTTGGCTGCAGCTGGCGAAGGAAAAGCGGCACAGGGCGTCATCACCGGCATGAATAGGCCAAGCGACAAGCCGCGGCTTGCTTGGGTTTTCTCAGGTATGGGCCCGCAGTGGTACGGCATGGGAAGGCAGCTGCTGAAGCTTGAACCTGTGTTCCGAGAGACGATGGAGCAGTGTGACCGCTTGTTTGAAGAAATTGCCGGCTGGTCGATGCTGGCTGAGCTCGAGAAGGATGAAGCGGACAGTCTGATGGACGAAACCGAAATTTCAATGCCGATCAGCTGTGCTCTCCAGATCGCATTGGCAGAGCTTTGGCGCTCATGGGGAATCGTGCCGGAGTCCATCGTAGGCCATAGTGCAGGCGAGGTTGCTGCATTTTATGCGGCGGGCGTTTATCCCTTAAAGCATGCGCTTCAGATCGTTTACCACCGCAGCCGACTTCTTCAGCGCTTAAGTGGAAGAGGCGGCATGGCGGCTGTCGGCGCCAGCGAGGAGGAAGCGAAGAAGCTAGTGGAGGACTTTGAAGAAACGGTGAGCATTGCTGCGATTAACAGCCCTTCATCGGTCACGCTTGCAGGAACAATTCAGTCATTGGACAATGTTTTGGCCTTGGCGGCAGAGCAGAAATTATTCAACCGAAAATTGAAGGTGCGAGCCCCTTTTCACAGCCATTTCATGAAGGAGATTGAGGAGGAGCTGCTGGACAGCCTGCAGGGGATTCCGTCACAGTCAGCGTCCGTCCCGCTTTTTTCGAGCGTCACTGCTGAGCTTGTTGACGGCGCGTCTGTAGATGCTCATTATTGGTGGCGCAATGTTCGTGAACCGGTGCGCTTCGCACCGGCCATTGAACAAATGCTGCAGAGTGGCTATACGGTTTTTGTGGAAATCGGAGCGCATCCTGTTCTTACTGGAGCGCTGAATGAATGCTTTGGTGCCCGCCGGGCCTTGGCTGTTGCCTCCATCCGCCGCAAGGAGGACGAGCATGAAGCAATGCTGCTGTCGCTTGCTGAGCTTTATGCTTGGGGATTTGAGCCGAACTGGACCGCCCTTTATCCGCAAGCGCAGTGGACGAAGCTTCCGGCCTATCCATGGCGGAAGGAGGCCTACTGGCATGAGCCGGAGGTCATCCGGCTAATTCGTCTAGGATTGCGTGATCATCCGCTGCTTGGCAGGCCATTGCTTGGCGCAGCGGCAGCTTGGGAGGGTGAGGTCTCGCTCATTCGTTTTCCCTATTTGCGTGACCACCGGGTACTGGATCAGACGGTTTTCCCGGCGGCAGCATATATTGAAGCGTCAATGGCGGCGGTTCAGCACACCTTGGGCGGAAGCGGGTATGCGCTTGAGCAGATCGAACTGCACCGCAGTCTTACGCTACCTCAGCTCTCCACGGTCATGCTTACCCAGCACTATCTCGACGTGGAGAACGGCACGTTCCAAATTTATTCGGCGGCAGATACGTCAGGAAGTCCATATACGCTACATGCCTCCGGTCGGGTAAGGCAGCTCCAGCCGGTCGCGCCAGCGGCACAGCAGAATCCGAAGCTTGCGAGTCAAACGATGCGCCGTACCGTAGGGCGCGATCAGGCCTACCAGATTTTAAACCGTATGGGTTTTGATTACGGAGCCATGTTCCAAGGCTTGCAACAAGCTTATATTGGAATGGATGAGGCCTGGGCAGAAATTAAAATGGACCTAGCGGCAGCGGAGACAGAGGGTTACATCTTCCATCCTCAGATAATGGACTCCTGTTTTCAGGCGATGCTGGCTGCTGAATTCCCGCTTGAAGGCGAGGCGCCAAAGGAAACGAGAGATGAGTTTCGTCTGCCCGTGCGAATTGGGGAAATTCGCTTTTATCGAAAGGTAGAAGGGAAACTATGGGCTCACAGCCGATTGACGGAGCGCAACGATAAGATAACAAAGGGAGACCTGCGCGTCTATGACGAAGATGGACGCCTGGTAGCCGAGTTTCTCGGCTTCGTCAAACAGGCGGTGGATGCGGGAGTAGGAAAGATCAGGAGTGCACAATTAAAGCGCTGGTTCTATGAGCCGCAGTGGCAGCCTGCTCCTGAGCTGAGCGACTCGCCGCTGCGCGTGACAAAGAAGGATGTCTGGCTGTTTCTCGCCGATGACAGCGGTGTGGCGGAGGCAGCAAGCACAATACTGCGACAGCAGAATTTTGAGGCGGTTATTGTATGGCCCGCTGTTGAAGGAGAATATCATTTTGTGCCTGCTTTGAATGGGAGTAAAATACACCCTGGCACGAAGCAGCATTACGACAGCATGGTGAAGGATGCACTACAGGCATTTGGAAGCCGTCTTCGCGGCATTGTTCATGCCTGGAATTTGGATATTCCTGAACCGGTGAGCATGCATTTGCATGCTCTTGAAGCGGAAGCTGAGCAGGGCAGCAGGTGCTGGAGCAGTCCATGGATGGAAGGGAATGAGAGCTTTACACCGCATAAAGCGCTATCCCTTTATTCCATGCTTTATGCGGTGCAGAGCATAGCCAGTCATCATGCGAGGGTACGTCTCTGGACGCTGACGCGCGGTGCACAGCTCGTCCATCGCTTGGATGAACTCGCCGTTACAAAGCCGCCAGCAGTCTTCCAGTCCGCAGCATGGGGGCTTGGACGATCGATCGCACAAGAGTTTCGTGATTATTGGGGCGGCATTTGCGATATCGATCCGAATGCGGCCGCTGCAGAAGCGGCGCAGCAGCTTGTTCGGGAGCTGGTCAGTGAAGAAGCGGGACGCGAGGATCAGCTGGCCTTCCGGGATGGTGGGCGCCATGTGCTTCGCCTCAATCAGGCAACTCGCATTCCAGGAACGGCACTTCCGCTGCGCTGCCGTGAGGACGGCGCATATCTCATTACTGGCGCCTTCGGCTCGCTCGGCCAGAATGCTGCGCGCTTGCTTGTCAAGCGGGGGGCTAGAAGGTTGATTTTACTCGGTCGGAGCCCGCTGCCGGAAAGGCATGAATGGAAAGGCTATTTGGCGAACCTTGCCGATGATCCGACAAAGGCTGTGCAAGCGGAGCGAATCGCTTTCGTACTCGAGCTGGAAGCTGCTGGTGTTTATGTGCAGACCCTTTGCATCGACATTACAGATCAGCAGAGCCTAAAAGCTTTTATGGAGAATTATATCAGCAGTGGCCACCCACCAGTTCGAGGCGTCATTCATAGTGCAGGCACCGTCCAAGATATGCTGCTGAGACAAATGCCGGCACATATTTTCGATGAAGCCTATGAACCGAAGGTGAAAGGGGCTTGGAATCTGCATGAAGCAACACGCTCCGAGCCGCTGGAATTTTTCGTGATGTTCTCCTCCATTGCCGCGCTGCTTCCGCCAGCGGGACAGGGGAATTATGCCGCAGGCAATGCATTCATGGATGGATTGGCCCATTATCGTCTTAGTCAAGGGCTGCCAGCTATGAGCATTAACTGGGGGCCATGGCTGTCTGGTATGGTCACCAGACTGAACTTAGCAGCCCATTTTCAGGAAAATGGAATAGACTGCATTCTCGATGGAGAAGGGGAGCGACTGCTGGAGCATTTGCTCGGTCAACCGATTGCTCAGGTGGCTGTGCTTTCCGCAGAATGGAATTCCGTCCGCATGCTGTACCCGGACACGCCGCTGCTTAATCTGCTAGAACAAAAGGCGCGCAGCGAGGGGCAGCAGATTGAGGAAACCATTAACTGGTCAGAGAAATTGGCAGCATTAGAGCCAGCAGGAAGAGCGGCTGCTGTATTGGCACAGCTCACGGCAATTATCGCGGAGCTGCTTCGCTACGATCAGGAATTTCTTGAAACGACACGCAGCCTTCCGGAGCTTGGCCTCGACTCTATGATGGCTATTAAACTCCGTAATCGCATTACTAGCGAATTTGGCTGTGCGCCAATGGTGGGCGATCTTCTCAGCGGCAACACGATTGAAATGCTATCGGATGTGTTAGTCAGCTTATTGGAAGAGGAGAAACAGGCTGTAGAGCAGAATCTGGAAGCGAGTGTACTGTAATAGTGCTAACAAAAAAAGTCGCCGTTTTGACGGCTTTTCTTGTCAAATTGTAGAGAAACCCTACGTCTTGTCTCAAGACGCTTGGGTTTCTCTTTGTTTTGAGGCCTGAATGAAGCTAAAAGAAGGATTTCCCCGTATTGCGCTCATCTTCGTCATTTAATATAATAATACATCCATATTTTACCGATATTACTTATACCTTCATACGAAAGGTTGATATAAATATTAGATGGATCGAATAATAGGAAAAAACTTGCGCTCTACTTATGGTAAACGTGAACACATTTTCAGGATAGCTATATCAAGGCTTGTTTACCGATTTCATGCTGCTTAAGTTGAGATAGAAAGTATAAAAAATCAGAAATCATGAATGAAACGCTATTGTATCCTTTTGAATGATGATGGAGTTCAGGTGGAAATTAAGGTCCATTTTTGTGCATCTATTGAAATTGGACAGAAAGTATACGACATATATAGAGAGACTATTTTTCAGGAGTGGGGAGCATACACAGATGAACAAAATCGATTGGCTGCGCCAGATGGCGTCCGAAAGACCGGAAGACCCTCAAACCCATTATTGGCTGGGGATGGAATATGCCGCAGGCGGACAGTACGTGGAAGCAATTGGCGCTTATTCCGCAGGGCTTTCATGCTGTACGGGGCAAGAAGAGCTTCGCGCTCAACTGCTGCAGGAGCTTACTCATGCGTCGATGCGCCTACAAGGTGGCGCGGTGGCGCTAGCTGCTGCCGCTAGCGAAGCGAAGAGCGAACAGAATCAGAATTCAGCAAGCGGATGGACGGACAAATCCGATAGTATTGTAGCAAGCGACGATGAAGAAGAGTTCGAGGAAGATGGACAAGATGGTGAAAACGACGAAGATCGTGGTATCGCCGAACAGCCGGGAGCGGACGGCAGGTCTTTTTTAACAAAGGGACATATCGGATTGAAGGTGATTGACGGTGGACAAGTGGACCCGAAGCAGGAAGCGGTCAGCGTGCCCAAAATTACGTTCGAGGATGTCGCAGGCTTGACCGAGCTCAAGAAGTCGATTCATATCCGCATTATTAGTCCGTTTTACAATCAAGGGCTCTTTTCCAAGTTTCGTAAAAAAATCGGCGGAGGCGTACTGCTGTATGGCCCGCCCGGCTGTGGCAAAACATATATCGCGAGAGCGACGGCGGGAGAGTGCCGGGCGTCCTTCATTCCCGTCCATATTACGGATATTTTGGATCCTTACATAGGCGTCAGCGAACGAAACTTAAAAGACATGTTCGATAAGGCCCGTTCTCAAAAGCCCAGCATTATGTTTTTCGATGAAATCGATACGTTAGGATACAATCGTTCTAAATCTTCAAGCAGCTCGATGCGAGGCGTGATCGACACCTTCCTTACGGAGATGGAGGGAATCGATACGAACACAGATCAAGTGCTTATTCTTGGAGCGACGAATTTGCCGTGGGATGTGGACGGCGCGCTGAAGCGGCCGGGCCGGTTCGATCGGATGGTATTTGTGGCACCGCCTGATGTGGAAGCGAGAAAACGTACGTTCGAAATGAAGCTGCATGGCCGTTACGTCAAGCAAATGGATATCGCAAAGCTGGCCGCGTCCACGGAGTTTTATTCGGGCGCCGATATCGACAACGTCGTCGAAAGAGCGACGGAAATCGTGCTGGAGCATATTCTCGAGACGGGCGTCGAGCGGCCGATCGGAATAAAGGATATGGAGCAGGCGCTCGGAGAAATTCGTCCGACGACGCTGGAATGGCTACGCACGGCGAAAAACTACGTCAAATATTCCAATCAGAGCGGTATCTACAACGAGGTGGAGCATTATCTGCGGCAATTCGGGAGATTGATTTAATGGAAGCCGTGTACGGACTAGATATTTTACTAACGGAACAGAAAGGCAAGATAAGCATATGACAAATCAGGAACGTCAAATCGATAAGATAATGGAGCTTGCGAGAAACTATTGGGACATGAACAAGCATGAGGCCGCGTTGGAGCAAGCAGCCGAAGCGCTGCGAATCGATCCTGAGCATTACGACGCCTTGTACACCTGCGGATGGAATTGTTACGAGCTAGCAAGATACGGCGAGGCATTGGAGTTTGGCAGACTGTTAATCAAGCAGCAGCCCGACGATTTGTATGTGCATCGATTGTTTGGCTTTATTTATAGAAAGCTTACAAGATTCGAAGAATCGGTAGAGTCGTTGACGCGCAGCCTGGAGCTGGACCCGAACGATGCGCCATCCAACTATCATTTGGCCGTTACATTCTGCGAACAGGCAGTATATCGTTACGGCAGAAAGCCATACCAGAGAGTTTGGTTTCGTGTCAGTTGGAAAAAAAGATTGAAGGAACGGCTGGACGAGTCATGCAAGCTGCTGCGGACGAGCATTCGTCTCGATCCAGAATACAGTTGGTCGTATGCCTACCTCTCCTATGTGCTTCGGATAGTAGGAAGGATGGAAGAATCGGAGAAGCTCATTGTAACCGCACTTCAGCTTGAACCGCAAAACGCCGAATTTTTGGCGGAGCATGCAGTCGTGCTGCAAAATTTGGGCAGGCTTGAGGAGGCTGTACAGGTGGTAGAGTCGGCTGTGGAGCTCGATCCGTTCAACAAGTTCGTCGTTGGCACGCACGATAGCGTTCGCAAAAACCAAGAACGATATATCCATTATTTACGCAGTCTATTCAGCGAAACCTTTGTGCTCGCCAAACTGAACGACAACGATCCGGCAATACTGTTACGGGGCATCAGGATCGCACAATTAGAGAAGAAAATTAGTCCGAATACGTTGTTGAAGGAATACTTGAAGAAGCATCCCAATGATTTGGAAATGAGCCTGCATTACGGAAATATACTGTATAAGGGTAAGTTTTACCAACAAGCGATTGCGCATTTCAAGCAATGCTCGGAACGGCATCCTGGTCACCCGCAAGTTGAAGCGTGGGTTCAGCAAGTATCGAATCTTACACCTGGCGAGGTGCGTTACCGCTATTGGATTGCCAACCCGCTTCGCTCGGCCAGAAGCTTTACGATTATTGCGATAGGAATGACGTTGTGGATTATGCTTATTAGCATTCCTATCGCTATCGCATTTTCTATCACGTATTTCCAAAACCTGAGTCAGAAACGCGCCGATCGTAAAAATTCTTTATCCGTATAGTGTTCGAAAGGAGGGGGGATCGTGGACGAAACAAGCATGGAATGGCAGAACGAGCTGAGAGCGGTTTTCGACCGTTATATGCAAGGCTACAAGCATTACTGGAGTAAGATTCCGGCGAATAAGGAGCCGGCTATACGGCGAGCGCATCGCATTCCCTCTAGCGAAACCATCGTCGCTGTATTGGATCAATCCTTAATGAACAGTGCAAAAGACAGTCTTGTCGTAACCGATACGGCATTGTATGAAAAAATATTGTGGTTTCGTTATCGTTGTTCCTGGGAGGCTTATGTTCATTTGGATATAAAGGCCCGTAACGAAAAAACCGTCTATTTCTCGAAATACGAAAGCGTCAATACGAGGGAAGGAATGTCGGCATATCTGCTGGAGGAAATGCTGCGGGAAATACAGAAGCTAGCCGTTCAACGCGTGGATAAGATTAAAGCGGTGAAGGTACCGCTTGTCGAGGAAATGATTGTTCTTGAAGGAGACGATAGCGGCGAAATAATCGATCTCGGCGTTAACGGCGGTTCACTGTTGTTGGAACCGTCCAGCCTCGACGCCAGGGTTGACGAGCTGTATTTGCGCGAGCTTTGCTCGCGGCATCAGTGGACCCCTCATTTTTCGGCGGGCGCTTCGCTGTCGCCGAAAAAGCTGGACAAAATACGGAGCCATTATTCAATCGGCCATACCAGTTTGGTCCATGGGATCGTGTATCCTCGCAATTTCAAGTCGGGGCGTTACGGTATGGTTGTCGAATCGCGCGGCGTGCAGTGGAAAAAGGACGATTACCCGCCCGTGAATTGGAACTGGTCGGCGCTGAGAAATGCGGAGCTTGAAATGACGGACCGCAGCATTACTGCGGGAGGAGCGCCGCTGCTGGAGGGTCCTGTGGAATATGTATCAACCGCAAAGAAATTACTGGACGATATCAGGCTGTATTTGGAGGCTCTGGAGGCGGATGACTGCCCAATCCGTTACGCCTACGACGCATCCTATTCCAACGTTCGAGCAATGCCGACCGTCTCCAATTCGGACGATACACTTTGGATACCGGCAGAGAACGGCATGCCGCTAACGCCGATGCGGACGAACGAGCTGCTTTGGGCGATAGAAACGCGGCAGGTCGACTGGCAGATGCTCATGGTATGGAGAAGAGGTCTCTCCGGTTGGACAAACGCCGAGCACATTGAATCGCTCACAGGTGTCATCGGCAAAATCGAGAGTGCGGAAGGTTAAAATCGACTGAGGCCCTCCGCTCTTCCGCCAGAAACGCCTTATGGAAGGCAGCTCGGCACGAGGCTGAAGTGGCATATGGACACATTTCTTGAAGATGTCGGCGAAAGCTTGAAACCGGCTTTTGATAAATCACGCTAAATTCAGCGTTCCCTTGAAACAGGAATGAGGCTATACGATATTCTGCTCACTGCGCAAGACCACAAACGTTCAAGTAAATGTCAGAAAAATACCCGCCTGCCGCTGCTTGGACGAACTCCAAACAGGGCAGGCGGGTATTTATATGCAAAGCCTTATGAATGAGGCTTGATTAAAGCTCTTCGTCGGATTGGTTGATGAGCCATTGAATGCCAAATTTATCCTTCAGGCTGCCGTAGCCTTTAGACCAGAAGGTTTGCTGTAACTCCATCTCTACAGTGCCGCCTTCTTTGAGCTTGTTGAAGACTGACTGCAGTTCTTCAAGGTCCTTGCTGACGACGGAGAGGCTGATGTTTGTGCCTTCAACGTAAGGAGAGTCTGGAAATACATCAGAAAACATAATTGTGCTGCCCATTATTTTCAGCCGCGTATGCATAACCAAAGGTTTTACTGCTTCCGGCATCTCATACTCCGGATTTGGAGGAGAATCCCCGAATGTCATAATTTCAGGCTTGTCCGTTCCGAAAACCTCTGCATAAAACAATACCGCTTCACGACAGTTGCCATTAAAATTCAAATACGCCTGAACAGCCACTTACGTCACTCCTTCGTAGGTTTGAGTTGGGGTTAAGCTTGGTCAATTACGCTCCTATTGTATCATTAAACCGAGCATGTTCAAACTTGGAATCTGTGCAGCTAAGCTGAGGGCTTCTTTACCAGCAATTAGGGGAAAACCGTCCATAAGACTTATTGTTCCCGGCATCTGCCGCAGATAAAATAAGAGGACAAGCTTCGTTTGCAGTTGACGCTGGAAGCATGCCCCTGAAGATGATCATAGCTGTGCTTAAAAGCCGGGTACCCGCAGCGGGTGCCCTTTCATTTTTTAAAAAGCGGGCTGTTCAGGTTTAATGAAATCGGGTATTTAATGGATGGGATACATAACGGTTATTGCTTTAACTTTAAATATGGAAAGTGGAAGGTGAACAGTTGGATGGAAGCAGCACAACGAGCGGCAATAGATGAGATGAAACGAGAGATTCACCAATGGTTCGACCAATTGGAGAAGCAGGATGCAGCGGATACTGTTAAACGTACGAAGCTGCAAGTAGGCGTCTCTGATTACGCGTTAATAGACTGTACGGCGGAGCCTATACAAATTGTAGATCACGATTTGGGATTTGGTTGGCCGGATGAAAAGGATGAGCAGCCTGATCCGCATGCGCTGTTTACGATAGAGCAGATCCAGACGCTCATTAAGCCTCAACTGGCGGAAGCAATCGGGGAACGTTTGGAATTGCTGGCGGCTTCACCTGTTACGGATTACCGCTTTACTTTTTGCGGGAAGTTCCGGGCTGTGGAAAGCGTCTTCGAGCTCACGCTCGTAGAATACGTGAATGAGGCGAAAAAGCAGGAGCTGCTGGGACATATTCAAACTTATGTGGCGCAAAAGCTGGATGCCGGCAAATTTCCGACGAAGCCGCTGGATACGTTTTTTCTGGTGCGGCACCTGCTGAGTGAGCAGCTTTTCCCGCAGCTGGACGGCGAATGGATCATTGCCAAATTCGAGAAAATTTTAGAGCTCAATAAATCCCGTAAAGAAGCGCTCCAAGAACATCGCAGCTATATCATTATGATGCTGAAAGCCTGGGTGGAAAACCAACTGCTGCCTACGTATTTCGCCATAGAGGAGGGCGAGGATGGACAGAAGCAGTATATATTGAAGCCTGAGGCTGCTGACGACTCCGTACAGCCTGGGCTGATCACGCTGCTGCTTTATGCGGCTGTCGCTATTCTGCGCTTCGAGCCAAGCTATAGCAAGTCAAGAGGGCTCAGCTTTATCGATTGTGCTCGGCAACTAGGAAGCGACAAAGCAACACAGCTGCTTGAAGAAGGCAGCGGCGCCTATCCGAAGGAAGATAGCGATTATAGTGATGCGTTTGTACATTGTAAAGCTAATGATGTATTTTCAACGATTACGATCGTCATCAAGCAGGAGGAGCAGCAGAGCTACGGACGAGCGGTGTCGTTCATCCTTCGATTGCTGCAGCAGGGCTTCCCCAAAAGCTATAAGATCAAGCTTAAGTCGAGCGAGAAGCACTATTTGCCGCTGAAAGGGCTGGCCAAATCGGATACGCACCGTTTCTTTGCAAATGCACTCGCCTTTGATGAGCTGCATTCGCAGCTGGAGCAATATGCGCGCGAGGCAATGGAGGAGTTCGAATGGTATGGCGATGCGGAGGATGAGAAAAGCTGCATGCCGGGTAGCTATGCTGTTTTCGGCTTGGGCCTAGCCGATCCACGGTATTTTTCGCTAGTCGAGCAGTATATGAAGCTGGTTGATGTAGAGCATCAATCCGTACAAAATAAATTTACCGCCGAGTTCGCGGCCCGCTATGGTGTTAATGCCGATTCTATTGCAACGCTCGTTGTTTGCATGCTGCATAGCACGGAGGAGCTCAAGCTCAAAATCAAGCCGGCCTTTGAAGAGGAAGTCAATTTGGAGCTGCTGCTGGAGCAAGTGGCGGGGCTGCAAAATTATGAAGTGGAGCATCTCATTTATTTGATCTGGGGCGGGACCGACAAGCTGAAAGCAGCAGCTCGCAAAACGAAGGATACGCGCCAGCCGCTTATGGAGCAGCTGCTGCAAGCCGCCTATTAATACAACGCGAGCAGCGCATGCAGGAGCGGGAGCAAATGAGTAATGAGCAATGAGCTATATGAAGCGTTTTTTATAAAAGGAGGCCTGCCCATGTATATCGTATCGACTAATGGTTCACCTATATCGGCAGCGAAGCTGCATCAGCTGGAACAGGAGCGGCAGTTGACACTGCCTGAAGCGTATGTGCGCTTTTTGACTCTTAACGGGCCCGGCACTTATCGCGGTTGGTTTAATATTGAAGTGCCGGATTCCGGCGTGCTGGAGCCGTTTGCCGAGGAGGAGTTTTGGGAGCATAATGATGCCTCCCCGATTACGCAGCAGCAAATTGCCGAATGCGTGTCGATTGGCACGACCATTGATGGCGATTTTCTCGCGGTGCATTCCGATGTAAAGGGCATTCTCTGGCTGCCGCGGCATTCGGAAATCATTGAGCTGTATGCTGAGGTTGCGAATGAGCATGCCGACTATACGGAGCTTCTGGATCAGATTTATAGCGAAAAGCTTGCTCAGGAAGCGGCGGCTCCGCCTTATTTTGAGCCATGGACACAAACGCGTAAGCATCAATTTTTTCATTTTGCCCCGGATAAGGCCGGATATGAGCTGCCGGAGCTGGCACGTGAGTGCAAGGAAAGCTTCCAGCCGGATTTTCAGATTGAAAATGCCTATACGTGCACTTTGTTTTTGCAGCGTTTGGGCGGATATATTCGGTTTAATTATGCTTACAGGCTGGAGGTTGCCGTTTTCTATGAGGAGGGGCAGGAGCCGCTTTTGCAACAAATAACCGCTTTTTTGGTAGCTCATAATTGCAAATTGTTAACTTAATGGAAAAGGTGGGCGCACAATGGAAACATTAAATCGATCGATCTGGAACGGACTGCCGAGCCAGGAGAAGGAAATCGTCTTGAAAATGCTGCTGGAAAAGCTTCCGGAAGGCTTTGAATATAAAGGATTGGAAACGTTCGAACGTTATGGCAGCAAGGCGGAAACGGGTGTATATGATTATGCGGGCTATAAGTTCGTTTATGTGCCAGGAGATAAAGCAACACTGGGCTGGGAGCGCTGGGAGCAAGGCTTGGATGCTGCAACAGCTGAAGATTTTCAAGCGACGCTGGACGAGTTTGGTGTTGAGGATCGGGACACCTTTATTCGTGATCAAATGTCGCCGGTCCGCGAGGAGCAGATTGGCGCTTTGCTCGTCGAATGCGAGACGCATTCGCTAGGCTGGTACGAGGTAGAGCTTGATGACGAGGATTTGGCGGAGGATGAAGATTTTCAGGAGGAATTGAAAAAATTCAAGCTGAGCACCTATTCAGAATATGAGCGTCACCAAAATTTCCGCTTCGTACGCGATGGAGAGGAAATTATCGCTTATTTGTTTAACGATGAGCTGGACGCGGATAGCGTCGCTGAGCAAATCGAGCAATCCGGCTTTAGCCTGCCTACGGAGGATGAGTGGGAATATCTTTACGGCGGCGGCTGCCGGACGTTGTATCCATGGGGCGACAGCTTTGACTATGGGATGAAGCTCAGGCATTTTGAGGAGCTCGCCGAAGGCGAGAGCAGGCCTTACGATTTGGAGCTGCCGAATGCTTTCGGCATTTGCTTCTCAGGTGATCCTTATCAATATGAAATGACGCTGAAGGATGCGGAGTTTTTCCCAAAGGGCGGAGATGGGGGCAGCTTGGTATGCGGCGGAACAGGCCCGGTTGTCGGTTATTTGCCAGCGGCAGCGGTCTATTATCGCGATCCTAATGTGTTTGAGCTAGACTTCGAGGATATTGTCGGCAATTTGCGTTTTAGACGTATAATCCGTTTGTAATAGGGAGGGCGAGCAGCGTGGGATGGTTCGGATTCGGATTTGCGCGGAAAAAAGGATTGAAGCAGCAAAGGCTGGAGCAAGCCTCTCCGGCTGAAAAGGATGACCCGCAGCTTCACAACTCAGCGCTGCTGGAGCTGAGCAGACGGCTTGCCTTCGGGCAGTCGCAGATCGTGGACGAAGTGACTGAGGCTATGCTGCATGAAGAGGACTATTTTGTGCGCTGGTTTGATCGACTGGATGAGCGGGGAATTAGCTGCCCGATTCCTGAGCTTCCGTGGTTTGCACTCGTCGATTCCTTGCAAGCGGAAGGACTTGCCGGAGAAATTGACTGGAAAGAGGACAGCTATGAGGTGGTTAGCGTCATTGAAGATTTGCTTGCAAGAAAGCAGCTGCTGCCTGAAGAGGAGTGGAATTGGGAGA
Source organism: Paenibacillus sp. JT22N7 (assembly GCF_059383875.1). NCBI lineage: Bacteria > Bacillati > Bacillota > Bacilli > Caryophanales > Paenibacillaceae > Paenibacillus > Paenibacillus sp. JT22N7. The sequence goes on from NZ_JBXENY010000012.1 coordinate 187,736, forward strand.
ATGAAGTGGAAGAAATGATCCCAACCTACGATTTTTTAGTGAAAATGTTCAAGCTGCTTCAAGCGCATTCCATCACGCTCGCCTGTATGGATATTAATAGTGACAGCTACGTGCTGATTACGGTCCGTACCGAGGAGATTAGCAAGCTTCAAGCGCTCGCGCTGCGTGCAGGCTATCGAATTCATGAATTTGAATAAGGATAGCAATTGTTCAAGCATAGCCGTAAGAAGCTCCTGCCAGTTCGCTGGCGGGAGTTTTTTTTCGTGAAAGGGGTTGACGATTAAAGAGATTCGATATAATATCTGATATATCAGATATCAAATATAAAGTTGCAGAGGTGAGGCGATTGGTAACCATGTCTACGCATACCGCTTTCAATTACATTGGGGGAGAGTGGGTATCTTCCTCGTCCGGCGAAGTAGAAGCGAGCTTGAATCCTTCTGCCAAAGGCGAAATTGTCGGCTGGGTGCAAAGCTCCGGCACCGATGATTTGAATGCAGCAGTGCTGGCCGCGAAAGAAGCCCAGCCCATATGGCGCAAGCTGGCCGCTCCGGCAAGAGGCGAATATTTGTTTAAGGCAGCAGCGGCACTTGAGCGAAGGCTCGATGAAGTTGCTGAAACGATGGCACGCGAGATGGGCAAGACGCTGCCAGAGGCAAAGGGCGAGACGGCAAGAGGCGTGGCGATATTGCGGTATTATGCTGGCGAGGGCATGCGCAAGACAGGCGATGTCATTCCGTCAACGGACAGCGAAGCGCTTATGCTGACAACTCGTGTTCCGCTTGGCGTCGTCGGCGTCATTACGCCGTGGAACTTTCCAATAGCTATTCCACTTTGGAAGATGGCTCCCGCCCTAATATATGGCAATACGGTTGTGCTTAAGCCAGCTACGGAAACTGCTGTAACCGCTGTCAAACTGATGGAATGCTTGGCAGAAGCGGGTTTTCCAGCCGGGACGGTCAATCTCGTAACGGGCAAAGGCTCCGTCGTTGGTCAAGCGATGGCTGAGCATCCATTCATCCAAGGAATTACGTTCACCGGCTCGAACCAGACGGGAAAACGGATTGGCATGGCGGCGCTCGCCCGGGGAGCGAAATATCAGCTGGAGATGGGCGGCAAAAATCCGCTAATCGTCGCTGCTGACGCTGATCTCGATCAAGCGGTAGAAGCGGCTGTAAACGGCGGCTTCCGCTCAACCGGTCAGAAATGCACGGCTACGAGCCGGGTTATTATCGCAAATGATATTTTCGAGCCTTTTGTGGCGAAGCTGCTGGCCCGAACGAAGGAGCTTAAAGTCGGCAGCGCGCTGGCGCCCGATACATGGATGGGGCCTTGCGCCAGCGAGCAGCAATATAATAATGTCGCTTCCTATATTCGCCAAGGCGTAGAGGAAGGTGCGGTGCTGCTGCATGGTGGCGGGCAGCCGGAAGGGCTTGATCAGGAAGGCTATTACATTGAGCCAGCGATTTTTGATCAGGTAGATGCGGGTATGGCGATTGCGCGGGAGGAAATTTTTGGCCCAGTGCTGGCGCTTATGCGATTTGATACGATAGAGGAAGCGTTAGCGATTGCAAATGACACGGAATTTGGCTTAAGCGCTTCCATATTTACGCAAAATATCGCTCATATGCTATCCTTTATTCAGGACATGGATGCGGGCCTTATTCGAATCAATTCGGAGAGTGCGGGTGTGGAGCTGCAAGCGCCGTTTGGCGGCATGAAGCAGTCCAGCTCTCATTCGCGGGAACAAGGGCAGGCAGCGATAGAATTTTTCACCTCTATCAAAACCGTATTTATTAAATCCTGAGAAACAGGCGCGAGGCCTGCTGCAAAATTAGGGGGCGGTAATGATGAGCATACATGGTCAAGAGGAAGATATAGCTTTGCAGACGCGCTCGATTCGCGACGTCATATACGAGAAGCTGAAGGAAGCGATTTTGTCCGAGCAATATAAGGCGGGCCATCATTTGAAGGAACGGGAGCTGGCCAAGCAGTTCGGCATCAGCACAACGCCGCTGAAGGAAGCGCTAAGAAGGCTGGAGCAGGAGGGGCTTGTTACGACAAGCGCCAGACGGGGAACGTTCGTCTCCAGCGACATTATGAACTCGGTTGAGGAAATCAACTGGGCGCGATCGGCTCTGGAGGGTGTAGCCGCAAGGCTCGCGGCGCTCAAAATAACGGACGAGGAAGCCAGCGTGCTAACGGAAACAACGGAGCAAATGCGCATTTATACCGAAGCGAAAAATACAGAGCAGCTCATTGCGCTTAATGGACATTTTCACAAATTGATCCGAACGTATGCGAAAAATAATTATATTTTTCAACAGATTGAAGCGATTCATTCCTTTGACCGTTCCTTCCGTAAAAAGGCGCTGTCGCATGAGGATGAGCTGGAGCGGGGCTTTCAGGAGCATTATGCCATCTATCAGGCCATTGTGGCGAAAGATGCTGATCTTGCCGAGAAGCTGATGATTGGGCATATTCGCCGGACGATTGAGTTTGTGAAGGAAAGCAAGGCGGCGGCGAAAGCGAAGAGCTAGCATGCTGGGAGTAGACGGGACAGGCACCAAGCAATAGCAGCTTCGGCAGCGGGCGGGATGAAACGATGGCTGATCTTCATTCCGCAGGCAAACCGCTGGAGCAAACAATAGAAGATTAAGAGAAAGGAGATGCTGTGACGATGCATGAAGGCATTAAAGCTAAACTAAGAGGCATCAATGCGATTAATGTGACACCATTTGATGGACAGCTCGGCATTGATTGGACATCGCTGCAAGGCAACATTCGCTATTTGCTTGACCAAGGCATTCAAGCGATTTATCCATGCGGTAACACAGGCGAGTTTTATGCGCTGAGCGTGGAGGAGGCTAAGGAGGTTACGCGGTTTGTGACAGACACCGTTAACCACGAAAGTTTGGTCATTGCCGGGGTGGGCTATGATGCGAGTACAGCTTCCGAGCTAGCCCTTCATGCGGAAAAATGCGGCGCCGACGGCATTATGGTGCATCAGCCGGTTCATCCCTATTTGCTGGCGCAGGGCGTAGTCGATTATTACAAGCAAATCGCGGCCGCAACCTCGCTGCCCATGGTGCTTTATATCCGCAGCGAGCAAATTACGCATGAGGCGATTGTACAGGCTGCTGCCATACCGAATGTCGTGGGCATCAAATATGCGATTAATCATCCGCCATCCTTTAGCCGCGCTGTACAAGCTGTGGAGGACGACATCGTGTGGATATGCGGAACGGCTGAAATGTGGGCACCGACGTTTTATGCGGCCGGGGCGAAGGGCTTTACGTCGGGAATGGTCAATGTGGATACCCAAAGATCGTTTGCGATGCTGGAGGCGCTGAATGCAGGAAACTATGAGCGGGCGATGGAAATTTGGCGCGAGGTGCTTCCATTCGAGCAGCTGAGGGAAAGCCATCGAAACGGCAATAATGTAAGCGTAGTTAAGGAAGCGATGTACCAGCTGGGGCTGATAGCAACGAGAGCGGTGCGCCCGCCTATCAGCACATTAACGAGCAAGGAATGTGAAGAGGTAGCAGGCATGCTGAGGGAATGGGGCTTGCTGCAGCCCGTATAAGGGCAATTCTTTTTATAAAATATAGGGAGTATATGATTTTCCCATCTCCTCTCTATATTTCTCGGAATGTAACGCGCCGCGCCGCCAAAAGACGGAGACAGCCGTTTCACCTTGTGTAAGCGCATTAAATGGATTTTAATCAAAAAGGAGGAAGTTGAATGGCGGGGCAAAACAGATCAGAACTGCAATTGCTGCTAAGTAGAACCGCTGAGCGGACGCTGGCGCTTAGCCATACCTTTTCGGATGAACCCGGAGGCATTCGCTGGCGGCGCTGGGATTGGAGCATCGGGGTTGCCTTCTATGGGGTAGTGAAGGCAGGAGAGGCAGCGGGAGATGCACCCTATGACCTGATGCTGAAAGGCTGGATTGATGGGCGAATCAAAGCGCATTTTGAGAAAGTTTGCGTAAACTCCAACTCGCTGCTTCTGACGATGCTGCATTTGCGGGATCAGGACGATGAGGGCCAATATGCGAGTTTTTTTCAGACATTTGACGATTATTTGCTGAATAGCGGGCCGCGCACCGATTCAGGAGCTCTGGAGCATACGGTGCTGGACAATGACTGGTCGGATCAGGTGTGGGCCGATACGCTGTTTATGAGCTTGCTTTATATGGCGCAGCGGGGAGCGCTCCTCCATGATGAGCGGTTCAGGCTGGAAGCCGGAAGACAGCTTGCTCTGCATTGCAAGCTGCTGTTCGACCCTGAAGAGAAGCTGTTTTATCATGGTTGGAACGATAAGCAGCGGAAGTGGATCGGTGTTCATTGGGGCCGAGGCAATGCGTGGATGACGGCGGGCATCGTTGATATTTTGGAGCTGCTGCCGTCCGAGTTTGCGGAGCGGGAGGCGATTTTGGAAACGCTCCATGCGCAAGTAAAGAGGCTAGCTGAGCTGCAAGAGGCTTCAGGGCTGTGGAGAACAGTGCTGAACCGGAAGGACACGTATACGGAAACGTCTGCTACCGCGGGCATTGCTTATGGCTTGCTGAAAGGGATCAGGCTAGGCCTTATTTCGGAGCAATACCGCGAGGTGGCGGAGCGGGCGCTTGATGCAGTAGTGGCAAGCATTGATGAAGAAGGTTATGTAACAGGCGGCTCATCAGGTACCCCGGTGAAGGCGGATGCCGAAGCCTATAACCAAATCCCGTATGAAATTACACCGTTTACGCAAGGTTTGGCATTGCTTGCCCTTCAAGAAGGACTACAGCCTAACAAAAAAGGGAGTGTTTCGATTCATGAAGCTGTCTGATTTGCGCTTAACCGTCGTTGGCGTGCCGCGTTCTACCGGCTTTGTCAGCAAGCATGTCATAGTGGAGCTAATGACCGATGAAGGCTTGACGGGCATCGGCGAAATGTCGGATTTTTCCCATCTTCCTTATTATTCGATTGATTTGAATGACCTGGCGACAGTGCTCAAGGGCATCCTGATCGGACAAAATCCCTTCCAGCTGTCGCGCATCAATATGGAGCTGAAAAGCCATTTTCCCGAAGCCAACTTTTATTACGAGAAAGGTAATTTTATCCGCAATGGCATTGATGCCGCGCTGCATGATTTGTGCGCGAAGGCACTGAATATGTCGGTGTCAGAATTTATGGGCGGGGCTATTCAGGACAAAATTAAAGTATGCTTTCCGATCTTCCGACACCGGTTTATGGAGGAGGTTGAGGAAAATATCGCTGTCGTCCGCGAGCGGCTGGCACAGGGGTTTGACGTATTCCGGCTGTATGTCGGCAAAAACCTTGATGCGGATGAGGCGTTTCTGGACGGGGTGCAGCGCGAGTTCGGCTCACGGGTGAAAATTAAATCGCTCGATTTCAGCCATTTGCTGGACTGGAAGGCATCGCTTAAGGCGATACGCCGCTTATCTGCTTATGACTTTGAAATGGTCGAGAGCCCGGCTCCGCAAAATGATTTCGAAGGGCTGCGGCAAGTTCGCATGAAATCGGATTATCCCGTGAGCGAGCATGTGTGGAGCTTCCGCCAGCAGCATGAGATGCTGCGGCAGGACAGCGTAGATATTTTCAATATTTCGCCGATATTCATTGGCGGCCTGACCTCTGCCCGGAAAGCGGCAGCAGCCGCGGAAGTAGCTGGCAAAGGCTGCCTGCTAGGCACGACGCAGGAGCTGTCGATCGGCACAGCCGCCATGGCGCATCTCGGCAGCACGCTCGTCAATCTGAATTATACATCGGACCCGACGGGACCGGAGCTATATGTCGGCGATGTGGTTAAGAAGTCGGTTCGTTATGAGGAAGGTTACCTGATCGTGCCAGGGGCTGACAAGCCAGGGCTTGGGATGGAGCTGGACCCAGATAAAATCGAGCAATACCGTGTACCGGATTTAAGCTGGGGAGCGGTATCCGTCCATCAGCTGCAGGACCGCACGTCGCAAACGAAGCAGTAAAAGGTTGTAAAGAGTAGCAGAGAACAGCAGAGGCAAGCTGTGGCAAGCATTCCTAATTAAAAGGGGAGACGACTCATGACAAGCAAGCCGATTCAGCCTTTAGCAAGCAGCAGCAAGCGGTGGGTGAACCTCATCTGCTCCGGCGTATTGACGCTGGGGCTCGCCGCGGGCTGTGCGGGAACAGGAGAGAAAGCAGGCAGCAGCGGGGAAAATTCCGGAGAAAATGCAGGTGTGGGCAAGCCATATAAGTTGTCGATAGCGCTGCGCCAGGTGGGCGATATTCCAGCGAAGGGCAATGAGGTGGAGCAAGCGATTGGTAAGTATACGAATACGGAGCTTGCGATTCAGTGGATTCCGCAAGCAGCATTCGATGATAAAATCAACGTCATGATTGCTTCCAATGAGCTGCCGCAAATTTTAAAGGTCAACTATGTGCCAAACGTAATGAATGCAGCGCGCAACGGCTTGTTTTGGGAGCTGGGGCCGTATTTGAAGGATTATCCTAATTTGGCGGCGCAGGATCAGCGCTACTATGACAATATAAAAATTGACGGAAAGCTGTTCGGCATCCCGAACTACCGCGACATTGGCCGGGCAGCCGTCGTCTACCGCAAAGATTGGTTTGATAAAGCCGGGCTAACACTACCGGCAACGATGGATGATTGGTATAACGTTATGAAAGCGTTTTCTGAAAGCGATCCAGACGGCAATGGCAAGCAGGATTCTTACGGCACGATGCTGTTCAAAAATTACAACGCCGGAACGCAGCCTGTCATTACGAGGCTGGCGGTCAGCATTGGCGGCGTCAATCGCTGGGGAGAGGACAATGGCAAATTCACGCCGGAGTTTAAGACACAGCCATATATGGATGTGCTCCAGCTGTTCCGCAAGCTGTATGCTGACAAGCTGATTAATCAGGATTTTGCCGTCTACGATGTAACGGAGCTGGATAAGGCGATGTATGACGGCAGGGTCGGCATGCGGTTGAATGTGTCGGCGCAAAATGTACAGAGCTACTCTGTCGCCATGAAGGATACGATTCCGACGGCAGAATGGGATATTGCCCCGTTTGCTGGGCCAGATGGTCCGCGCATCGCGGGCGAGCCGGGCAACTTTGGATTTTTGGCGATTCCCAAATCGGCAGTCAAGGATGAGGCGGAGCTGAAGCGCGTGCTGACCTTCCTCGACAAGCTGATGGATGAGCCGATGTCCACGCTGCAAATGCGCGGCATTGAAGGCAAGCATTATGAGGTTGTGGATGGCACTAAAACGAAGTTTACAGATTTTGCTTTGTTCCAGCGGGAGGTCAAGCCATATCGTGACGGACTGCTAAACATTGAAGGCTACAATGTACCGGAAATTGATGATACGCCAATCGCTCTAAAAGGGACAAAAATGGCGAGGGATAACATTCAATATGCGGTGCCGAATCCCGCGCTGACGCTCAATTCGCCAACGTATAATGAACGTGGAGTAGAGCTTGATCTCATTATTCGCGATGCGGAAACGAAATATATTATGGGCCAAATTGACGATGCAGGCTTTCAGGCGGAAGTAGACAAATGGGCGAAGGCTGGCGGCGATGCCGTCGTGAAGGAATATGAGTCGTCCTTCGTAGAGCTTGGAGGCTAACAAGGGAGGGACGCGCATGAACGCACAAATCCGCACGACGGGCAGCAGCAGTAGCAGGCCAGGCGGATCAACGCTTGGCAAGGAGCGGGTAAGCAGACGCAGCGAGTGGCTGCGGGAGCTGATCAAGGATAAATGGATGTATGCGATGCTGCTTCCAGGCGTACTATTTTTCATCATTTTCAAATACGTCCCGATGTACGGCGTCATTATCGCGTTTCAGGATTATCAGCCCTTTCAGGGCGTGCTGGGGAGCAGCTGGGCGGGACTTAAGCATTTCGAACGATTTTTCTCGGAGCCGCAGTTTTGGCAGCTGTTCCGCAATACGCTGCTGCTGGCAGTTTACAACATCGTCTTCTTCTTTCCGCTGCCGATTGTGCTTGCTTTAATGCTGAATGAAGTACGGGTCGAGCGCTTCAAGCGGTTTGTGCAGACGATGATCTATATTCCCCATTTCGTCTCTTGGGTCGTCGTCGTAGGGGTATTCTACATTATACTGACGACGGAAGGCGGCATTATCAATGAAATGCTGTTTGCGCTAACCGGGCATAAAATCGCCTTTTTGCTGGAGCCGAGCTGGTTCCGAACGATTATTATGTCGCAGTCGATCTGGAAGGAAGTAGGCTGGGGCACGATTATTTTTCTCGCAGCGCTGTCGGGCGTTGATGTGCAGCTGTATGAAGCAGCGCGAATGGACGGAGCCAATCGGCTAAGACAGTTGTGGCATATTACACTGCCCGCTATTCGCAGCACAATCGTCATTTTGCTTATTTTGCGGCTCGGCACGTTTCTTGATTCCGGGTTCGAGCATATTTTCCTCATGCTTGCTCCAACGAACCGCGATGTAGGCGAAGTATTCGACACGTATGTGTACGTGAAAGGCTTGACGCAGGCCCAGTACAGCTACAGCGCGGCAGTTGGCTTGTTCAAATCCTTTATCGGCCTCATTCTGGTGCTGGGAGCGAACTGGATGGCCAAGAAGTTTGGGCAGGAAGGGGTTTACTAGCGCCATTATGAGAGCAGGAGGAGAGGACAATGAGCCAGGATCAGTCTTATGTTCGCGTTGACAATACGCTGGGCAACAAATTGTTTGACGGCGCCAATTTCATCGTGCTGACGATTATTGCCTTGGTGACGGTACTGCCGTTCATTTATATTTTGGCTGTATCTTTTACGAGTCCAGAGGAGGCGGCAAAAGGGGGCTTTATTCTTTTCCCGAAGTCGTTCTCGCTGTCGGCTTATCAATATATTTTCTCGACCGATACGCTGATGCGCAGCCTGCTCGTCTCGATTTATGTGACAACGCTCGGCACGGCCATCAATCTGCTGTTGACCTGCCTGATGGCCTATCCGCTTGCAAAGCAGACGCTGCGCGGGCGGCAGCCGATTTTAATGGCGGTGCTGTTCACGATGCTGTTCAGCGGCGGGCTCATTCCGACTTATTTTGTCGTAAGCGGCATGGGGCTGACGAATACGCTGTGGTCGCTGATGATCCCGAATGCCATAAGCGCGTTTAATCTGATTGTGCTGAAAAACTTTTTTCAGCAAATTCCTGATGGACTGGAGGATTCCGCGCGAATTGATGGCTGTACGGACGTCGGTGTGCTGTTCCGCATTGTCATCCCGTTATCGATGCCTGCCATTGCAACGTTCGGCATGTTTTATGCGGTATCGCATTGGAACCAGTTTTTCAGCGCCATCATCTACATTAATGACAGCGATAAGTGGCCGGTACAGGTGCTGCTGCGGGAAATTGTCATTTTGGCGCAAAGCCGCATAGGAGATACCGGCTTCGATGAAACGGCGATTCAGCCGCAAACGATTCGGATGGCGGTTATCGTATTTGCTACGATTCCAATTTTGCTCGTGTATCCGTTTTTGCAAAAGCACTTCGCCAAAGGCGTTATGCTCGGATCGGTTAAAGGATAAGGACAGGCAGGTAGGCAGCTACGTATGCGTTCAATCCACCAGGTAAATCAAGTCAATCAGCTAAAACAGCGGCAAAGCAGCCGCATCTTCATCCCTCCGAGTGGGATAAGGTGCGCAGCCTTGCCGCTGTTCGCTGTTTGCATAACCGGGCAAAGGAACGCTTATAAACGCAATTGGTTGAAAAAATGAAAGTATTGCTTCTGAATCTTTATTGTAATTATTAAGATTGTATATAGAATAGGACGTGTAAACGAAAACAGCTAGAAACATCCCGTTGATATTACTATAGAAAAGCTATTGAAATGAAGGGGGATGGAAGATGTTGAACGTTTTAGTTGTGGATGATGAACCAAAGCACAGAAGAGGGTTATCCCGGATGCTTAAACATTTAAGGCCGGAATATACCATCTATGATGCCATGGATGGGGCGGAGGCGCTGCAAAGCATGAGCGTGCATCCCATTGATTTGGTGTTCACAGATATTCAGATGCCGATTATGGATGGCCTCGAATTTATGGAGCATCTCATCGAACGCGGGGGAAGCGAATGCATTATTATAATGAGCGCGTATTCGGACTTCGAATACGCGCAGCGTGCTCTGCAATTAGGAGCTAGCGATTATTTGCTGAAGCCGGTTGAGGAACAAAAAATCGTCCAGCTGCTCGCGAAAACCGAAAATAAAATGCACGCCATACGCCTCGCCTCCGTGGAGGCTTCCCTTGCCGAATTGTTTGAAGGATTGCCGGATAAGGACGATTATCAGCGGCTTGAAAGAGCCTTTCCCGCTGTTAAGCAGGGTATGGTTATGGCCGCAGTGCTGAATTCGAAAATCGGGATTGGCGATCGCAAATGGATGCTGAGTGAGCTCAAAGCGATGCTGGAAGCAGCCTTGAAGGCGCAAGGATTTTCCTTCGCTTTTTACCAGTCTGATAAGGTGCTTCACACCATGATCATTAGCGGGGAAAACGCACCAATCGTCACCCCCGAATGGGAAGGCAGGCTGCGAATGCTCATCCGCCATTTCTCTGCCCAGCATGCAGCCGAATTAACGTTTGGCTTGGGGAGCAGCTTCACCAGTTGGGAGCATGAAGCCAGGGAATCTTTTAAACAAGCTAATCTCGCCTTACAAACGCGATTTTACAAGGGCGGAGGCGTACTGCTCGAAGCCGAGCAAATGAATGGCAGCAGTCATCGGGCGCTGCTGAAGCTAGAGGTGCGTTTTTTGACAGACGCTGTTGTATCGGGCGATAAGCCCGGCATTCGTTCGTATTTGGATTCCATCATTAATCAGGCGACCGCAAGCAGCTTCCCCCAGCCTGAAAAGCTAGTATATGCCATCGCTGCTGCTATCCATCATTTAACCTCCTGCTTAATGGAAAAAGGGCTGCTTTCTTTCAATAGCATGGCATTGGAGGAAGCGCTGCTGCAATGCCATACCGTCGAGCAATTAAAAAATGCGGCTCAGGCATGGATTTTCGAGTTGGCCGATTGCTTGGATAATCGAACCTCTTATCGCAGCGAAGCTATCATTGATGCCTGCAAAGCCTATATTGAAAACCACTATGACGAAGAATTGTCCCTCAGTACGATCGCTGCGAAATTTCATTTTAATGCTTCTTACTTTTGTTTGTTATTCAAAACGCATACCCATACAACCATTAACCAATATATTATGCAAACGAGAATGAAGGTTGCAGCCGGACAATTGTTGCAAACCTCGCAAAAGGTGTACCAAATTGCCGAAAACGTCGGATACAAGGATGTAAAATATTTCATCCGGCTGTTCCGCAAGGAATATGGCAGCAGTCCAGAGGAATATCGTCATTTATCTGCTTCTCGTTAAAGGAGGGGGTTTAGCTGCGTACGCCTTATTTTTTACATCGCTTTCAAAAGTATTTTAGCTTTCGGTCTAAGCTTTTGCTCACCTATGCGCTCATCGTCACGCTGCCGCTCGTCATATTGAGCTCAAAATATTTTTATTCCAGCAGGGAATTTGTTTCGGATTTTGCCCGGCAAAACCTTTATTCGATCGTGAAGCAGAACAATGAAATCATTGATGAGGAGCTTTCGCGGGTGGAAGAAAGCAGTCTGGCCATGTTCGCCGATCAGGTGCTGTATGAGCAATACTTGCATGCGGACCCAAAGGACGAATACAGCATGATTACGATGGAGAAAAAAGTGAATCAAGTCATCAGCAAATATTTCCTCGATTTAAATCAAATCTACTCGATTCATTTGATGACGAGCTATGCGAATATCGGCACGTCTACTTTTATTCCGTATCAGGATTTTAATAAGACCGCTTTATATCAAAGGGCATGGGCAGGAAAAGGGGGGATGGCATGGGTGCCGACTTTTTCATTCGATCGGATGTTTGACCGGAAAACGAGCCAAGTGAGGCCGCCAGAATATGCCCATCTATTGTCGGGTGTACGCCTGCTCAAGTTGTTTCAGATTAATAATAGCGAAGTGATCGAGCTGCAAGGGAAGGCTGAGCTGCCGGTGCTGGTCGTGACCTATAATCCTGAGATGTACGGCGCACATTTGTCGGGAGCACTTCCTGCTGATGGCGCTTCTTATTTTATTTTGAGTGCGGAAGGCGAGCCCATATCTGGCACGGATATGTTTAAAGAAGCCCGCCTCGGCAAGCCCGCATGGCTCGATGAGATCGCAGCGATGAAAAGCGGCACGATAACCGTTATGCAGGATGGAAAGCCGCTGATCGTTTGCTTTGATACGTCTAAAGTAACGGGCTGGATATCGGGCATTACGATTTCCCCAGGAAAGCTCATGGCCTCTTTTTTGCCGGAAATTAAATCCTATACGCTGTACTTGGCTGTATTTCTGCTTATCGTATCGCTTCTGCTGGCTTATATATTCGCGAGCTCCATTACGAAGCCTATTCATCAGCTGCTGAAAGCGATAAAAAAGACAGGAGAGGGCGAATTTGATACTAGAATTCCCGTCGAGTCCTATAACGAAATGGGCTATCTGATTCATAAATACAATCAAATGAATGTGAAAATTAATCGATTAATCGAAGAAAATTACATCGTCAAGCTAAGGGAGAAAGAAACGCAAATTATGTCGCTGAATATACAGCTTAACCCTCATTTTTTGTATAACACCTTAAACATTATGAATTGGACCGCTTTGGAAAATAATCAGAAGGAATTAAGCAGCATGATCGTCAGCTTATCTGCGATGCTGCAATACACATCTGCAAATAGCCAGGACATAGGCGATTTCAATGATGATTTAAATTGGCTCAAGCATTATATTTTTATCACGGATCAACGCTTTGAAGGGAAATTTGCCGTTACCTATGACATTGCTCCCGAGCTTTATACATACACGGTGCCCAAGCTTTTTTTACAGCCCTTTGTTGAAAATGCGATCGTGCATGGCTTTGCCCATATTCATCGCGGCGGGCTTATTCACATTCGCGGCTGGCTGGAGGACAAGCAGCGCTGCTTCACGGTCGAAGATAACGGCATCGGCATTCCAGAGAGCCAAATTGCGTCTTTGACCGAAACGGAAAGCAGCTCGATCGGCATTCAAAATGTCGACAAACGAATAAAGCTTATCTACGGAGATTCATATGGCGTTACCATTCATTCCCAGCCCCAACAGGGCACGGTGGTGAAAATTCATTTGCCTATATAGAAAAAGCGAAGATCCTCCACCAATACAAAAATGTTCGAATTCTTTTTATAGCGGCTCTTATTTACAATAAAACTATAAACCATTTGTAAATATGATGGAGGGCGAGCCAATGAAGAAAGCTAAACGTTTAACCGCATTAGCTTTGTCGGCAGTTTTCACCATGACAGTCATACTGACAGCCTGCTCCAGCGATGAAGGGTCTCCTGAAAATCAATCCGGCGTAAAACCACCGAAAGACGGCGAGCAGGTTACGCTTAAATTTTCCTTTTGGGGCGATACGATCGAGAAGAAGACGGTTACGGAGGCGCTTAAGCGTTTTGAGCAAGAAACGGGCATTATCGTCGAGCCTATGCATGTGCCATCGGATTATTTGACGAAGCTGACGACGATGGTTGCCGGAAATGTGGCACCCGATCTCGGTTATTTGTCTTCTGGCGCGGCGCTCACCTGGGCAGAGGATGGAAAGCTGCTTAATCTCACCCCGCTCATTGAAAGCGATCCCGATTTTAAGAAGGAAGATTATTTAGATCAAATTTGGTACGACTACGCGCCTGGCAAGACGATCGGAATGAGCACGGCAGTAGAAGGCTACGGACTCATGTACAACAAGGATATGCTGCTGGACGCGGGCGTGGAGCTGCCTCCGACAGAAGCAGGCAAGTCATGGGACTGGGATACGTTTATCGAATATTCAAAAAAATTAACGCTGGATGACACGGGAAAAAATGCGCTGGACCCTGCCTTTAATCCAAATAAAATCAAACAGTATGGCTTTCAATATGATCCATACAACATGATGGCAGCGGTTGTGTCCAATGGCGGCAACTTCTTAACGGAAGATGGCAAGGGCTTTGGACTAGTGGAGCCGGAAGCGATCGAAGCAATTCAAAAGCTTGCTGACCTGATGTATGTACACCATGTTTCACCTACCCCGCTTCAAACGAAAAGCCTTCCCGATATGGCGCTGCAGACGAAAAAAGTCGCCATGACCGTATCTGGAAACTGGGCTCTGCAAGCATTCGCCGAACAGGACTTTAATCTAGGCGTAGGCGTTCTTCCCAAATTAAAAGATAGCAATACGCTGCTGGATGGCGCACCGACGGTCATATTCAGCTCAACCAAACATCCTGAGGAAGCATGGCTGCTTTATAAATATATGGCTGATCCGGAATCGGTGCTGCCGCTGATCGCAGGCGGATTGTGGATGCCGCTCAAAAAAGCGTGGTATACCGATCCAGAGCTGATCAGCAAATGGGCTTCAGGAAACAAGGCGCATCCAGAGGGCTATACGGAATCCTTTATGAAGCAAACGCTGGAGAATGGCATACGGACGCCAGGCTTTGAGGTGAAAAATCTAGCTAAAATCAATGCGCTCGTCACGCCTGCCCTTGATTTGGTATGGACGGGCAAAGAAACGGCCGAGCAAGCGTTAAAAGGGGTTGAACCTAAAGTGGAGCCGCTGATTCAGGGCTATTACGGAAGGTAGCCAGGGGGATAGCCATTCGCCCGGAGAGGAGGTTTTTTTTATCACTCGTAAACGCCGTATTGCGCTTGCTGGCATCCTGTTTGCCTTGCCCAGCATTTTGGGCCTGCTCACTTTCACCATTTTGCCGATGCTATCAAGCTTATTGCTAAGCTTCACGGATTATCGCATTGTGAATACGCCGAAATTTATCGGGTTCGACAATTATACGAGGCTTTTTGATGGCACGGATCAATATTTTTACAACTCTTTAGCGGTTACTTTTAAGTACGTGATTTTAAGAGTTCCTCTCGGGCTTATGTTTTCATTTATCGTCGCCTTTTTGCTTAATATGGAGTTTATTCGCGGCAAGTCGATTTTTCGAACGATCTTTTATTTGCCCGTGATTGTGCCTGCTGTCGCTTCTTCAATGATTTGGATTTGGTTGTTCAGTCCTGATTTAGGACTATTCAACAGCTTTCTGGAAGCGCTCAATCTCCCAACTTTAAACTGGCTTTATTCAGAGGAGACGGTCGTTCCTTCTATTGTTCTTATGAGCCTTTGGGGAATGGGGAGCACGATCATCATTTTTCTGGCGGGCTTGCAAGGTGTGCCGAGATCGCTGTACGAGGCGGCTATCGTCGATGGTGCAGGCGCCATGCGCAAATTTCTGCACATTACGATACCGATGATGACGCCGATTATTTTCTTTAATTTGATTATGGGGTCGATTGGCGCCTTTCAGGTGTTCACCGAAGCGCTCATTATGACACAAGGCGGACCAAACAATGCGAGCTTGTTCTATAACTATTACATTTATCGGGAGGCCTTTTTATTTGGGGAAATGGGGCATGCTTCGGCGATTGCCTGGATTCTCTTTATCATCATTCTTATCGTGACGGCGATTTTTTTCCGGACTTCGAAATCATGGGTATTTTATGAAAGCGAGGTGTAGCCCATATGCTGAGAAGCCGCCGAATTTCGCAAATAATCGTCTATTTTTTCCTGCTCATAGGAGCCGCTTTCTGCCTGCTGCCGCTATTCTGGCTCATACGCAGCTCGCTCATGACGTCGTTGCAAATTTTTGAAATGCCGCCCAAATGGATTCCTGCCCCGTTTCAATTTCATAACTATGTGGAGGCGCTGACATCGATCGATTTCTTCCGCTTTTTCCGAAATACGCTGACCATTACGGTTAGCTGCTTGGCAGGAGCGCTGATCAGCAGCTCTCTAGGCGCGTATAGCTATGCCAGACTGAGCTGGCCGGGGAGAAATATTTTTTTCTCCTTGCTGTTAGCCAGCATGATGCTGCCTAGTGCAGTCACCTTGATTCCTACCTTTATTGGCTGGCGATTGGTAGATCTCATTAATACGTATTTTCCGCTTATTATGCCGGTCTGGTTTGGCTCAGCGTTTGATATTTTTCTGCTCAGACAGTTTTATTCGAGCATTCCAAAAGATTTGGATGAAGCGGCGTATGTCGATGGAGCGGGCCCCTGGACTATTTTTTACCGCATCATTATCCCTTTGTCTAAGCCGGCTTTAATCGTCATTGGACTGTTTTCGTTTATGAATTCCTGGAATGATTTTATGGGGCCGCTCGTTTATTTGAACGAGGAAAGCAAATTTACGATGGCGCTTGGCCTCCAAATGTTTCAGTCGCTGCACAGTGCGCAGTGGCATTTGCTAATGGCTGCTTCCACCTTTGTCATTATGCCTGTCATCATCGTGTTTTTTATAGGGCAGCGTTATTTTATTGAAGGTATTACGTTAACCGGTATGAAAGGGTGATAACCAAATGAAAGCAAGCATGAGAATTAAACAAGCGGCTCAAGCTTTCGCATTAGGCGAGGTTAAGCTGTTGGAGGGGCCATTTAAGCATGCGATGGAAACGAATCGCCGTTATCTTCTGGAGCTTGAGCCAGACAGACTGCTGGCTAGATTTAGAGAATATGCAGGACTTGAGCCGCGAGCGCCGCAATATGGGGGCTGGGAAGCAGAGAGCTTGTCGGGACATACGTTAGGGCATTATTTATCCGCGTGCTCGATGATGTATAGCTCTTTGGCAGAGGCGGAATTCAAGGAAAGAGTCGATTATATAACGGATGAGCTTGAGCTTTGCCAAAATAAGCATGGGGATGGTTATGTTTCTGGCATTCCGCGCGGCAAGGAAGTTTTCCATGAAGTGGCTTCCGGAAATATTCAATCCAAGGGATTTGACTTGAATGGGGCCTGGGCGCCCTTGTACACGCTGCATAAGTTGTTTGCGGGACTGAGGGATGCTTACCGGCTAACCGGCAATGAGAAAGCGCTCGTTGTGGAAAGGAAGCTTGCCGACTGGGTTGAAGGGATTCTCGCCCCGCTGTCTACAGAGCAAATGGAAGAAATGATGATCTGCGAGTATGGCGGCATGAACGAGGTTTTAGCTGATCTATATGCCGATACGAATGAATACAAATATTTAACGTTAGCCGAGAAATTTTGGCATAAGCTTGTCCTTGATCCGCTTGCTGAGCATGTGGACTGCCTGCCCGGAAAGCATGCGAATACCCAAATTCCGAAGCTGATTGGCCTAGCGAAGGAATATGAATGGACTAGCGACGAGAAGCGCCGGGATACGGCTGAGTTTTTCTGGAACAGCGTCGTTCATCACCATTCCTATGCGAATGGCGGTAATAGCTTTGGCGAATATTTTGGCGATGCGGATTCGTTTAATGACAGGCTGGGGCCGCAAACGACGGAAACGTGCAACACCTACAATATGCTGAAGCTGACGAAGCATCTGTTTGAGTGGAAAGCATCAGCTGCGGAAGCCGACTATTATGAACGGGCGCTGTTTAATCATATACTCGCGTCCCAGCATCCGGAGTCTGGCGGCATGACGTATTTTTTGTCGCTGGCAATGGGCGGGCATAAAATTTTTGATGACAAATTCGACGATTTCACCTGCTGCATCGGCACAGGAATGGAAAGCCAGGCCAGCTATGGCAGCGCGATTTATTTTAAAGGGGAGGACCAACTGTTTGTGATCCAGTTTATCCATTCCGAGCTGGCGTGGACGGAAAAGGGCGTAACGCTGCTGCAGGAGACGGAATATCCGTTGGACGATGTGATAGGGCTCAAGCTATCGTGCGCGAAGCCTGTGCAGTTCAGTCTCAACATTCGCTATCCGGGCTGGGCGGAGCAAGGGGTCTCCGTTGAAATTAATGGTGAACCGATAGCGGTTGACCAATCCCCCGGCTCCTTTATTGCGATCAACCGTTTATGGATCGACGGGGACTTGATTCGGGTTGTTATTCCGAAGTCGCTAAGGCTGGAGGCTATGGCAGACAATGCCGATCGCGCAGCGATTTTTTATGGACCTGTGCTGCTTGCGGGTGATCTGGGGAGCCATGATGATCCCCATGCTTCCGAGTATCTTTATGCGCCTGTTTTGCTGGCAAAAGAGAAGCCGCTGGATACATGGCTGGAAGCTGTGCCTGGCAAAAGCTTGGCTTTCCAAAGCAAATTGGTCGGTTACCCCCGCAATGTGGAGCTTGCGCCATTTTACCAAATGGTTGACCGTTCCTATACCGTTTATTGGGACTTGTTCACGCCGGATGGCTGGGCAATAGCGGAAGCGGATTACAGAAAAGTGATGGAAAAGATGCAAAGGCTGGAGCAATGCACAATTGATTATGCGCAGCCAGGAGAAATGCAGCCGGAGCGTGACCATGATTTTAAAGGCGACAGCTCGACTCGCGTCGGCATGTTGAACCGCAGGCCATTCCGCATGGCGGGCCAAGGCGGGTGGTTCTCGTTCGATTTGAAGGTGAAGCCCGAAAACGAAATGATGCTGGTCGTGACTTATACATCGGCACAAGAGATGCCGAATTGCGAGTTTGATGTCTGTTTGAATGGCGAGCTGCTGACAGAGGTGGAGGAAGGTTTTACGGAAGAGGATAAGTTCTATAATGTAAACTTCCCGCTCCCGGCTGCAGCACTTGCTGGTGCCGAGAAGGTAACCGTTACATTCCAAGGCAAAGAAGGAAAACGCATTCGCCGCGTATTCGGCCTTAGAATTGTGGATCGCGAGCAATATAAGCAGTTGGGCGTGCAAAGCGACTCTATTTAAAAGCATGTTGAACAGGCGACGCGGAATGAAAGATCGGACTGGAGGGAGCGTGAAGCAAATGGAAGCCCAGCGGCTCAAGAGGATTAGGGAACAGCTGGAACGCGAGCAGCTAGACGGGATATTGATTGCAAGTCCATACAATCGCAGATATTTGACCGGATTTACGGGTACAGCGGGATTTGTGGCGATTACGAAGGATCAGGCACTGCTAATCACTGATTTTCGCTATACGCGTCAAGCGGCGCAGCAGGCGGTTGAATACGAGGTTATCCAGTATGCAGGCAAGCCATTTGAGCTTATTCGGGAAAAGCTGGACGCGGTGGGAGCCCGCAAGCTCGGGTTTGAGAAAACTCATGTGACATTGGCAGGCTATGAAGCCTACGAGGAATCTTTTAACGGACTCGAGCTTGTCCCGACCCAAAATATCGTTGAAAAGCTGCGCGGCATTAAAGATGAGCGCGAGCAAGGGCATATTCGCAAGGCGATCGACATTACGGAAAAGGCGTTTGAGCATATTTTAGGCTTCATGAAGCCGGGCCTATCTGAGAAGGACGTATCTGCCGAGCTCGAATATTTTATGCGTAAAAATGGGGCGACCTCTTCGGCTTACGCTACGATTGTAGCCTCCGGCTTGCGTTCGGCATTGCCGCATGGGCTCGCGAGCGACAAGCTGCTGGGAACGAACGAATTCGTTACCCTTGATTTTGGAGCGAGCTATGAAGGCTATTGCTCCGACTTGACAAGGACGGTGTTTATCGGCAAGCCAGAGCAGCGGCATAAAGAAATTTATAAGATTGTATTGGAAGCAAACGAGACCACCTTAAATGGACTAAGGCCAGGCATGACGGGCAAAGAAGGCGATTCGCTGGGACGGGACTGTATTGCTGGCTACGGATACGGGGAGTATTTTGGCCATGGGCTCGGTCATGCATTCGGCTTGGAAATCCATGAATGGATGGGCTTTTCCCAGAAGTCGGATGATGTTTTGCAGCCGGGGATGATTTTGACAGTCGAGCCTGGCATTTATATCCCTGATTTTGGAGGCGTCCGTATCGAGGATGATATTTTGATCACAGACACAGGCATTGAAGTGCTGACGAAGTCGAATAAGGAATTAATCGTTTTGTAATGTAGAAGGAGGTGGCCTCGTCCATGCATGCTGAATCTGCGGAAGTCGTCATCATTGGCGGAGGCATCATTGGGATGGCCATCGCCTATTATACGGCCAAATTAGGGATGGACGTTCTCGTTGTCGAGCGCGGGGAGATTGCGGGGGGAACCTCCTCCAAATGCGACGGCAACATTTTAGCCATTGATAAAGACCCCGGCTTCGACAGCCAAATGTCCTTGAAATCCCAGCAATTAGTCGCTGAACTGGTGCAGGAGCTTGATGAGGAGTTCGAGTATCGGGCACCCGGAAGCATTCTCGTCTGCGAGACGGAGGAAGAGATGATCGCTGCTGAGCGCTGGGTTTCCCGGCAAAAGCAGGCAGGACTCCCCTTTCGGATGCTCGATCAGAAGGACCTCAGAGACGAATGGCCTTATATGGCCGAGGATTTATTAGGCGGTTTAGAGTGTGCAACGGATTCTACGGTTAACCCCGTATTGCTAACCTACTCCTTGGCTGCAACCGCTCGCCGTCATGGTGCCCGTTTTCGAACGCATACGGCGGTGACAGCGATTTTGCTCGATGAGAAGCGGAGAATTCGGGGAGTAGAGACAGCGGCAGGCACGATTAAAGCGAAAATCGTCATTAATGCGGCTGGCGTATGGTCGAAGCTTATTGGACAAATGGTAGGTATCGATATTCCAATTGAGCCGCGAAAAGGCCATATCCTCGTCGCTGCCCGCTCAGCCAACATTGGGAAACGGAAGGTGATGGAATTCGGCTATTTGATTAGCAAGTTTGGCGGGAAGCGGCAAGTCGATCCCAAGTTCGAAGCGTATGGCATTGCCCTCGTATTCGAACCAACCGCTTCCCAAAACTTTTTAATCGGATCGAGCCGCCAATTTGCTGGTATGGATACTCGTGTCGATCAAGAGGTCATTCGGCTTATTGCGCAGAGAGCGATCCGTTTCTTTCCAGTCATTGAGCATATTCCGATGCTTCGAACGTACGCTGGCCTTAGGCCATGGACAGCCGATCATTTGCCCATCGTTTCACCAATCGACGAAATACCGGGTTTTTATGTAGCAGCCGGTCATGAAGGGGATGGAATCAGCCTCGCCGCGGTTACGGGGAAGGTCATCAGTGAAATGTTAAGCGAAGCCGAGACCTGCATTCCGGCCCAGCCGCTGCGCTATGACCGATTCCGTCGTGGCGACGTTAATCAGGAGGTAGTCCTATGAAGCTTTCCAAACTGGTGACCACCATCGATACCCATACGGGAGGCAATCCGACCCGAACCGTTACGAGCGGAGCGCCGGAGCTGATCGGAAGCACGATGACCGAGAAGATGGTTTATATGTCCGAGCATTTTGACCATTTTCGCAAAGCGTTGATGTTTGAGCCCCGGGGCCATGAAGTGATGTCCGGTTGTATTTTGACTCCACCGTGTGATAAAACGGCCGATATCGGCGTCGTTTTTATTGAGACGGGCGGTTATTTGCCGATGTGCGGGCATGATACGATTGGCCTTTGCACGGCGCTGATTGAGGGCGGGATCTATCCTGAGAGCAAAAATGTCATTCGGCTGGATACGCCAGCGGGGCTTGTGGAAGCCCAGCTTGACATCGCGCAGGGAAAAGTCAAAGAAGTGACGTTCACGAATATTGCTTCTTTTTTGTACAAAAAGGATGTCCGGCTCCAAGTTGAAGGAATTGGAGAAATTTCCGTTGATATTGCGTATGGCGGCAATTTTTACGGCTTGGTTGATGCGCGTCTGCTGCAGCTGCCCTTAGTGCCTAATCGGGCTTCGGAAATCGTCCGCTTGGCGATCAAAATTCGGGATGCGATTAACGAGAGCATTGAAGTGGTTCATCCCGAGATTCCAGTCATTCGCGGGCTGACCCATATTGAGTTTTACAGCGATCCCGTATCGCCTGCTGCCCATTGCCGCAATACGGTCGTCGTGCCTCCGGGAGGAATTGACCGTTCGCCATGCGGGACGGGAACCTCGGCGAAGGTAGCCGTGCTGCATGCCAAGGGCGAACTCTCCAAGGAGCAGGAATTTGTGCATGAAAGCATTGTAGGCTCCGTGTTCCGGGCAAAAATTTTGGAGGAGACAACGGTAGGCGGCTTGCCAGCTGTCATCCCGCAAATATCAGGGTCAGCCTGGGTAACAGGCTTTCACCAGTTTGTTTTTCACGATCAGGATGAGCTGGGTAGCGGTTTTTTCTTGCTTTAATTCTACTCTGAATTTGCTCTAACGCTGGTTTGATGGAGGCTTGGATATGGAAATTAACAAATGGTATGCAGCGATTGATACGCATTCCGGCGGGGAGCCTCTTCGCATCCTGACAGGCGGCCTGCCGCAAATGGCGGGCGCCTCGCAGCAAGCCAAGTCGGTAGTTTTCAAGCATCATCATGATTCCATAAGAAAACTGCTTATGGCTGAACCGCGAGGACATTACGGCATGACAGGCGCCATCGTTACAGCTCCCGTATCGGAGGAAGCCCAGTTCGGCTTGTTGTTTTTGAATCAGGAAGGATATGCAGCTATAAGCGGACATGGAATCTTCGCGGTCGTAACGGCATGGATTGCGACGGGGCAGCTGGATGCGGCTATTGCCGCCGAAGGTATATTAATTGACTGCCCAGCGGGAAAGGTAAAAGCTATTGCTGGCTGCGAAGGGCAGGAAGTACGAACGGTATCCTTCCACAATGTTCCGAGTTTTGTCTATGCGGAGTCCCTTATATTGATCATACAAGACATTGAACTACGTGTCGATATTGCTTTCAGCGGGGAGTTTTATGCGGTTGTCGATGCTGCCGGACTTGGCGATAGACGGTCAATTCCTGAGCTTCAAGCATGCGGAGGGTTAATCCGCAAAGCCATTGAAGCGCAGCTGGAGGTTAAGCACCCGGTGCAGGAAGGGATTACTGGCATTCATGGCGTGTTTTTTTATGAAAAGGCTGAGGGCGATTCGGTTAATCCGGTCTATCGCAGCTGGTCCATATTTGCTGGCGAACAGCTTGATCGCTCTCCCGGAGGAGCGGGGGCCTGCGCCCATATGACGGTTCTGAACCATAAGGGGCTGCTGAAGCGCGGGCAGCAGGTTGTTTATGAAGGCAGCGCTGGAACGCGTGCAGTTGGCAGCGTGGAGGAGGAAATATGTGCGTTCGGGCAAAAAGCCGTCATTCCACAGCTAACAGGAAGTGCTTATGTGCTGGGCTTTATGAATTTTGTACTCGATTCTAGCGATCCGCTGGCTGATGGATTCGTACTGTACTAGAACGTGTATGAAAAAGGGGGCCCTTGCTGCTGCTCCTTGCTTTGTGCCTATTCGAGGCCAATTTCTTCTGACAATTCAAGGCTTAAGGAACCACAGTAAAGAACCACAGTATGCGATTGTGGCTGAGAACATAGTTGCAGAGAGCAATGCGGCTCAGAATACGCCGTTTTGGAAGTTCATTCCTTTTTTCGCGGACTGAGGTTCCGCTATTCTGGATTTTAATCCCATTTTAGGCCTTAAGCGGACAGGAGATCCGCTGTTGCCTTCATAATCCTCTGAAAATGACGATGGACAGCGCATTAGCGGCACCTGAGTCCGCAGACTATGCCAAAACCAGTGATTCGATTGAAATAACGGCTGCTGTGTCCTCCAAGCTGTGTCCACGAAGTCTATCTTTGTGTCTTCGTGCAGGGAGCATCCACCTGAAACGAGCAGCATGAAGCTGCTTTTTGCATATAGGGTTTAGAAGGTCAAAAATCTAAACGATTAACATTCGAGAGGAGCAATTTTGAAATGGCAAAATTTGAAGGTGTTTATGTGGCAATCGTTACCCCTTTCACTGCTTCCTATGAAGTCGACTATAAGCGTTTGACGGAGCATTGCGATTGGCTTATCGCAAATGGCATAAGCGGGCTTGTTCCTACTGGATCTCTTGGCGAATATGCAACGATGAGCAGTGAGGAACGAGCACAGGTAGTGGAGACGGTCATCGAAGCCGCAGCAGGGCGGGTGCCTGTCGTTGTTGGTTCGGCCGCGCCTTCTACGAAGCAGGCGGTCGCATGGGTTCAGCATGCCAAAGATTCAGGTGCGGCAGGGGTTATGGCGCTGCCTCCTATTAATTACAAGCCGCTTGAGCATGAAGTTGTCGCTCATTACGAAGCGCTGAATGAGGTAGGACTTCCCATTGTAGCGTACAACAATCCTCATGATTATAAAGTAGATTTGACGCCGCAGTTTCTTGCGAAGCTTTCCAAATTTGATCATGTCGTTGCGGTAAAAGAGTTTTCTGGCGACATCCGCCGCGTGCATGATATTTTGGCCCAAACCAATCTTGAAGTTATGATCGGCGTAGATGATTTGGCGATGGAAGGCCCGCTGTTTGGCGCAACAGGCTGGATTTCCGGTGTGCCCAATGCGCTGCCGAAGGAAGGCGTAGAGTTGTTTAACCTTGCCAGACAAGGGAAAATGCAAGAGGCAAGCGCGCTTTATCGCCGTCTGCTGCCTTTGTTCCATATGGATGCCAGCCCTCAGCTCGTTCAATCGATCAAATATATGATGGAGTTGGCGGGATTCCCGGTCGGTCCTACACGTCCGCCGCGCCTGCCTTTGCCAGAAGCAGATTACCAGCTCATTAGAGAAGCTTTTGAATACGCGGTTAGACCTAATCAGCCAGCAAATTAACGGAATGATGAGTTTAAAGTAGCCTAGTCCGAACAGGAGGGATCGCAAAATGACGAGCAGTCGAAATTGGATCGGAGGCGAGTGGATTACGCCAGCAGCAGGCGAATCTGTCGTTAAAAATCCATCGAACATCAAAGAGGAGGTTGGCATTCTTCATCTATCTGATCAGTCGCATGTTATACAGGCGCAGCAGGCAGCGCGTAAAGCGTTTGAAGTTTGGTCTCGTTTAACAGGTGCTGCTCGAGCAGAGCATTTGTATAAGCTTGCTGCCGCACTGGAAGCCAAGCTGGCTGAGGTAGCGAATCTCGCAAGCTTGGAAATGGGCAAACCAATTATGGAAATGCGCGGCGAAGTGATGCGTGGAGTAAATCTGCTCCGTTATTACGCGGCGGAAGGGGTACGAGCCAATGGGGTTGTCATACCTTCGAGCGAGCCAAACGTTTTGCAGCATACGAAAAAGGTTCCTTTGGGCGTCGTGGGCATTATTACCCCATGGAATTTCCCGGTTGCCATACCTATTTGGAAAATCGCGCCTGCGCTTATTTGCGGCAACACCGTTATATGGAAGCCTGCGGAATTTGCCTCCTTAACGGCAACGAAGCTTATTGAGATTTTTGCAGAGGCAGGACTTCCTGCAGGCGTCATTAATCTCGTTATTGGCAAGGGCAGCAAAATCGGAGACGTATTACTAGAGCAAATTTCGCTCGATGCGGTAAGCTTTACCGGCTCCACATCAACGGGCACTCATATTGCCCAGCTTTGTGCCAAGCGAAATATTAAATATCAGACCGAAATGGGCGGGAAAAATGCCGCTGTTGTTTTAAACGATGCTGATCTTGAAAAGACGATTCCGCTCATTGTCAGCGGAGCCTTCCGTTCGGCAGGTCAGAAATGTACAGCAACGAGCCGAATTATCGTTGAATCAGGCATTTATGCTTCGTTTACGAAAGCGCTCAGCACGGCAGTATCGCAAATTAAGCTGGCACCTGCTCTCGATCCTGCCGCTTATTTAGGCCCCGTTGCTTCTGCAAGCCAGTATGAAACGGTCATGTCTTATGTCCATATGGCCCAGCAGCAGGCGGAGATTGTTGCCCAAGGTCCAGCTGTAGCTGCAGCTGAGCAAAACGAGGGATATTACATTCAGCCGATCGTGGCCGCAGGCTTGGATGCGGGGCATCCTCTCATTCAGGAAGAGGTTTTTGGGCCAGTTGCAGCGCTGCTTCAGGCATCCGATTTTGAAGAAGCTATCGCTTTATGCAATCAATCGATTTTTGGGCTGAGCGCTTCGCTGTTTACGCAAAATTTATCCTACGCCCATCGGTTTTTGGACGAAGCGCAGGCGGGCATGGTTCGCGTGAATCAGGAAACAGCGGGTGTGGAATATCAGTCCCCATTCGGCGGAATGAAGCTTTCCAGCTCGCATTCGCGCGAGCAAGGGCAAGCGGCTTTGGATTTCTATACCGAATTAAAAACATGCGCTATCCGTTATTTTTAAAATATAGAAAAATACGAGATTTTGATCCTTTCTTTATATTTCTCGGACTGAAACGCGCCGCGCCGCCAGAGGAAGGCGGCAGCCGTTTCACCTTGAAATATAAGAAAGTATAAGTTTGGCCATACTTGTTCTTCTATTTCTCGGATTGAAACGCGCTGCGCCGCCAAAGGAAGGCGCCAGCCGTTTCACCTTGAAATATAGGAAAGGATATCCTAGTGTCATCCTTTCTCTATATTTCATCGCGAAACGGTGCTTTGCCGCCAGAGGACGTCGAAAGCCGTTTACGCTTGGGGGGCTTTTGCGATGAAGCATCCATCCTTAGTCGTTTGCCGCTGTGAAGAAGTGACCATGGAGCAATTGGAAGAAGCTTATGCGTCTGGAAGCTGCACTTCACGTCAATTGAAGATGAAAACAAGGGCTACGATGGGCGCTTGCCAGGGACGGGTTTGCCGAGCCCTTGTAGAAACATGGATTCATGTGAAAAATCCAGATGGTCCTCGAGACGCTGAATTATTATCGTACCGTCCGCCTATTCGGCCTATAACGTTTGGCCAGCTAGCAAAGGATGAAGCGTAATGGAAAGGATTGAGAACCATCCGTTACTCGGCCGTTGGCAGACGCCGCGTGAACGTGTTGCCTTTTCCTTTAATGGGAAGCCAATGACAGGGCTAAAGGGAGAGCCAATAGCGGCGGCACTGCTCGCAGCAGATATTCGCACGCTGCGCAGGCATGAGGAATCGGGGCATGCTCGCGGGCTTTATTGTGCCATTGGCCATTGCATGGAATGCCGGCTGAGCGTAGCAGGAAAAGGAATGGTACGTTCCTGTCTTACTCCGCTTGAAGAAGGAATGTGTATAGCTGAAGGGCTGCAGCTTCCAAACGAAATAACAGGGAGGAAGCTGCTATGACGAAGGAGAGAGAGCCTGATCTCATTATTGTCGGTGCTGGGCCAGCTGGCTTGTCGGCAGCTGTTGTAGCTGCCGAACACGGCCTAGCCGTCACCATATTGGATGAATTTCCCGAACCCGGCGGACGCATGCTCGGCCAGTTTCATGAAGAGAAGGGCCACTGGTGGATAGGGAAGCAGGTTGCCCATCATCTCATCGAGCAGTGCTGCGCATTAGGTGTTCATATCCGCTGCGGCGTATCGGTTCACGGCATGTGGAAAAACGATCAGCATTGGGTGATTAGAACGTCAGACGGTTCCATCACGGCAGCTAACGTATTGCTGGCAACGGGCGGTGCCGAAATTCCGCAGCCGTCTCCCGGGTGGACACTGCCTGGCGTCATGTCCATTGGCGCGGCGCAGGTTATGGCTAACGTACATTTCGTTAAACCCGGACGTCGCGGCCTTATTATCGGGGTTAACGTGCTAGCGATGGCAATCGCTCGTGAGCTGTCTATAAGCGGGGTATCCATTGCAGCCATCGTGCTGCCTTCGCAAAGCCCGCTTTCTGGAACAGACGCTTTGCCTAAAGAAAATGTAGAAAAGCTGCTCAGCTTGTCCCATTTAGCCCCGTCCGCGTTTATGAGAATGGGAGGCCGAGCTGCCCATTCGCTAAAAATGGCGGGGGTAGTATCCCATTTTTTTCCGCGAAGAGGGATCAAGCTGTGGGATATTCCCTTAAAGCTGCGGACAACGGCTGTAGCTATCAATGGCAAAGATCAGGTGGAATCCGTGACGCTTGCCGACGTAAATGGATGCGGTGAAACGATTGCCGGAAGCGAGCGGGAGGAAGCGGTTGATTTCGTCGCTCTTGCGGGCGGATTATATCCATTAGCTGAGCTAGCTTCGGTGGCCGGCTGTCCATTTGTTTATATGAAAGAGCTCGGCGGCCATATTCCGCTTCATAGCGAAGCGATGCAGACGCCTATGGCAGGGCTGTATGTAGCCGGCAATATTACCGGTGTCGAAAGTGCGCTTGTAGCGATGGCCCAGGGACAGCTTGCAGCCACTTCCATTTGCAGAGATGTTGGGCTGCTTGGCGAGCAAAGCGCTACCAAACTAGCAGAGGCGAAGCAGAAGGTTCAGCAAGTGCGGGCTTCCGCTTTAATTCAATTTCATCCGGGCATTCCAAAGGCGAGAGAGCAAGTCTACAAAATGTGGACGAAAGGCTGTGGCAATGTTGAAAATAACTGAAAACACAGAAAAATGGCGAAAGGTTTCATATAAGTCGGTCAAAATTCATGATCCCTTTTGGTCCCATTATAGAAGCCTCGTTCGTGATGAGGTCATTCCCTATCAATGGGAGGCCATCAATGACCGGGTTGAGGGCGCTTCTCCCAGCCATGCGCTGCAAAATTACCGCATAGCGGCTGGCGAAGCGGAAGGAGCGTTTTACGGTTATGTTTTTCAAGATAGCGATGTAACCAAATGGCTAGAGGCTGTCGCTTACAGCTTGCAAGCCGATCCAAATGCGGAGCTGGAAAAGCTTGCGGATGAAACGATAGAGTTGCTAGGGAAAGCCCAGCAGCCGGACGGCTATCTTAATACTTATTTTACGATTCATAATCAGGACCAGCGCTGGACGAATGAACGCGATAATCATGAAACCTACTGCGCAGGCCATCTGATTGAAGCAGCTATTGCTTATTATGAGACGACGGGCAAGCGCAAGCTGCTGGATATCGCCTGCAAGCTGGCGGATCATATCGATTCGGTGTATGGCGAAGAGCAGGGCAAGCTGCGCGGCTATCCCGGACATCAGGAAATAGAGCTTGCCTTAATGAAGCTTTATAGCGCAACGGGGCAGGAGCGATATTTAAAGCTATGCCGATTTTTTATTGACGAGCGCGGCCAGGAGCCTCATTATTTCAAGCTTGAAGCAGAGAAGCGGGCTGAGAAACGGGGACGGGAAGCGCTGCTGCGAGAAGGCTACTATTCGTTATATAAAAACAATTATGAGTACAATCAAGCCCACCTGCCTGTTCGGGAGCAGCTGGTGGCGACAGGGCACGCCGTGCGGGCGGTATATATGTATACCGGCATGGCGGATTTGGCTGGCGCGACGAATGATACAGAGCTGCTTGAAAGCTGCAAGAGGTTATGGGAAAACGTGACGCAAAAGCAGATGTATGTAACGGGAGGCATTGGCTCGAATCACGACGGGGAAGCTTTTTCATTCGACTATGATTTGCCTAACGATACCGCTTACACCGAGACTTGCGCTTCTATCGGCCTTGTTTTCTGGGCACAGAGCATGCTCCATCTTGATCCAGACAGCAAATATGCAAACGTCATTGAGCGTGCATTGTATAACGGAACCATTAGCGGCATGGGGCTGGATGGCAAAAGCTTTTTCTACGTCAATCCGCTGGAGGTGTGGCCTGCCGCCTGCAAACGTACAGATAAACGGCATGTAAAGACCGCCCGGCAAAAATGGTTCGGCTGTGCTTGCTGCCCGCCCAATCTGGCCCGTCTTATCGCCTCGCTCGGCTCTTATATTTATTCCCAAAACGAGCATGCGGTTTATGTCCATCAATATATCGGCAGCGAGACTACGCTAAAGGTTGCCGGGCAAAACGTAAGCCTTTCCCTGCAAGCTAATTTCCCATGGGAAGAGACGGTCGCCATTAACGTGACGCCTGAGCGTGACGAAGCGTTTACGATCGCCGTTCGCATCCCGGATTGGTGCGAGGGAGCAGAAATGAATGTAAATGGTCAAGCGATATCGCCAGACTCGCTGCAATTCCACAAAGGTTATGCTGCGATAAACCGTATCTGGCAGGAGGGAGATCAAATTGCGCTGAAATTTCCGATGGCCATTAAGCGCCTATATGCGCATCCTCTTGTTCGTGCGAACGCAGGCAAGGTGGCCTTGCAGCGGGGGCCTGTCGTTTATTGCTTGGAGGAAGCGGATAACGGGGCGGCCTTATCGCATATCGCGCTGCCGGAGCAAGCGGCGCTTGCTGCGCATTTTATGCCGGATCTGCTTGGCGGTGTCGTCGTCATTGAAGGGCAGGCCGTGCGAGGCGAACAGCCGGGCAGCAGCCAAAGGCTATATGAATCCCGCAAGCGAGGGGAGCATGCCTGCAGCATTCGGGCTATCCCTTATTATGCTTGGGCGAATCGTGGCGAAGGAGAAATGGCGGTATGGATTCGGGAAAGCTAATACGCGGAAGTAGAGGGAGGCTTGTTGATGAAAAAAGGGATTTCTTTCGTCATTTGCTGTATGTTATTCGTTTCGCTTTTTGCTATGCCCGCTGCTGCGAAGCCTAAGCCTGTTCAGCCGGAACCAACGAGCGACGAAGCGAAGCTTGAAGATATTTTTGGCAGAACCGTCAATCATTACGGTGTGGAGCTGGTTGACTGGCAAGGCTATATTGCCAACCCCTATGTAAAGTTGAACGTCATTCCGCCTGCCGATGCTGCTTATCCGCTCACCATAGACATTAAAGCTAAAGGCACCTCACGCTTGATGATGGACCGGCCAAGTACACTCAGCGCAACAGGTGCCCAAAAAACGCTGGCCTTTGATACTGCTGGCGAACACAAACCGTTTTTGCTGGAAATTCATCCGGATCGAATAGGCGGCAATGGCGAAATCGAGCATTATACGCTTGAGCTGACGATTACCGATGCGCTAGGAGCCGTTCGCTCGCAGACGACGCCTATTCGCGTATTGGATCAGGATGACGAGAAGGAGCCCGAGCTTCCTTTAAAATTCGATTACCGATTCGATACGATACAGCCTTATTTTAGTGATCCTGCTATCCGCGAGGCGGGCGAGCAGGCCATTAAGGATTGGTTTTATTTTTTTGATATGGAGCCATTTGATACCGTTCCTGCAAACTCCGAAGTAAGCATGCTTCCCGAAGATAACTTTGACGGCCATATTGAAGTAACGAATGATGAGCCATTCAACGGGATGTGGATTTTTCTAAGAGGGCTGAGTGGCCCTTATTCAACAGGCGCTCCGACGGACAATGGAAAATATCATAAGCGCGGCGGCATTACGATTCCGGATAAGCTTCATCGTTCATTAATGACGATTCTTGATTTTTACGATACGGCGACGCCATTTACCTCTATGGATGATGAGGAGTGGTACCTCACGGAAATGTCCAATACGTCTACCGATGTGTATGGCCTCATTATGCATGAGTTTGGCCATGCGCTCGTATTTTCCGGCAACTGGAAAGGGGTAGCTGCTTATAAGCGAAGCGGGGGCACGGCAGACAATATCGTCGCCTATCAAGGCGGGCCCGTTCCGCTCGACGGCACCTATCATATTCCGGGAGAGGAGCCTTATTGGGACCGGATCAGCGGTCAAAATGGCGGACGGACGCATCTTTTTCACAATAAGCGCTGGATGCTGACGAAGCTGACGCTGCTGATTGCAGAAAAAGCAGGATGGAAGCTGAACGATAAGCTGACTCCATTCCTGAGCCCATCCATTAAAAACATGCCGATTCCAAATGCGAAGCAGGGGAAAAATTACGAGCTGCAGCTGCAGGCGGAGGGCGGCGTTCCTTTTTACGATTGGACGATTGTAGATGGCTCGCTGCCTCAAGGGCTGACCTTGGACCGCTTCACCGGCAAAATCGCGGGAAAAGTGTCTGGGCAAGCAGAAGGAAGCTATTCGTTTACGGTACAGCTTCGCGATTACGATGAGCTTGGAACCCCCGTTCAAAAGACATTCACATTAAATGTGGGCCAAGGCGAGCTTTTAGGAAGCTATTTGTTTGATGAAGCAGACGGGGAGATCGCCCTAGATTATTCGGGAGCGGGGCACGATGTCTCGACCTTGCATGCAAGCAGAACAGATGGGGCGAGAGGGGGTGGGATAGCCTTAAATGGGGCTTCCAATTATGTTGATCTGCCACGTGACATGCTAAAAAAAGCAAAAGCGTTCTCGTTCTCTTCATGGGTGAATGTGACGGATAGCGTCTATTCTCGAAGCTCAGTTGGCGTGACGAATTCGGTCTATGACACGAGCTCGCGGATTTTTGATTTTGGCACATCGGATGCGAAGTATATGGCACTATCCACAGATTCCCAAGGCGCCTTTAGCTTTAAGGTTTCGAGAAAAGGGGGCAAGGAGGAAGCAATCATCTCAGGGGACGGCATAACCTCTGGAAAATGGCAGCATGTGGCGGTGACAGCATCGGGTAATACGGCGGTCCTTTATGTAAATGGGACGGAAGTAGCGAGGACCTCTAATTTGACCCTGGGAGCGATCGAATCCCTTTTAAAGGGCGAGCACCATTACATTGGCAAGTCTCAAAGCGATGAACGGTATTGGAATGGCATTTTGGATGAGATCAAGCTTTATAATCGCGCTTTGTCTGCCGCTGAGATTGCCAGTCTTGCAGCAGATGAGCCAGTGCCTCCAGTTGTTGATCCGCCAGAGCCCGCAAACCCTAATGTGGCGATTGAAGGAAGCATTACGACTTCCTACGTCTCGCCATGGGAGAGCTTGGTAGGGCTGAATGACGAGTACGAACCGGAGAGCTCCGCAGACCGAGGCCATCCGGTATATGGCAACTGGGACACGCACGGAACCGAGCAATGGGTGCAGTATGATTTTGACCAGCCTTTTACCCTATCATCAAGTGAAGTGTATTGGTTTGATGATAATGACGGCATTGATTTGCCGGAGTCGTTCTACATCCAATATTGGGATGGGACGAATTGGGCGCATGTGTCCAATCCGTCTGCATATGGCGTTTTGCCGGACCAGTATAATGTGACCGCCTTTGATCCGGTGACGACGACCAAAATTCGGCTAACGATGAAAGCAAAGCCAACAACTTCAACGGGCATTGAGCAGTGGAAGGTCATTCGCGTGACAGAAACAGATTAGGCTGGATTATACACAGAAGGCAGGCAATCCACAAATAAAAGGGAGGCTTGGCGATGTTGAAAAGAGGTACGAACCGCATATCCGTTAAAAAAATGATGTCAGCAGTTGTTTGTTTGGCCTTGCTGTTAGGCGTAATAGGCACGATTCCGCAAAAACCGGTGTATGCGGCAGCCAATTTTGCGGAAGTAGTGGATATATTCGGGCGGACCGTTAATGACAACGGCATTGACTTGGTCGATTGGCAGGGATATCTTGCGAATCCTTCTGTTAAGCTCACGGTTAAGCCGCCATCGAGCGCTGTTTTCCCCGTTACGATTAACCTGCGTACACAGGGAACGACCCGGCTGATGATGAATAAGCCGAGTACGCTATCGGCGACGGGCTCGGCCAAAACGTTAACTTTTACTAATGCATCCCAGCAGCTAGACTTTGAATTAGAGATTCACCCCGATCGTATTGGCGGGCCGAATGAAATCGAAAATTATACGCTGAGCATGCAGGTCATCCAAAACAATAATACCCAGAGCACGCAGACGATTCCGATTCGGGTGCTGGATCAGGATGATAATGCAGAACCGTCGCTGCCTATTAACTTTGATTATCGTTTTGATACGATTACGGGCATATTTGCCGATGCAGGGGTGAAGGCTGCCACGGAGCAGGGCATCAAGGACTGGTTTTATTTCTTTGATGAGACGCCTTATGACACAGTAGCTGCAGGAGCTGAAAATATTTCAATTCCGGGCGACAACTGGCTGAATCCCATTACGGCTACCAACAATGCCGCCTACAACGGCGTATGGGTGTTTCTGCGCGGCTTAAATGATCCATATTCTACGGGCTATCCTGCAGATAACGGCAAGTTCCACAAGCGGGCAGGGGTTCAAGGTCCGATTCACCGCTCATATGGACTGATTTTGGACTTTTACTCAGGGTTTACACCGTTCTCCTCTTTGAATGATGAAGAGTATTATTTGGCTCAAATGCCGGGATCTGCTTGTACCTCAAACTGCCAGACCGATGTATTAGGCTTAATCGCTCATGAATTTGGCCATGCGGTTGCCTTCCACAGCAGCTGGAACGGCATGGTGAATTACCATAGCGCCGGCGGCAGCAATGATGCAGAAGTCATCGCATATCAAGGGAACGCGGTTCCGCTAGATTCCAGCTATCATATTTCGGATGCCAATTCCCTTTATTGGGATCGAATCAGCGGCCAAAGCGGAGGCAGAAACCACAAGTTTCCTTCCCAGCGCTGGATGATGACGAAGCTGAGCCTCTTGATCGCTGAAAATGCGGGCTGGAAGCTGAATAAAAACCTGTCGCCGTTCGTAGCGCCGTCCATCGTAACAACCTCGCTGCCAAGCGGAACGAAGGGTGCTGCTTATTCGCAGCAGCTTACTGCCAAGGGCGGTGTGCCATTCTATGATTGGAATGTAACGAGCGGTTCGCTGCCGCCAGGACTGACGTTAGATCGCTTCAAAGGCACTTTAACTGGAACGATTGACAATAATGCGCCGCAAGGCAGCTATACGTTCACCGTTCAGTTGAGGGATTATGACGCGCAAAGCACGCCTGTCACCAAATCGTTTACGATTAATTTAGGCGGAGGCGGGACAGTCAGCGATGTCGTGGCCCAATATTTATTCAATGAAACAAGCGGAGCTTCGGCCGCTGATGCATCAGGCAATGGAAAAACAGCCACGCTGAGCGGCGGCATCACTTGGGCCGCAGGGCATGCGTCGGGCGCGGTCAATTTTAACGGTACCACTGGCTACGGCAGCTTGCCAGCCGGCATCGTAAGCAGCTTGAATGATTTTACGATTGCGACTTGGGTGAAGCTGAATTCGGTATCCGATTGGACGCGAATTTTTGATTTTGGCACAGGAACAACGGCCAACATGTTCTTAACGCCAAGTCCAGGCGGTGCAGGCTTAAGATTTGCCATTACGAATAGCGGCAGCGGAGGGGAACAGCGAATTTCAACGACGACGGCATTCCCTACAGGGGTATGGAAGCATGTCGGAGTTACCCTCTCGGGCAATACGGCAAGTCTATATGTAGATGGCGTCCTCGTTGGCACCAATGCGAATATGACGCTTAAGCCTTCCAGTCTTGGCAACACGACGCTTAACTATTTGGGCCGTTCGCAATATACGGGAGACCCGTATTTAAATGGGGGACTCGACGATTTCCGTATATACAATCGAGCGCTAAGCGCTGCGGAAATGACGACACTATTTAACAGCTAGCGTTAAACCCGGCGCACCTGTTCTCAATGTCGCTCCTAATTAAGTAAGATGCCCTCTGGAAGCTCATTGCAAAGCCCTTGTGGGCGTTGCAATGAAGGTCCGGAGGGCATTCTTTTTGATTCATTCAAATCGTTTTTTGGGGGAGGGCTGCCAGCCGTTAAAAAATGCGGTGCTTCCAGCCATTCAGCTTGGCAATCGCTTCGACATAATAATAATCGCCATAGATGAGCGATACATCGATAAAGCTGGTGCCGCTGCCCGTGCCATGCAGCAAAATCGCCTCATGCTCCGGCTGCTCCCATGTCGCATAATTTTCCGTCAGCGAACGCAAAATCCGCTCCGCGGCATTCGCATACAAGCTTTTCTCGCCGGGGGCCACAAGCTCCGCCAGCTCCAGCAGGCCAGACGCAGCGATGCTTGCTGCTGAGCTATCCCGGAACAGACGCTCATCGTCTCCGAGACGGAAATCCCAATACGGCACCTGATCATCCGGCAGACCCGAGATAAAGTAATGGGCGATCCGCTTCGCCGCATCAAGAAAACGCTCATCTCCGGTATGGCGATACGTATTCGTAAAGCCGTACAGCCCCCAAGCGGTGCCGCGGCTCCACGACGATTCCGGCGAATAGCCTTGACCGCCAAAGTTTTCGAGGTAGGCGCCAGTTTCAGCATCGAAGGAAATAATATGCTTCGTTGAGCCGTCTGGACGGATGCCGTATTGCAGCGTCGTCTCCGCGTGGCTGATCGCAATATGCTTGTAGCGCGGATCTCCGGTCACCTTGCTCGCCCAGAACAAGAGGGAGATGTTCAGCATGCAGTCGATAATGACCCAGCCATATTTGTCCTCATTCCAGGCACGGATGAATTTGCCAACCGGGTTGTAGCGGGCAGCGAGGAAGTTCGCCGCTTCGATTCCTCGGCGCAAAGCATCCTCATCGCCCGTGAGCGTATGCTTAATCACCGCAGTCGGCAAAAACTGAAAGCCAACATCATGATGCAGCTCAACCGTCGGCTTAATAAACCATTGCTCTAGCGTTTCATCCCAATGCCAAGCAGCATCCTTGTATTCTGGCTTGCCCGTCATATCGTGCATAATCCAGAGCAGCCCCGGCCAGAAGCCCGTCGTCCACCAGTCGGACCCAATATCGTCAAATTTCCCGTCCTTGCCAGCGAAATGCGGACATTTCGCTCCGATCTGCTGAACCATTCGCTCAGCCTTGCCATCCAGCCGATTCATTATTTCTTGCCAATAGGTTGTAGTCATTGTACAGGCCTCCATCACTTTGAATATGTGGTGACCTGAGTATAGCCCGTATGAGACATAGAAAGTTGCAATTGAATATAAAGAAATGTTTATATTTTGTCATTGCGCTGCAAAGCTTTGGCGCCGCTTAGGTTTACTTTGTACGGGTTGCTACTGATTTTTGCGGTATTTGAGCGGAGTGGTTCCGAGCGCCTTGCGGAATAGCTGGTTAAAATAAGAGGCATTAGGAAAACCGCTGGCAATGCCAATTTGCTCGACAGACAAATCGGTCGTGCGCAGCAGCCGGCAAGCCTGTTTAATGCGCCGAGCGGTCAAATAATCGACAAGCCGGCTTCCCGTTTCCTGATGAAACAGTCTGGAAATATACGATTTGGACAAATGCATAGCTGCCGCAAGCTGCTCCAAATGAATTTCTTCATGGTAATGGTCCTCAATCCAGCTCATCATGCGCTCGGAATAGCGCAGCGAACGATGCTGCTCGGCAGGCAGCAGGGTGCTGTCGCCAAGCTCCAGGCAGCTTACGAGCTGAAGCAGCAGCATTGTTATATTTTCAACATTTTCACGATGAATAGAACCACTGGGCTGTTGCGTGCAGTCGTAAGCCTGGAGCATCCATTCCATAACCGTGGCACGCTCGCTCAGATCAAAGCCGCAGCGATCGTTTGACCCTTGCCATAACGCCGAAAAAATCGTTTTGCGATTCGGAAAACCGAGCAGCAGCTTCTCTGCAGCATGGGGGTCAATGTAAAAAATCGAGCGCTGAAACGGATTTTCCGGTGATACGTCCGAATAAATGCGGTGCAGCTGATACGGCTGAAAGAAAAACAGCATGCCTCCGCGAATATCGTACATTTGCTGGTTGACGACAATATGCCCCTGGCCGCGGTGGATGTACATGATTTCACAGCATTGATGCCAGTGGTAATAACCTTTGTAGTGGTCGTCCGTGTACATATTATAATTCCACACAAGCGACTGCTGATTTTGAAAAAAGACAGGTTCGAACAGCTGCTTCATAAGCCCTCCGCGATGACAAAATATAAACATTTGTGTTCGATTATATTATAGCCTTATACAGAGGAAGAACGCCATGAGTCGAAAACATCTATTTTCTTGCGGGGACAAGCTGACCACGGCGCAATCGCTTTAACCGGGGCCATATTTGGCGAGATACTGCGGGTAAGCATGAAGATGGATAGCCTTGGCCTTGCGCTGAGCTTCCTCCCGATGCTCCGGCACCTGCTCAGCCTCGACATAGTCAGCCAGCACGTCAATAACGTCATCTAGAAGCTTCGCCCGAAAATACAGCTCCAGTCGTTCAATAACCTCAGCTCCTGCTCCTGCCAGCACCTTTTCTTTCCATAACGGGCAAGATGGATCATGCAATAGTGGCCAAAGCAGTACCGAGTAGTCCATCGCCGCATCGCCCTGACCGGATAGGTCATCCCAGTCAATTATTCTGAAGCCATGCCTGCTGGAGGTCAGTACATTGTTGCTGTTCAGGTCGTTATGAACAACATCGCTTGCAGGGAGTAAAAATGCAGGTGTGCGCAGGACGGTGTCCCTCAGTCTCCCAATCTCTTCCCCGAACCACAAAATCGTCTCGTCCGACACGAAATCCCTGATCAGATCGCGTAAGCTTAGAATTCCGTCGAGATCCTCCGTAAAACGGGAAATGTACTCGTCCTCGAATGCTTCCGCATAAGTACGAGTCTCAGCCTTAGGCAGCATTTCGCGAAGACGCTCGTCGCGATGGAGCTTAGCAATGGTCTCTATGACACCCGTTAGCGCAACCTCGGGATTCGGTGTTTCCATAAGCGGGATTGCATCCGCGATATATTCAAAAACGAGTCCATAGGGGTATCCCGGCACGATCTCGCGGTCAATCTCATAGACCAAGCTTGGCGCGGTGTAGGACTCAGCAAGATAATCACTGACGCCAGCCCACTGGCGCAGCCGCGGGGCATTGTCAGGTGGAGCCAGCTTGACGTGAAGCTGAGTGCGGCCGTCCGTCAGACGGATAGACAAGTTGTCGAAGCCCCCAGGATTATAGATGTATGACGCCCGAATAGCATTCGGGTCTAAACCAATGGCAGCGGCGTTTGCGGACGCCCACTCCGCAATCATTTTTTCTATTCGTTGCACCTGCATGTTTACCCCCTGCTTACTCGGCATATTTTAGTCGCTACCTGATATTTTTGCATATTATTGGCCTTAAATATATTTCCCGAACAGCTGATGCGCTTTATTCCAGTCTACGCCTAGCTCGCCCTTCCAGCCTGCCCATGGCATCTCCATATCGGAGCGTCCTTTCGTATTGCTTAGCTGGAGCCCGCCGTTCAAAACGTCCTCGATATTCGTCCAGGAGTCAGGAGCGAGGAGGAGAACTGTATTGGGCAGTATACCTACCCATGCGAGGGATTGCAAAATGCTGCGTCGCATGCCGGGCGTTCCTTTCAGAAGCTTCGCTGCGGTAAGGCGCTTCTCCAATTTGCCGGGTGTTTCACCCACTTCTGCTTCATCTAATAGGTGCAGCAGCTGGACAAATTTTTGCATATCCTCAGCGGTTGGAATAATTGGGCCCTGCGCAGTCAGCTCAGCTAACTCAGTTAAATGGGCGTAAGCGCCAACTGTTGAATCATAGGCATTCCCCAAATGAACGGCGTACCGAATATAGGCAATATGCTCGTACTGGTCACTGGTGAATCCGCAATATTTGCAGCACATGAAACGCTCTGCCTGCTCATAAGGATGCTCCTGCATATGGATCATTTGTTTATAGTTGATTAAAGAGGAGATGCCTGCTGGAAAGCTTCCACCCACACCAGCAACGAAAATACCAGCAATGCTGGCCCATGAAAATGATTCGGTGGATTGAAGCGCAATGAGCTTGCGGTTCAGCTCGTCATGGGTAAGCAGCTCGATTTTATTAGCTTCCCACTTATGATGTTCAAGCAGCTCGCGCTCGCTTGGCTCCAAAATATCCGTGTTATAAAGGCTGATGCTGCGCTCACGATCGTATTTGGAATTGTTATATTTATACAGCTTTTTGAGCGCTTTCAGCAGTTTTTTATCCATTATGTAGACTCCTTGTCTATTAGAATTAAAGGTGAATGCTGTTCAAATATAAGATTAATAGCAACGCATGGCCAATGCAAATATGGGAGGAAGAATTGGTAGAATACGCTAATCGGATGGTACAATAGGAAGCAAGAGCAGAGTGAGTAGGAAGCAGGAATGGTAGAAGCTAATATGGCTTAAAAGCTAGTTATTATCGGCAAGGAGGAGATGGATGATATGAATGAGAAGCTTATGGGACGACTAAAGGCGTTCCTTCATCGGGAGGATAATAGTACGTTAGTTGGCATTGCTGCCAGCCAAGAAGAAATCGCAAGTGCGCAGCAGCGGCTGAATGTGAGCTTTCATGCGGACTATATTCATTTTATCCAAACGTTTGGCGGTGCGTATGCAGGTCTAGCTGTACATGCGTTCTCCAACGGCTCCAGCATAGGAAAAGAAACGGTTGTCGATTTGACGCTGGATTTTCGAGAACAATACGAAGGCAGCCCATTTGCCGAGGTTTTGGAGAGCAGTTATGTCATATCGATGGATGGCTCAGGCGATCCTATTATCATTAATCCTGCTGGGCAGGTTCTCATTTGTTATCACGATAACGGGGAAATGAAGCCATTGGCAGACTCGTTTGAGGCGCTGATAGAGGATTGTTTTTTGGAGTGGTGAGGGGAAACGGATAGGAGAGGCGGAAGTCCAGTGGAGAAAAATGTTTCGGACGTATGGTTTGATTTTGCCATGCAATTTGTGGATAAGAAAAATCAGGCTGGCGGAGATTGGGGCTCCTTAACGGAGGCGGAGCAGGAAGTTGCAGCTTTATGGCTGCTGGAAGCCGATATGTATAACGGCGGGTTTCTGCAGTTTTTTTGCAACTGGGGATATGAAGCTTATTTACACGCCGTTCGTGCCTTAAATTCCATTACAGCGCCAAAAGCGCTGGATATTCTCACAGGCTGCTATGCGGTGATCGATGTTTATAAGGATGATCCGCGTTTGGAAGCGCTTTGGGACATTCCGAAGGTGCTGACAGAGGAGGAGAGCGATACGCTCGAAGAGCAGGATGAGCAGTTTTGGGAGGATGAGGACAAGCTGTCCGAGAAGGCTTATGCGCATTATTATCTTTTGTTACACTTGAAGCCTTAGATATGGAGGGAATAAATGGGGACGGATATTCATTGTTTCGTAGAGCAAAAAATGTATCGGTATGCGGGCCTAGATGATACAGGAATATGGATTTCAATTGATAAATGGACTAAAAGCCGTTGGGCCATTCTTTATCCGGAACGTAATGAAGAGGCGCCTTGGCTTGTCGAGAGGGAGGATATGATTTTTAAAGATAGGAATTATTATCTCTTCGCCATTCTGGCCAATATTCGGAATTCTGAACAAATGCCTTTTATCAGTGAACCGCGCGGATTGCCTGACGATGTTAGTCCAGAAATTCGGCTTCAAATGAAATATGGTGAGTATCACAGCACTACTTGGTTTACCGCCAAAGAACTTTTAGAATACAATTGGAACCAAGTGTTTGAGTTCGAAGACGAAACGATGGACGGAAAAGTTTATATAGATACCGTAAATTATATGGAATGTAGCCGTGCTTTTTTGGATGTCGTCAACCATGTGGTTGGAAGGGAAGAGCCCTCAACTCTACGTTTGATTATTACGTTTGATTGTTAAAAATACTTTAAATACCCGTCAATTTGGTGCATGTACTGTCGGACTCCTTCGGAGCGAATTTGATACTCTACAAGTGTGGAAGGGAGGGCGCCTAAAGATGCTTGAGCATATGAACCGGGCATTGGCCTATATGGAGGAGCATTTGACGGAGGAGATTGATTTTAAAGAGGCGGCAAGGCGGGCGTTATGCTCGGAATATCATTTTAAGCGAATGTTCTCATTCCTTGCCGGGCTTACGATGTCAGAGTATATTCGCCGCAGGCGTCTAACGCTCGCTGCCTTTGAGCTGCAGCAAAGCCAGGTTAGAGTGATCGATGTTGCGATGAAATATGGCTATCAATCACCGGACGCATTTACGAAGGCGTTTCAGCTTTACCATGGGGTTACGCCATCCGAAGCAAGAAGCAGCGGTCCATCGTTAAAGGTTTGCCCTCGCATGACCTTCCAGCTAATCGTTAAAGGAGGAGTCGAAATGAATTATCGCATCAAGGAAAAAGCGGGTTTTCGCATCGTCGGCATTCACAAGCGGGTGTCCATCCAGTTTAACGGGGTGAATCCGGAAATCGCGGCGATGTGGCAAAGCTTGGATGAGCAAAAGATAGCTGCGCTCAAGCAGCTGTCCAATACCGAGCTCTATGGCATGATCAGCGGCTCGGCGAATTTCTCGGAAGGCCGGATGGAGGAGAAGGGCGAGCTGGACCATTATATTGGCGTGGCCACAACGCTCGCGTGTCCAGAGCCATTTTCACAAATTGAGGTTGCTGCATCATCCTGGGCTGTATTTGAAGCAGTCGGGCCATTCCCGGGTACGCTTCAAGAAATTTGGGGCCGGATTTATTCGGAGTGGTTCCCGTCTTCCAGCTATGAGCAAGTAGAGGGGCCGGAGATTTTGTGGAATGAGCATAAGGACATCACATCCGCGACGTTTAAAAGCGAGATATGGATACCGGTCAGGAAGCGAATGGAAGACAGTAGCGATTGACGCAGCATAAAAAGAAAGGGAAGCCGGAAGGAATCGTGCTTCCCTTTTTGCATTCATTGAAATTGCTGAATCAAGGTTATAGGCATGGCTTTCGGCAGCACGATGATTCGGACTATTTTCATTTGTGGCGGCATGAGCTATATTTGAGAGAATTAGAATGTAACGGTAAATGAGGGGTTTATAATCATTTTGAGAAAACAGATTCAGTTAAGCCATGTGATTTACTTGGTATTTTTTGTTTTGCTGCTCATTGCTGTGCGCTGGAGCTGGCAAAACCAGCTCACCGTAGAGAATCCGCCAACGGTAAAGCAAGGCGTGCTGGATTTGCGCGGTGTAGATTTGGATGAATCCAAGCCGTTCCCGCTGGACGGAGAGTGGTTATTTTATGCGGGGCAATGGGTTGGGGCGTCTAATGTTGAAAGCGCTGTTCAGGGACATCTGCTGCAGGTGCCGGGCAAATGGAATGCCGCCTTTGAGCATGCTGATCAAGAGGCATACGGATATGGAACGTATTATGTGCGTATTTTGCTCGATCGACCTTTAGTGGAGCCGTTTAGCGTGTGGTTTCAATCGATTTATACCGCTTCGGAGGTGGAGATTAACGGGGAGCTGCTAGCCAAGTTCGGCGAGCTTGCCGAGGGGCAGGAAGGACATGTTTCTGAAAATAAGTCATTCAAGGTGAGCTATGACGGTGAAAATCAAGTGGAGCTGGATTTGTTCGTTCGAGCCTCCAATTATGAAGCGCCGCTGAACGGCGGCATTATTCGTTCTGTACAGATTGGCACGGAAGAAGAGATTGACCAAATCTATACCTATTCCAGTGCTTTTCAGCTAATCGTCATTGTCATTTTCCTGCTTCATGCGTTATATGCGTTGATCATTTATTTGATTAATGTTCAGAAAACCGAATTTATTATGTTTTTTCTCATGATGATTGCATCGGCAATGACGGTTGCCGCCCATCACCATGGGCTTTTATTCCAGTTAATCCCTGCTGAATTTGTATGGACGTTGAAGCTGAAAGCTTATGCGTACGCATGGTTCTCTTTCTTTCTGCTCATGATGGGAAGGGCTTTTATTGGAGTTAACCGCAAAGGCCTGTTGTTTAATAGCTACGTCTGCCTACTCGCGGCGTATACGATTTTTGTCGCAATAGGTCCGCTAGAGCCGGTGCTTTATTCGATAGAATCGGGGCTATTCATGCTGCTGTATTACCTCCCTTTGTTCTGGACGACCTATTATTTTATGAAAATGGTGTTAAATCAGGCAGAAGGCGCATTGTTTCTGTTATTTTCCGTCGTATGTGTCATTAATAATATTTTGTGGGGAACGGTGTATTACGCCGGAACGTCGCAATATATGTTTTATCCGGTGGATTTAATTGCTGCAATTACGAGCTTCTCGGCCCATTGGTTTAAAAGATATTATCACAATTGGCATGAAAATGTTTCCCTCAACGCCCAATTGGCGGAGTCTAACCAGCTCAAGGATCGTTTTCTCGCCAATACGTCGCATGAGCTGCGCACGCCGCTGCACGGCATTATGAACATTGCCCAAAGCGTGCTGACAAGAAAAAAACATGTGCTGGATGAGCAGAGCCAGCGTGATATGGAGCTGCTTATTATGGTCAGCCGCCGAATGTCGCTCATGCTAGGGGACCTGCTCGACGTTGTCAGGCTGCAGGATAAAAGGATTCAAGTTCGCATGTCCGCGGTCAACATCCAGTCCGTTGCTGCTGGCGTGCTGGATATGCTGCGGTTTTTGACCGAGGGGACGAAGGTTAAGCTGCGGATGGACATAAAGGAAGATTTGCCGCGTGTTTATGCCGATGAAGAACGATTAGTGCAAATTATTATTAATTTGGTGCATAATGCGCTGAAGTACACCCAAGAGGGAAGCGTAGAGCTGGCTGCTGAGCTCGTAAACGGACAAGTATGGATACGTGTAACGGATACCGGAGTAGGTATGGATGAGGCGATGCAGAAGCGTGCTTTCAAGCGTTATGAGCAAGGAGCTTCTGGGGTCGGGGGCATTGGGCTCGGGCTAAGTATATGCAAGGACTTGGTCGAATTGCATGGCGGCGAGCTGTTCGTTCAATCCCAGCTAGGCAAGGGCAGTATGTTCAGCTTTAAATTGTCGGTGTTTGATGAGCGTGTGGAGGACGCCCTGCCTCGGCCGATGATTCATATGAAAAAGGAAGCAGAAACGCTTGCGTCTGTCGGCGCACAATTGTCAGCAGCTGCGGACGCCATGGCAGCCGCCCGTTATGATTTAACCGAAGTCGATCCGCCTGCTGCCAAGTCCGAAGGAAGTGCTGAACGGATTCGTGTGTTGGCTGTTGATGATGATCCCGTCAATCTGAAGGTGCTGGTTCATATTTTATCAGCGGATATGTA
Source organism: Paenibacillus sp. JT22N7 (assembly GCF_059383875.1). Lineage (NCBI taxonomy): Bacteria > Bacillati > Bacillota > Bacilli > Caryophanales > Paenibacillaceae > Paenibacillus > Paenibacillus sp. JT22N7. The sequence continues at coordinate 232,268 of NZ_JBXENY010000012.1, forward strand.
CCATATTGAAATGGCGTTTTCCGCGCAGGAAGCATTAGAAAAGCTCCACCTAGAGCAGTGGGACCTCGTTATTGCAGACGTGATGATGCCTGGCATGTCAGGTTACGAGCTGACGCGATTAATTCGCGAGCGGTTTACGCTGTATGAGCTGCCGATTATTTTGCTGACCGCGCGCAGCGAGCCGGAAGATATTTATGCCGGCTTCGTGGCAGGAGCGAACGATTATGTCACCAAGCCCGTAGATGCACTTGAGCTGAGATATCGGGCGGGATCGCTTTCCTCGCTCAAGCAGGCGGTGAATGAACGGCTGAGCATGGAAGCTGCTTATTTGCAGGCGCAAATCCAGCCGCATTTTCTGTTTAATGCTTTGAACTCGATATTGGCGCTAAGCGAAATTGATGCGGACAAGATGAGAAACTTAGCAGAGGCGTTTACGTCATACCTGCGTATTAGCTTTGACTTTCTTACCGCTGGAAAGCTTGTACCGCTGTCACGGGAGCTTGAGCTGGTAGAAAACTATTTATTTATTGAACAGCAGCGTTTTGGAGAGCGGCTTAAGGTGGAGTGGGAAGTACAGGCGGACGTTAATAAGGAAATGCCGATTCCTCCGCTTACCATCCAGCCGTTAGTGGAAAATGCGGTCAGGCACGGACTGTTGAGCCAGCGCAAGGGCGGGACGCTTACGATTCGGATTGAGAAAGAAGCCGATACTGTGGTTTTTTATGTGAGTGATACGGGGAGTGGCATGGATGAGGAGCAGCTTAGCAGGCTGCTAAGCCCGGCAGGCAGAGAAAATCGTGGGATTGGTCTGTTGAATACACATAGCCGATTGACTCGGCTTTACGGTCGAGGGCTGAATATTGAGAGCAAGGTTGGCGAGGGAACCGTTGTAGGGTTTGGGGTTAATAGACCGATATAAAGAGGTATGCATAATGTGATTGGCAGGGAACGTGCTGGCGTTCTAATATTGCAGGAATTGAGGGAACCGATTTGGACTGGAGAAAAATGCTTGGTACGTTGTTGACCTTTGTTATTGTGTTGCTGCCCGGCAACACAGCGTATGCTGTATCATCGGAAAGCTATACGTGGAAGAATGTATCGATCGGGGGAGGAGGGTATGTGACAGGAATTGTGATTCATCCGTCTGAACCGGATCTGGTGTATATCCGCACTGACGTTGGCGGGGCATACCGTCTGGACCCTAATGATTCAAGCTGGATTCCGCTAATGGACGGACTGGGCCCGGAGCAAAGCAATTTGTATGGGATTGACGGTATTGCGCTTGATCCACAAAACCCTGATATCGTCTATGTAGCAGCTGGAAAAACAGGGAGTGCATCTCCAAGTGATATTCTGAAATCTACCGACCGCGGGAATACGTGGTCCAGAACAAATTTGAATAAGCGCAATGAGGCTAATGGCAATGTGGAGCGGGCCATGGGGGAGAGTATTGCAGTTCACCCCAATCTATCTAACATTGTGTATGCGGGTACCCGGTATGACGGGTTGTATAGAAGCCAGGATGCAGGACAAACCTGGTCCAAAGTAAATGAGGTTCCCGCCGGGACAAGTGGCAAAGGGATTCGCAGCCTGATCTTCGGGAGCGTTCCCGGGGCAACTAACCTGGAGACAGCACTCTATGTCGGTGTAATGGGAGTCGGGATTTATGAGACACGAGGCGAGGGCTCTATTTGGAATCTGATTCCGGGAAGCCCTCCCCATCCGGCTCGTTTGGCCACAGGGCAGGATGGGTCGTTGTATGTGACCACGCCTAATAACGGAGTGCATAGGTATAAGGACGGAAGCTGGAGCAATATTACGCCTAATGCAGCATATACGTCCTATTACGGCATTGATATTGATCCGCATAACGATAGCCATCTCCTGGCAGCGGTCAGGACAAGCGGAGGCCAGCTTCCGCTGTACCGTTCCATAGACAGGGGAGAGAGCTGGACGTTAGTGAACAAGGCTCAAACTTCCAAACCCGGTTGGTGGCAGCCCAATATGTTTTTTTCAGCCACTTCTACTGTCGCGTTTGACCCGCATCATGCCGGAACCGTTTATTCCGCTGACTGGTTTGGCGTCTACAGAACAAGAGACATTGGGACGTTGTGGACAAAATGGGAGACCTTATCCAAAGGCCATGAAGAGGTGGTTGCCCTCACAGGAGCTACGCCGCCAGACGGAGCGGCGCTATTCACCGGCGTAGCCGATGTTATTGGCTTTCGTCATATGGATGTGAATGCTTCACCTGCAACGAGGCTGGAGATGAGTTCGATGCGAGAGATGGTTAGTGTCGACTATCACGAAGCTAATCCACAATATGTGGCCTTTATCGGGAGTGATGACTGGTATGGAACGGTTACCCGCATGTTCGTTTCATCGGATAATGGACAAACACTGGAAGCCCGCCCCGTACCTGCGGGCTCTAAGCTGGGCAGACTTGCTTATTCGGCTACAGACCTCAATACGATCCTATGGTTTCCCCAATCCGGCAGTCCAGTGAGGACAACAGACAGGGGAGCTACATGGGAGGCCATGACGGGAGCGCCGACGGGAACGGTGGGCGGGAGTATGATATTTTCATACAATCATCCCGTAGCTGCTGATCGGGTGAACGGAAGCAAATTTTATGCCTATAAATCGGGCTATCTGCATGTGAGCTCGGACGCAGGACAAAGCTGGTCCATAGCTAACCAAACTCCGCTGCCAGGGGGAAGCCCTGTGAAGGTTGAGGCTGCTCCCGGAATGGAAGGCGTGCTCTGGATTAGCTTAGGAGCCAATGGCTTGTATGTCTCAGCCAATTCAGGAGCCTCTTTTACCAAGCTGGATCAGATTAAGGAAGCGAGATTGTTTGCATTCGGCAAAGCGGCCCCGGGACAGACACAGCCAGCAGCTTTTATATATGGAGAGGTCGGCGGGATGAAGGGCATATTCCGTTCGGATGACATGGGAAGCACATGGATACAGATTAATTCGCCGCAAATGCAAATCGGAAATGAGCCTCAGGTTATGGTGGCGGACCGTCAGGAATACGGAAAAGTCTATATTGGCACTAACGGGCGCGGCTTTATGGCCGGAGCAAAGGATTAGGCTTGTGAGGCTGGGGGGGCGCTGGGCAAGCAACGGGGCAACATCGTTATTCCAAAATGATCGATCCCCAAGAATGAATAGACGGATTGTAATATGAAGTGCGACACATAAAAATGACCCAAGACAGATTCGTGTGTAGAATGAAGTTATCACACCACCCCTACACAAGAGAATCGGCCATGAGCTACAAACATCTTACCACAAGAGAGCGAAGTCAGCTAGAAGTGCTCTATCAATTGGGATGGTCCGCTAGAGCCAAGCGAGAAGCTTTTGGACATTGGGAACTGGATACGAGAGTAGTAAAAGCAATCAATAGGGTTGAAAGTCCACAATTGGGGTTTGGGGTATACAAAATAACGAAAGCAAGATAGTTTGAAACGGCGATCAGTGAGGCTATTCGAATCGGATATCGGCATTTTGATACTGCTAAAATTTATGGCAATGAGCAGAATTAGGAAGAGAGATTCAGAAAAGCGGGCTATCGCGCGAGGGATTTTTTATCACGTCTAAAGTGTGGAATACGGATCTTGGATATGAAGCGACCAAGAAGGGCTTTTGAACAAACTTGTAAAAAGCTGAACGTAGATTACTGGGATATGTACTTAATTTATTTTGCCGCACCTGATTATTTGGAAACGTGGAGGGCTGCTAATCAATCCGATTGTCCTCACATATACAGCTGTATGAGGTATAGTACCGTTACAGCTCTATACTAAATAATAAACCAACGCAGCAGGCCACCGCGCAAACGGTGGCCTATTCGCGTAAGACAGGTAGCCCCAACGTTAGAGCACCATTACTCTTGCTTGCGGCTGCAGTCGATACTGTTTAGGACTGACGCCATAGGAGGCGCTGAAATGGCGCGTGAACGGGTGGATGGCGGGATAGCCCAGCCGCTCGGCAATGGCCGTTACACTTAGCTCGGTTTCCAGCAGGAGATTGGAAGCCCGTCTCATCAGCAGCTTGTGATGGTAGGCTTTCGGTGTTAGGCCGGTCTCGCGCAGAAACAGCGCGTGGAAGTAAGTTCGCTTCAAGCCGCAAAATGTCCACCAGGTTTCGACAGGCTCGCGCTGCTCTGGATGGTCATTCAAGTGGTTGAGCAAACGGACAATCCGGTAATCGGTTGGCTGATGAGTGTGGACCGTATTGTACCAGTTCAGCATCCATGCATAGAACAGGCTATTAATCATCTCTGTCCGGTAGAACGCCGCATTATGATAAAGCTTGGCGAGCATAACGAACGAATCATACAGTTCAGGATAGGGCTGCAGCGAATAGACGCGTGGCAAACCGTCCAGTTCGTCACAAGGAAGGTTGCGTGAGGTTTCGTGCAGCTCAAACGGTTCGGGCGCATAAATAAAGGTTCGATTGACGGAAACCGGCTCCTTGTCATCCCATAGATCGGCATAGAGATTATAGGATTGCAGCGGCTGGCTGGGCGTAATATGAAAGGCATGGGGCTCATCCGGCTTCAGAAAAATAAGCGTTCTGCTGTCGAATGGGTAACGCACTCCGTTAATCTCCATCTCCCCTGGTCCGTCGGTAAATAAATGAAAGGCATACACGCTGCAGACGCGGAGCTTCTCGTTGGAGCTGCCATCATATAAGTAATTCATGCAGTCGCCGACATAGGGGGTCATCTCGTTCAAAAGCTTCATGCGAGCACCTCGTTTTAGATTATAGCATCTGAAAATTAGCGGATGAATCGTCAAATTAATGGATGCCTGATCAAATACGAATATCTACATCAATGATACAATAACTTCAATGTTAAGCATAGCGCTATTGATATATGAGTGGATAAATTAACAACAGAAAACAACAGAAGCGATTAGGATCTACGCTTCGAGATATGAACCCGTCCAAGGAGGGAAGCTATTGCGATTTAACCAAAAGGTCGTACTGGTCACGGGCGGCGGCTCCGGTATCGGTGAGGCATGTGCGGAGATGTTCGCCGCCGAAGGGGCGTATGTTGTCATAGCGGATTTGGATGCTTCAGAGGCTCAGCGAGTGGCGGAAGGTCTGCTGCAAAAATATAGATTTTTGAAAGGGCTTTCAAATATATTGGTGCTCCAAGCCGATGTCTCGCAGGAGGAGTCCGTCACTTCGCTTTTGGAGGCCACGCTGCAAACGTATGGACAGCTGGATGTGCTCATCAATAACGCTGCTATCATCTGTCCGAAGCCCATAGAGGACATCGACGAACAGGCTTTCGACCGGCTCTATGCGGTTAATGTGAAGGGCGTCTTTCTGATGATCAAGCACGCCATCCCACATTTACGCAGCACGAAAGGCAATATTGTCAATCTGGCATCGCTCAATGGCCTAGTCGGTCAGCGGAACAATGCCGTATACGCCGCATCCAAGGGGGCGGTTATCGCTATGACCAAATCGCTGGCTCTTGATTTTTCCCCAAGCGGCGTCAGAATCAACTGCGTATGTCCGGCAGGCGTAATGACGCCGCTGCTGGAAGAGTGGGTGCAGCAGCAGGCCGATCCTGCCGCAGCGCAGCGCACTTTGGACGAGATGCACCCGCTCGGACGTCCGGCCCATTCTTCGGAGATTGCCCAGGCAGTACTCTATTTAGCATCAGAGCAAGCTTCCTTTATTACGGGTGTGGCGCTTCCGGTCGAAGGCGGCGCATCGCTAGGCTACTAACTGACATGGCAGGAGATGTGAAGATGAAAATTACAAAAGTAGAAACATTCGTGCTGCATGTGCCGATTGATCCGCCAATAACCGATGCGATTAACGTGGCGCAGCATTGGGGGCTGGCTGGCGTTCGGATTTTTACAGATGAAGGTTATGTTGGTTATGGCTACACAGGCACTTGTGCGCATGGTGACGATATGATCGTCGATACAATCGAGCGTTATTACGCTCCTGAGCTAATCGGCAAGGACCCTTTTATGGTGAAGGAAATATGGGATACGCTGCGTTACGGCAAAATGCATTGGATTGGCCGCGCGGGTATTGCCCATATGGCACTTGCGGCAGTAGATATTGCGCTTTGGGATATTATGGCGAAAGCCTCGAACAAACCGCTGTGGCAGTATCTTGGCGGGCATAAGTCAACGGGAATTAAAGCTTATAACACGAATGGCGGCTGGCTGAACTGGTCTTTGGAGCGTTTGCTGAAGGATGTAACGGACATTGTCGAGCAGGGCTTCACTGGGGTGAAAATTAAAGTGGGCAAGGCCGATCCGCATGAGGATTACGAGCGGGTGAAGGCGGTCCGTCAGGCCATTGGCGACAAAACTATTTTTATGATAGACGTGAACCAGCAATGGAATATCAACACGGCGATAACGTGGGGCAAAAAGCTGGAGCAATTCGACCTGTTCTGGCTGGAGGAGCCGCTTAACCCGGACGATATTATGGGCCACCGGAAGCTGGCCGATGCGCTCAATGTGCCGATCGCTCTTGGCGAGCATGTCTATTCCAAATATGCGTTCCGCGATTATATCCATCAGGGGGCGATTGAATATTGCCAGGTCGATGTGACCCGTGTCGCGGGCATTACGGAGTGGCTGCAGGTAGCGGGGCTTGCCGCATCCTATGATATCCCGATTTGTCCGCATGTGGGAGATATGGGGCAAATTCATCAGCATTTGGTCGCAGCGACATCTGGAGCGATCATGCTGGAGTATATTCCGTGGATCAGGACGATTTTTGTAGAGCCGGCTACGGTCAAAAATGGGTTTTATGTGCTGCCGGAGCTGCCGGGAGCTTCGACTGAAATCATTCCTCGTTATTTTGACCAATATCGCATCAGATAACCGAAAGGAGCAAAGCGATGAGACTGCATGGCAAAATAGCGCTGTTGACAGGAGCGGGCTCCGGCATCGGAAAAGTGACGGCAGAGCGGTTCGCGAGTGAAGGGGCTGCGGTTATCGTTAATGACATTGATGAAGCAAAGGGACGAGATACCGTCAAAGCGATTCAAGCTGCTGGAGGTGAGGCATTGTTCCTGCACGCTGACGTGACGGACGCACCTTCCGTGCGTTCCATGGTAGAGCAGGCGATAGCGGTATATGGCGTCATCGATATTTTATTCAATAACGCAGGGATTAGCGGGGTAGGGGCTATACATGAAATAGAACCGGAGGATTGGGACCGTGTCGTTCGGGTCAATCTGCGCGGCGTGTTCCTGCCCTCCAAATACGTGCTGCCCTATATGATGGAACGCAGAAGCGGCAATATCATTCATATGTCCTCCTGTATTGCGGAGATGGGCCTCGCGCGAAGAGCTTCCTATTCGGCTACCAAAGGGGCGGTGCTGTCACTAGCCAAATCGATGCAGGTCGATTATGCCAAATACAATATCCGGGTGAATGCTGTGCTGCCTGGAACGATCATGACGCCGTTTGTAGAGCAATATTTGAAAAGCTCCTACGAGGACCCGGATGCGGCAATTGCAGCCATCAAGCTGAGACAGCTTGGCGGACAATTGGGTAAGCCGGAGGATGTAGCGAGCGCGGTATTATTTCTGGCCTCTGATGAGTCTTCCTTCATGATGGGCTCTCCGCTGTATATCGATGGAGGCGTCGTCTTCGGCAAGGATGCATAATCGATGCGTAAACCATTTTGTTATAAAGGCGGTTGGATGAAATGAAGCTGGTAACGATTGATACGGACGGAATGTATCGTCTCGGTCTTAAGGTGAACGAAGGCATATTGGATATTCAAGCGGCACTGCGATGGCTGCCGGGCGCCGCTGTTCCAACCGATGTTATGCAGGTTATTGCGGGCGGTTCACAGGCGCTTGCGCAGCTGGAGTCTTACGCAAAGCGCGTCATGAAAGCGGCAGAGCAGCCGGGTGTGGCGTGTGGAGAAATTATTCTGGCTGAAGACGAGGTAAGATGGGGGCCTTGCGTCACCCGTCCGGGCAAAATCATTTGCGTTGGCTTGAATTATAGAAAGCATGCAGCGGAGACCAATGCGCGGGTTCCAGACTACCCCATTCTGTTCAACAAGTTTAACAACACGCTTACTGGTCATGGCAGGGATATTGCATTGCCGGAGCGGGTAACGACACAGGTCGATTATGAAGCGGAGCTTGTTATCGTCATCGGCCAAACGGCGAAATACATTAGCGAGGATGAGGCGCCCCGGCATGTGTTCGGTTATTGCTGTGTCAATGATTTGTCGGCACGGGATCTTCAAATGCGGACGGCACAATGGCTGCTCGGCAAAAGCTGCGATGACTTCAGTCCCCTTGGTCCTTATCTGGTAACAGCCGATGAAATCCTGGACCCCAATGCGCTCGATATAAAGTGTACCGTCAATGGGGAGGTCAGGCAGCATTCCCATACGAGCGATATGATATTTTCCTGCGCCGAAATTGTAAGCTATATTTCACAGCATATGACGCTGTCGCCGGGCGATATTATTTTGACCGGAACGCCGGAGGGTGTTGTGCTCGGCCTGCCAGAGGAGCAGCGGGTTTACTTGCGCCATGGCGATATGGTAACGATTGAAATAGAAGGCTTAGGCAGCTTGACCAACCGATTTGTAAGCGAGGCTTAGCAGGGGCAGATCTTTAATGGGACATAACGATATAGCTGAAGGGTGATGCATAGTGAGTCAAGCGAAGCTTTGGTACGACGGTCCGGGGGAGGACTGGAAGCAGGGATTGCCGATTGGCAACGGCCGGATTGGCGCAGTTATTTATGGCGGCAGCGAGCGGGAAACCTGGTGTATGACGGAGCTGACGTATTGGTCTGGGAAGAAGGAGCGGATAGCCGGAAACGGAGGAGGGAAAGCGGGGCTTAACCGGATGAGGGAAGCCTTCTACCGAGGCGATTATAATGAGGGAGATCGGCTCGCTAAGGAGCAGCTGCAGCCGAAGAAGCAAAATTTCGGCACTAACCTTTCCGTTTGCGATATGGTGCTGCGGTTCGGACATCAGAGTGAAGATATCATTCGCGAGCTCGACGTGGAGCAAGCTACGGCAGCGATGTCTTATTCAAGCGAAGGCCAGACGTTCACCCGCGAAGCTTTTGCAACTAATGTCGACGGCATCGTTGCAGCGCGGTTTGCGGGCGAGCAGGCAGAAAGCGTCAGCTTCACGCTCAGGGTTACCGGCCGCTCAGGACAGTTTGCGGCAGTCGCAGTAGGTGATGATTCTATCGCCTTTCGTGGGCAAGCAATAGAGGATATGCATAGCGACGGCACATGCGGTGTTTGGTGCGACGGGCTGGTGAAGCTGGTCGTACAAGGCGGCAGCGTCCAGTCAAGGGCGGATAAGCTTGTTGTGACAGGCGCAGACGAAGCCTATCTTTATTTTGCCATGCATACGGATTACGGCCAAACGGATGAGAACTGGAAAGCGCGAAGCGGGGAACAGCTCGCAGCCGCTATTGCCAAAGGCTATGATCAATTGAAAGCCGACCATGTAGCGGATTACCGCTCGCTGTATTCCCGTGTAGCTCTGGACCTCGGAGCATCCGAGGCTGCTGCGCTTCCGACGGATGAGCGCATGCGGCTGCTGCGGCAGGAGGGACATGACGATCCGGAGCTTATCTCTTTGTTTTTCCAATATGGCCGTTATTTGACGATAGCCGGATCACGCGCAAATTCGCCGCTGCCGCTGCATTTGCAAGGCATATGGAATGACGGCGAGGCGAACCGGATGGCCTGGAGCTGCGATTACCATCTGGACATTAATACGCAGATGAATTATTATCCGACGGAAATCGTCAATTTGGCAGAATGCCATGTTCCGCTCATGCACTACATTGAGCGGCTGGCGGAAGCGGGGAGACTGGCTGCCAAGGATTTTTACGACTGCGAGGGCTGGGTCGCACATGTATTCTCCAATGCGTGGGGCTTCGCGGCACCTGGCTGGGAGACGGGCTGGGGGCTTAATGTCACAGGCGGATTATGGATTGCCATGCACCTCAAGGAGCATTATGAATATGGGCTGGATCGCACCTTCTTGACGGAACATGCTTATCCGGTGATGAAGGAGGCAGCCGCTTTTTTCCTTGATTATATGGCCATCCATCCAGCCAAGGGCTGGCTTGTGACCGGGCCATCCAACTCGCCTGAGAACAGCTTTTATCCCGCGGATCGGGAGCAGGGACCGCAGCAGCTGTCGATGGGCTCGACGATGGATCAGGTGCTGGTGCGGGATTTATTCGACTTCTGTCTGGCTGCGGCGAAATTACTCGGAACGGATATTGAGCTTCAAGCGAAGCTGGAGCATGCGATTTCCCTACTGCCTCCACTGAAGATCGGCAGCAGAGGACAGCTGCAGGAATGGCTGGAGGATTACGAAGAGGCACAGCCCGAGCATCGCCATCTTGCCCATCTGTTTGCCCTTTATCCAAGCAGCCAGATCAATCCGCGCGATACGCCTGAGCTAAGCGCAGCCGCGAGGCAGACGCTGCTAGGTCGTATGACTGATGAGCTGGAGGATATTGAATTTACGGCGGTATTGTTTGCAACCGGCTTTTCCCGCCTGTATGATGGCGACCGTGCATTGTGGCATATTGCCCATCTAATCAGCGAGCTATGCTTTGATAACCTGCTAACCTATTCCAAGGCGGGAGTTGCCGGGGCAGATACGAATATTTTTATTGCTGACGGCAATTACGGCGGTACGGCGGCGGTGGCAGATATGCTGCTGCATAGCCATGCAGGAAACATTCATCTGCTCCCGGCCTTGCCTTCGGCTTGGCGGTCAGGCTCCTTCAAGGGCCTGCGTGCGAAAGGCAGCATTGAGGTGGATGCCGCATGGGGCAACAATCGGCTTACAGAAGCTACACTATACGCACATGCCTCGGCACAGGTGGTCGTTCGGTTCGGTGAGCTTGCTGTGAAGGTTGAGCTTGAGGCCGGTCAGGCTTACAGGCTTGATGCCGAGCTGCAAATATCGGAGCGTATGGCGGTAGAGCAATAAAGCAGCAGCCTGGGTAGTCCATTTTATAAAAGAAAAGACAACTACGCTTTAGTATAAAGTAGTTGTCTTTTCGCTTCGTTAGGTTATGATGTAGGTGCGGCCGTTTTTAGAATGGGATGGCAATGCTTTCGCTTTTTATGAAAGCGCTATTATATAGAGGGGTGGGTTGGCTGTGCCCAAATATACGACTATTTTTCGCAAGTTTCTGGTGTCTTATTTAATTATACTGATCATTCCAAGCATAGCGGGTTATGTGTCGTATCGCACTTCGATTTCGGTTACGCAATCCATTTCCATCGAGAATAGCGTGACCCAGCTGCAGCGCAGCCAAGAAATATTGGAGCGAAGAATGGTAGAGGTGGAAGGCTTCACCCGCCAGCTTGCTTTGAATCCCGACCTGAATAAGCTCATGAATGAGCAGAAAAAGGGAGACGAAATCAACGTCTATGGTATCTGGAGCATGGTGAAGCAGGTTACGCCATTTAGCCAGACGAATGATTTTCTGCAAAATTATTTTATATATCTAAAAAATTATGACGTTATATTCACCCAAGGCTCAGCCTACTTCCGGCCAGAGCATTATTACCAAAATTTCCACTACACGGATCTTTCGCTCGATGAGTGGAAGGATGAGGTGCTCGGAAAAACGCATAGCAGCGAGATGATGCCGCTCCGTTCGTTTTTGAGCAATAAGAAGCAAAGCTCGGTCGTCACCTACATGCAGTCGCTGCCGCTCGACAGCTTCAATGGCTCGTCGCCAGCTACAGTCGTTGTTATGATCGATGAGGAGCATATTTCCAATCTGCTTGCTGGACTGGAAGACCGCTACGGCGGCTGGGCTCACATTAGTGATGCGCAAGGAAATACGATAGGGGTGCGGGGAATTACGGAAGCAGCGGCAAGACAGCTGTCCACGTCCACTGAACTTGATCAGACGAAGCGCAGCCAATTTTACCATGACGATCTTGTCATAACGATTCAATCCGATACGAGCGGCTGGACTTATCGCGCAGGCATACCGCGTCAGGTGCTAATGGAAAATGCAAATCAGATTAAGCATATGACCTGGATGGTAACCGGCATTGCATTGGTGCTTGGGCTGCTGGCGGGGCTCTTGCTCGCCTATCGCAACAGTGTGCCAATTAACCGGCTGCTTGGCGTGATGAAGGAGCATTTCGGCAAGGACGGTTTGGCGGAGCGCAATGAATATGATTTTTTGCAGGGCAATATTTCGAAAATGATTACGAGCAATCGGCAATTGGAGCTGGAGCTTGAGCGTCAACTGCCGCTCGTTCGAGACGGCTTTCTCAAGCGCCTGCTGGCAGGCGAATTTCATACGCTGGAGGAAATTGCGGCTGCGGCGGCGCAAGCGGACGTTAGCCTTGCAGGTGGGGAAGGTTACGTGGGCATATTGCGAATAAACGGCTATTCTGGCATGGATAGCATCGATATATTAAAGGAGCTTTCTGCGGCAAGGCTGATTATGAAGCAGGCATTGTCCGAAACCGAGGGGAATTTGCTGATGACCGAGCTTGGATCAGATCGTTTAGTTATGATCTGGTTGGAGCAGGGGGAGCAGACGAGCGGGACCGATTTCCGTAAACGGTTAGATGAAGGGCTGACGGGGCTCGCACGAACAGCCTACTCCGAATACAAGGTTTCCTTGTCAGCTGCATTTGGAGAATGCTTCCACACGCTGATGGATGTCAGCCATTCGTACGAGCAGGCCGGACAAACGCTGGAGTATACAGAGCTATCCGGCATGCAAAGCATACTGTGGTTCAGTGATTCCAGCCGGGAAACGGCGACCTATTATTATCCGCTAGACATGGAGCAGCGGCTGATTAGTACGATTCGTGCAGGAGAGCCGGAGGAAGCCAAGCGGATCGTATCGACGGTGATGGACAAAAACTCGGATCAGCACCAGCTGTCTCCGGAAATGAAGCAGCAGCTTGTCGGCGAGCTGAAGGGAACGCTGCTCAAGCTGCTGGATCAGAAGGCGCTCGTCCAATCGGAGCTGCTTCATACGTTGAAAAATCAAATGATTGGCATCCAGGCAGCAGATATGCTGCCGGATATTCAGCAAGAGATCAACGGCATTATCGAAGCGTTGTGCGGCATTATTAACAGCAAGAAAAATAGTGCCCATATTCAGACCGCGGGTGACATCAAACGATTTATTGCCGAAAGTTATAGCGACTCAGAGCTGACCTTATACCGAATCGCCGAGAAGGTTGAACGTCCTGAGAAGTATATTTCACAGCTATTCAAAGAGGTGACGGATATGAATGTGTCCGATTACCTGGAGATGGTCCGAATCGAGCGCGCTGCCTCTTTGCTGCGCACAGAAGGCTGCACAGTTGACGAAATTGCCTCGCGCGTCGGCTATAACAGCTCGCATTCCTTCCGCAGAGCTTTCAAGCGGGTAATGGGCGTTGCGCCAAGCTCCTATAGGCAGTCCATTCATATCTAGGCGCCCATCAGGCGTGGAGGGAGTGAAGGAGAAATGAAGATCCGGACCGGCATGGCTGTCCTTGTGCTTATGCTTGTGGGGCTGTTGCTCCTCGTCTCATGCTCTGCTAAAGAGAGTAAACCTGTGAGCGGAGATGAAGGCACGCATGAGGAAGCGCCGACAGAGCTGCATGTATTTGCCTTGCAGGAGCCGGGAATTGAGCTTCAGACAAATGATTTCACTCGTTATCTGGAGCAAAAATTTAACGTGCATTTCAATTGGGAAGTTATTTCACCAGACGGGGCAAGGGAAAAGCGGCAAATATCGCTTGCAGGCGGCGACTATCCGGATGCCTATTTTCTGACTGCCTATATGGATCAATTCTCGCAATCGGATCTGCTGAAGTACGGCAAGCAAGGCATTATCCTGCCCTTAAATGAGTTAATTGCGAAATATGCTCCCCATGTGTTAGCTGCTATGACGGAGCATTCGGAGCTCAAAGCGCTCAGCACAGCTCCTGATGGGAACATTTACGGGCTGCCAGCCTACAGCGAATGCTTCCATTGCTCCTATCCGAACAAAATGTGGGTAAATGTCAAATGGCTCGCGAAGCTAGGGATGGATGTACCAACGACAACCGAGGCATTTAAGGAAATGCTGGAGGCGTTCAAAAGCTCGGATCCCAACGGCAATGGTTTGGCTGATGAGGTTCCGCTCAGCGGCTCGACCGAGGATTTTGGCGTGCGAATGATTCCGTATTTAATGAACGGTTTTATTTATGATGATGATCGCCATTATTTAATGCTGGAAGGTGGCAAGGTTGAGACGGCTGCGGATAAGCCGCGTTGGAAGGATGGGCTGGCCTATATCAGATCGCTTTACAAGGAGGGGCTGATTGATCCGGGAGCTTTTATTCAAAATGCGGAAGCTTTAAAAAGAATCGGCGACAATGATGGTGCACCTATGCTGGGAGTGGCGGCTGGGATGCATCCCGCTATTTTCGCAGGCGAGAGCATGAACGATTATGTGCCGATTCCACCGCTTGCGGGACCTTATGCTTCCTATGCTACCTATCAAGGGGGCGGTATGCAGCCTGGAGCCAAGTTTGTCATCACGAACCGGGCGAGCAAGGAGGCGCAGCGCAAATTAATCGAAATCATTAACTATATGTACACCCCAGAAGGACAAACGACGTCGCAAAACGGTTTGGAAGGCATTGGCTGGCGAAAGCCGCAAGCCGGGGAACAGGCGCTTGGTGCAGACGTCAAGCCGTTGTTCACAAGCCTCATTCTAATCAATGAAGCAGAGTCGACCAATTCCGGCTGGAGCGGGATGGCGCATCTATATATGCCTCGGGAGTATCGCGATAGCTGGGTAGCGGGCAGCGATATGTATACGCCTGATGGCTATGAGCGCCGGCTCTATGAAGCCACGAGGCTGTATGAAGGGCATGAGCCTAAAGATATTTTTCCCTTCTGGATGTTATGGCTGGACCCGGCCGAAGCGGACGAGGCTGGCATATTGCATACGAATTTAACTAATTATATCGAACAAAGCACATTGCGCTTCATTACAGGCGATTGGGATTTAGACAACGATTGGGACGGCTATGTAGCAGGCTTGCGTGATATGAGAATTCAGCGGTACGTGGAGATTATGCAAAGGGCTTATGATCTATATAAAAAATAAAATTTGTAAACCGGCTGATGGTTGAGCCGGTTTTTTTCGTATGTCCGTTGTTATTGAATAGGTCAGGACAAAAGGTTAGTTCAGACCAACTGCTTTAGATTAAGCCTATCCTCACTTGCTTCCCCCGAAGCTGCCGCAAAATGTACGCCCCACAGCCAATTGTCCCCCTGAAAATGGCGTTATTGTACGCTAAACGACGCAAGTGTACCTGTCGCAAGCGAGGCTGAATCCCCTATGATCAAGCGTATAGAAAGCGCTATCATTCATCATCAGGCAGTGACTTAGGGGGGATTGTTCTGGAGAAAGAGGTTGTACTGGAGCATCAAATGTTAAACGGCGGTGTTAAGCGAAGAGTGACGGAGGAAGCGGCAAGAAGCTTAAGGAAACATTGGCAGCTCTATTTGATTGTTATACCGCCGGTGTTGTTTTTCCTTATATTCAAATATTATCCGATGCTTAATGCGGTGCTGGCGTTCAAGGACTATAACGTCATTAAAGGGATCTGGGGCAGTCCGTGGGTAGGCTTCAAAAACTTTCAGCTGTTTTTTGATAATCCGATGTTCTGGCCGCTCGTCAAAAACACCATTTTCGTCAGCGGCTATTTGCTGCTCGCCGGTTTCCCGGTGCCGATTTTGCTGGCACTTATGTTAAATGAGGTGGGCAGTGGCAGATTCAAGCGGCTGGTCCAGCTCGTTACTTTCGCGCCGTATTTTATCTCGACGGTCGTCATGGTATCGATCATTATGCTGTTTCTTGCGCCGCGGCTTGGCTTTGCCAATGTGGCTCTGAATTTTTTTGGTTTGGATTCCATCAACTTTCTCGGCGAGGCCAGCATGTTCCGTTCCATCTATGTATGGTCTGATATTTGGCAGACGGCAGGCTATTCGGCGGTCATTTATTTGGCGGCGCTGGCGGGCATCGATCCAACGTTATATGAGGCAGCCAAGGTGGACGGCGCTTCGCGCTTTCAAAAGATTGTGCATGTGGACATTCCCGGCCTGCTGCCGACGATTACGATAATCCTCATTTTGAATGTGGGCAGCGTGATGGCGATTGGGTTCGAGAAAATATATTTGCTGCAAAATCCGCTGAATATGGTTCATTCAGAAATTATTGCCACTTATGTATATCGAATTGGGCTGCTTAATGCCAATTACAGCTTTGCAACCGCAGTCGGCTTGTTCAACTCGCTTATTAATTTGGTGTTGTTGGTTACGGTGAATGGCTTGGCCAAACGCTTAACGAAATCGAGTATCTGGTAGAAGAAGGGGAGTACGCCTATGGCAGCAACAAAACCAGCAGGGCAGCAACGGCCGTTCAGGCTGAAAATCAGAGAATCGGCTGGTGACAGGCTGTTCCTGTTCATCATTTATACGGTGCTTTCACTTGTGCTGCTCGCAGTCATTTATCCACTTATTTATATTTTGAGCAGCTCGATCAGCAGCCCGGCCGCGGTGACTTCTGGACGTGTCTGGCTGTGGCCCGTCGATATTTCCTTCCGCGGCTTTGAGGTGTTGTTCAATACCCCGCAAATTATGACGGGCTATGGCAATTCGTTGTTCTATACGACGGCGGGAACGCTGATTAGCGTAGCGCTGACGGTTATGATCGCGTATCCGATGTCGCGCAAAACCTTTTTTGGCCGTGGCGTTATTATGATGCTGATCACGTTCACCATGTTATTCAGCGGCGGCCTCATTCCAACTTATATGGTAGTCAAAGAATTCGGCATGATCGACTCGCGTTGGGCGCTGCTCATTCCGAATGCGATCTGGGTATGGCAGGTGATCATCGCCCGTTCTTTCTTCCAGTCGTCGATTCCCGATGAGTTGATGGAAGCGGCCGAAATTGATGGCTGCAGCGATCTCCGGTTTATGCGCAGCGTCGTCATTCCCTTGTCCAAGCCGATACTCGCCGTGCTGTTCTTGATGTATGGGGTAGGCCAGTGGAACGCCTATTTCGATGCGCTTATTTATTTGAAGTCAGCCAATCTGTTTCCGCTCCAGCTTGTGCTGCGCAGCATCATCATTATGAATAATACCGCAGGCGTGACGGACGCCCTGAAGCAAGTGGAGCGCCAGCAGCTATCCGAGCTGCTGAAATACTCGCTGATCGTCGTAGCTACGCTGCCGGTGCTTATCATTTATCCGTTCGTACAGAGGTATTTTGTGCAAGGCATGCTTGTCGGCTCGGTCAAGGGCTGATGCTCAACTGGAGAATGAAGGGAGGTGAGGCTTGGGATCGGAAGCGCGAATGCAAGGCAGACAGCCATTATTATGAGATGAAAAGGGAGCGAACAACAATGAAGAAGAGACTGTTAGGCCTGCTCGCCATTGCAGTGGTAGTTAGCATGATGCTTGCTTCATGCTCGCAGAACAATAAGCCCGCGGGCAGCGCGACGACTGCGCCTGATTCGCAATCGGAAGAGACGGGAAGCACCGCACCGGTTGAAATTACGATGTTTGCCGTGCAGGAGTCGGGCATTGATCTGACGACTAACAAGTTCACCAAATTCGTTGAAGAGAAGTTCAATATGAAGTTTAAGTTTGATACGACACCACCGGACGGGGCAAAGGAAAAACGCCAAATTTCGCTCGCAAGCGGCGATTATCCGGATGCTTACATGCTTCCGGGCTATATCGATCAATTTTCGCAGGCTGATGTATTGAAGTACGGCAAGCAGGGCGTGATTGTACCGTTGAACGACCTGATTGAGCAATATGCGCCGAACATCAAAGCTGCCATGGAAAAGGACGCAGATTTGAAAGCGTTTAATACTGCCCCTGACGGCAATATTTATGGTCTTGTTGCATACAGCCAATGTTTCCATTGCTCGTATCCGAACAAAATGTGGATCAACACGAAATGGCTGGATAAACTCCAGCTTGAAATGCCGAAGACACCGGAGGAATTTAAAGCGGTGCTGAAGGCGTTCAAAACCCAAGATCCAAATGGCAACGGAGTTGCCGACGAAGTGCCGCTCAGCGGCTCGATCGAGGATTTTGGCGTACGTGTTATTCCATTCCTAATGAACGGCTTCGTCTACGATGATGATCGCAACTATTTGAACATGACGGGCGGCAAGGTGGAATCGGCGGCGGTGAAGCCGGAATGGAAAGAAGGGCTGAGCTATATCAAATCCCTGTATGATGAAGGGCTGATTGACCCGGGCGCATTCGCGCAAAACGCGGAAGCGTTCAAAAAAATCGGCGAAAACGGCGATTCGCAAATTTTGGGCGCGGGAGCGGGCATGCACCCAGCTATTTTCATAAATATCGACGCTGGCAACAAAAATTCGGCCGATTACAATCCTGTACCGCCGCTTACTGGACCACATGGCTCCTATGCAACGCATGATGGGGGAGGCGTGGCTCCTGGCGCCAAGTTTGTCATTACGAATAAAGCATCCGAAGAGCAGAAAATCGCCTTGATTAAGCTAGTCGATTATATGTTCACGCAAGAAGGCCAGACCAATGGCGCCTCCGGCATGGAAGGCATTGACTGGAGAAAGCCGAAGGATGGCGAGGTTGCGCTTGGCGAAGGCGTAATACCGCAAATTGCCACGATTCCTGCCGCTGAAGGCGAAGCCCCTCGCAACGCGGGCTGGAGCGGAACCGCCCATTTCTATATGCCGAAGGAGTACCGGGACAGCTTCGTTCAAGGGACGGATATTTATGATTCCGCCAGCTACGAGCGCAGATTGTATCAGGCGACACTGCTGTACCAAGGCCATGAGCCGAAGGAGCTGTTCCCGCTGTGGTCGATCTGGGTCGATCAGAACGAGGTGGACGAAATAAGCATTTTGCAAACGAACATTAAATCTTACATTGAGCAGAACGCTTTGCAATTTATTACCGGCAACAAAAGCTTGGAGAAGGACTGGGACGCTTATGTGAAAGGCTTGAAGGATCTGAAAGTCGATCGTTATCTGGAAATTTTGCAGAAAGCATATGACGCGTCGTTTAAATAATACAGCGGATACAGCGGATTAATTAGCAACATAGAACGGACAGGATCAGGTTATTATTGCGAGATAATGGCCTGGTCCTATTTTCTGAAAAAGGAGCTTAATTATGATCCCATTCATGAAAAAAATACAGCCTTGGCTGCTCGTTGTCGTTCTGCTCACGATGCAGCTTGGACTGGTAGCGCCTTACGGAAATGTAGCGAAAGCTGCGGACAATGGACTTGCCCAGAAGCCTTACATGGGCTGGAGCAGCTACAGCATGCAGGTGTATACGAACAACGGCCACTGGATTACCGCTGATCAAATCAAGGCGCAGTCCGATGCGATGCACGAGAAGCTGCAGCCTTACGGCTATGAATACATTAATATCGATGCGGCCTGGAACGGTGACATGGATGGCTACGGGCGGCCGATTCCAAGTACGACCCTTTATCCAAACGGCTTGCAGGAAGTGATCGACCATATTCACGACAACGGACAAAAGGTAGGGCTGTACGGTATTCCGGGCATGTCGCCGCAGGCCTATGATCAGGATTTGCCGATTTACGATGCGCCGGGCTGCACCATGCAGGATATTGCTGCGCAGCCGCTGCAAGAATCGGACTACTGGGGTCTCGGCTACAAAATCGATTTCAATCAGCCATGCGCACAGAAGTATATTGATTCGATTGCCAATTTATATGGTGAATGGGGAATCGACTTCCTCAAGTTCGACAGTGTGACGCCGGGTTCTGGCATATCGGATCTGTCGCTTGATGCGCGCGATGACGTCAAAGCATGGTCGCAGGCGCTTGAGCCGCACAATATTTGGCTGGAGCTTTCATGGGCGCTGGACATCAAATACATCGACTACTGGAAAAAATACGCCAACGGCTGGCGCGTAGATTGGGATGTGGAGTGTTATTGCGGCACTGGCGGCTTGACGGTATGGTCAAGCATTGCCCGTCTCTTCCCGAAAGCCGAACAATTTTGGCGCCATGCCGGGCCGGGCGGCTGGAATGACTTCGATTCCTTGAATGTTGGAAATGGCTCGATGGATGGCCTGTCTCAGGATGAACGCAGAACAGCCATGTCGTTCTGGGCACTGTCATCCGCGCAATTGTACATTGGCAATGACATGACCAACCTCGATGCTTATGGGCTAGAGCTATTGACCAATGAAGAGGTCATCGCTGTTAATCAGGCAGGCCGACCGGGACATCCCGTATCTACAGCTGCCGAGCAGCAAGTATGGTATGCCAACAATGGCGATGGCACCTATACCGTTGGACTGTTCAATCTGGGAAATTCGGCGGCAACGGTAAACGTGGACTGGAGCGATATCGGACTGGAGGGGCCAGCCAAGGTACGCGATCTGTGGACGCATCAGGATTTAGGTACATTTAACTCAGGCTACAGTTCGGCAAATTTGGCTTCGCATGGTTCGAGATTGCTGAAGGTTACGTCGCTTGGCGGAACTTCAATCGCTAACGATGACGATACTGGCTTTAAGTATACGGGGGATTGGACGCGCAATGGAGGGCAGGAGCTTGCCGGCGGCGCACAAAACCTCGTTATCGATGTAGGCAATGCGGCAGCACAGAGCAGCAGCATCGCTCCTTCAACGGCCAGCTTCAATAAAAAGCAATCCGAGCAGGCTGATGTCACAACGACATTGACGCTGAATGGCAACACGCTGGCCAGTATTTCGGCGGGCGGGACAGCGTTAACGGCAGGTACGGATTATGTGGTGAACGGGAACGAGGTGACGATTAAAAAGGAGTATTTGGCGAGCAAGGCAGTTGGTACGCTGAATCTCTCCTTTGCATTTAGCGGCGGATTGCCGCAGACGCTATCTATTGCGATTAATGATTCGACCATTAGAGACAGCCGGGTGACTCCGTCAACGGTCAGCTTCGATTTGTTGCCGTCTGCGCAAACGGATGTAACGCTCACAACGGCGCTCAATGGCAATACGCTGACAGACGTCAAGCATGATGGCAATACGCTCGCAGCAGGAACTGACTATACCGTAAGCGGCAATACGCTGACGCTCAAGAAACCGTGGCTTGCTGCGCAGCAGGCGGGAACGAAGGCACTCACCTTTACCTTTAGTGCGGGAGCGGAACAGACGGTATCGCTTGTCATTCAGGATACAGCAGTTGGCGGATCGTTCACCCTGAACGATGATGATTCATCCATCGTCTACACTGGAGGTTGGAATCGCAGCTGGAATCGTGGACTTGGCGATTATATGGATGATGTGCATTATGCCGAAGTGAATGACAACGATTATTTTTCGTATACGTTCACAGGCACGGGAATTGAATTTATTACGGAGCTTGACCCATCCCAAGGTGCAATCGACATTTATATCGACGATCAATTTCAACGGACGATCAGTACGTACCATATTGGAAGACTGGCGCAGAAGCCTGTGTTTAACATCACTGGCCTGGCTGACGGTACGCATACCCTTAAAGCGGTGAAAAAATCAGGTTATTTTCTTCTGCTCGATAAGCTGCGGGTACTTCTGCCTGATCTTGTAAGCGCAGCGGGCGGCGGATTCGACAAGGCAGCGGGTCAGCAGGCAGATTTGGTCTTTACGACGACAGGAGCTCGCAGCGGCTTCGGCGGCATTTCAAACGGTGCAGCAGCTCTGACAGAGGGAACAGATTACACCGTATCTGGCAATGACATTACCTTGAAGAAGGAATATATGGCGGCACAATCAATTGGTACAACAAGCTTGACGTTTTCGTTCGCAGGAGGGGCTGTGCAGACGCTTGCTGTAGCTGTCAGCGATTCAGCGGCGGCAAACAGCACGATTAGCCCTTTTGAGGCGAGCTTTGACAAAAAAGCTTCCGCCCAGACCGACGTTGCTGTGGCATTGACGCTGAACGGAAACACGCTCTCGGGCATCAGCAACCATGCAGCGGCTCTGACAGCGGGCACGGACTACACCGTATCCGGCAACGATGTGCTTCTTCACAAAGCGTACCTTGCCAGCCAGCCGTTAGGCACAACAAGCTTGCGCTTTGATTTTAGTGCGGGGGCTCCGCAGACGCTGGCCGTCGAGATCACCGACACCACTGGGCAGAACAGTACGATTAGCCCAAGCACACTAAGCTTTGATCATAAAGCGGCGGCACAAGCAGATATTGCGACGACGGTTAGTTTGAACGGCAATACGCTAACTGGAATTGCTAATGGCGCGACAGCGCTGCAAGAGGGAACAGACTACCAGCTTTTCGGCGACCAGCTTACGATTCGCAAGGGCTATCTTGCCCAAATGCCAAATGGCATGACGAATTTGACGTTGTCCTTCAGTGGCGGTGCTGAGCAAACGCTGGCCGTTGCCATTAGCGATTCTTCCAGAGGCCGCTATGTGGCAGTCAACAACGATGACAGCGAGATTTCGTATAAGGGCGCCTGGCAGCATGGTCGCAACAGAGGTCTTGGTGATTATAAGGACGACGTCCATTACACGGAGACGACGGGCGATTATTTGGAATATACGTTTGAGGGCACAGGCATTACGTTCATAACCGAAAAAGATTCGTCCCAAGGCGATATGGACATCTATATTGATGGCGTATTCCAGCAAACGGTCAGCACGTATTATCCTAGCCGCCAGGTGAATCAGACCGTATTTGTCGCCGAAGGCCTGACACTGGGCGAGCATACGCTCAAAGCGGTCAAAAAATCCGGCTACTACATGCTGATCGACCAATTGAAATTCCGAATGGCGGATATGATTACCCCGGATACGGGCAGCTTTGACAAAACCGCGCAGTCGGATATAACAACAACGCTTCAGGTTGATGGAAGCAATCTGCTGGGTGTGAAGAATGGCCATGCAACGCTCACGGCTGGTGTGGACTATATCGTTTCGGGCAGTGATATTACGATTAAGAAGGAATATTTGGCATCGCAGCCTGATGGAGCTGTGAGCTTAGCCATCTCTTACCGTGGCGACTATCACAACGATCTGCACAGTACAATGACCAATGGGGATTATGCCGAATTTTCGTTTACTGGCACAGGCGTTGCCCTGATTGCGCCAAAATCAGCCGTTCAGGGTGATGTTGATATTTACATCGATAACATCTTCCAACAAACGGTTAGCGCCGTCAACGCAAGCCGATTTACGCAGCAGGAGATTTACGCAGTGACCGGCCTGGCTGACACCGTTCATACGATTAAAGCGATGAAAAAAACAGGGGATTACATGCTGCTGGACGGCGTTAAGTTTGCAGTAAGTGGTCAGCCGCAGCCATCGGCAACGCCAACCAGTACGCCATCAACCGTACCGTCGACGGGGCCAACAACGACGCCAACCAGTGCGCCGACAACAGTACCGTCAACAGCGACGTCAACACCAGCACCATCTATAGAACCTGCGACGCCAACACCAGCACCAGCCGGAGGGGGAGGGGCAACCACTGCTCCTCCCGCATCGGGGGGGAACGGTACGGCTCCATCATCGGAGCTGATTACAGTTGACGTAGGGAAAGGGATCAAAAAGACCATCAACAGAACGAAGCAGGTGGGCGGCAGCAAGCAAGATGAGCTTGCGCTGACAGCAGAGGAGGCTAGCAAAGCGGCGGCAAGCGCGGCGGCATCAGGTGCGAAGGCTGTGAACATTAGCATTCCAGACACGCTGGATGAAGTTGGTGAAACAGCGTTTAAGCTTCCCAAGGATGCGGTCAAAACCTTGACGACAGCAGAGGTTGGGCTGCAGTTATCTACTGCTAATGCTGTTATTGCGGTCGGCAGCGGCACATTAGCGGGGTTGCAGGATGAGCTGTATTTTAAGCTGGCACCAATGAAGGACGTTGTTAAGCAGCAGGAGCTTGCTGGTCAGGCGAATCGCCAAGCAGCCGTCAGCATTGTCACGGGTGATGGTGAGGCGACGGTTGTTGGTCGTCCGATGAACATTGAAACCAATTTGCAAAATGCGGAAGTTACGATTATTTTACCGTTAAAGGGCATTAAGCTTGATGAAGCAGAGTGGCAAAATCTAGCCGTGTATATCGAGCATAGCGACGGAACGAAGGAGCTGCTCAGGGGGAATGTCGTACCCTACAACGATCAGGGCGACAAAGGGCTTGCATTTACCGTAACCCAATTCAGCTTGTTCACGCTGCTTCATATATCGGGGCTGGACCAGTCTAGTCTAGGCATCGCTTATATGAAAGGCTACGAGGATGACACGTTCAAGCCGGACAATCGGATTACAAGGGCGGAGATGGCCGCCATCCTGTCCCGTGTACTGACGCGCCATAAGGCGGATACGGCGAATATAAATTACGCGGATGTAGCTGCAGGGTATTGGGCTAAGGAGTATATAGCCGACATGACCCAGATCGGTTTAATGAAGGGATATAACAATGGGACATTTAGAGCTGACCAATCTGTTACGCGTGCGGAGATGGCACGGCTTGTGTCGCAATTGCTTGTGAGCGATTCGGACTCGCAATCCAGCAAAGGTTTTAGCGATGTAGCGGGGCATTGGGCGCAAAGCGATATTATGAAGGTTCAGTCCTACGGCTTTATTAACGGCTATAACGATGGCACGTTCAAG
This sequence comes from Paenibacillus sp. JT22N7, assembly GCF_059383875.1. NCBI lineage: Bacteria > Bacillati > Bacillota > Bacilli > Caryophanales > Paenibacillaceae > Paenibacillus > Paenibacillus sp. JT22N7. The sequence goes on from NZ_JBXENY010000012.1 coordinate 256,941, forward strand.
CCGAATCAGGCGCTAACACGCGCGGAAGCAGCTACCATTATCAACAAGGTACTGGGTAGGCCAAATGCGAACGCTTCGGTACAGTTGTTATGGAAGGATGTTCCAGCTTCTCATTGGGCATTCGGAGCAATTGCCGCAGCATCGCTAGAATAGTTGAAACGGGTCCTCCTGCTGTCAGGGGACCCGTTTTCTCGATAGCTTAATAGAAATAAGGTGCAGCTACCTTAGTAACTGCACCTTATTCTGTTCAACTAATTGCCGGGAAGTTGGATTCCATGCCAGCCGCTTACATCGCACTGGCCGTATTCATTATCACCCACAGCTACAACTGTGCCATCCGATTTAAGGCCAAGAGTATGAGCGCAACCTGCCGCAACCGCCACTATATCCCGCCAGCCACTTACATTGCATTGGCCATGCTCATTCCAACCCACAGCCGCCACTGTGCCGTCCGATTTAAGCCCGATTGTATGATTACTCCCCGTCGCTATCGCGACCATACTGTGCCAGCCGCTCACATCGCATTGGTCATGCTTATTCCAACCCACAGCTGCCACCGTGCCATCCGATTTAAGCCCAACGGTATGAAGGTAACCCGCTGCCGTCACCACTATGTCGCGCCAGCCGCTTACATTACATTGGTCATATCGATTATTACCCACGGCCACCACCGTGCCATCTGACTTAAGCCCGACAGTATGCCAGTCACCCGCCGCTAGCGCCACCATATCCCGCCAGCCGCTTATATTGCATTGGCCTTCATTATTTCGACCCACGGCCACCACCGTGCCATCCAATTTAAGCCCAATGGTACGACGCCAACCCGCTGCTACCGCTACAATATCGCGCCAGTCATTTACATCGCATTGGTCATGCTTATTCCAACCTACAGCTGTCACCGTGCCGTCCGATATAAGCCCGATGGTATGAGCATTACCCGTGTTCGTTGCCATATGCACATTACCCGCCGCAACCGCCACCATATCGCGCCAGCTGCTCACATCACATTGGCCATATTTATTATCGCCCACAGCCGTCACCATGCCGTCCGATTTAAGACCAACAGAATGACGCCGACCAGCTGCTATGGTATCTTTAGGCCACCGCTTCTCCATTAACGCCGCTTCAATTAGTGAAGTGTAATCCATGATTTACCTCCTTGAAAACAAGACCTATTTTTTATCAGTTCATGCTCCTTGCGAACTTCGCAAACACCTCAACTGGGTCGCTAAACTATCGTTACCTGTCGTATTATGAGGTCAGCCAGTTATTACTGGTTGACCACTTTTTATTTTGGTGGTGTATTTGTCAGTAGCCGGGGCAGATCGGTCGTTCCCCTGGGTCCGTAACCCGTCGCTAAAACTGATCGCCCCCCTACTTATAGAAACCATGTTTAAGCTGGTTGAGACGAACAGATCTCGCATAACAAGCG
>NZ_JBXENY010000013.1:0-219582 GCF_059383875.1 Paenibacillus sp. JT22N7
AGTAGGAGTGGATGCGTTGGTTAACGCAATCACGGTTACGGTTGCAACATTACTGGTAGCCGTAGCGGTTTGGTTACCTGTTGCGCTACTGTCTGTATTTGTGATGACAACGTAGTAGTAGGCAGTGCCTGCACTGGAAGTTGGTGCTGCATACGAAGCGCTAGTCGCACTGCCGATCAGCGTCCCGCCGACGTTGCTGTTCGTCGAATTGCTGTACCACTGATAGCTAAGCGCCGCGCCACCGCTAGCCGCAACACTGAGGTTTGCGCTGTCGCCGACGTTCACAGTTTTATCTGTTGGCTGCGTATTAATCGTTGGAGTTGCAGCATGAGTAAGAGAAATCACGGTAACCTTAGCTGCATTGCTGGTAGCCATAGCAGTCTGGTTTCCTGTAGCACTGCTGTCCGTATTGGTCACGACAACATAGTAGTAAGTCGTACCTGCACTAGAAGTTGGTGCTGAATACGAAGCGTTAGTCGCACCGCCAACGAGTGTCCCGCCGACGTTGCTGTTCGTCGAATTGCTGTACCACTGATAGCTAAGCGCCGCGCCACCGCTAGCCGCAACACTGAGGTTTGCGCTGTCGCCGACGTTCACAGTTTTATCTGTTGGCTGCGTATTAATCGTTGGAGTTGCAGCATGAGTAAGAGAAATCACGGTAACCTTAGCTGCATTGCTGGTAGCCATAGCAGTCTGGTTTCCTGTAGCACTGCTGTCCGTATTGGTCACGACAACATAGTAGTAAGTCGTACCTGCACTAGAAGTTGGTGCTGAATACGAAGCGTTAGTCGCACCGCCAACGAGTGTCCCGCCGACGTTGCTGTTCGTCGAATTGCTGTACCACTGATAGCTAAGCGCCGCGCCACCGCTAGCCGCAACACTGAGGTTCGCGCTGTCGCCGACGTTCACAGTTTTATCTGTTGGCTGCGTGTTAATCGTCGGAGTTGCTGCATGAGTAAGAGCGTTCACGGTAACCTTAGCTGCATTGCTGGTAGCCGTAGCAGTCTGATTGCCTGATGCACTGCTGTCCGTATTCGTTACGACTGCGTAATAGTAGGTCGTGCCCGCACTGGAGGTTGGTGCCGAATACGAAGCGCTAGTCGCACCGCCGATAAGCGACCCGCCGACGTTGCTGTTCGTCGAATTGCTATACCATTGGTAGCTAAGCGTCGCGCCACCGCTAGCCGCGACACTTAGGCTTGCACTGCCGCCGACGTTCACGGTCTTATCAGTCGGCTGAGTGCCAATAGTTGGCGGAGCCGCATTAGTGATGATTGGTTCGTCAATTTGAATATTATTAATACCATGCCAGGTTGGGCCTGTTGAATATAGAAGCACCTTATCAACATTGTAGAATGCTGATCCTAATATCACTGTTTTCGAATCGTAATTATTCACTAATTCATCTGTAGTAAATGAAGTATTTCCCACTTCCGTTCCATTACGATAGCCTACTACAGTAATAGAAGCAGATCCGCCCCAATTAGAGTAAAAGAATTCCTTTAACCGAAACTCGGCTCCGTCAGACGATTGCATGCCCATGCCTTTCCAACCACTAGCTATATTAGAAGCATAACTAGTCAAAGCATGGAAAGAGTCACTTTGTTGAGTATCCCCATGTATCAGCTTTTCTGGAATAATTGTGCCGCTCGTATCGCTGATATTGTAAAACTGCATATTAATACCTGCGATATTGGCAGATCCGCCCTCGCCGTCTTCGGCAATACCGTCGTTCCACGCCGTTGCTTCATTCGTGGTAAACGTGACAGTTGTGGGGGTGATGGCAGCGGCAGCCACGTCTATGAATCGATTCATAGAAAAACTGCTAGAAAGAACGACCGTTAAGCTTAATAAAATCATAAAAGCCTTCTTGAGATGTTTAACCGAGCGTATAATATGGATCACTCCCTCAGATGTAGGTGCTCTTAATTAAATGGTTTACAGCGGTGTACGGCCTAATTTTATTTCTCGATGTTTATGAATCCCATTCTTTCATACAATTTGCTGCTAACGCTCCCCCATTCCCACAGTTATCTGAAAATAGTAGTAGATAATATAACAGACATTATTCGACAAATAGCTGTCGATTTCCTTTGCTTTATAACAGCGCTATCCATAATATTTTTTCGTTAAAAGCACGCCAAAAAAACCGCCAAAAGGTTGGCGGCTCAAGGATATTTTGGATCTCGATATCTCGATCTAATAGATGAAGTACTGTAAGGCATCTTCATGCGAGTCGTTTCAGGAGTTTTCCCTGTACAAAGATAGATTTGGCGGACACAGCAGCTTCTATTTTAACCGAATCACGGGTTATGGCACACGTCGCGGACTCAGGAGCCGCTAATGCGCTGTCCAAAGCCATTTCGATGGGAGGAAGAGGGCAATAATGGATTTCCTGTCCGCATATCGCCTATAATCGGGTCAAAAGCCAGAATAGCGGAACCTCAGTCCGCCAAAAAAGGAATGAGGTTCCAAAACTGCGTGATCTCAGCAACAATCGTATGCTGCGGTTACCTAGCCTTGAGTTTCCGAGGTCAGATCCAGCCAATTCCGCTCTTCTGCTGTCAATGTAATAAGCGAGCCCTCATCGCAGGATCGCAGCTCCTCCAGTGACTGTGCGCCAATTAAGGCGCAGGTCGGGAACGGCTGATTTAGCACGTAAGCGAGTGCGATTTGAATGGCGGTAACCCCTTTGCGGGCAGCAAGCTGCTTGGCACGCTCCAGCCGCTCCCAGTTGCCGTCGCTGTAGAAGACGCGGACCAGATCGGCATTCGACCGATCCTCGGGTGTAAAGCGTTCCGTGAAGAAGCCTCTGGCTTGGGACGACCACGAAAATAACGGCATTTGCGTTGCTTCATGCCAAGCGGATGTCTCTTCATCGGCGGAAACGCAGCCTGCCCAGAACGGTTCGTTTGCTTTTGCCAGGCTGAAGTTAGGGCTATTGAAGGAAAAGCCCACCAAACCTTTGGCTGCTGCGTAATCATTGGCTTCCTTAATACGCTGCCATGTCCAGTTGGACACGCCAATCGTCCGAACGGCGCCTGAAGCGACATGCTCGTTCAAAATTTCAATGACCTCGCCAGCGGGAACGGCTGGATCATCGCGGTGCAGCGCATACATATCAATGTAGCCGGATTGCAGCCGCTCAAGGCTGGTGTTCAAATCGCTGCGAATCGCTTCACTGCTTACACGAGGGCCATTTTGGTCATGATGTGCGCCTTTAGTCAAAATGACCCACTGCTCCCGATTGCCTCTTTCTTTCAAATAACGGCCGATAACTTCCTCGCTTTGACCGCCGCAGTAAATATGGGCCGAATCAATGGAATTGCCGCCGATGGCGAAAAACGCATCCAAGTTTGCCGCAGCTTTATCATAGCGGTCATGAAAAAAATAATCCGAGCCTTTCATAAGCCGGGATACCGGTTTGTCCAAGCCTTGCACCTTTAAATAATCCATTGTTGTCGTGGCCTCCTCAATAGGCTAATGTGCTTGAAGCGTTTAAGCTTATAAAATAACTCTTTGGCGCTCGCGTGCAGACTGCAGGCAGGCATCAATCACTTTCATATTGCGAATGCCATCCGCAGCACCGAAGGTTAGAGCTTTGCCTTCTGTAATGGCACGTGCCATATGGTCGGCTTGCTCGGTATAGGCATTTACATAAGGGACTTCAACTTCCTTGCGCTCGCCGCCAGATGTGACGAATATCGTGCCGCTTTCTGGAGTAGGCGTAACAAAAGCGGAGGGAAGCTCGATAATGCCATCGCTGCCTAATATCTCAAGCGGATTGCGGAAGGCGGACCACATGCCGCAATCGAAGGTGAGCGATACATTGCCCTCGAATTCGATGAGCCCGGACGCCATCATATCCACATCATCATGCTCAGGTGAAAATTGGGCGTTTACCGTTACCGCCTCAGGCTCCTTGCCCAGCAGTAGGCGCGCTGCATTAATCGGATAGCAGCCTACATCGTAGAGGGAGCCGCCGCCCCAAGCCTTGCGGTAACGGACGTTCGCTTTATCGCCTGCATTGTTGAATGTAAAAGCACTGCGAATGCCGCGTACCTCACCGATGGCACCGTTTGCAATTAAGTTTTTAATCGTTTCATAGCGGGGATGGTAGCGATACATAAAAGCCTCGGAAAGCAGGACGCCAGCTTGCTCAGCGGCTTCAGCCATTTCTGCTGCTTCGTGTGCCGTAAGGGCAAGCGGTTTTTCGCATAAAATATGTTTGCCTGCCGCAGCAGCCTTGATTGCCCATTCCTTATGCAAATGGTTAGGGAGCGGTATATAAATGACGTCGATGGAGCTGTCCGCCAAAAGGGCTTCATAGCTGTCGTATGCAGTCGGAATTTGGAGTTGTTCGGCGGTTTGCTTAGCCTTGTCTCCGTCGCGGCTGGCGATGGCAGCCACTTCATTTAATTCAGATAAATGCAGCCCTGGAATAACAGCGCGTTTCGCAATTCCAGCACAGCCAATAATGCCCCATTTCAACTTCTTGCTCATGATTCAACCTCGCTTTGTATGAAAGTTTATGATGATATTGCGATTATAGAGGATGTGAATTAAAATTAAAATGATAATATTTTGCACCCTATTAAAACAATATTGTCATTGAGGTGTTGGATTTGCATCGTCAAAGCCATTTGCTTACCCTACCGAATATGCCTTACTTTTGTTTTCCGGAATCGGTTGGCAATTACAATGAACAGCCCGAGCATAGCGTATATCGGGAAGCGGGCGCGCTGAATAATTTTAATATCCATTATGTCGCATCGGGCAGAGGATTTGTCGAATTGGACGGTGTCGTTCACGAGCTGCGCGCGGGGGAGGCGGTACTGTATTTTCCACTGCAAAAACAGCGTTATTACAGCAGCAAGGATGAGCCATGGGATATCCGCTGGCTCCACTTTTATGGCGGCAGCGGGCTGCGCGATTATTTGATTGAGCAGGGCTTGCACAAAAGCCCTTTATGGAGACTTCGTCAGCCCGCGGTTTGGGAGAAGGCTCATGAGGAGCTGCTGGGCGAGGCGGAGACGTATCGCATGCTGCATCCGGCGCATCTCTCTATGCTTACTTATGCTTTGCTTACGATATTCGTCGAGCAGGCAGTGGCGCTGAAACAGGGCAAGGCGGAGACGTCCGCCGACCGAATTATGGAGCTGCTTCCGCTGATGCAGCAGGAGGCGGTAAAGCCGTTTATTTTGGATGAATGGGCGGATAGGCTCGGAGTGACGCCTTATTATTTCTGTAAGCTGTTTCGAGCGGCGACGAGGATGACGCCAATGGATTTTATTACGCGCTGTCGCCTGCAAGCAGCCAAGCAATGGCTATTGGAGCGGAAGGATGACAACATTGGGCAAATTGCCGAGGAAGCTGGCTATCCGAGCGTCAGCTATTTCAATAAGCGTTTTATGCAGCATGAAGGCATGACGCCGACTGCCTATCGCCGCCTGTACGGGATGCATGGGAAGGAATAATGGGAAAATAAAAAAGGTTGGATTCCCTCGATTAAAGGAGAATCCAACCTTTTTCCAATTGCGGACTACATGCATTCGTTAGCCGATTGTAGGGTGTGAAAATCTAGGAGGAGTGTTTTTTTAACTCAGACTTTTTGTAAACCAACTGCCGGGAGAACTCGGCTTGTTTTTTCGCGCTTTCGGCGATTTCTTCATTTAATTTATTCATACGGGTCAGCTTGCTGCTTAAATCGCTGGGCAGGCTGCTTTTTTTGCTATCCTTTTGCAATTGCTTCAGCTTCGCTTGCGCTTTAGCGGATTTATTTTTCTCCAATACGCTTTGGGCTTCTAAAGCAGCAATTTCTCTTTTGAGCCGGCTTATAATCGATGTAGTGAAACTAATGGACATTCAGGCACCTCTTCATCTTATCTTAGAGCATTCTCTCATTTTACTATAAAGTGCTTAGTAGCGCGAATGGGTAGGAATTTTCCTTTTCCTTGTATTGCGGGAAGATGAAATTTAATAGCATAAAAGACACACACCATAATCTATCAACTTCCATACAATAATATCAACTCTATCAATAAGGAGGTGATATTATTGCCTAGAAAAGGAGTCAGTCGCAGCTATAGCAGCAAAAATTATAGTAACAAAAGCCACGGAAACAAAAGCTACGGGAATAAAAGCTATGGGAATAAGAGCAAAGATGATCGAAGCTGCAACAACAAAAGCGGAGGCAGCAACAGCTGCATTCGGAACATTCTTAAGGGTATTGGTGTAGGTACTCCTAATATTCGCATTCATTTTGATGGCACCTCCCATGTAGGCGTGTTCATGGGAGTGGCCAATGGTTGTGCCATTCTTAATGTGAAGGGTGTGGTTACTTATATTAAAGTCCTTTCCATAACCGCTGTGGAAATTGGGGTTAAAGTGAGCCCCGTCCGAAACGGGAAATGGAAATGTAGAAAAGCTTAGCATTGACAGAGCAAGGCTGCCTTCTATGCGAATAGAGCGGCCTTATTTTCTGCGCTGGGTATGCAGCCGATATTGATGCGGCGTATGTCCCATCTGCTGACGAAACACCTTGCAGAAATAAGAGGGGGTGCCCATGCCGACACGGGTGGCGATTTCAGGTACGGTCAGCGTCGTTTCGATTAAATAGAGGCAGGCATGTCGGACGCGCGTCGCTTTGGTATAGTCCATAATGGTTGAGCCCGTAGCCTGCTTGAACAAATGCACGACATGATAGCGGGACAGATGCAGCGCATCGGCCATTTGCTCCAGCCGGAACGGCTCCTGATAGTGCTGTTCGATCCACTCCATCATTTCCTCTGCCCTGTGGCTCTGCCGTCTTATTTGCAAGGCAGCTTGGCTGCCGGGCTTCTGGCGAATGGCTTTTAATTGCCGCAGCAGCTCCAGCAGCAGAAAATGATCGTCCTCTTCTTCCGCGGATTCATCAGCAGCAAGCTGCTCCCGCGTTTCCTTAAATTGCTTCAAAAGCAGCGCAAGCGGTGATGACTCAGAAATGCCGTACCAGGGCTCGCCGCCGGGCCGAAGCAGCAATTCCTCGAAAAAAGCTTTCAGCAATGGGAAGGAGCTCCAGTATTTTTTTAGTGGCGACGGCTCAAACATGAGCACGGTGCGAACGAACGGCTGCTCTGCCGATACATCCATCTGTACCCGATGAAGCTGAAAGGGATGAAAAACCATTAAAGTATTTGGCTCGACCCGGTAGCGCTTGCCTTCTACAATGAGATCCCCATGTCCGGCATGGACATAGGAAAATTCCATTTGGGAATGGGCGTGAAAAACTTCCCAGAAGCTGCTGTCGGATGAGATGCGATAGTTGAATGAAAACTGTTCTTCCATTTTGTGCACGGCTGCCGAGCCTCCCTTATATTGCATGTAGCTGAAACACTTCAAAAACCGCAATATAGTTGTATTTTATCACAATTCCCAATCATAAATGAGGTTGATTTTCCTTTAAAATTAAGAGGGAAAGATTAACTCATTTGCGGACGGGGGAGTTCGTTTTATGCTGAAAGTAGCGGTTATTGGAGCAGGAGCCATTAGCTCCGCTCATTTGGAAGCGTATAGAACATTTGGCGAGCGCTGCAAGGTTGTAGCGATTTGCGATTCCTACACGGATAAGGCACAGGCGAGACTGGAGCAGTTTCAATTGGAAGGCGTTAAAATTGTAGCTGATTATAAGGAACTGCTAGGGGAGGATATCGATCTGGTATCGGTATGTACGCCGCCTTATACCCATGCGCCTATTGCGGTTGATCTTCTGAACGATGGCAAGCATGTACTCGTGGAAAAGCCGATGGCCTCTTCCTTGCAGGAATGCGACCAAATGAACGAAGCGGCCCGCCGCAGCGGGAAAATCCTGTCCATTGTGGCGCAAAATCGCTTTAAAACGCCAATGATGAAGCTGAAATCGGTGGTAGATAGCGGTCTGATGGGGCCTATCGTTCATGCTCAGGTTGATTCCTTCTGGTGGCGTGGACATTCCTATTACGATTTGTGGTGGCGAGGCACATGGGAGAAGGAAGGTGGCGGCTGTACGCTGAACCATGCGGTGCACCATATTGATGCGCTGCTGTGGATGATGGGGCAGCCCAGCGAGGTACAAGCATTTATGACGAATATATCGCATGATAATGCAGAGGTCGAGGATCTGTCGATGGCAATGCTGCGCTTCCCGCAAGGGGCTCTCGGCATCGTGACTAGCTCCGTTGTGCACCATGGCGAGGAGCAGCAGCTGATTTTCCAAGGCAAGCAGGCCCGCGTGTCCGTTCCATGGAAAATGAAGGCTTCTATCTCGCGGCCGAATGGCTTCCCGATAGCTAATGAAGGGCTGGAGCAGCAGCTTCAAAAGCTGTATGAAGACCTTCCGGAGGTGGAGTATATCGGCCATCTCGGACAGATCGATAACGTGCTGACCGCGATCGAGACCGGCGCGCCCGTTCTTATTGACGGTATCAGCGGCCGCAGCACGCTTGAATTTATTACGGGTGTTTACAAGTCGGCAAGCACAGGAGAAAAGGTCGTGTTCCCGCTTGCAGAAAACGATCCCTTCTATACGCGTGAAGGCTTAATGGCGAATACGCCCCGTTTTTATGAAAAGACCGCTTCGGTGGAAAATTTTAAGGAGGCAGCCATTACGACAGGCAGCAGTCTGGAAAATAAAGCGTAACGCTCACTTTGCACACAGCCTAGCCCAAGCATGCCGATGCTTGGGCTAGGCTGCTGTTCATTTGGCTCGCGATTTTTAAAGGGGGGAAACTTAAGCTTCCCCAGTAAGCTGCGCTCTATTTCTCTATTTGTGTATAGCTTTTTCCCCGTTTGCGGTAGATAATACAAGAATAGGATGGAATTAGCTGGGAGAAAGCAGGGGTGTGCCATGGAACTTCAGATCATAAACGAATCAAATTCGGCCGATAAGAAAGCTGTGCTAAATAAGCTAATCGCCTTTAATAGGGAGCATTTTCCGAAAGAGCTAAGCGACAGATACCAAGAGATTAATCTGATTTTAAAAAAGGAGGATGGCGTCGTATACGGCGGGCTTCTGGGTGAAGTGTGCTGGAACTGGCTGGAGGTGCATATTTTGTATGTCGATGAGCCGCTGCGGAAATTAGGCTATGGGTCGAAGCTCTTGGAAGAAGCAGAGGAGCTTGCCAAAGCAAAAAAATGCGATTTCATTAAACTGGACACGTTAAGCTTTCAGGCGCTCGATTTTTACAAGAAGCATGGCTACGAGGTTTATGGCACAATAGACAACGCCGGGGGCCATCAGCATTATTATTTGAAAAAGGATCTTTAGACGCCCACAAGTGATGGAGGAGTGAAAATGGCGGATTTATACGAAATGCTGCAGCAGCGAATCGTAAGCTGGGCTGGTGAAAACGATGAAATACAGACGATATATTTGATGGGATCGCGAGCAAGAACGGATAAGCCGTTTGATGAATTTTCCGATCTGGACATCGTCATTTATTCGACCAATCCAGATTACTATTTTGAGCATAATGATTGGCTGATCCATATTGGGGAAGTTTGGACGAGCTTTATGTACCGGACGGCAGGAGGAGATCCTGAGAAATTAGTGCTATTCAATGAGGGACTGCAGGTGGATTTCTTGTTTTGTCCTATCGCTGAACTGGAACGTTTGGCTGCTGTCGGACAAGTGCCGCAGGGCTTTAAGCGTGGGGTGAAGCTGCTGCTGGACAAGACGGGCAAAGGCGACAAATTGATTCCCAAAACAGCTGTCCCTGACCTGCCGCCACCGATTACGGAAGCTGCCTTCCAGCAGGTGGTTCAGCAATATGGGTTTGCCTGCCTGTATGTGGCGAAGCAGATTTTGCGCGGTGAATTATGGGTCGCGGGCGAAAGGGATCACGATTGCAAACAGCTGCTGCTGCAAATGATGGAGTGGCATGCCAAAGCGATTCATGGACAAAACTATGATACTTGGCATGCCGGGAAATTTATTGCAGACTGGGCAGATGATGCAGTTATAGCGGACTTAAAACAATCGTTCGGAGGTTTTGATCAGCTTGCTAGCTGGAAAGCCTTGATCGTCTCTTATGAATTATTCGGCCGTCTGTCTTTAGAGACAGCGCAAGTTTATCATTATGATTACCCGCACAGCTTGTATAGCAATATCAAAACTTGGCTGCATGCGAGACAAATGGTGAAAAATAAGTAGCCTTAAGGTTTTACTGCTTCATGCTCGGAAAAGTAACGGCAGTATACAAAAGGCGCCTCCTTTCTTGTATAAAAGAAAGGAGGCGCCTTTAAGTATTCTTATGATTTAATCCAAATAATTGTAATACTCTAGAATGTCAGCAATCGTTTGTTTTTGTTCTTTCGTTAATGTATAGTCGGTTGATTTATTGGAAATGTCCTCAAACCTAACAATAACTTCTTCGGTACTTGGAATTTGGCTGTCAAGCATGTTTTGAATGGTTTTGTTAACATTAATATCAACAATTTCCGTCATACCAGCACCAAGTATATCAACATCGCTTGATTTATTCAAAGGATTAAAAGAAAGTTCTTCTAATTTATCTCCTGCACGTACTTTAATGCTAGTAAATACGAATAGAGCCTTTGAAGTATCCTCTTGGAATCCTACTCTTAACAACATATACTTTTTGGAATCTTTAACGCCGATGTAAGGGTAAAATACTAATCCTTTTGTAACACCTTCGGATGGAGAGATGAAAGTGATGTTCTCAACCTTATCTTCCTTGATTTCAAAACCGGATTCAAGCTTTGTTTTGCGTTCCTTGATTTTCGCCGCAATATCCGTTTTTAATTTAGTATACTCGTCTTTATTCTCAGCTTTAATTGCTTTTTCAATTGTAGCAGAAGCATCAAGGTAGCTGCCCTCTTCAAATTGCTTCTTAGCAGTAGCAAACAATTCTTCTGAGCCTTGTGAAGTTTTTGCTGTTGTTTCCTTAGTTGTGGACGCAGTAGTGGGTTCGCTAGAGTCGTCAGCTAAACTTCCAATAATTGCAATAATAATGCTTAGTGCTAGGAAAACGCCAAAAACGATAAGGATAATCTTCAAACAGCCTGGCTTTTTTTTCTCATTCAATGTCCAATTGATCCCCCTCAAAATCTTTTTTATTTAGTTCTATAGTATCACTTAATGATTCCATCATCAACAATTTGAGAGAATTTAAACCAAATAATTTGGCGATATCAGTCGAATGTGGATGTAATAGATTGTATTTTGCGGTGTTATAGACCCGATTATTTTCAATACTTTCTATACATATTTAAAAGGTAATGAAAGGATCACATATTTATATTCTCACGATTTGCCAAACCTTCCACGCCATGCTATGATCCGGAATAGAGATGCTTGAAAAAGGAGACTTGAACCCGCTATGTGGATAATCCTGTAGAGGTTAGCAGCAGAATAGAATGCCGATTTAGTAAGGGGCTTTAGCTTGCTATTGTATTTGGCGTTCCTTTCGCAAACCTTACAGGATAAGCAGGGCTGGGGATTTCATATACCCCTGTCAGCGGCTGCCTATAGGCAGCCGTTGTTCGTTATGGGGCAGAGCAGCATCTCGGGTGAATGCCTAATGTCTTCTTATCCTCCAATATTGAATGGGGGAATTACACATGACTTCTTTGAAAGCTTCGATGAAAAATAAAATTGCTATTGTGACCGGCGCAAGCCGCTCCACGGGCATTGGAACAGCGATCTGCCGCGCGCTCGCGGGCAGTGGCATCGATATCTTTTTTACGCATTGGCAAGCGTTTGATGAGGTGGAAGGCAATGGCCTCGAGCAAGCTTGGCCGGAGCAATTGCGCGGCGAATTGGAACGTCTAGGCGTAAGGGCGAGCCATATGGAGGCTGATTTTTCCAACCCGGATATGCCGTCTCTCATCATGGATGAGGTGGAGCGGACGCTGGGCAGCCCCTCGATTTTAATTAATAATGCGGCTTATTGTGTGCCGACAAATTTTCGGACCCTGAATCTAGCGCTGCTTGAGCAGCATCATGTGGTGAACAACCGGACAACGATGCTGCTCAGTACCGAGTTCGCGAAGCGCTTTGAGCAAAACCAGCCGATAGGGACGAACGGAAGAATTATATTTATGGTTTCCAAAGGACCGGATGCGGACAATCTCGCCTATACGGCTACGAAAGGCGCTTTAATCGCTCTCATCGAGCCGTTTGCTGTGGGGCTTGCTCCGCTGCAAATAACGGTCAATGGCTTTGATCCGGGGCCGACCGATTCGGGCTGGATGGATGATGAGCTGAAAGCCCGCCTGCTGCCGCTGTTCCCGATGGGACGTATCGGTCTGCCGGAGGATGCGGCGAAAGCGATCTGTTTGCTGGCCAGCGACGATGCGCAGTGGATTACGGGCCAGATTATTAAATCCGAAGGCGGATTTTTAGGGAAATAATAGGGAAGCGGCTGCTATAATGCGGCCGCTTTTATTTTATATAGGCGTATGCCACAATAAAATGACGATGGATATGGCTAGGAGGGACGGCGTATGGCGTTATTGTTTATTCCCGGCCGCGGGAAGGACAAATGTCTGGAGGAGTTTGCGCTGCCGGATTTTAGGTTCAGCTTCCAGCTTTATGGCACACACTGGCGCAGTGCAGAGCAGGGCTGGTCTTACCCGGAGCATGACCACCCGCTGCTGGAAATTAATCTGGTCGTTGAGGGTTTTCAGAAAATGATCATTAATGGCATTCCTTATGAGCAATTCCCTGGTGATCTGGTCATTATTCCTCCCGGCTATACGCATGAGAGCCAGACGAGTGACAAGGAGGGAGTCACCTACTTCTGCTTGCACCTGGATATAGAGGATCGCTCGCTGGCCTACTCGATTTTTCATGATCCGCAGCTGTTTTATGCGGCTGCTTCTAGGGTGGCGGAGCGGCTGCGACCGATTCTTGACCAAATAATCGAAGCCTCCCGCCATTCGGCTGCAATGAACCAACTGGAACGAATGAAGCTGCGGACTTATGTGCTGCAATTGATCATTGTGATGATTGAGCACAGGTTGGAGGGGATCGATAGCCTCAAGTCAGAGTCAGGACTAAGGGATGAGAGTCGAGGACCCTCGCTCGAAATTATTAAGCTGCGCGAGCAAAATGCGCTGGAATCGCGTGTGCAGGATTTATTTTATGAACAGCAGCCGGAGCTGCCGCTAGACCACTCGCTGTTTCCACCGCACCGCTGGATTGGATTGTTCACACTAACGAGTCCCGACCGTGAGTTTTGGACGAAGCCGGACCGCTTCTGGGCGAAGAGCTTGCTGGAGGATGTTTTGGCCCATTACGGAATCGGCGTCATTATTGTGGAAGCCTCGCGTATGACCGCCGTTCTATTCTCGACAGATATCGCTGTGCCCGCATTGGAGCCGTACATAGAGGAGGCCAGATTATGCCTGGAGCAAAAGCTGGCTGTGCAGTTAGCAGTCGGACTTGGTGGCGTAACTGCAGATTTGGCGTCGATTCGTGCGATGTATGAGCAGAGTATGAGAACCTTTCAGGGTGGCCTGCCCGATTCAACGATCAATCGAACGATGAATGAATTTGTGCATCGCATTATTCGAAATGCGATGTCGCACATTCAATATGAATATGCCAATCGAGAGCTTTCTCTCAGCATGCTGGCTAATCGGCTTGATGTGACGCCCAATTATTTAAGCGCCCTATTTACTTCCGAGACGGGCTTGTCCTTCACGCGGCATTTGACGCAAATTCGGATGGAGCGGGCGAAGACGCTATTGCGTGAAACGAATCTGAAAATCTATCAAATTTGCCATAACACCGGCTACTCTGATCAAGCTTATTTCAGCCGCTTATTTAAATCGCTGGAGGGCGTCAGCCCTTATGATTACCGGATCCGGTCGAGTTCGACCTGAAAAAATGACCCGATTGTAGAATAGTTCAAAAAATCGTAAATCCCCCTTATTCTCGGGCCTAGCCTGCAAGTGGTATAACTGACTTGTAAGGGCTTACATTATGATGCAGGGGGATATAAAGATGAGAATGAAGCAACCTTTTACCATGCTGCTGGCCGCCGGATTATTGGCAGGCTCCTTGGCTGCTTGCAGCTCCTCGAATGACCCATCTTCTAGCGGCACCTCAGAAAGCGCTAACTCGCCAATCAAGCTTACTTACTGGAATACGAACGGTCCCGGACTTGATGGACTGATTAAACAGTATCAGGAAGAAAATAAAAACATTACGCTGGATGTGCAAATTGACGAAGCCAACCATAAGCAAAATCTGTTAACCGCGCTTTCCGCGGGCAGCGGAGCGCCAGATATCGTTATTTTGACGGTTGATGATATTCCGCAGTTTAAGAAAGAGGATTATTTCTACAATCTGAAGGACTTTGGAGCGGATGAGCTGCAAAAGGATTATCTCGATTCCCGTTGGAAGCAGGGCACAAGCGCGGATGGCAGCTTTATTTTTGGCATACCGACCGATTCCGGCCCTATGGCGATGATGTATCGCATTGAGCTGTTCGAGCAAGCGGGGCTGCCGACGAACCGCGATGAGGTATCCAAGCTCGCCGCTACGTGGGATGACTACTTCAAGCTGGGCGAGACGATTAAGGAAAAAACGGGCAAGCCGCTGACGACCGACGCCTTCTTTGGCGCGTTTCTGCCTAAAATCCAGCAGGGCGGGGAGTTCACCTTTTTTGACAAGGACGGCAATTTGACGATGGATACGAATCCGGCGGTGAAAGAGGCATGGGATTACTCGGCGAAGCTTGCACAGGCAGGATTGACCGCGCAGCAGCCGGATTTTTCGAATGACTGGAAGGTCGGACTGGATACGGGCGATTTTGCGACGATGTTTGCGCCTCCGTGGATGCTCGGCCTCGTGAAGCAAAATGCTCCGAATGCGAAAGGGAAATGGGATATTGCGATGATGCCCGGCGGCTCGGCGAACTGGGGCGGCTCCTTCCTGCTTATTCCTAAGCAAAGCAAGCACGCAAAGGAAGCTTATGCGTTTATTAAATGGATCTTGGCGCCGGAGCAGCAGCTTTCGGTCTATGAATCCAATGGCAATTTCCCTTCGACACCGGGTGTATACAAGGATGAAGCGTTCACCTCGAAAAAGGATGATTTTTTCAATGGCGCACCAGTAGGCGAGATTTATCCGAAAGCAGCGGAGCAGGTGACGTTAATGGATTCGATTAATAATTGGTCGACGATTACGAATGAAATTGGGCAGCAGCTTCCGAATGTGGAGAAAGGGGCTGACCCGGAGAAAACGTGGACCGAGCTAGTGAGCAAGGTGAAATCGACGTTGGCCCGTTAGGAAAACGACGGTAGAGCGCGGCCTTCCGGCTGCACTCTACCTTTGCTGTTCGAGGCTGCATGAATGAAATGCTGCTAGAGAGGAGGCTGGAAAGTGGAGAGGAAAATGGAGAGGAAAATGAGGACTGGGCATGCCGCTCGCCGGTTTAATCAACGTATCAGCGACCATATTTCCGGTTATTTGTACACGCTGCCGTTTTTTGCAATCTTCATGGTATTTGGCTTTTATCCGATGCTGTATACCATTTATATTTCCTTGTTTAAATGGGATATGCTCGGGGACCGGACGTTTGTCGGACTGCGGAATTATCGGCTGCTGTTAACGGATGACCCCTTGTTTTGGAAATCGATTGGCAACACTTTTTTAATTTGGTTTGAATCCGTGCCCTTTCAAATTTTGTTTGCGATATTGCTGGCGGTGCTGCTCAATCAGGCGTTTATTAGAGGAAAAGGCGTGTTCCGCTTTTTTATCTTTTTGCCAAATATCACCTCGCTTGTGGCGGTGAGCTTGATTTTTGCCAATGTATTTGGGGTGAAATACGGCCTGTTCAATTATTTGCTGACGCTGCTGGGCTTGGATCGATTAGATTGGGCAGGGGATTCATGGGCTACGCAGCTTGCAGTCGCTGCGCTTGTGTTTTGGCGTTATCTCGGCTTCCACATGGTCATTCAGCTGGCAGGGCTGCAAAGCATCCCAGGGGATTTGTACCAAGCCGCGACGATTGATGGGGCCAGCAAGGGGCAGCAGTTTTTCCGCATTACGATCCCAATGCTGACGCCAACGATTATGTTCTCGACGCTGATTGCTACGACGGGTGGTCTCCAGCTGTTTACGGAGCCATTCACCTTCATGTCCGATTTGTCGGGAGCCGTCGCGGCCGTTAATGGCGGCACAAACAATCAGGTGCTAACCGTTGTCATGTATTTATACAAAACAGCTTTCACCGACCATGCTTTTGGCTATTCTTCAGCGATTGCCAATTTGCTGCTGATCATCATTGTTATATTTGCTCTATTTAATTCGCTGCTAGTCGGAAAGCTAAGGAGGTAGGAGGCGGCCATGCGAAATCGGACGGGGCGTTCCATCGTTTATGTATTGCTGCTGCTGTTTGTCGGCTTTTCGATCTTTCCCTTTTATTGGATGAGCGTTATTTCTACCCGTACGGCTGGCGAAATTTCGGCGATACCGCCGAAGGTATTTTATGGAAGCCGCCTGGCGGAAAACTTTGATAAGATTTTCAATAATGAAAATGTCGATTTTTTGCGTACGATGGGCAATACGGCCATTATTGCAGTCAGCATCACGATATCCATGCTGCTGCTCAGCTCGCTGGCAGGCTTCGCTTTTGCCCGGCTGAATTTTACGGGAAAAGGCTTTATGCTGCTGTTCGTACTCGGGACGCTGATGATTCCGGCGCAGCTCGGCATTATCCCGCAATATTTAATTATTACGAAGCTGCAATGGCTGAATGATTATCGCGCCGTTATTGTACCGGGCATGGTTAGTGCCTTCGGGGTGTTTTTTATGCGGCAATATATAGAAGCTTCCGTACCGAACGAGCTGGTGGAGGCGGGGCGAATCGATGGCTGCCGAAACCTGCAGCTGTATGCCTTAATAGCTGTTCCGGCAATTGCTCCCGCTTATGCGACGCTTGGCATTTTGACCTTTATGGGGGCATGGAATGACTATTTATGGCCGTCGATTGTGATGAAATCGAATGAGATGCTGACGGTGCAGGTAGCGCTGCTGCGCTTGGATACGTCGTCCTATTTTCAGGATAAGTCGCTTGTTATGGCGGCTTCAGTTATGGCTACGCTGCCGTTGTTTCTAATCTTCCTGTTTTTCAACCGCCAATTTATAGCCGGTGTGACCGATGGAGCCGTAAAGGGCTGACATTCACCGCCTGCCGGCCGCAACCTAGGTAACCGCTGAACGAGGCTGATTCTCCGTCCTTCGTTGGCAGGCGGGGGATAGTTAGGCGGATTGGGGAAATTAGTTCATAGCATAGCTTTCATTTCGAAAAAAAGCCGCGCTACCGGCATGGGCTCCTGCTCATGGTGGTGGCGCGGTTTTTGTTGTGTAGGCGTGTAGCTGCTGAGAACAGTATTGCTGAGACTGGGCAGGTTGGGACGCTCCCTCCTTTTTGGCGGACTGAGATTCCGCTATTCGGGCATTTAATCCGATTTCGGGTCGCAAGCGGACAGGAAAACCGTTATTGTCCTTCTAACCCCGTCAAAATGGCGATTAGCAGCGCAATAGCTGCTCCTGAGTCCGCCACTTGCGCCATAACCCGCGATTCTGTTGAAATAGCGGTTGCTGTGTCCGCCACTTGTGGAATAACCCGCGATTCTGTTGAAAGAACGGCTGCTGTGCCCTCCGCTCCGTAACTATCTTTGTATCCTTGTGCACAAAGCAATCCCCTGGATCGAAAAGCATGAGGTTGACTTTGGGGATGCAAATTTAGTGACGAGCAGGACAAAAGTAGAAGCTATATCTCATAAATAGCTGATAGCCTTAACTATTAACGGTATCAAATAGGTAAGGTAATAAAACATAAATCCCAACAGCAGCGCGCGGAAATCAGCTATTTATGCAAGAATTGGACATCATGTACAATGGATTATTATGATTATGTAACACTCTGTCTAATGTAATTAAAACTGAGTGTTATATAATATTACACAAAGATAGCGTTGATTGAAGAGAAGGAGGGATGGCATGGACGCTCCGAAGGAAAATCAACCAGTGGAAATTCGCATCGACGATATATCCATGTATTTTGGCAGCGGTGACCGCAAGGTGGCTGCGCTGCAAAATGTAAGCTTTGACGTCCGCCAGGGCGAATTCGTCTCGCTCCTCGGCCCATCCGGCTGCGGGAAATCGACGCTTCTGCGTTTAATGGCCGATTTGCTGGAGCCTACCTCGGGCCAAATTACGATTGGCAGCCAGCATCCCCGCGAGGCGCGCCTGCGCCGCAAATTCGGCATTGTTTTTCAAAGTGCTACGCTGTTTGAATGGCGCACGGTCAAGGACAATATTGAGCTGCCAATGGAAATAATGGGACTTAAAAAGTCTGAATATTCTGAAATAATAACGCATTTACTAGAGCTTGTCGGCCTTTCCAAATTTCAAAACCACTATCCGTGGCAGCTTAGCGGAGGCATGCAGCAGCGGGTCGCGATTGCCCGGGCCTTGTCGCTTGATCCGCCTTTGCTGCTGATGGATGAGCCCTTCTCTGCACTTGATGAATTTACGAAGGAGCGGCTGCAGCTTGATTTGCTTGATATTAAAAAACAAACGAATAAAACGATCGTTTTTGTTACCCACAGCATTCCTGAAGCGGTGTATTTATCCGATCGGATCGTCATTTTATCGGCCCATCCGGGTCGTGTTCATTCCATAATCAAGGTTGAGCGGGAGGAAGGAAGCTTCGCGCATACTCGCAGATCGGATAAGTTTCATGCGATGACCGATTTGGTACGGAGCTGCTTCCATGAGGAGAGTGATTCGCTTGACGAGCAAATCGTATAGGCGATGGGGAATCAGTTGGCATGTAGTTCTGTGGACAGTATGCGTGCTGTTGCTATGGGAAGCATTTGCTTGGCTTATAGCCGATGTATGGCAGCTGCTGGCTCCAGCTTCAAAGCTGCCTTATTTGCACCTAGTACTGAATGCAGCTGTGCAGTATTGGCCTGTTTTAGCCGAGCAGGGTGCCATTACATTCGGCAATTCGCTTCTAGGTTTCACCATTGGCTCTGCGGTCGGCTTCCTTCTCGCGGTGCTGATGAGCTTATCCCACACGCTTGAGCATACGCTGTCGCCGTATATGATCGCCTCGCAAATGGTACCTATTATCGGGCTTGCGCCAATCATTTACGGCATCGTTCATGATCCAGCGTTGTCGCGAACGCTGATGTCGGGCTACGTTACCTTTTTCCCGGTTGCCCTGTATACGCTGCGCGGCTTGCAGAGCATTAAGCCGGAGCAAGAGGAACTCATGCGCTCTTACGCAGCCTCAACATGGACGCTTTACATGAAGCTGAAGCTCCAAGCCTCGCTGCCCGGCCTGTTTGCCGGACTTAAGCTGTCTGCGCCGCTTGCTATAACCGCATCAATCATTGTGGAGCTGATGGGAGCGCCGAACGGCATCGGCGTGCTGATGATTAGCTCGCTCTATTATGGGAACGCTCAAGTATACATGTTCTGGGCTACGGTGTTAATGAGCATGGCTATTGGCCTGCTGCTGCTCGCGGCTATTAGTATAGCGGAGCGTCTTATTACGCCATGGCAGCCAGAGTTCCGCTCGCAAGGGAGGGACGAATGATGAAGGAGATGGCTGCTGTGCCTGCCAATCAATCTGCGGTACTGTCGCGGGAAAACACTGTCAGACGAGTGAAGAAGGGGCGAAGGCAAAGAGGAAGCAAGGCATGGCTGCTGCCGCTGGTGTTCGGGCTGCTTTTTCTGATGGCTTGGCAAACGGGCCTATTCCATAAGCTGTTTCAACTGGAGTTATATCAGCTGCCACTGCCGTCGGCGATTGCCTCGTCCATTCAAGAAAATGCCGAAATGTTGTGGCGCTATTCGCTGTTTACCGGCATGGAAATCATCATGGGCTGCTTAGTAGGCTCGCTGCTGGGGCTAATCGCCGCTTCCGCTGCGTCTTTTGCTCCGAAAGCTCTAAATGGCGGCATCGCTATGCTTGCGGCACTGAATGCCGTCCCGATTATTGCCCTTGCTCCCGTAATGAACAACTGGTTTGGCAGCGGAGCAGCTTCCAAAATAGCTATCGTCTCCGTTATGACCATGAGCACGATGGCGGTCGGCGCCTACAAGGGCTTGCGTTCCATTGATCCCATGTATGTGGAGCTGATGCATGTGTATGCAGCAAGCCGCCGCTCCGTATTTATAAAGCTTCGTTTTAAAAATGGTCTGCCGCATTTTTTTACCGCACTGAAAATCAATATGTCGACGAGCATCATCGGCGCCATTGTCGGCGAGTTTTTTATATCGTCACGGGGGCTGGGCTTTCTGCTTTCCGATCAAATCAAGCTCGGCAATATGCCGCTTGCCTGGTCCTGCATAACGATTGCCGCTGCGCTCGGCATTGTGCTTTTTTACCTTGTACAGCTTGCAGAGCAGCTTTCTATTCCTTGGCATGTTGCGCAGCGCAATCGGTAGCTCGCTTCATACGGAGCCTCTTAGATTCGCCTGCTTAAGCGCGGGCCTGCCGACCTCGCCCCGCCACAGCAGTCTCAGTCTAAGTCTCAGTCGCAGTTTCAGCAGCTAGGGAAGACCCATATAAATAGATGCGATTCGATAGGGAGAGGAATGGTCTTCATGATCAAGAGAAACCGAAGAACAAGCTTGGCAATGATGGCAATGGCATGGCTTTTGCTGCTGGCAGCTTGCGGCGGCGGAGGCAGTGAGCCAGCAAGCACCCAGATGCCTACTGGATCAGAAGCAGCGGCGGTGGAGGAGACGGCAGCGGCTGAGGCGCCGCTTACGAAGGTGAAAATTCAGCTGAAATGGGTGCCGCAGGCGCAATTCGCTGGTATTTTTGTCGCTAAGGAAAAAGGCTTCTATGAGCAGGAGGGGCTCGATGTCGAGATTATTCCCGGCGGCCCAGATGTCGTCATTGAGCAGCAGGTCGTTAATGGGGCGGCGGATATTGGGGTGACGAGCTTTGACAGTCTTTTGGTCAACCGGGCTAATGGCTTGCCGCTCGTATCGGTCGCCCAGCTTATTCAGAAAAGCTCCTACCGCTTCGTCGCCGACAAAGCATCTGGCATCGACGAGCCGGCGAAGATGAAAGGCAAGAAGGTCGGCATGTGGACGGGCAGCCAGCAGTTTCAAGTGCTCGCCTTCATGGAGAAAAATGGCCTTGATCCGAAAAAGGACGTGGAGCTTGTGAAGCAGGGCTTCACGATGGATCAATTTTTCAATAAGCAGCTTGATGTGGCTGTTTCGACGATTTACAACGAATACCATGTTGTGCTTGAAAGCGGCGTGAAGGAAGACGATCTGTACGTCTACGATTTTGAGGATGCGGGCGTCGGCATGCTGGAGGATACGCTGGTCGTGAAGGAGGAGTGGCTGAAAAAGAACCGGGAAACCGCCGTTAAAGCGATTCGCGCGACGATGAAGGGCTGGAACTACGCCATTGCCAATCAGCCGGAATCGGTTGACATCATTATGAAAGCCGTAACTGAAGGCAGCACGACGAAGGAGCATCAGACGACGATGCTGATGGAAATGGCCAAGCTGGTCAAGCCGGAAGGCTTTACGGAGGCGCAGGTGGGCTCGTTCGTAGACGAGGCTGTGCAGCGGACGGTCGATATTTCGCTGAAATATGGGCTGATCAAGAAGGAGCCGGATTTGGCGGTGGCAGTCGACAAGACGATTTTGGCGGATGCGGCGAAGCCGTAAGCCCGAAGCGAAGCGGGATTTTGAGACTGCGAGAAGGCGAGCCTTATTGGAATTAAAGAATCTCTCGGGCTCGTGCATAAATGGCTGTTGCAGGGCATAGACAACATAAACGGCAGATCGAGCACATAGACGGCAATCGGCGGGAAGGATGAAGAAGCTGATGGATATCCACGAAGCAATGGATGATGAAGCTAAGCATGCAGCCATGCAAGCAAGTGAGCTAAAGGAAGCGCTGCTGGAAAAGGATCGGGCGTACCTATGGCATCATATTACACCTCATAATGATCATCCGATGATTGTCGCGTCAGGGGAAGGAAGCTGGATTACGGATGTGGACGGCAATCGCTATTTGGATGGCATGTCAGGGCTATGGTGCGTCAATGTGGGGCACGGGCGGAAGGAAATTGCCGAGGCGGCTGCCGCGCAAATGACGACACTGGCCTATTCGCCGCTCATTCAATCCCATGTCCCGGGCATCGAGCTGGCGGCGAAGCTGGGTGATTGGCTGGAGGGGGAATATCGGATATTCTTCTCTAACTCCGGCTCTGATGCGAACGAGGTTGCGTTCAAAATTGCCCGCCAAGCATTTCATCAACGCGGAAAAGCGACCAAGCACAAGTTCATTTCGCGCCATCGGGCTTATCACGGCAACTCGATGGGAGCGCTAGGCGCAACGGGGCAGGCGCAGCGCAAGCTAAAATACGAGCCGCTTGGCGTGGGCTTCTCCCACGTGCCGCCGCCCTATTGCTACCGCTGCCCATTCGGCCAGACGAGCGGTGCCTGCGAGCTGCAATGCGCCCAGGCCTATGAGGACGCGATCATCTGGGAAGGGCCAGACTCCGTTGCTGGCATTATCGTTGAGCCCGTCATTACCGGTGGCGGCATGCTCGTGCCGCCGGACAGCTATTTGCCAAAGCTGCGAGCCATTTGCGACAAATATGACGTCCTGCTGATTGTTGACGAGGTCATCTGCGGCTTCGGACGTTCGGGGCGAAAATTCGGGCACCACAATTATGGCGTTAAGCCGGACATCGTCACGATGGCGAAGGGGCTGACGAGCGCCTACTCGCCTTTATCCGCAACGGCTGTATCCGCCGAGCTGTATGAAAGCTTCAAGGAAGCAGGGCCGGACAGCCACTTCCGCCATATCAATACGTTTGGCGGCAATCCGGTTTCCTGTGCCGTTGCACTGAAAAACCTTGAAATTATTGAGCGCGAAGGGTTAGTTGAGCGCTCTGCTCTCATTGGCAGGCGGATGCGCAGCCGCATGAAGCCGCTGCTCCGGCATCCGAATGTCGGAGAAATTCGGAGCTTCGGCTCCGCCGTCGGCATCGAGCTGGTCGAGGACAAGGAGACGAAGACGCCTGCCGCTGCTGCATTTGTTGCTGGTGTAATCGCGGCTTGCAAGGCACGAGGCTTGCTCATTGGCAAAAACGGGGATACCGTGCCGGGCTTTATGAATATTTTGACGCTCAGTCCGCCGCTTTCTTCGACGGATGAAGATATCGCTTTTATCATCGAAACGCTGCTGGCGGTGTTCGGGGCCGCTGGCGGAGCATCGGAGGAGGGGATGCGGCATGAAGCCGCTTCAGGCTAAGGAGAACAAGCATCACATTCAGGCGGAGCGGCTTCAGCAGCGGATTATGGCGCTGGCTGCGATCGGCAAGATTGGTGAAACAGGCGTATGCCGCCTAGCATTATCCCCGGAGGACCGCGCAGGAGTGGAGCTCGTAAAGGGCTGGATGGAGGAAGCAGGCATGACGGCGCGAATCGATCCCTTCGGCAATTTAATCGGCGTGTATAAGGGACGGGATGAGCAGGCGCCTGTGCTTATGCTGGGCTCGCATATTGATTCGCAGCCTTATGGGGGCCGATTCGACGGCGTTATTGGCGTCCTCGGCGCAATTGAAGCAGTGCAGACGATGGCGGAGCGCGGCATTAGGCCGGAGATGAATGTAGAGGTCGTCGCCTTTTGCGATGAAGAGGGCTGCCGCTTCAATAAAGGGCTGTTCGGCGCAAGGGGAATGACCGGGAAGCTGGAGGAGGGGGAACTGGCGCGAGCCGATAAAAACGGCATAACCCGCAGGGAAGCGCTGCTGCAATTCGGCTGTGATCCAGCACAATATGACAGCTATTCTTTTGAGGCGGGATCAATCCGAGCCTTTCTGGAGCTTCATATCGAGCAGGGCCCCATACTGGAAGCGAAAAATGAACCAATCGGCATCGTCAGCGGCATTTCCGGTCCCGTCTGGTGGACGGTCGAATTGACCGGCTTTGCCGGGCATGCCGGCTCTGTGCCGATGGCGATGCGCCGGGATGCGATGGTCGGCTGCGCCAAGGTTATTGTCGCGCTGGATGAGCTGGCGCGGCGCGAGCCAGGTGCGCCGACGGTCGGCACCGTCGGATCGGTTGCTGTTTTCCCTGATTCGCGCAACATTATACCGGAGAAGGTCAGCTTTACCGTTGATTTCCGAGACATTGAGCTAGAGCGGAGAAACGGGCTGGAGCGGGAGCTGCGAGCGGTGATCGAGCAGGTCAGCGTGGAGCATGGCCTCGCGTATGCGATACGCGAGGATACGAACAGCGAGCCGAGATATTGCGCGGACTGGCTGAAGACGATTTTGCACCGCGAGGCTGCGGGCATGGGACTTGCGCCGCCAGAGCTGATGAGCGGACCGTTTCATGATTCGCTCACGATGTCTTACGTGTGCGATTACAGCATGATTTTTGTCCGCTGCAAGGAGGGCATTAGCCATAATCCGCGGGAATATGCCGCGCCGGAGGATATTGCGCTTGGAGCTGAGCTGCTGTACCGCGCGGCTGTGAACATTGCTAAGGGGAAGGAGTGAGGTGGTTTGAGCGAAAACGGGATGAGCAAGGTGTCGATTGCTTTAATTCAAGCGGCGAACGAACTGCATGGCGGCGAGTCTGTCGAGGCGCATAAGGCGGCTGCAATAGAGAAGCATATCCGCATGATAAGGGAAGCTGCGGCTCAAGGTGCGCAAATCGTATCGCTTCAGGAAATTTTTTATGGCCCTTATTTTTGCGCGGAGCAGCAGACGAAATGGTATGCAGCTGCGGAAGAAATTCCGAATGGGCCAACGACGCGGCTTTTTCAGGAGCTGGCGAAGGAATGCGGCATCGTCATCATTTTGCCGATTTACGAGCGGGAGGGCATCGCCACTTATTACAACACTGCTGCCGTTATTGATGCGGATGGCGCTTATGTTGGCAAATACCGCAAGCATCATATTCCTCATGTCGCTGCGGGCGGCGGCGGGAGCGGCTTTTGGGAGAAGTTTTATTTTAAACCGGGCAATCTCGGTTATCCCGTCTTTGATACGGCGTACGCCAAGGTTGGCGTGTATATATGCTATGACCGCCATTTCCCGGAAGGGGCGCGGGCACTGGGGTTGAATGGAGCGGAAATCGTGTTTAATCCATCGGCGACGGTTGCGGGAACCTCGGAGTATTTGTGGAAGCTGGAGCAGCCCGCCCATGCGGTGGCGAATGGCTATTATGTTGCGGCGATCAACCGTGTGGGTGTAGAGGAGCCTTGGAATATGGGCGAGTTTTATGGGCAATCGTATTTGGTCAATCCGCGTGGGGCGATTACGGCAATCGGGAGCCGGGATAAGGAGGAAATCGTTATGGGCGTACTGGATAAAGAGCTGATTCGCGAAGTGCGCGAGGTATGGCAGTTTTACCGTGACCGCCGCCCGGAGACGTATGACAATCTCGTCAGCTTGTGATTGTAAACGGACAAACGGATAAGCGGATAAGCGGATAGTGGATCATTTTCATCATAAATAGGCGGTTTAAAAATAGGAGGGGAAGCAGCTATGGGCATCGCCTTTATATCGGAGCAATCGCTCCGGCGCAATTTCGCCGAGGTGAAGGCAGGCATGAAGCCGAAGGAAGCGATCGATGAATCGAATCGCTGTTTGTATTGCTATGATGCACCGTGCATTACGGCCTGTCCAACAGGTATCAATATCCCTTCTTTTATTAAAAAGATCGCTTCTGGCAATTTGAAGGGCTCCGCCAGAGCGATTATGGATGCCAATCCGGTCGGCGCGACCTGCTCGCGCGTATGTCCAACCGAGGAGCTGTGCGAGGGCGCATGCGTGCTGAATCATTCCTCCACGCCGATTCGCATTGGCGATTTGCAGCGTTATGCTACAGATTGGGCGATTCATAATGAGCAGCAGCTGTTCACGGCCGGCAAGAGCAACGGCAAGCGCATCGCGATTATCGGCGGCGGCCCAGCCGGGCTGTCGGCAGCGCGGGAGCTGGCGCGGTTCGGCTTTGCCGTTACCGTATTTGAGGCGAAGGAGCAAGCGGGCGGTCTAGATACGTATGGCATCGTCTCCTTCCGGCTGCCGCAGGAGGTTTCGCTCTGGGAGGTTGAGCAAGTGCGGCAGCTGGGCGTAGACATTCGGACGAATACAAAGGTTGGCGTAGATGTGGGCTTGGAGCAGCTGCGCCGTGAATTTGATGCCATCGTGCTGGCCATTGGCATGTCGAAGGTACCTTCGCTTGGCATTGAAGGCGAAACGCTGGACGGCGTATTTGACGCCATTGATTTTGTGGAGTCGACGAAAACGGCTGTGCGCACCGACATAGCGGGCAAACGTGTCGCCGTTATCGGCGCAGGCAACACGGCCATTGATGCGGCGACCTGCTCGGTACGACTTGGCGCCATGAATGTGAAAATCGTCTACCGCCGCAGCGCCGCCGAAATGACGGCCTATGCGTTCGAATATGACTTCGCCAAGCAGGATGGCGTTGAATTTCAATGGCTGACAGCACCGGCTCGCATTATCGGGAATGCCAAGGGGCAAGTGACGGCACTCGAATGCCTCATGATGGAGCTGGAGGAAACGGAAGAAGGGCGGGCGCGTCCCGTACCGATTCCCGGCTCGACGTTCAGGCTGGAAGTGGATGCTGTTGTTTTAGCAATTGGACAAACGCGCCATCTGCCATTGATCGAGCAGCTAGGCATCGCGCATACACGCGGCATTGTAACGGTAGACGAGAGCAGCTATCAAACGTCCGATCCGCAAATTTTTGCCGCTGGGGACGTTATTTTCGGTGAAGGCCAAGGAGAAGCGATGGTCGTCTCGGCCGCCCAGCAGGGCAAGAAGGCAGCTTATGCTATTTATAAGCAGTTAATCAAGCTGCAGGAGGAGCCGGCATAAGGAAAGCAGCGTCAAAATTGGCCGGGTCGGCTCCGCATGCGGTGAAATCCCGTACGTGACTGTTGCATGGGAACGACAAGGCAGCAGGCTCATCAATCAATGCCAAGCTGCTATAAACGCAGCTGTACAAATTCGCATCTTATCGAAGGCATAAGGAGGGAAACGACAATGGCTGATTTACGCATTAATCTAGCGGGTATTGCCTCTCCAAATCCTTTCTGGCTGGCATCTGCGCCGCCTACCAATACGGGCTACCAGGTGCAGCGCGCATTCGAGGCAGGCTGGGGCGGCGCAGTGTGGAAGACGCTGGGCGATCCCATTATCAATACGTCCTCGCGCTTTGCCGCCGTACATTTCAACGGGCAGCGGGTTGCGGGCTTCAACAATATTGAGCTGATTACGGATCGTCCGCTGGAGGTCAACTTAAAGGAAATCTATGAGACAAAAAAGAGATTCCCGAATCATGCTGTCATCGCTTCGCTGATGGTCGAGCCAAGCCGCGAGAAATGGCATGAAATCGTCAAAAAGGTCGAGGCGGTCGGCGTAGATGGACTTGAGCTGAACTTTGGCTGTCCGCATGGGATGGCGGAGCGCGGCATGGGGGCTGCTTCCGGGCAGCAGCCGGATCTGGTCGAAGCGCAGACGATGTGGGCGAAGGAGGCAGCGCGGACGCCGGTTATCGTCAAGCTGACGCCCAATATTACCGATATAACGGCGACTGCAAAGGCGGCGACGCGGGGCGGGGCGGATGCCATTTCCTTAATTAACACGATTAACTCGCTCGCTGGCGTCGATCTGGATTCTTGGCTGACGATTCCGCATGTGGGCGGGAAGGGGGCGCATGGCGGCTATTGCGGCCCGGCAGTGAAGCCAATTGCGCTGAACATGGTCGCGGAATGCGCTCGTAATCCGCAGGTGAACATTCCGATTTCGGGAATCGGCGGCATCTCGAATTGGCGCGATGCGGTTGAATTTATGCTTATGGGCGCAACGGGCGTTCAAGTGTGTACGGCAGCGATGCATCATGGCTTCAGCATTGTCGAGGACATGATCGACGGCTTGAACAATTACTTGGATGATAAGGGATTATCGTCGGCGATGGAGCTGATCGGCAAATCGGTGTCCCGTTATTCGGACTGGGGCGATCTCGATTTGAATTATCAAGTCGTTGCCCGCATTCATGAGGAAGAATGTATCGTATGCAACAAATGCCATATCGCCTGCGAGGATACCTCGCATCAATGCATCGAGCGGCATACGGACGAAGGCGGGCGTGCTTTCTTGAAGGTGAGGGAAGAGGATTGCGTCGGCTGCAATTTATGCTCCATCGTTTGCCCAGTGGAAGGAGCAATCTCAATGGTCGAGGTGCCGTCTTCCGAGCTGCCGATGTCATGGAATGAGCGCCAGCAAGCGATCGCGGGCATGGGCGGCAGCGAAGGGAATGCTAAATCAAGTGCTAGAGAGGCGGTGTAGCATATGGAGAAGATGGCGAAGCTCATTCGAAATGGAACGATTGTAACGGCTGCGGACACGTATCAGGCGGATGTGCTGATTGAGGGGGGCATCATCCAGGCTATCGGGACGGGGCTAGAAGCTGCTGGTGCGGCTGTCGGCGCGGAAATCATCGATGTGTCTGGAAAATATTTGTTTCCCGGAGGCATTGATCCGCATACGCATCTGGATATGCCGTTCGGCGGTACGGTGACGGCGGATAATTTTGAGACGGGGACGATTGCTGCCGCTTTTGGCGGAACGACGACGATTATTGATTTTTGCCTGACGGATAAAGGCAAGCCGCTGGCGGATTCGATTCAGAAGTGGCACGCGAAATCAGCTGGAAAATCGGCAATCGACTACGGCTTTCATCTGATGATTGGCGAAATTAACGATGCGGTGCTGGCCGAGCTGCCGGATATTGTCCATACGGAGGGCATTACGTCGTTCAAGGTGTTTATGGCTTACAAAAATGTTTTCCAAGCCGACGACGGCACCCTCTACCGAACGATGCTGACGGCAAGCGAGCTGGGAGCGATGGTTATGGTCCATGCCGAGAACGGCGATGTCATCGACTATCTCGTTGCCAAGGCATTGGCGGAAGGGCATACGGAGCCGATCTATCATGCGCTGACCCGACCATCCATGCTGGAGGGAGAGGCGACAGGAAGAGCGGCAAAGCTTGCAGGATTGACGGGAGCGAGGCTGTACGTCGTGCATGTCACCTGCGAGGAGGCGGTAAAAGCGATTGCTGAGGCGAGGGAGCAGGGCTTCGACGTCTGGGGTGAAACCTGTCCGCAATATTTGCTGCTCGACCAATCGTATTTGGAGCTGCCGGATTTTGAGGGAGCCAAGTACGTATGGTCGCCCCCGCTGCGCGAGACCCGGCATCAGGACGTCTTGTGGAATGCGCTGCGCACAGGAGGGCTGCAAACGATCGGCTCGGACCAATGCTCCTTTAATTTCAGCGGGCAAAAAGAGCTTGGACGCGAAGATTTCAGCAAAATTCCGAATGGCGGGCCGGTCATCGAAGACCGCTTCTCCCTGCTTTATTCCGAAGGCGTAGCGAAAGGGCGATTGACGCTGAACCAGTTTGTCGATCTCGTCTCGACACGCAGCGCGAAGCTGTTCGGGCTGTTTCCACGCAAGGGCACGATTGCGGTAGGCAGCGATGCCGACATCGTGATTTTCGACCCGACGATCCAGAGGGTTATCTCGGAAGCAGCGCATCATATGAATGTGGACTATAACCCGTTTGAAGGGATAGCTGTAACGGGAGCCCCAGTCAGCGTGCTGTCTCGCGGCGAGTTTGTCATTCGCGATCTAGCCTTCGTCGGACGGGCAGGCGCCGGACAATATGTGAAGCGCGCGCCCTACAAACAGCCCGTGCAGGGGGAGCTGCCTGCTGCTTCTTATAAAGCGGTCGGCATAAGCAGCAAATAGACGGTTCAATGATAGCAAGGAGGGATCGAAGTGTCGGAATATCAGCAGGTTTTGGAGGAGAAGGCGAAGCTGGACAGCTATATGGTCAGGCAGTTTAAATTTATCCACATTGAGGAAAATTTGAGCGGAGCGACGGTAACGCTCCAGCATCCGGGCGGAGAAGCCGCAACGGTTCAGCTGCTTACTGCCGAAGCGCGCAAATATTTAACCAATTTGCTGATCAAGCAGCTGGCGCAGGCCCGGGCATCGGCTGCTGCAGCCTCTTCCAGCTCAGGCGCTGCGCCATCAGCGTAATCCTCGCCATCCGCTGCCCCCTTAGCGGATGGCCTCGCGCGTATATTCATAGGCGTTCACTGCGAGCTCAATGGCGAGCCGCTTATCGGCGTTCATAAAATCTTCGCCCAGCAGCGCAATGATTTTATCAAGGCGATGATAAAGCGTCTGCCGGGCGATGAACAGCTCGCGGGCTGTATCCTGCTTGGAGCCGGAGCGGATTAAATAGGTTTTCAGCGTCAGCAGCAGCTGGCCGTGTTTTTCCTTGTCATAGGAGACAAGCGGCTCAATGTATTCGCGGATCAGTTCATCCAGCATCCCGCTTTTTTTCAGCGCGGAAATGATTTTGTACGTATGCAGCTCGTCGAAAAAGGGGGCTGGCAGCGGCCCGGCATCCCGTTGTATAGCAAGCGTCTCTTTGGCTGCTGCATAGCTTTCCGCTGCTTGGTCGACCTGTGCGGCCAGCTTGCCAATGCCCCAAAGCCCGGAGAAGAGCGCCGGCTCCTGCTTCATCTCCGTCTTGCGCAGCCGCTCAACTGCTTGCAGCAGGCGCTCCTTCCATTTTTGGCGCTCCAGCTGATCCAGCAAAATAAACACAATTTGCCCTTGCAGCAGCAGCGGGAGCAAATAAAAGCCCTCCCCCTCAAAAATCGCCCGCGCCACCCGGTAGCGCTGGAGCAGCAGCGATTCAAAATCCGCCGCTTCCATGTGCGAGGCTTCCAACTGAAACACGCATACCGCTACGCTGCCAAGCTTGGCAGACGGTTTAATACGGCGAATATAATCGTTGATTTCGGTTAGGCCATGTTTGCCGGAAAGCCAGTCGCCAAGCCAGAGATCGTCTTGGTAGCGGCGTTTCTCCTCGGTATATTGGGTGCGCATCATTTCCTGGGCTACCGCAGTCGCACAGCGATCCAGCGCAAGAATTTGAAATTCAGTCAGCTCCTGCCTCGCGTGAATGAGCAAATCAGCGAATAGATGGCCGAGCGCCACAATGGGCCGATGAGCAAGCTGCTGGCTCAGCAGCGGAGCGGGGAACATTTCATTGTAAATCCACCGCTCGTAAAATTTGTCGGCTTTCGCTTTCGTCATGAAGGGGACAAACTGGGCTTCGGCATTCAAGGGAAAAAAAGCGACCTGCGCACCCGTTGTTTGCTGAAGCAGCTCCAGAAGGGGCCTCAGGCCCTTGCCGGACAAGAGCAGCTGTCCGAGCTGCCTGGATAACGTCTCCAGTTCGGACACCATTTTATGATGCTGATTAATGAAGTGGGCATGAAGATCCTGAGTGATATCAATGTAGCGGACTTGCTCGTGGAAGAGGAGAATGGGGAAATGCTCGCGTTTTGCCAGCTCCAGCATCCGTGCCGGCGGTCTGGAAGTATAAGTGACCAGCTCAATGCACAGCCCAGATGCGCCGGAATCGAGCAATTGCTGTAGAAAAATCAGGCTTCGTTCTTCATCCTCCTGCCAGCCGATGCCTGTCGTCAAAATCAGCTCGCCGCCGCTTAAAAGCTGGCCAGCTTGAATGACCTCCATAATGTGGACCCATCTGACGGTGCGGTTTAAGGCATCTTCACTTGCGAGCACCTCGGCTTTCTGGAACAGCGGCCGTTGTAAAATATCGCGGATTGTCAGCTGCAGCAGCGTTTGTACGATAGTGTCCACTCCCCTCATGTGAAGATAGTTGACACTATTATACAGGATTTTCATTTGAAAGTAGATACCGACCCTATTGCGTGCGGCTGGCAGGTTTGGCTTTGCGAAAAAAGCCGAGCAGGAAGGCGATAAACAGAATGGCTATTTGCACAGGAGTTACGTACCTTACCGTATATTTCAGCCCAATCCACAGATGAACCGTATTGTTCGGTTCGGCAAAGGAGGCGCTGTAAATCAATACTGCGACGATAATCGCGCATTTGCGGTACGGAATTTTCAGCAGTGAGCTGAGCGCCAGAACGGCGGCCATAAAAAGCAGCGACAGCTTGACGAACAGCCCGATAATAAGCAGAATCGTTACGACTACATCGAGCCGTTCCAGAAAGTCAGCAATGCGAATGAGCTGGACGGCTTCAAGAAAAGGCATCATGCTGTAGCCTGAGAGCGCAGGGCCGAGCACGGACATAATGAGCATATTCATGAAAACCAGAAATAGGGAGACGATCGTATAAGCGCTGTAGGTGGTGCGAAGCCTTGAGGCAATCGGCTTTACATATTTCCAGAACATTAACATCGTTAGCATCTGTGCGAATGGAAACGCGACGATATCCGGCACGGCCGCTTTGAAAATCGGCGCTAGGCCATCACTCATAATTGGCAGCAGGCGGTGATAGTCCGGCAGTCCGGTCTGAATAAGCAGCGCGATAAGCAGAATATAGCTGAAAAATACGATCGGAAACAGCAGCTCCACCAGCCGAAAAAACACCTCGACTCCTTTCCAAATCGCATATAAGGACAATAAAATGATGAGCAGCATAATGCTCCATTGCGGCGTTTTGTTCAAAATGGTCATGACGGTCAGCTCGCCAAAATCGCGGACGTTTCGCATCGATTCATAGGCAAATATAAGTGCCTGCGGCACAGCAAGCGTAAAACCCAGCCATTTGCCAAACAGCTGCTTATAGAGCTCTGGCATGTCAGCGTCTGGGGACCGAGTTTGAATGCGCAGCAGCATCCAGAGAAAAATCCCGCCAATCACTGCCCCGAGCGCCATCGCAAGCCATGAATCCTGCTTCGCATCTACGCCCAGCTCGAAGAGGGGGGTGCTGCCGATCTGGAAAAGCAAAATCATGATGGCAAGCTGAAACTTGCCTATTTTGGGTGCCTTCGCCATCGCATTTTACCCCTCCTTCGAGCGTGTATTAGTATGCAGCGCAGGCTGCGCGTGCAAATCTGGCGTCGCTATTTTCTCGTTTTTGATTGCGCCTCTTTGAAGGTAAAGTTGCTGAACCCAATGCGGGCAAGCTTGAATTTGACATCCAAATTCAGCACCGTCTCGGGAAATTCCTCATTCCAATCCTTCTGTATTTGCTTCCACTGCTGCGGATATTTCATGCTTATGGCTTTGCCGAATCCGACGATATCCGTCTTCAGACGGCTTGCCGCCTTCCAGCTCGTTTCCATCCCTCGTTTAATTTCTTCGGCGATTCTTAGCTCCTCCTGCTTTAATAGCCCCGGCTGCTGAAGATCGTTCGGGCAAGTATATTCAAGGAGTGTCCCATTAGCTTTGACACTTACATTCATGACCCATCTTCCATCGGCCCGCTGCTCCGGCTTCACCGTGGTGGAGGCTCCCCCTATAATAACGGAGGAATCCTTTTTGCTCCCCTGACCTCTGCAATCAAAGCTAATGGTCGTCCGCTTGACCTGATCGGACAGCCACATGACGCCGGCCGCTTCATCCGGTGTGAGCCAACCGGCCAGCTTGTCACCGGAAATAACGCCAAGGTCTCCCAGCTTGATTTTTGCTCGGGTATAGGTGTTCTGCAGGGAGCTTACGGAACTGAGAGGCTGCTTGGAACCGGAAATTTCCAGCTCAGGAATGCCGGTTGCCTGCGTAGGGCCAAGCAGCTCGAGTAAAATGCGATACATTGTCATATCGGGATAGACGGAGCTGCTTGCAGCTTCGTTTTCGACCAGACGCTGGACAGCGGTACCGGGAATTTTCTCCACAGGGAGCAGCTGCTCAATGAGCTTGCGCGCTTTGCCCTTGGCAATGAACATCGACACCGTTTCGCGGGCATCGGTGTTGCGCATATAGATTTCCATCAGCGGCGAGATTCCCTTCTTCGCGACCGTCTCGCTAATGACAATGATTTGATTATGGGCAAAATAAAGCTTGCGCGACATTTCGCGGCTGGCATCGCCGATGGCTTTGCGAATGCTATCTGCCTCGGTCGAAAATACGTTCACCGGGGCAT
The DNA here is from genome assembly GCF_059383875.1 of Paenibacillus sp. JT22N7. NCBI lineage: Bacteria > Bacillati > Bacillota > Bacilli > Caryophanales > Paenibacillaceae > Paenibacillus > Paenibacillus sp. JT22N7. Next base: position 34,032 of record NZ_JBXENY010000013.1, read on the forward strand.
CGCCCGTAGCAGCGCTATTGCCTTGAGAGGAAATGGCCTGCGGGATGACCATCTGGTAAGATACAATCCATTTCCCTTTTTCCCAATCTACTGCCGTGGCAGAAATAATGCCGATTTCATTCATTTCAACGCGATTCCAGCAGCCTCCCAGCAGCATGAATATGAGCAAAGAGCCTACGATGCGAGTAAGCAGGCGATACATATGCGGATTCCTCCTTTCAGCGTACGCCGCTTGTACAACCGCGGGCTCTCGACTAGATTTGGGCAGCTAAGCTTTATTCGGCCTTGCTAGTGCGATTAATTTTGTTCGTAGCTTCTCGTTTCAGCAGAGCTTTATGGGGTGCGCGAATGAACGTATCCTTCATGGCCGACCAATTGAAGGGAGCAAGCGGCGTCATATACGGAACGCCAAACGATTCAAGTCCAGCCAAATGGATGAGCATCGCCATAAATCCGGCGACAATGCCCATAAAGCCGAACACGCCAGCGAGCAGCATGAACGTGAAGCGAATGAGCCTAGCGGAAATCGCAATATTGAACTGCGGAATGACAAAGCTGGATATGGCGGTGAAGGACACGACCATGACCATGCCGGCGGATACGATTCCGGCATCTACGGCGGCTTGTCCTAAGACGAGTGCGCCTACGATGGAAATGGCTGGACCAATAGCTCGTGGCATCCGTACGCCTGCTTCACGCAATACTTCAAAGGTCATCTCCATAATCAGCGCCTCGACCAGCCCCGGAAACGGAATGCCCTCCCGCTGGGCAGCAAGCGTGATGAGCAGTGTAGTTGGCAGCATTTCCTGATGGAATGTTGTCACGGCAATATATAGGGCTGGCAGCAGCATGGAAATGAGAAAAGATACGAAACGAATCAGCCGCAGGAAGGTAGCGATATCAAAGCGGTGGTAATAGTCTTCCGGTGTCTGGAAAAATTGAAACAGCGTGACCGGCGCAAGCAGCACGAATGGCGTGCCATCTACAACAATCGCAATTTGTCCCTCCAATATGCCCCCGGCAACCGCATCTGGACGCTCGGTGTTCATCAGCGTTGGGAAGGGGGTATATCGTTTTTCCTGAATGAGCGCTTCGATATAGCCGCTTTCAAGAATGCCGCTGACTTCAATAGCCTCAAGGCGTTCACGAATGGTCTTTACAGCTTCTGCTGAAGCGACGCCGTTCAAATACAGCATCGCAATTTGCGTACGTGTTTGGCTGCCAACAACCATCGATTCGATATGCAAGTCCGGCGACTTAATGATTTGGCGCATCAGATTAATATTTGTACTCAAGATTTCATTGAAGCTTTGCTGTGGCCCGCGCAGCACGGTTTGGGTAGTCGGCTCACTGACTGTTCTGCCTTCTTTGCTGCTGACATTAATCATCAGCCCGCTGCTCGCTTCCTGGACAAGCAGGAGACAGTAACCATTCAGCAGCATATCGATCGCTTCTTCTATGGAATCGGTGCAATAAGTCGAGCCGACCTGTATAATCTGTTCCTTAATCAAATGAATTAAAGCGTTGCTGCGCTCCTCCGCTTGTTTATCTTCCTCCATTAAGGGGCGCAGGACGGATTCATTTAACGTCGCCTCATTGACCATTTCGCTCAAATAGACGAGCGACATCGTAATCTCTGGAGCCAAGTCGCTTGCAAAAGGCTTAATTTCGAGATCAGAGCTGTGACCAAGCAGCTTAGTAAACGTATCTATATTGGATTTGAGCGAAGGGCTGAACGGTTGTTCCTTATGCTTCTTCCGGGGAGAGCCGCCCTTCGGCTGATTCAAGCCACCTGATTTTGTATGGTTGAAAAACATGCCAGTGCCACCCTCCTTGAATAGGATCGGAGTGCGGCTAGGTAAGGGATCACGCCAGTCGCCAAAGCTCTCCAAGTCATAATTTGGCTAAAAGCTTACCCTTTTATGTATGAAAAGGAATAGGGGTAATAGATAATAAAAGCAATTGGAAGGAGTGTGACGGAATATTCGACAGCAGCGAACAACGGCAGCCAGATTCATTGGCTGTGTATTATTTGCTTTATTATTTGTGGTTGCGGGGTTTTAACATTTTCGGGAGGCGCAGGGCTTTGCCGAGATGCTGCCTGATTTTGTTCCATTGCGGCTTGAAATCATTTATGCGACAGGTATAGTGGAGTGGATATTTGCGCTGCAATCTATGGGATTCCAGCTCCCGGGTCGACAGACCCTCGCAGGCGGCACTATGGATCAGGCTGGTGTTCCAGCCGCTGCTGATTTGGTGGGTTTGGTGGGCGACGCGTTTGCCAAAGAGTCGTAACGGGTAAGCGAGTGGAGCGCAAGCCTATAGTGAAAAAGAAAAAAACAGCATGACCGATTCAGCGGTCATGCTGTTTTTGTTGATTGCTCAGCGGCTGCCTGAAGTTTAAGGCGTTACCGCTGCGTTATTTTTTTGCAGCCTATTAAGGTGCTGTTTGTGGATCAGGCTGTTGCTCTGGCTGCTGTTCAGGTTGTTGCTCCTGCTCCGGTTGTTGTTCTGGCTCTTCTTCTTGCTCTGGTTCTTCAGAAGGTCTTTGATTGTTATCTACGATGTTCAGACCCCTTACAGGATTCGTATTCGAGAATGCATTAACATCCGTGAATGTAACTTGACCATCTGTGATGGTCATCGTGAATACAGTCCAATAAATCTCATTGCCTCTATCGGTTGGCACTTCGTACACTTTAATTGGTGTAGGGGAAGAACCACGGTACACTTCAATTTTGGCACCGGAAGCCGAAATTGTGCTTGCTCCGGAGAAGTGATGCACATAGAAAGTGTACGTGCCGTTTGTATCTTTACGGATCGTTGTTGTTTCAGGTCCATACGAAGTTACATCATCCAAGTCTAGATCAACCATTTTGGTATTGTTATAATAATAAGCTTTACCACCATACCAAGTGTGGAAGATACCGCCTTGTGCAGCTGGTCCAATTAGATGCGAATCCAGATCGGCAGGGTCCTTGCCCCATGTCAATACGATACGCGTTTCATTTTCGGACGGAATGCCGATTGCAGTTTGATTTTCATTCTGGTTATTTACATTTACTGCCGATACAGCAGTCATGTAGGTTGTTACGTATGGCGTGCCTACGCCGCCCAGCTCACCTGTGTAAATGCCAGGAGCCAAATAAATGTAATATCTTCCGTTAGCATCGGTTACAGCTGTTCCAACAACAGGGCCACTTGTAGCGCCGAGGCCTTTGCGGAACTCAATCGTCAGGTTAGCTACAGGATTACGGGCAACATCAATGATGGTACCGCCGAAGCCTGTCAGTTTAACCGAACCGCTTTGGCTGCCTGCGAACTTGGTTTTGGCTTCATTCGCTTCCACATGAACGTACAGCGTGGAGCCATAGCTTTGAACCGGATTAAAGGTGATTTTGCCGTCCGCATATTGCAAGCCGCTCAGCTCATAAGCTGCACCGTTCAGCGTTGCGGAAATTGCGAAATCAGACAGGCTCACATCCTCCACTTGCTGATCAAAAGAAACATCGACTGCGCCGTTCGTTACTTGTACAGTGGAAATCGTCGGGTACCCTTGCTCATAAACGGCTACTGTTACAGGAACCTGTACATTGTACAAGCCATAGGTTGCTGTAATGAAGGTTGTACCTTCGCCGACAGCTTTAACCTTGCCGTATACGACTTCAGCTACAGAAGCATCTGAACTGGTCCAGTTGGAATGAGTCGTAATATCTTTAGCGTTAGCTGTGTATTTCACGCCTGTCGCAACGATTTGACGTGTTGCTCCAATCGCTGAAAGCTCAAAGCCTAGAGCAGGTTCAGCAATGATGCTGGAAACCGCAGGATCGGCTTGCAGGTTTGGCTGGCTTGGCAGCGAGCTGAAGTCTACGCCGTCTGCATTGACCACTGCATCAGTAATCGAGCCTTGTCCAAGGAAGGAAACGATCGCATCAAGTACGGCATTTGCAACGTTAGAGCCATGTTCCAGGTGGAAAACGGTATTCAGTGCGCTTGCGAATACATCCAGCTGACCGATAGAGCCGTTCTCGCCTAGCGTGATGGCTGCTTGTTCAGCATAGACGGAAACCGAATTAAATACGCCGTTTAACGAAACTTGTGCGTTATGTGGAACGTTGCTTGAGATGTTGATGTTTCCAACTTGTCCAACCCCTGGCTGTGTTTCGATAATAGCGCCAGAGCGAATCGTAACCTGCTGAACATCGGTTCCATTTTCCAATACGAGACGAATGCTTCCATCTTGCTTGTCTACAATGACGGTTGCCAGAGTGGAGTTTTGTACGTGAATACTGTTAGGGCCGCCACCATTAATGGTCGTCGATCCGCTAACGGTAACGTTCTGGAGCGTTACATCGCCATTGCCGATGCTAGTTTCCAAGTACAGATTACCCGAAATCGTTGTGTTTTTAAGGGTAACATTGGCAGCGTAGATGCGGACATCGCCAGTCACCGCACCCAGCGTGTGCTCACCTGCGGAATTAATGGAAGTGCTCGTCGATCCGCCATTATTTCCACCGTTATTTCCACCATTGTTTCCACCACCGCTGCTGCTGTCTGATGACTTCGGCGGGTTTGTTGGAGTCGGGGTAGCAGACGGTGCTGGTGTAGCAGTTGCACCGAGCGAAGCGGCTGCCAGCTCATAGGACGATTTGTTGAAGACGAATTCGTAGGCTAGACGAGCTAGCGCTTGACGATCTGCTACGCCCGAAGGATTGAAGCGAGTTGTACCGTCTGCATTGGCTACGCCTTTAATGAAGCCGATTTGGTAGGCGAAGGAAACGGAGCTTTTCGCCCATGCCGATACAGTGGAGAGATCCGAGAGCTTCTCATCCAGCGGCACCGCTTTAGCAGCTTGCTCCAAGCCGAAGGCGCGAACAAAGAATACGGCGAGCTCTTCGCGTGTAACGGTTTTGTTCGGAGCAAATTGGTCGGCGGAAATGCCTTGCGTAATGCCGGATTTCACAAGTGCGCCAACATAGCCGTTATACCAGCTGTTGCTGGCCACATCTTTGAAAGATGCGGCGCTTGCAGCATCCTGCTCTTTGCCTAGAGCAAGCACAAGCACTTTAGCTAGTTCCGCGCGAGTAATAGAGTTCGAAGGCTTAAAGCTGCCGTCGCCATAACCGCCGAGAATGCCTTTTTCTACTAGAGCGGTTACTTCATCTTTAGCATAAGATTTCTCGATGTCTGTGAACGACACGGAGGAGGCGGCTGCCTCTGCGCCAAAGGCGATATAGTTCGTGGAAAAAATCGATAAGACCATTGCAAAAACAAGTGCGACAGAAATACGTTTGCTTGCCATGTTGCCAATCATCATAACTCTCTCCCTTATCTATTCTCTGTTTGCCAAACAATTGCATATTGTGCATAGGACCTAAAACAATAAGACTATGTACTCACTCTGCATAGAAGATAAAATAGGTCTTTTTGCTCAATAGTATAATACTACCATGGAAAATAATGAATAGGGAAGATGTTTTATTGAATTTATCAAAATATTTTGTTGAATAAAGCTGAATAAAGTAGAAAAAACGCATGTATACCTAAGGATTCAAGCGATAAACTAAATATGGGTAATTGTTGCAAATTTACAAATAATCAAAGTGACCTTTACATTCCCCTATCAATTCTCTTATAAACTAGTTGTGTTGAAGCATTATCCAATCTAGTTAATAGGAGGATGTACATGTTAAAGAGGTTCCATGCTCGTGCAGCCAAGGTAGCACTGGCAGTCGCGACTATTGTGGCAGTAACAACTGTAGGGGGAAACAGCGGAGTGAGCGCAGAGGATGAGCAATCGCCAATTAAAAATGTGATCATTCTCATTCCTGACGGCATGGCAAATGATGCAACGGCGCTCGCCAGATGGTATAAAGGCTCTTCGTTAACGCTTGATCAAATGGCAAGCGGCATGGTCCGCACCCACTCGGCAGACGCACCGATCGCGGATTCTGCCCCTGCGGGTACCGCTTTTGCTACTGGACATAAATCGCACACAGGATTTGTTGGCGTTTTGCCAGACAAGGCTACGATGCCAGGCCAGAAGGCTATCGCCCCGGGTGATGAGAGAAAACCTGTCGCTTCTGTGCTGGAAGCGTCCAAGCTTGCGGGAAAAGCGACGGGCATCATTGCAACCTCGGAAATTATGCATGCGACTCCGGCTGATTTTACCGCTCACTATCCAGACCGCAAAAACTACGATGCCCTGAGCAAGCAGCAGGTATATAATCAGGTCGATGTTGTATTAGGCGGCGGCAGCGATTATTTGGTTCCGTCCGGCCGCAGCGATGGCGAAAATTTGGTTTCCTCCATTAAAGCGCTCGGTTACGACTATGTGACGACGCCAGCGGCGATGAAGGCCTCCAAATCGGGCAAGCTATGGGGCATGTTTGCTCCGGCAGGCCTGTCCTATGATATGGACCGTGATCCCGCTAAGCAGCCAAGTCTCGCCGACATGACGCAAAAAGCGATCGACATTCTTTCCAAGGATAAAGACGGCTTTTTCCTCATGGTAGAGGGCAGCAAGGTGGATTGGGCAGCTCATGCCAACGATCCAATCGGTATTATCAGCGATGTGCTGGCCTTTGATAATGCGGTTAAAGTAGCGTTGGATTTTGCGAAAAAGGACAAGCAGACAGCCGTTGTTGCTGTAACGGACCATGGCAATGGCGGTTTGACGATCGGCAGCGCCGCAACGACAGGCACCTACGATAAGGAGCCGTTGTCCACCTTCATTGGCCCGCTGAAGAAAGCGAAGCTGACGGGTGAGGGCTTGGAGGCGAAGCTGGATGCGAAGAGAACGAACATTAAATCTGTGCTTCAGCAATATTATGGCATTTCGGATTTGACGACGGAGGAAATGGCGGCGATTAAAGCTGCGGAGCCGGGCAGAATGAATTATGCAGTAGGCCCTATGATCAGCAAGCGTGCAGGTATTGGCTGGACAACTGGCGGACACACCGGCGGAGATGTGGTGCTGTACACATATGCTCCGAATAATGACCGGCCATTTGGCGTCATCGACAACACGGATATTGCGAAGTATATGGCTCGCGTGCTGGACCTTGATTTGGATGCGGTCAGCAAGCAGCTGTTCGTGCCGGCGAAGCAGGCGTTTACGGCTAAAGGCGCGAAATACGAGCTTAACCTGAAGGATGCGAAAAACCCTGCCATCCTCGTGACGAAGGGCAGCCAGAAGCTGGAGCTGCAAATTTACAAAAACATCGCCGTCCTGAACGGAAAGAAAACGACCCTTAAAGGCGTCATCGTTTACAACGGAACCGATGCGTTTGTGCCGCAGGATGCTGTAGATCTGATTAAATAAGCGATGGATTGTGAAAATAGTGCAAAGAGCAAGAGCCCGCATTGGCTGCGGGCTCTTCTTTTTGCTGCTATGCGCTATATTGACTATGGAATGATTAGCCTGTTATGTGGTGGGCCGCTTATTTTCCCTCTATGCTTGCAGCGGAAACCTCGCCCAGCGCTCGCAAAGTCAACAGAACATGCTCCAGCAAGCTCGGAATATCCTCCATTTGCTCCTCGTTGATTTTGCGCTTGAACGATAGCTTAATCTCGTTCTGATGCTCCGCCTGCCCCTCTGAGTAGACAAAGCTGAGCGACTGCACAGGGACAGGGTTTTCCGGCCAAATCCGCTGGAATACCGCTTCAATCTGCGGACATTGCTGCTCGAAATCCTTCACCCTCATATGAAAAAGCAAGCTCAGCTCGCAGCCGGGCGCCTCTCCCGGCAGCTCCAATAGCTCGGCGGCCAGCTCCTTCAATGAGGCTTCGAGCCGCAGCTCGGCGGTTACGGCTTCCTGCCCGGTTAAGTGGAAGGCAAGGCTGAAGGCTCGTCCCATAACGGACATTTCCATCGTATCTTTGCGGCCTGTTATCTGAATCGTTTCGTCCAGCGTATCCAGATCGTACAGCTGATTTTCAAAAGCAACCTTCAAATTATCGAATACGGTTGGATCAAACATCTTTTTTCCCTCGCAGTGGTCATATTTTTAATGTCGAAGCAAATATTGAAGCGTTTCAATAGAGCTGTGTTCATTATACAATGGTTTTCTGGCGAAGGTGAGAACGATCAGATTTGAAAGAGGTGATGGGATGGCGTTTGATTCACATTTAGATCATTTCTTACTGCATTATTTTAAGAGCCTGCCTTTAAAAAGCCCGATATTTTATAATGCGCCAGTAGGCATTAGATTCGAAATGGGCGGAGACATATGTGAAGCTGCGGCTAGAGCTGAGAAAGTCAAAAGCAGAGCGCTGGCTTTATTTAATGCGATTAATGGATGCGAGGATTTTATTTATTTTGTGCTATTCATGGATAGCTGGGACGAGCACCCGGTTACTCTTTTTGAAAAAGATGTGTATAAGACTTTCAATGATTATATTAGCGGCATTCCTATAAGTGAAGTATCAAAGCAAGAGCAGGAATATCGATACAAGAGCCCGGATGATGCGGATGATATTGTGACGGTAAGGTACTATGCCCGCGTGAAGCTTCAAAATTTGAACGTTAATTCTCTTTTAGAGGCGATTGCAAATCGTTCGCTTGGTCTTGAGCCAATTATTGATGGGGACATATATATCATTAATGAAACGAACAAAACGATTTTTCATCTCTATGATGACAGAGGACTGGACATTATCGCTGAAAAAGTGGAGACGTTACGGGGGATATATAAGCAGTATAATGATTGGATTTTAGATTATGATCGGAAGAAAGTGGACGAATGGTTTACGCTGTGAAGCTTTTTGCTGTGAATTTTTGGAGGGATAATTGGAATGGACGAGCGGGGAACCACATGCTCCAGCTTGAAAATAAAAGGTTTATTGCGGACAATGGACTGACGCTGTATACGACCTGCGAGCCATGCCCTATGTGTACAGGGACGATTGTATTGTCGATGATCAAAAAAGTCCTTAGCATTTGCAAAAGAGTCAACTGCAAAACCCACCGCTAGCCTTTATCCGGCTGTTGGTGGGTTTGCTTTTTTTAGACGTATCGATACCTTGATCTGATTAGTCCACTGTAATCTTCAACACTACTGGATACGGACTGCGAACATTATTCGTCTTCACAACGAGTGCTTCTGCTGTGCGTTCCCACACAGGCTGCTCCTCGAAGCCGAGCACCTCGATCTGCTGAATAATGCCTTGAAAATCGTGGGATTTTTCCTTCAAGGATGTGATTTTAACCTCGCCGTCCTCTGGATAGACGAGCACCGTCGCATACAGACAGCTTCCCTTCACCGTAAAGCGGATATCCTGCGGCGTGAAAATTTTGCTTTTACCGTCCGTAAATTGTCCCTCTACAACCTTCGTCGGCCCTTCCCCATAAGTGCGCCAGTAGCTTGTATCATAGATGGCCTCGCCGTTCGTCTCAAGCCATCCTCCGATCGCGAGCAAAATGTCCTGATCCTCCTGCGGGATCGTGCCATCGGCTTTCGGGCCAACATTGAGCAGCAGATTGCCGTTTTTGCTGACGATATCGACCAAATCTTGAATGAGCTCCAGCGGCGACTTATAATCATTGTTAGGCGTGTAGCTCCATGAGTTTCGGGCAACAGCCGTATCGGTCTGCCAGTAATACGGTTTCAGCTCAGCGAATTGTCCGCGTTCCACATCGGGAACGGCGCTGCCGAGCATGTAGGCGTCATGCTTATAGTTAATGATGCCCTCGAAGCCAAGCTCAGCGGATTTATTGTAATAATAGGCTGCGAGCTTTTTCAAATACGGCTTGAACGAGGCATGCTGAATCCACCAGTCAAAATATAAAACTTTCGGCTCATAATTATCGATCAGCTCGCAGCAGCGAATGAGCCAGTCTTCCATATATTCATCCGTCGGTGGCGATTCATACAAGTTATGATGATCCGGCTCCGGCATAGAAGGCCAATACAAGTCGCCGCACGCAAGCGGTTCATGGATATCGGATTCAAACTCCTTGCCATGCGACAGGAAGAACCAATGCTCTGCACGGTGTGACGAGACGCAGAAGGTCAAATCCTTTTGCTCGAAAGCGGTTTTCATCTCATTCAGCAAATCCCGTCTAGGTCCCATTTCATAAGCGTTAAAGCGGGAAATGGCGCTTTTGTACATTTGAAAGCCGTCATGATGCTCCGCAACGGGCATCACATATTTCGCTCCCGAGCGCTGGAACAGGTCGGCCCACTCTTCGGCGTTGAATTTTTCAGCCTGGAACATCGGGATAAAATCTTTATAACCAAAGTTTTTATGCTCGCCATAGGTGGCAATATGGTGCTCATATTCCTTGCTGCCCTGGATATACATATTCCGCGGATACCATTCGCTGCCGAAGGCCGGAACGGCGTACACGCCCCAGTGAATGAAGATGCCGAATTTAGCTTGCTTATACCAAGCCGGAACCTCAAATGCGCCGAGAGATTGCCAATCGTCACGATAAGGGCCCTGCGCAATCGTTGCGGCTATTTGGTTCAAATACTCTTGTTTATTCATGGTTTCTGTTACCGTCCTTTCCGATTTGAAATCTACATGGCTATTCTAGCAAGCGTTAACAGGATTAAGAATGTGGGACACTAACTTTTATTTGTATAAAATTAACCATGGAAGCGGGTTTGCCCCATGAATGCTCATTCCTTGCTCGCCTATTATTTGTCCCATATGCAGGTGGAGCTATTTATCGCCCATCATAATACGGTCAGCACCGAATGGCAGGATCTCGATTTTACGCCGGATTACAGCAAGTTTTATTACATCGAGCATGGCAGCGGCTGGCTCAAAATCGGGGACGAGGAGTATTCGCCTGCTCCAGGCGAGCTTATTCTGGTGCCGGAGGGCGTGCCCCAATCGTATTCGGTCATAGAGGGGAGTGCCACATACCGCAAATATTGGTGCCATTTCAGCGCCAAGGTTGGGGAAATCAACCTGTTCAAGCTGCTGGATGTGCCTTATCTGTGCACGGCTGCTGATCAGGAACGGGTACGGACGATTTTTGCCGAGCTGGTGTTTTATGCGAACGACCAGACAATCTATTCCAGGCTGCTTGCAAAAGCGAAGCTGCTGGAGCTGTTTTCATTGTTCATTATGCAGCAGGGCGAGGAGAGCATCAGCTTGAAAAATGCGGCTGCCACCCAGCGGCTGACAGAAATTTTGAGCTATATCCATATGAATAGCGGCAGCGATATCACCATTCAAGACCTGGCAAAGCGGGCGTGCCTGCATCCGAACTATTTTATAAGAATGTTCAAGGAGCAAATGGGCGTGCCGCCGATTCAATACATCGCTCGTTTGAAAATCGAAAAAGCGAAGGAGCTGCTGGCCGATTCAACGCTCAGCGTTAGCGAGGTCGCCGAGCAGGCGGGCTTTAATGACCTGTTTTATTTTTCAAAGCAATTCAAGAAAATAGCGGGCCTGTCTCCGACAGAGTTTAGAAAACAAGGGCCATAAAAAACCAGCTTCATTCTCCCATTGTTCTCCATTACGGATATCGTTCCCTGATCCAGCAAATAATAAAGCGTCGCAACTTATTGGCGCTGTCAGAGAAGTCTGATACTGACAATGATGGAGGGTAAAGCATGTTCAAACGCTTGGATGAAGTGTTGATCGAAATTCCGAATGCCGGGCGGCCTGAGCCGAACGCGGCGGCTGCGGTGCAAGAGCTGCTGGGCGGAAAATTTGGCGAAATGTCTACGCTGAGCAACTATTTGTACCAGTCGTTTAATTTTCGCTCGAAAACGAAGCTGCGCCCGTTTTATGATTTGGTTACGAGCATTACGGCGGAGGAGCTAGGCCATGTCGAGCTCGTCTCCCACGCGATTAACCATTGCTTGCATGGCTCCACGACACCGGGCAAGCCGGATGAATCGCCGCTGAAATCCGTTAAGGACTGGCGGATGTCGCTTCCTTTCCTGTCTGGCGGACAAGGCGCATTGCCCGTTGATTCAATGGGGCGGCCGTGGACGGGCGAGCATGTATTCAACAGCGGAAATTTGGTCGAAGATTTGCTGCATAATTTCTTCCTGGAAGTTGGCGCCAGAACCCATAAAATGAAGGTGTATGAAATGACCTCCCATCCGGCTGCGCGTGAAGTAGTCGGCTATTTGCTCGTACGGGGCGGTGTCCATGTCGTGGCGTATGCGAAAGCGCTGCAAGTGGCGACCGGCGTCGATGTGACGAAGCTGATTCCAATTCCTTCTCTTAATAACAAAGCATTCAATGAAGCGCGCAAGTATGAGGAGAAAGGCGTTCATACGAAGCTTTATACGTACAGCGATAATGATTTTAAAACGATTGACCAAATTTGGAAGGGCACGCATCCAGAGGATGGGCAGCCGCTTGAGGTTATTCATGGGTTGCCGAAGGGCGTGCCTGTACCGGAATATCCAGAGGTGGAGGAGGAATTCGCGCCGGGCATTTCCGCTGAGGATTTTGCCGCCATTGCCGAGAGGCTGAAGGCCGCGGGTAATATCCATTAACCTTGCCTGCACACAGGATGCCAAATGGAGACACAGCCCCGTTTCCATGAAAAAGAACGCTAAACAGCCAGCACCTGCCGTCTATTTTCGGCTAGTGCTGGCTGTTTATTTAATAAACCTATGCTAAGGCTGATCCGGAAGCTTAAGCTCCTGCAACGGCGACAAAATGTCCCGGCTTCACTTCAATAAAGGAAGAATGCTCCAGTCCGTACGGATCGGCTTTGGCTGCCTCCGTATGCGGCAGCAGCCGCTTCTTCGACTCAATCGCAGGATCAGGAACCGGGATAGCTGCGAGCAGCGACTTCGTATAGGCATGGAGCGGATTCGAATACAGCTCCTCGCTTTCAGCGAGCTCAACGATTTTGCCCTTATACATAACCGCGACCCGGTCGCTAATATGCTTAACCATGGATAGATCATGGGCGATAAACAGGTAAGTCAGGCCAAGCCGCTGTTGAAGCTCCTCCAAGAGCTTCACAATTTGCGCCTGAATCGAGACGTCGAGGGCAGACAGCGGCTCGTCGCAGACGATAAATTCCGGCTCGACCGCCAGCGTGCGGGCGATGCCAATGCGCTGCCGCTGCCCGCCGGAAAACTCATGCGGATAGCGCAGGGCATGGGAGGCGTTCAGCCCGACCAATTCCAGCAGTTCCTCTACGCGTTTGAGACGGTTTGCCTTGCCCTTCGTTAGGCCATGAGTGTCCAGCGCCTCGCCGATAATATCGACAATGCGCAGGCGCGGGTTAAGCGAAGCATAGGGATCTTGAAATATAATGCCCATATGCCGCCGCATTTGCTTCATCTCGGCCCGGTTTAAATGCTGGAGCGGAATGCCGCGGTATAGCACATCTCCGCCAGTCGCTTCGTTTAACCGCAATATCGTGCGGCCTGTCGTCGACTTGCCGCTGCCTGATTCGCCAACGACGCCAAACGTCTCGCCAGCTTGAATATCAAAGCTTACATTGTTAACCGCCTTAACGATTTGGCCTTTGCCGAGGTCGAAGTGCTGCCTGAGCGAGCGCACCTGCAGCAGCGGAACATTGTCCTCCGGACGGGCTAGCAACGGCTTCGGCTTTGGCTTCTTCTTCTCATCGAGACGCGGCAGGGCGTGAAGCAGCTTCACCGTATAAGGATGCTGCGGATTTGCGAAAATTTGCTCCGTCGTGCCGCTCTCCACGATTTCTCCATCCTTCATGACGACTACGCGGTCGCACATCCCCGCTACAACGCCCAAATCATGCGTGATCAATATAATGGACGTTCCGAGCTGCTGCTGCAATTCCTTCATTTGCTGCAAAATTTGCGCCTGAATCGTTACATCTAGTGAAGTCGTAGGCTCGTCTGCGATGAGCAGCGAAGGCCTACAGGCAAGGGCAATCGCAATCATCACCCGCTGCCGCATGCCGCCGGAAAATTCATGGGGATATTGATAGTAGTGGGACTCGCTATCAGCTATTCCAACCATATCCAGCATTTCAATTGCCGCTTTGCGGGCCTCCTGCTTGCCAAGCTTGCGATGCTTGATTAAGCTTTCTTCAATTTGCCGGCCGATACGCATCGTCGGATTGAGCGAAGACATCGGGTCCTGAAAAATCATGCCGATATCCTTGCCGCGTATTTTCTCCATTTCGTGCTCTGATTTATGAGCGAGATTATCGCCTTGAAACAACACCTCGCCGCCTTTGACGATGGAGGGGGGAGAAGGGAGCAAGCGCATGATCGTGCGGGCGGTTACGCTTTTGCCGCTGCCCGATTCGCCTACGATGCCGAGCGTTTCCCCTGGATGCACTTCGAAGCTTACCCCGCGTACCGCCTCAACCTCTGAATCACGAGAAAAGAAGGAAACGGACAAATGATTGACTTGTAATAATGGTTTCATATCGTCACCTGTGCAAATCATATTTAGTAGAATGTTGACATTTTGTATTCCTTAAAATAAAATCTACTATATCTATCGGAATAATGCAATTAAAATGCTGAATTAAAAGGAGCGGACAGGCTTGACGGTGCAAGACTTGAAAATTGGAAATGGCATCACAGACTGGGCGGCTGCTGTCTATCGTAAAATGCTTCAGCATCCAGCCTACAGGCTGCTGCTGCTTATTGCAGGCGCACCCGTATCCGCATTCGTATTCGCGGTTTATGTATATCGCAAAGCCCGGTTTGGCTATCGCCGGCTTGAGGAAGAGACGAGACAAGAGCTGCTGCAAGCAGGCAGCATGGACAAGCTGCTGGCGGAGGCGCTGGATCAGTTGCAGCGCAAGCAGCAATTTTTCGGTCAGACGCCCGGCGCACACAAAACGGAGCAGGAAGCGAGGCGAATCGCTGCCGCTAAATTTAAAGAGCAGCTTGCCGCCCGCGTATTGGAACGGCTATCGGAGGAGCCGCAAGGGAAGCTGACGTTCAGCGATACGTTTGACTCCCTGCTCAAGCGGCCCGCATTTTTCGTATTATCGTTTATTCCTGGCCTGCTGATGTACGCCATTATGGCGCTTTATGCGAACCCGTATGTGAAATATATTGCCGAGCGTCTGATTATGGCGATATTTGTTATTTTCGGTGTAGCCTTTTTAGTTTTTACGATTTTATATATTTCGCCAATGAATCCAGCAGCCAACATATTGGGAGAAACGGCTACCGCGGAGCAAATTGCGGCGTTTAACCAGCTGTATGGGCTGGATCAACCTTATCTTGTTCAGCTATGGAATACGATTAAGGGCATATTGACCTTTGATCTGGGCCGTTCCTTCGCAGGCAATGAAAGTGTAACGACAGCTATTGCCGGCAAATTTCCGGTTACGCTGACGCTCACCTTCGTATCGACGTTGATCGCCGTATTGATTGCTTTGCCAATCGGCATTATTTCGGCAACGAGGCCAGGCTCCTTTTTCGACTACACCTTTATGTTCATTGCTTTGCTAGGGCTGTCGATTCCGAATTTCTGGCAAGGATTGATTTTTATTTTGAATTTTTCAATTAAGCTATCCTGGCTGCCAGCAACTTATAATCCGCAAAATGCGCTGTCGGCGATTATGCCGATCATTGTTCTAGGTACAGGTCTGACGGCGGCTGTTGCGCGCATGACTCGATCTTCGACGCTGGAGGTTATTCATGAGGATTATATTACGACCGCCAAAGCGAAAGGGCTGGCCCGCCGGCAGGTCATTTGGAAGCATGCTGTAGGCAATGCGCTCATTCCAATTATTACGGTGATTGGGCTGCAATTTGGCGCGATGCTTGGCGGGGCGGCAGTGACGGAGAAGGTGTTCAATATTAGCGGGATTGGGAGCTATATTGTGGACAAGCAGTTTATTCCGGATATTCCGGCCATTATGGGCGGGGTTGTCTACACGGCAATTACGATATCGGTTATTAACGTCATTGTGGATCTGCTTTACGCCTTCTTTGACCCGAGAATTCGCTCCAAAATGAAACAATACTAAAGCAGGTGCTATCCGTGTCCAATGTTTTCATAAACAAGCAGCAAATTCGATTTAAATTAAAATCCAGCCTGGAGTACAGCCAGTCCAGCTTCGCTGGCATTGTCTCCCTGGCTTTGGCGCTTGTACTGCTGCTCAGTAGCTATACGCCTGCCGACGCTTCGTTCAAGCCGGGGGGACTGGCCCTAAGCGCTGCCTATTTCGGTTTTGCGCTGCTGCAGCTTGCAGTATGGGCGTTCATTCGGCGCGATTTGCTTAAAGGGGGCGGCGAGCTTCGCCGCTCGACTAGAGCGCTCGGCTATGTGCTGCTGCTCAGCCTGGCGACGGCGAATGTGTTCATTGCCACCGCAGCATTCCAGCTCATTAAACGGAAGAAGAGCGCAGCTTATACGCTTGCGGTTTATACCTTGCTAACTACGTTGCTAGTGCTCGCCGTATCTGCTCTAAATTTGTTCAAGCCTTATGTGGCGAATACATTTTTGCTTGGCATGCTGCTGCTTCTCATCTCGGCGTTGGCCCAGCTTGCGAGTCTGCTGCTCGTTGCCAAATACGCTGACAAGGCGGAATTGCCGCGCTGGATGTGGTTGGTCGCCTTGATTCTAATCGCAACGGCAGTGAGCGGCAATCTGTTCGCGCTGTTCCTCGGCTTGCTGCTTATCGCCAAGCTGCGGGATCGAAGCTTTACATCCGGCTCACGGCTTAGCGATGTGGTGGAGCGGCTGTCCAGAAGCTCAACGTCGATGCTGGGACTGCTCTTTATTTTGTTCCTGCTGACCTTGTCGGTCACCAGCTATTTGATCTTTGATTATGGAATGGCTATCGATAATAATTATGGAGCGATTTTGCAGCATCCAAATCTCGCTTATCCGCTGGGGACGGACAATTTCGGCCGGGATTTGCTTTCACGCATCGTATTCGGTGCTAGAATATCGCTGATTGTCGGCTTTTTATCGACGCTCATTCCCGTCCTAATCGGCGGTGTGCTGGGTGCGGTGTCCGGCTATTACGGCCGCCATGCAGATAACATCATCATGCGTGCACTCGATGTGCTGTACGCCATTCCAGGCATTTTGCTGGCTATTGCGATCATTGCCGCTTTTGGCGCCAGCACGACTAATTTGATATTAGCGCTCAGTATCGGCGCTATTCCGACCTATGCCCGAACGATGCGGGCGAATGTGCTGCTCGTTTCGACGCTCGAATATGTACAGGCTGCGCGGGCTTTCGGCTCAGGAGACTTCGTTATTTTGTTCAAGCATATTGTGCCGAACGCTATTGCTCCGATGATTGTGAAATCGACGCTTACGATAGGCACAGCCGTTATTTCAACGAGCAGCTTAAGTTACCTCGGTTTGGGCGTCGAGCCGCATATACCGGAATGGGGCAATATTTTGCGGCTGGGCAGTGCTTATCTGGAAACCCACGCCTATACGGCGATTTATCCGGGGCTGGCGATTATTGCGCTCGTGCTGTCGTTTAATTTTCTCGGCGACGGCCTGCGGGATACATTAGATCCGAAGCTGGATTAGGGCAGTGCTAAAGCTGCAATTGCAGCTGTATTTGCTTTTATATTTGCTGTAACCTCATTCATATTCTATCCAAAGCTACGTTACGAAACGATGTATGGGCGATGTGCGAATGTGAGTTAACTTATAGACTATAGAATAATGACAAGAGGAGAGAGAAACATGAAACACACAAGCAAGCTATTTTCACTCATTCTGCTCAGTTTGGCTATTATGCTGAGCGGCTGCACATTGACGACGAAGGATGAGGCTGCCAGCACGCCGCAAGCGACGGAAGGCGCAGAGGCGGTTGTCGACAGCAAGCCGGTTGATATTGAATTGCTCGGAATGAGCAGCAATGAGGCTGATCTGAACATTGTACGTGACCAGCTGGCGAAAAACGGCTTTAACGTAAAGCTGAACATTCAAGCCGATTACGGTACGTTTAAAGCACAACAGGATGCTGGCAACTATGATATAGCGTTGTCGAGCTGGACGACAGTAACGGGAAACCCGGACTATGCGGTTCGCTCGCTGTTTAAAACCGGCGGTGACTATAGCATTATGAGCGACAAGGACATTGATGCCCTCATTGATACGGCTTCCACACAAACACCGGATCAATACACAGAAACGTATAAACAATTGGAGCAAAAGCTCGTTTTTGACAACGCCTATATTGCTCCGCTTTACAGCTCGCTTAAATCGCAAGCGTTTAATCAGGAAGTGCTGAACAAGGACAGCGTTCGCCTATCGAAGTCTAGATCGCTCCCGTGGGAAGAGCTGGATTTTAAAGATGCATCCAAGCGCAATACGGAAGCGTTGGTGCTGCAATCGGCCATGGCGACCTTGACTTCGCTTGACCCGATTAAAGGCAATGACGGCTCCATTAACATTATCAACACGAACCAATACGTGCGCCTGCTGAACCTGACCGATGACGACAAGCTGACGGCGGAAGGCTCATTGTCGTATAATTTTGCGATTGCCGAAGGCAATTCCGATTATTATTTCATTTTGCGTGATGATATTCATTTCGCGGAAATTAAAGACAAGCTTGTTGCCGATTCTGGCGAGCGTGTAGGCGCCGACGACGTTATTTTCTCGCTGGATCGCGCCAAAAATAAAGATTCCGTTCCTGACCACCGGACGTATACCCTGCACGAGCATATTAAAAATGTCGAGCTGATCACTGACCCGGCAGCGCTTGAGTCTGTAAAGCTGTCGAGCGGCAGCGGTAATGTGAAAAATGAACTGGAAAAAGGGCTCGATGCCAAAATTTCCGAGCTCGTGTCGGATAAAGCACAAGCAAATAGCAAGGAAGGCAAGTACCAGGTTGTGAAGCTGACAACAACGGTGCCATTCCCGCAAGTGCTGAATTATTTGGCCCACCAATCTGCGGGTATCGTATCCAAGAAGCAGGTAGAAAAAATTAATACGTACGATGTAGCCAAATTCGATGTGAACAAGGATATTCCTTACGGCGACCAAAACACGGTAACCGAGGGCAGCCAGTACAACAATACGCTGTACACAAGCGGACCTTACATCTTGGCTCACAAAAACGACTATGAAGCTATCTTCTATAAAAACCCTGGCTACATGAAGGGCACGAAGCATGAGCCGAAAATTACGGCGATTAAGGTTCGCTTTATTAAAGATGCCGATAGTGCATTGTCTGCACTGCGCAGCGGCGAAATTCATCTTTATTACAGCGTGCCTGAAACGAAGTTTGACATTGTGAAGGGCGACAGCAAGCTGGCGCTCCAGACGCTTCCGAGCAACGCGGCTTCGTACCTGCTGTTTAATACGAAAAACCGTCCGGTTGCAGAAAGCGCAGATTTGAGAAAAGCGGTGCTTTATTCGATCAATCAGGATGAGTTTTTAGCCTATTACGGCGGCAATAAATTTAAAGCTATTTCTACGCTTAGCCCGCTTGTGAAAACAGGCCTTGAGCTGAAGGCTGATCCGGCAAAAGTAAAAGAGTTTTTGAACGCCTACCAAGCAGGCGCAGCAGCTAAATAATAGAAAGAGATTGCCCCCCTCCTTCGTGATGGTCGGGGCAATCTCTTTACTCATATAAGGACAAGCGTTAGCACAGATAAAGGAGACGAATAACATGGATGCAAAGACAGGAACGGTTATTAAACTATCGCAATGGGATGCGCTATTGCTGGAATCGCTTAAGTCCTATGGCTGGACGAATGAACAATTGATTCGCAAGGTGCATGAGGGCGATTTACCCGTAGATACGAGCCCCTTTCAATTTGACTACAGCCTATTGAATGCTTTAGCCAGCAGCGATGCGGAGCTGTTTGCACAGGCTGTGAACGAGGGCTATCAAATAAAATACAATACGATTCGCGGCATTCACAGCTGGATTAAAGTTGCTTTTCAGCAAGAAGCGGAGCTTCTGTTGGAGCCAGGAGGCGAATCGGTCCATGCTTGGCTGACGAACGCTGAAGCTGACCAGCTTGCCTCGGTGCTTTCTTACGGTTGGACATTGTCCAAGCTGGATGGTGCAGCTCCCCAATTAACCGAAGCAGCTGATACAGTCAATGTACCGGACGCACCGGGCGCGGCTGGCCGTGATGCCTATCGCATTTATCCGGCGGCTCAGTAACCAGCTGCTTATTCCGCAGCACTAGGACCCGGTCGAGCGGTAGCGCCGAACGCCAATTTGCCAGATGAGCAGACAGGGTGCAAGAAACAGCAGCCCTGCCAGCGGCAGAAAAGCATACATCGGGCTTGCCTCGCGGCCGAGTATGTATTGCAGCGGCAAATAGTTGGCACAGCCGAACGGGATAATGAAGGTGAAAAATTGCTGAATGCGCCGATGGTAGATGCTCAGCGGATATTGCGTCATTTCCCGCCCGCCATCGGTTAAAATATTAGCGATCTCCAGTCCCTGCACGGTCCAGAAGCTGAACGAAGCGCACAAAATAAAGATGCTGGCAAAAATAATGACGCCGCTTGCTTCCATCAGCACGAGCGCCGTTATTTTAAGCGGCGACCATGGAATGTCCAGATTCATGATCGTCCAGACGAGAACCACAATTCCGAGCAGCAGCCGTCCGACGCGAGAAAATTCAAATTTGGAGCCCAGCACCTGAATAATGGTGCCGCGCGGCCGAACGAGCAGCCGGTCGAAATCTCCGCTGACGACTAGCGAGGAGAACATATCAAATCCGCGTGCAAAGCATTCGGTAATAGAGAAAGCCATATGCGTCACAGCAAAGCACAGCAGCACCTCGTAAAAGCTCCAGCCTTTCATTTCCCCGAAACGCTCGAACATGAAATATAGCCCGGCAAATACGGTAAATGGCGTTAAGCATTGTCCAAGCACGAGAAGCAGAAAAGAAGCGCGGTACTGCATTTGCGCTTTGAACAGCAGCAGCATGTATTTAAAATAAAGCGTCATCGCCGCATCAGCCTCCTTGTACAACGACGCGTCGCAGCGCCTTGTTCATCGCGATTTTGCCAAGGAAAATAAGGGCAGCGAGCCACAGCAGCTGAAACAGCAGTCCCGTTCCGGCATCTAGCGTGGAAATGTTGCCAGTGTAGACGCGAAAGGGGAAGTCAACGGTCCAGTGGAAGGGCAGAGCGTAGACGATCCGCTGCATCCAATCCGGCATAAGCGGCACCGGAATAATCATGCCGGCGAAAAACTCGCCAAACACGCTGAACATCAGCAGGGAGCCGGCCGGAGACATCGTAATAAATACGGAAATATAAATGAGCATGGAGATGGCCACGATCAGAAACAGCCCTATGATAAGCGAGCAGACGAATAGGAAAAAGGCGGCAAAGTCAGGCGGCAGCTCAAGCCTGTAGGGCTGAGGCAGAAAGACGCTGACCAGCAATATCGGCAGGCAGCGAAGCAAAGCGCTGGACAGCCGCTGGGCGAGCAGCTTGGCATACCAGAGGCCGTAAATGCCGCTGGGCCTGCACAGCTCATAGGCAATATTGCCGCTTGTAATGAGCTGAAACAGTTCATTGTCTCGCAGCCATAAAACGATGAAGGCAAGGAACGCTTGCTTGAGCCAGCAATAGGCGACAACCTCGGAGAGGCTCATCTGTGGTGCGGCGGCACTGGTCTGGGCATAAAAGGCTTCAAACACCATAATGAAAATAAAGCCGAAAAAAAACTGCGTCCCGATGCCGGCGTATGCGGCGGCACGGTATTGCAGCCCGTTGCTGAGCCGCAACCTGAGTACGGCGTAGTAAGGTTTAATCATAGTGCGTACTCCTTGTACATTTGCACGACAATGTCTTCAATGGACAGGCTGTCGTTAGAATGGCCCCGTTCAGACGTTGAAGCGGATGCCTGTTCCAGCTGTGAAGCTTGCGGCGCCTCAACTTTTCCGCCATAGCGGCTGCGCAGCCCCTGCACGGTGCCGTCATAAAGCAGCTTGCCTTTGCCGATGAGCAGCAGGCGGCTCGCGAGTGCCTCAATATCAAACATATCATGGGTCGTCAAAATGACGGTAACGCCTTTTTCTTCATTGATCGTTTTAATGAACTGCCTGACGGCGATTTTGGATACGGCATCGAGCCCGATCGTCGGTTCATCGAGAAACAGCAGGCTGGGACTGTGCAGCAGCGAAGCAGCAATTTCACAGCGCATGCGCTGTCCAAGACTGAGCTGGCGAACGGGAGTGTGCAGCAGCGCTTGTAAATCCAGCGTTTCTACGAGCAATGCCAGAGTAGCCCGATATTCCAGTGGGGGAGTGCGATAGATGTCGCGCAGCAGCTCGAAGGAGTCCAATACCGGAACGTCCCACCATAGCTGCGAGCGCTGTCCAAACACGACGCCGATATTTTTCACATATGAAACGCGATCCTTCCAAGGGGTGTACCCCATAATCGAACACGTCCCGCTATCCGGTACGAGAATGCCGCTCATCGTCTTTATTGTCGTCGATTTCCCTGCTCCGTTCGGGCCGATATACCCGACAATTTCACCGGAGCCAATCGTGAATGAAATATCCTGCAGCGCCTCCACGACCGTATATTCCCTCCGAAAAAGCGATTTTACCGCATGCGCCAGGCCCGGCGGCCGCTTCGACACCAGGAACGACTTGCTTATTCCGTTAACCTCAATCAAGTGCTTTCCTCCTCACGTTGTTAAAATGACAGGGAGAAGATAGTAGCATTTTATGGGAAGCGCTGTCAATCGATTTTTTTTAGATAAGTCATTATCAAGATAGGGTTGTGAATGATAATGCTTATCAATTATGATGAATAATAATGAACGTTTAAGGCTTTTGCGTAAGTGAGAGACAGGGAGTGAACAAGGTGTTAAAGCTGAATGAACATACGGCATTATGGAATCGTGCTTCGATAAGACTGCTGGATATAAGGCGCGTCATGTTAGGCATAGATGAGGAGCTGCGGGCTTACCGCGTTCCATCGAGCTTTTTTTTATATGCGCTGCGCGGCAGTGCTGAGGTGGAACTGGACAGCGCCGCCGGTGGCATGAAGCGATTTCACGTTTTGCACGGCGGCAAAGGGGCATGTCTGGACATTAGGCCGTCAGCAGAGCCCTTTGAATATGTCATCGTATTTTATAAGGCGGTTATTCCGCTCCCCAGCAGGCAGGAGATTTTGGATTTGCTGCAACAGCATCGTCCCTTTCAGCTGCAATACCGCTTAGTGCCGCATTCATCCTTGGCTTTATTTTCAAAAATCGAAGAGCTGGAGCGAAGCTGGAAAAATGGCGGGGAATTAGAGCAATTCCATGCTAAAGCTCTATTGTATCAGTGCATATACGAGCAGCTTTGGCAGCTTCATAGAGACGGCGTACAGCTGGCGCGGGCCGATCTTGTCTCGCAGGCAAT
This sequence comes from Paenibacillus sp. JT22N7, assembly GCF_059383875.1. Taxonomy (NCBI): domain Bacteria; kingdom Bacillati; phylum Bacillota; class Bacilli; order Caryophanales; family Paenibacillaceae; genus Paenibacillus; species Paenibacillus sp. JT22N7. The sequence goes on from NZ_JBXENY010000013.1 coordinate 57,287, forward strand.
CCGTTATATGGAGGAGCAATATGCCAGTGCGATTGCCCTGGACGTCCTAGCGGATTTGCTGGATTGCAGCGTAGGTCATCTCGTCAAATTATTCAAGAGGGAGACAGGTGTTAGCCCGATTCAATATTTAACCCAAATCAGGCTGAAGCATGCCAAGGAGCTGCTGCTGAACTCGGAATCGACCTTGGAAGAAATAGCGATATACGTAGGATGTCCAGATAAATATTATTTTGGGCGAATGTTCAAAAAACATATCGGCCAGTCTCCTATACGATTTCGCACCCAGAGGGGGCAGATCGAAAAAGGAGCAAAAAATCCAGCGATCGGGCGCATATTCTCCATTGGCAACTATAGCTCCAAGCTTTATAGTGAGGATGATAATTATTATCAACACAGTAGAGAAGGGGAGCTACCTATGTTTAGCCATAAAAGATTGCTAGCTACGATGCTGATCAGTTTGACCCTGTTTTTGAGCGCTTGCTCGGGTGCGGCGCCGCCGCAGGGAGCTGCTTCCGGCAATGCTGGAAACGTACAAGCATCTGCAGAGCAGAAGTCGCCTGAGGCATCGCCGCAAGCTGAAGCGGCAGGCGGAACGCGGATGATTAAAACCATTAAAGGAGATATAGAAATACCGAATCAGGCACAGCGCGTCGTAGTCGATCTGTATTTAGGCAGCTTTATTGCGCTTGATGTGAAGCCCGTTGGCACGCCGCAAAAAAACCTCGAAAATCCCTACTATAAGGCCGAGCTTGCCGGCGTAGAAAATATTGGCGAATACGAAAGTATTTCACTGGAGAAAATTTTGGAGCTGCAGCCGGATTTGATCGTTACCGGCAATGAAATGGCTTATGAATCCTTCAGCAAAATTGCGCCAACCGTGCTCGTGCCTTTCGGCAATTTGAAAACGGTACACGAAGAAATTGAATTTTTCGGGCAAGTGCTAGGCAAGGAACAAGAGGCAGAGGCATGGCTTGCCAATTTTGATAAGCAAATTGCACAGGCGCGCGAGCTGGTTGCTCAGCATGTGCCAGCCGAAGCGACTTTCTCCCTCATGGAAGATTGGGGCAAAACAGTGGGCGTATTCGGGGATAATTTTGGACGTGGCGGACAGGCCGTTTATCATGCGCTTGACCGCAAACTGCCGCCAAAACATGCAGCTGAGGTCATGAAGGAGCAGTCGCTCGAAATATCGATGGAAATATTGGAAGAGTATGCAGGCGACTATATCATTTTCACTTCCGAGACGCACACACTTGAAGATTTAAAGGCAGATTCGATCTGGGGAACACTCGATGCCGTTAAAAATGATCGGGTTTACATCTGGCACGGCGATAAATCCTGGTACTTTGATCCCATCGCCACTTCAGCACAATTAGAAGAGCTTACAGCTTGGCTAGTAAAACAATAACGCGCCAACCTACAATAATCCATTGTCTCCCAACGCTGTTTTCTATATATTTTTAAAGAGACAGATGATAAGGGGGATTGAAGCAAGCTCATGATACGTCGTTTTTTTTCTTATTACCAGCCTTATAGAGGGCTGTTCATGCTGGATTTTGGCTGTGCGGTGCTGGCCGGGCTGCTAGAGCTCGCTTTTCCGCTAGTAGTCAACCGGTTTGTAGATGATCTGCTGCCAAAGGGAGAATGGATGATCATCTTGTGGGCGTCGCTGGCGCTTCTGGCCTTGTACATTGTTAATACGCTGCTGTTATTTGTCGTAAATTATTGGGGGCATATGCTCGGTATTAACATCGAGACAGATATGCGCAAAAAGCTGTTTGAGCACATTCAGAAGCTGTCATTCAAGTTTTTCGACAATACGAAGACGGGGCATTTAATGACGCGTCTGACCAACGATATGATGCAGATCGGCGAGATGGCGCATCATGGACCAGAGGATTTATTTATCGCTGTTATGACGCTGGCAGGCTCTTTCGTGCTGATGATGCTCATTAATTGGAAGCTTGCGGTGATGACTTTTATCGTCGTGCCGGTCATTATTTGGTTCGTTATTTATTTCAACCGCAAAATGACGAGCGCCATTCATCAGCTGTTTACCGATATTGGCGATTTCAATGCCCGGGTAGAGGATAATGTTGGCGGTATTCGCGTCGTTCAGGCGTTTGCTAATGAGTCGTATGAGAAAGAGCAGTTTAACACGAACAACAGCCGTTTCCGTCTGACGAAGCTGCTTAGCTATAAGCTCATATCGCAAAACGGAACGATCAGCTACATGATGATGCGCTTAGTTACCGTATTCGTCATGGTATGCGGCACTTGGTTTGTTATTCAGAACGAGCTGACGTACGGCGAATTTATCGGCTTTTTGCTGCTGACGAACGTCTTCTTCAAGCCAATTGAGAAAATTAATGCGATTATTGAAAGCTATCCGCAAGGCTTTGCCGGCTTCAAGCGTTATGTGGAGCTGCTCGATATTGAGCCGGATATTGCCGATGCGCCGAATGCGGTGGCGATGGGCGAGCTTAAGCGCGACATTCGCTTCCAAAATGTTTCCTTCGGCTATGAAGGCGAGGAGAAGGTGCTCAATAACATAAGCCTGACTGTCGGCAAAGGGGAAACGGTCGCTTTTGTCGGGCCTTCGGGTGCGGGGAAAACAACGCTGTGCAGCCTGCTGCCGCGTTTTTACGAGCTGAATGAAGGCTCCATTACGGTGGACGGCGTCGATATTCGCCAGATCAAGCTGCAATCGCTGCGCAGCCAAATCGGCATTGTGCAGCAGGATGTATTTTTGTTCTCGGGCTCGATTCGTGAAAATATTCTCTACGGCAAGCTCGGTGCCACCGAGGAAGAAATATGGGAAGCGGCTCGAAGAGCGCGCCTGGATGATTTTATTCGTACGCAGCCGGAAGGGCTGGATACGGTCATTGGCGAGCGTGGGGTCAAGCTGTCCGGTGGGCAGAAGCAGCGGATGTCGATTGCAAGAATGTTCCTGAAAAATCCGCCGATTCTGATTTTGGATGAAGCTACGTCGGCGCTTGATACAGAGACGGAGCTGATTATTCAGCAGTCGCTGGCTGAGCTGTCGGAGGGCCGGACGACGCTCGTTATTGCGCACCGATTGGCAACGATCAAAAACGCCGACCGCATCGTCGTCGTTACTCCACAAGGCATTGAGGAGCAGGGCCGTCATGAGGAGCTTGTTCACCAAGGCGGCATTTACAGCAGGCTCCATCAGGCACAGTTTGGTTAATAGCCAAAGCAGATTACTTAGATTAAGCGGACCAACTCAACAACCAGATCGAGCAGATCAAGAGAATCCAGAGCGAAAGAAAGCAGATCAAGAGAAAGCAGATCAAGAGAAAGCAGAGTAAGAGCAAGAAGCAGAGCAAGAGAAAAGCAGTTCTCTTGCTCTGCTTCTTTATTTACCTGATGGAAGAGGAGAAGTGTTCAGAATCAGTTCAGTTTTATTTTATATAATAAATAATAAATGGTTTAAAGAAGATTGTACGCTCAAAGAGGTGATAGAGCAGATGATAATCAAAATAGCGCTTGTATCCGATGCCGAAGCCCTTATCACGCTGAAGCAAGCAGCGGGCAGAGGCCTTGCCGGCCGATTCGGAGCATACAGGCTGGAGCCCTCCATTTCGTCCTTGGCGGCTATAAGGAAGCAGTTTCAAGACCATATTTACCTCAAAGCGGTTGTAGAGGGCGACGCGATCGTCGGTTCGATTCATTTGCATGTGCGAGGGGATGTTCCCTATATTGGCGGGCTCATCGTACATCCGGAATATGTGGACCAAGGGATAGGAGAGCAGCTGATGCTGGAGGCGGAAGCGCTGTTCAAGATGGGCCAGCAGCTTGATGCTCCTATATCGCATTATGAGGAGCAGGGCTATCGCAAGACCACATTCGTCTATAAACGTTTAATCCGGTTTCATTGAAAAATACCGTAAAAATATGAGTCCGTCTGGCGCATAAGATCGTGAGAAAAAACAGCTGCAAGCAGGGTCTGAGAAGACCGATGCTTGCAGCTGTTTGCTTATGTTGTCTTATTCTGCGGAGCCAATCGTTTCCCCCTGCACAGGCTTAATGCCGCCTTCCCATTTCACTGCAATCGCTGATGAGGTGAACAAATCCTTACCGTCAGACAGCTGAAAATGCAGATGGGCCTCGCTGGAGTTGCCGGAATTGCCCGTCTGTCCAAGGACATCGCCTTTGCTGACTTTGTCGCCTGGCTTTACAACTGCTGAACCTTTTTTCATATGGGCGAGATAGCTGTATTCTCCTCCATGATCGATGACAACCACATTGCCGGCAGGCGCCTTTTCATTCATAACGCCAACGGGCTCGTTATCGGCAATATCGTTAACAACCGATACGACTGTGCCGTCCGCAGGGGCAATAATATCTTGGCCAAAGGCGAAGTAGCTTTCATTTTTCAAAGGATCGCCTTCATAGGAAAAACCGTCCTTCGCCTGCACAAAATCATAGGCGTAACGCTGGCTCTCATATTCATAGTGATAATTGATTAACGCATTGTTTCCGCCCCAAATGACAAGCCATTCCCCGCGAAATGGCAGGCTGTAGCTATTTTTGGTCAGGATGCTGTCTGTTTCCGTTGCAGGGGAGAGCTCCTTCACTTGAAGCCCAATAATCGTGCCTTCCGCATCAAAAATGCCGACAATTCCCTTAGTTCCGGAATCGCTCACCCATGTGCGCTGTTCAACGCCGCTTTTGTTCAAAATGGAGGACTTTTCGAGCGACTTCACGCCGCTCATAAACGACTCCGCCATTTTTAGAAAATCAGCCTCGCTAACCTGCTCCTTAAACGGAGCGCTAAAGCGCTCATAAATCCCTTTATAATTGCCTGCAAGCAGCGCCTCTGGCAATTGCTCCGGCGTTATCAGCGCTTCACTTGGGTTCGTTGTCGACTCTGCCGCAGTTGGCGAGCTTGAAGCTTCACTGGTTGCTCCGCTATTGTTCGTCGCTGCGGTATCTCCACCCCCACAGGCGGTTAAAATTACGGCTAGCGTTCCGACAGCAGCAGCTATTTTAACCGAGGTGCTGGCTTGTTTGATCATTATAAATGATGGTTTCTTCATTCCGATCTCTCCTCTATATTCCTATAGTCTATAACCCTATACTAGCAAGCCACACTTAGCTGTACTGAAACAGCAGCTTAACGTTGTCTTAACTTTCAGGACTAAGCTGGTATGACGAATTAAGCTTCCGTTAAGACGGCATAGCGTATTTAATCAAAGCTATCATGCTATGATGGAGAAATAGTGCAATACAGCATTGAATTTGAAAGGAGGCGGCGTAGTGGAAAATGCAGCGATTTTGCTTGTGGACGATGAACAGGCGCTGCTGGAGCTGTTGCAGACGGTGCTGCACAAGGAAGGTTATACGAATATTGACAGCGTCGGCACAGGAGAAGCGGCGATTGCTGCCTGTACGGCGAAAAAATATGATTTAATCGTCTTGGATGTGATGCTGCCGGGGCGCAGCGGAATCGAGGTATGTCCGTTTATCCGGCAAACGACAGATGCTCCGATTTTATTTTTGAGCGCGCGCACTTCCGATTTCGACAAGCTGACCGGCTTTGCCATCGGAGGTGACGATTATATTGCGAAGCCCTTTAATCCGCTTGAGGTAGTTGCGCGTATCAGGGCGCAGCTGCGGCGGTATTTTGGCGCGTCTACTCCAGTCAATGGCGGCAGTGCGGCGGAGATGGAGCGGGGACCTGCCAGCCCTATTTTTGATTATGGACGATTTAAGGTGGATGAAGCAGCGGGCGAGCTGACGGTGGAAGGGCAAGCGGTAGCCTGTCCGGCACTCGTGTTTCAGCTGCTATTGTTTCTATGTAAAAACCCGAACCGGATTTTCAGCAAAAGCGAGCTGTACGAGAAGGTTTGGGGCGACGACGCCTTCAGCGACGATAATACCGTGATGGTTCATATTCACCGGATTCGGGAACGAATTGAGGCTGATCCTTCTAATCCGAAGTTTATCGTCAATGTGAGAGGGCTTGGCTACAAGCTCGTTCAAGGGCCGCTGCGGGAGAATGGCACGCGATGAATATGCGGCGGCAATTGACGTTGAGATTTGTCCTTCAGCTGGGGATAGCGGGCACAATCGTATTGCTTATGTCTGCTGTAACGGTAGTCTGGATGCTGCAAAAGTTTAACGAAATTAGCATTACGCGTGATTTTGCCAGCGTTGGGCTGGAGAGACTAGTTGAATCGTCGGAGCTTGGACCAGAGGGGATTCGCTTTGATCCCAGCCTGCTGAAGCAGGTGAAGGAAAATGGCGGCTGGCTGCAAAGTCTGGATGAGCTCGGACAGGTGGAAAGCTCCTATAATACGCCTGCGGATGTTCCCAAGCAATATGGACCGGGCGAGCTGGTCGCTTATTGGACAGGGAAGCAGCCGTTTGCTTACCATTTGGCCGTATGGATTCAACAGAAGAACGGTAGGCTGTACACGCTCGTTTATGGCGCGCCTAATTATATGAAGCCGATACTAACGCAGGTGAACGAAGGCGGATTTACCGCTCAAGGCGGTCAGCTTTTAATTCCTGATGCGATGGGAACCGAGCTGAAGAAAGGCCAAGTGTTCGTGCAACTGCTGGATCAGACAGGTACGGAGCTTGCTTCCTATAATAAGCCGGACGCCATTCCGGTGCAATATACCGTTCAGGAGCTGGTGCTTCGGACGCTCTACTCCGACAGATACGGCTATCTCATTCAATCTTCCTACAATGAACAGACGAAGCAGACCTGGATTGTTGGGCAAAAAAATACGGGAACAGGGGCCGCGGGCAAGAAACCGCTCATTCCGGCCGAAGCGCAAATTGTCATCATTGGCGTCGTTGCGATGTTCGCCGCGATGCTGATCCTGTTCTTGCTGCTTTCGCTATGGCAAGCGCGGCGGTTTGGCGCTCCTTTGCTGCATATGCTGGTATGGCTGGATGCCATCGGCAATGCCGTTTACCAAGAGCCGCTGGATCGCAAGGGTTTGCCGCGCAGCCGGATGCCTTCTGGCAAATGGCGGCGGCGATACCGTGTTTTCGCCGATGTCATATTATCCATTGATAAGCTGTCTGCTGCTTTGCAGCGCGAGCAGGAAATGCGGAAGCAGACGGAAAGCTTGCGGGAGGAATGGATTGCGGGCGTGACCCATGATTTGAAGACGCCATTGTCCTCCATTACGGGCTATGCTCATCTGCTCGTGGAGCCCAAATATGATTGGTCACAGGCGGATGTGCGCAAATTTTCAGCAACGATGCTGGAAAAATCGGCTCATATGGACATGCTGATCAGCGACCTGGCGATGACCTATCGGTTGAAGACGGGGATTTTGCCGCCCGAGATCGAGGAAGTGGAATTGAATGGCTGGCTGCGGGACACGCTGCAGCTGGCGGCAGATGATCCCCTGTTTGGCAAAGGTCGAATCCGGTTCCAAGCGTCTGCTCAGAAAGCCGTATGGGTTCAGCTCTATACCCCGTGGCTGGAGCGTGTCGTTAACAATATTGCTGCAAATGCGCTTCTGCATAATGCGCCGGATACTGTATTAACCGTCTCGTTGATCGCTTCGGAGGAGAAGAAGCGTGAAGGCATGACGATTGAATTTGCCGACAATGGTGGCGGAATGGACGAGAGCACGCTGAATCGGCTGTTTGAACGGTATTATCGCGGCACGGATACCGCCTCCACACCGAATGGCTCGGGCCTTGGGATGGCGATTGCCAAGGGGCTGACAGAAGCGATGGGCGGCAAAATCACGGTCGTGACTACTCTGGGGCAAGGCACGATCATTCGGCTCATTTGGAGAAATACGATAGTAAGGACAGATGCGGCTGGAGCCTCCGAGTAGAGGAGCTTTAGAGGAGAAAATGCCCTTTTTGCTTCCTTCCGGTTTGGGGGAAGGTTGGAATGGTGCAAGGCTGGATGCATAAAGCTTCCAGCCTTTCTTTTTTAGTCGAGTGATGCTTTTGTTATATTTTATAGTTTTTTTGCGTAATGAAGAATGTCATGAAATCAACGAAATAAGCTTTTGATTTGCCGAGGAAGAAAAAAAGAATGGCACAAAACCTGACTTGTTTTTTATTTTCGCGCTTAAAACGGAGTTTTGACACAAAATCTCGGATTTATATATCAACTGATGTCATATGTCACTTCTTATAACTTTTAAAGAAAACTAATGTGACAATGGACGAATTGAATATTTTTTTGCATTTTTATCAAGAAAATTCTTTTAATATGCAGATGAAAAAGGTAAAATGAAAAAAACTCATTGTCGGTGCAGTTCGATAGTGCGCGGTCGCGGTAAAGCGGCAGTTTTCAAGCAGACCAATTTAGAGTGAAGGAATGATTTCGAAAATGACAGTCGTTGTTGCAGAAGAAACATTAAACCCTTATAAAATTGCCCAGCAGCAAATCGATACGGCGGTTGCCCATCTGAAGCTGCCTGAGCATGTGACTCAAATTTTGAAGCATCCGATGCGCGTGTTGTCCGTTAACTTCCCGGTTCGTATGGATGATGGTACTGTACAGGTTTTTGAAGGCTACCGCTCCCAGCACAATGATGCGATTGGGCCGACTAAAGGCGGCATTCGTTTCCACCCGGACGTTACGCTTGATGAAGTTAAAGCATTGTCGATGTGGATGAGCTTCAAATGTGGCGTTGTTGGCTTGCCTTACGGCGGCGGCAAAGGCGGCGTTATCTGTGATCCTCGCAAAATGAGCAAAGGCGAGCTGGAACGCGTAAGCCGCGCATTTATGGAAGCTATTGCCGACTTTGTTGGACCGGATAAAGATATTCCTGCACCAGACGTGTATACGACGCCGCAAATTATGGGCTGGATGATGGACACGTACAGCAAGATGAAAGGCAGATATTCCCCAGGTGTCATTACGGGCAAACCGCTTATTATCGGCGGCTCGAAAGGTCGTAATGAAGCGACAGCTCAAGGCTGTGTTTATACGATTTTGGCGGCGCTCCAAGATAAGCATCTTCCGGTACAAAATGCGACTGCAGCTATTCAAGGCTTCGGCAACGCAGGAAGAATCGCAGCTCGTCTGCTTAGCGAAGCAGGCTGCAAAATCGTGGCGATCAGCGATTCGCGCGGTGGCATTTACGATCCAAACGGATTGGACATCGATCAAATTTCCGATCTTAAGGACAATGCATCCATTTTGGACTACGGCGAATCCTTCGTCATTTCCAACGAAGCTTTGCTTGAGCTGGATGTTGACATCTTGGTACCAGCTGCGCTGGAAAATGTAATTACAGCTGCAAATGCAGACCGCATTCAAGCGAAAATCATCGCTGAAGCAGCCAATGGCCCAACGACGCCAGAAGCAGACCGCGTTCTGTTCCAGAAGGGCATCGTCGTTATTCCTGACGTCCTTGCAAATGCAGGCGGCGTTACGGTATCCTATTTTGAATGGGTACAAAACCTGATGAACTACTACTGGAGCGAGGCTGAAGTGCTTGAGAAGCTGGAAACAAACATGATCCAGTCTTACGTGGCTGTTCGTGATTTGGCGAAAGAGCACAGCACTGATCTTCGTACAGCGGCTTATATGATTTCCATCAAGCGTATTGCTGCAGCGATGGAAGCAAGAGGCTGGGTGTAGAACGACCTTTAATTACGGATCGGCTTGCAATCATTTTTACAATCAATAAAAGGTGGCGATACACATGGCTGAACAAATTCGCATTGGCATTGTAGGTTACGGCAACTTGGGCCGCGGCGTGGAGCTTGCCATCAAACAAAGTCCGGATCTGCGTCTGGATGCTATCTTTACCCGCAGAAATCCAGATTCCATTCCGTCTGAGACGAAAGCATATTCCATTGAAGACGCAGAAAAATTCACTGGCGACATTGACGTTATGATTTTGTGCGGCGGCTCGGCAACAGACCTGCCGGAGCAGGGTCCTGCTTTTGCCCGTCTGTTCCACACCGTCGACAGCTTTGATACGCATGCCCGCATTCCTGAATATTTTGAGCAGGTAGATGCAGCTGCGAAAGCAAGCGGCAAAATCAGCGTCATTTCCACAGGCTGGGATCCAGGCTTGTTCTCCCTTAGCCGTCTGCTGGCGGAAGCGATTTTGCCGGAGGGCAAGGAGTACACGTTCTGGGGCAAAGGGGTAAGCCAAGGCCACTCCGATGCGATTCGCCGTGTCAATGGCGTCAAGAATGGCGTGCAATATACGATTCCTGTTGAAGAAGCGGTCAATCGTGTGCGGAGCGGGGAAAATCCTGTGCTCACAACGCGTGAGAAGCATCTTAGAGAATGTTATATCGTAGCAGAAGAAGGCGCAAATCAAGAAGCGATTGCCGATGAAATCCGCAATATGCCGAACTATTTTGCCGACTATGATACGGTTGTGCATTTTGTAGACGAAGCGACGCTGAAAGCAGAGCATTCCGCAATGCCCCATGGCGGCACGGTACTGCGCAGCGGCAAAACCGGAACGAACAGCACGCAAATTATTGAATTTGGTCTTACGCTTGACAGCAACCCTGAGTTCACAGCAAGCGTGCTTGTCGCTTATGCGAGAGCAGCCTACAAGCTTGCTCAAGAAGGTGGAGCTGGCGCGAAAACCGTCTTTGATATTCCGTTCGGCCTTCTGTCGCCGAAATCCGCAGCACAGCTGCGTAAGGAATTGCTGTAATTCGTTCCACAACAAGCTAGCTTGCATTTTTTTGCTAGTTGCTATTAAAGAAAAAAAGCCGTCCTTCAGCAGTTCATTCTGCTAAGGGACGGCTTCTTTTTTTTGCTGTATTGGCATGGAACAGCTAAATCGGCACTATTTGAGCAGGCATTACTTCGAATTGCATATAACGCATCCGTGACAAGTAAGATAGATGCCATGCTTCCCGCATTGCGGATACCCTGGTGGAATCGTCGGCCAATCGTCTCCTTCTTCAACGAGAGACCAATCCTCATAATGAGTGGCATCGACATCCTCGGGTCGAAAGGCGGAAACCATCCGGCCAAACCGCTCTAGCGTGCTTTTGATATAGTCCAGGTTCGGCTCGTAGCTCAGTTTGCTCCAGCCTAAACGCGCCAGCGCTCCGTCTACAACCCGAAGCAGAAACTGCTGATTGGATGAAAAATCATCCGGGTCCCACGGCAGCTCATCGAGGCTAAAGCCGACGGTTCCAATGCCGACTATGTTTTGATCGCGCTGAGCCAACCAAATGACAAACTCTTTCTCGCGGTTCGTTTGTGCAAGCGCCGATCCACTAAGCGCAATAACATCCACAAATACAGAGGTGAAAATATTGGACATGTGAATTTCTTCATCGTGCTCGCTTGATGAGGTTTTGAACGATATATTATTTCCCAATCGTGTCTGCTCCTTTATCCGTTATCCTTACAGTTGGTAAAGAGTAACTATTCAGGCAAAACGCCCATTTTCACCAGCTGCTCCTGCAAATCCGTATAGCCAGACATTATGTAGGCGGGAGCGTGCTCGGTTAACGGCTGCACTTGGCGGTGGTTGAACCAAATGGAGATCCAGCCTGCTTGCAGGGCGCCTACTACATCATTATTCCAAGAGTCGCCGATGTAGATGCTATTCTCGGGCAGTGTGCCTGTACGCTCATTCACCAGCTTGAAAATCCGCGGGTCGGGCTTGTCCCAGCCGACTTCGCCGGAAATGAACTGACGGTCACGCGGAATCAAATCGTCGATATCCATCGCTTCGATTTTGCGGCGCTGATGGGCGCCAGCTCCATTGGTAATGAGGCCAACGATATACCCGGCTTTTACAAGCCGCTCAAGCATGGCTTTTGCCCCCGGAAACATTATGATGTCGTATTGGCAGCCAATGTAGGCAGCCTGCATCGCTGCGGCCTGCTCGTCCGTGAGCACTACATCGAACTCGCCTAGCGCCAGCTGGAAGCGGCGCGTCCGCATCAGCTCCGTCGCAGCCCCAGCCTCCAGTGCGCCAGCGCCGCCCATTTGCTCAGACAGCACATCGCTGTAATGCCGCATGCGGCGATAGGCTGCTTCATAGGGGAAGGCTTCGCCAAGCTGAAGCACTTCTTGTACCGCTTTAGTGAATGGGGGCAAATGGTCATATAGCGTATCATCCACATCGAAAAAAATGCCTTTTACAACGGGAGCTGCGGAATGTTTTTCTGGTGCAGCGTCATATGCGAATCTATTTGTTAAGCGGTTATCCTTCACGGCGAGTTCTCTCCCATTTTCGTCTATTTCATCGTTAGTTGCTCTAATAGTAACCCAATTCGTCCTCGCCTTGCCAGCAGCAATTGCGTTTATACAGGCGCAGCTCCTCTCGGGTGGCGTGCGAAAGCGCATAAATTTTTTTCAGCAGAAGCTGGCGGGCTAAATAATACAGCTCAACATCACTGGCATTTTTGCGAAGAATGAGGTCGATCATATCGCTTGTCAGTTCTGTTTTCGGCGGGCGGTTTTCATTGGCGTTTTTTTTTGAATAGACTTTCGGCTCCCAGCCCATTGTTTTCATAAACAAAAATTGCGATTCCGCATAAAGCTCAGTAATGCCAGCAAAAGAAATGTGCTGCTCCAAATTCCTGATGGCCAAGTTCAAATTGGGGGTCGTGCTGCCCAGCTCTCCGCTCAGAAAACGGGTTTGTACATTGACATATTCGGGATCGAAATACGGATTATTCAAAAACTCCTCGAACGTAAGATAAGGATTGTAGTTATCGGGATAACGCTTATTTTTGTATTTAAAATAAAAGAAGGAGGCGATCTGCTCCACCGGATCACGCAGCATCGTTACATATTGGCAGGGGCGGGCGGTGGTATAGTGGAGGCCGAAGGGGAGGTGGCCGCATAGCGCATCGGCCTGTTTGAGGGTTTGACGCAGCAAACCGGGTTTATCCGCTACCTGAAAATAGTAAACCGCAATCGGGCAATGCTCGACAATCGCCTGCGTGAAGGAGGTTCCTCCGGTTTTCGGAATGTGTGCATACAGCAGCAATGGCTCCTTGGATGTTTTCATGATGCTGCACCTCGCCTCATTTGTAAAAAAGTAGTTGGTGCCAAAGCCGCTTACAAGCAGCCGTTGTCTCTTAAATAATCTAAAATGAAGCGGACAGATTCCTTAGGCGTATGCTTGTCGCTTGCGATCATTATTTCAGGATGCCCTGGCGCTTCGTAAACGGAGGAAATGCCTGTGAAATCATGGATTTTACCGGCACGTGCTTTTTTGTACAGGCCCTTCGGGTCCCGGCGCTCACATTCTGCAAACGGGCATTTGACATAAATCTCAATAAACTCGTCCTCGGAAAAAAAGGATCTGACCCGCTCGCGATCGGCCCGGTAGGGGGAGATGGCAGCGACCAGCACGATCAATCCGGCATCGGCGAACAGCCGGGCGGCTTCGCCAATGCGGCGGACATTTTCCCTGCGGTCCTGCTGGCTGAAGCCGAGCCCTTGATTTAAGCCAAGCCGAAGATTGTCCCCATCCAAAACATAGCTGTGCATATGGCGCTTAAACAACTCATGCTCTACTTCGAAAGCCAAAGTCGATTTGCCAGAACTGGGCAATCCGGTAAACCATAGCACGCAGCTTTTATGCCCGTTCAGCTGATGCCGCTCGTCCTTGCTTACTTTGGGCAAGTGCCGCTCATTAGGGGGCGTTTCATGTTTCATATTTCCACTTCGCTTCCGGAGGGCGCTACGGTCCTTTTTGTACTAAAATATGTTGCGCTGTGACAAGCGTTCGTACAAAAACACAAAATCAGGCACAGTGGCCTGTGCCTGATTTTATGGAGACGGTACTGCCCGTTTATGCCGGCCATATTGCTTTGCTGGACAGGTGACGCTGAGTTCTCCTTCATCTCGATTGAACCTGCAGCGCTAGCGCAGCAAATAGCCGCCGTCGGGATGCAAGGTTGTTCCTGTCGTGTAGCTGTTCGTCATTAAATAGACAACCGTATGGGCGGCTTCTGCCGCTTCCCCAACTCGGCCCAGCACATTCATATTCGTGTAAGCATCATAGGAGGCATCGCGGGTTGCCTGCTCGGCGCCCTCCCAATTAAATGCCGTATAAATCGTGCCCGGCGAGATGACATTGGCTCTTATTTTCTTCGGTGCGAGCTCGACAGCTAGCGCCTTCCCCAAGCTTTCAATCGCGCCGTTGCAGGCGGCATAAGACGCGCCATCCGCGAGCGGCCGCTGGCTGAATGCGCCTGACATGAGCACGACAGAGCCGTCTGAGTGAATATAAGGGAGAGCGTATTTCACCGCATAATATTGCGGCCAGAACTTCGCCTTGAAGCAGCTTTCCGCTGTCGCTTCATCTGAAGTGATCGGCCCCCGCACATACGAGGCTCCCGGAGTGAACAAGTGGTCGAAGCTGCCGATTTTCTTGAAAAAGAGTTCCAGCTGGTTGTTGTCGCGATTATCCAGCGCATGCGTCTCCACCTTGTCAGAGCTGAGCGTCTGACGGGCTGATGCCAGCTTCGCTTCGGATCGTCCGGCAATGACGACGGACGCCCCTTGATCAAGTGCCTGCTGGGCCGTCGCCAGGCCAATTCCCGAGCTGCCGCCAATAATGACGACGCGTTTATTTTTCAAAGATAGATTAGTCATAGGTAAGCCTCCTGATTTTCATCGATGGGCGAATTTCGCCATTACCGCTATTATTGAAGAGATCATAAGCGCTGCCAAGTACGCAGTTTTTTCGTACATAGTCCGAAATTTCGTACCATCAGCAAGCGCGCGGAGGTTAGGCGGCAGGTGTGCAGAATTGGCATTTAGCTGGTATGATGGTAGAGAGAGGAGTAGACTAGGATGAATTTACAAGAGCCGAGATTGGCAGGAGTTATTGCAACGCTGGAAGTAATCGGAGGCAAATGGAAGCCGCTCATCCTGTTTATTTTACTCGTAGAAGGTACGAAACGGTTTGGCGAGCTGCGGCGGTTAATTCCCGATGTGTCGCAAGGAACACTTGCGAAGCAGCTTCGTGAGCTGGAGGAAGACGGGCTTGTGCAGCGCGAAATATTTCAGGAGATCCCGCCCCGTGTGGAGTACAGTCTGACCGAGCATGGGCTTAGCGTATCGGCAGTGCTGGACAGCATGTGCGGCTGGGGCAGGAAGCATGCCCGGTTTGTGCAAGAGCTGGAAACCAATAAGGCCACGGATTCCCAGCCAGCGGCATCAGCCGAGGTGAAAGGGAGTACGGACCGGACGTATGAGGAGATGAGTTCAAATGCAATTTCGTAATTTAGGAAAAAGCGGTTTGAAAGTCAGCGAGATCAGTCTGGGAAGCTGGTTGACATATGGGGGTTACGTGGAGCGGGAAAACGCCGTTAAAGCGATTGAGACCGCCTATGGCTTAGGCATTAATTTTTTTGATACCGCCAATGTGTATGAGCGGGGCGAGGCCGAGAAGGTGATGGGCGAAACGCTGCGTGCGTATCCCCGCGAATCCTACGTGCTCGCAACGAAAGTGTTTGGCAAAATGGGCGATGGTCCGAATGACCAAGGGCTGTCCCGCAAGCATATTACGGAGCAGTGCCATGCCAGCCTGAAGCGTCTGGGCGCCGACTATATTGATCTATATTACTGCCACCGCCATGATCCGAATACGCCGATGGAGGAGACGCTGCGCGCATTGGACGATTTGGTTCGCCAAGGAAAAGTGCTGTACGTCGGCATCAGCGAATGGACAGCGGCGCAGATGGCGGAAGCGCATGCGATTGCCGATCGTTATTTGCTGGACCGCATTATAGCCAATCAGCCGATCTATAATATGTTTAACCGATACATTGAGAAGGAAGTCATCCCTTTCGGGGAGCGTGGCGGTATTGGCCAAGTGGTATTCTCGCCGCTGGCGCAAGGCTTGTTGACGGGCAAATACAGCTCGGCAAGTGAGCTTCCGGCGGACAGCCGGGCAGCAAAGCTTGAGAACATGCGTAAAAATGTGACCGACGAGAAAATCGCCAAGGTGCAGCAGCTGGGCAAAATCGCTGCGGAGCTAGAGCTGTCGGTTGGACAGCTGGCGCTGGCCTGGATTTTGCGCCAGCCGAATGTGTCCAGTGCGCTTGTGGGAGCCAGCCGTCCGGAGCAGGTCGAAGAAAATGCCAAAGCGGCGGGTGTAGAGCTTAGTGCTGACGTTTTGGAGCGAATCGAGGAAATATTGGCTTAATAAGTGATTGAAATTAGTGAGCGTAAATAGAGCTGGCCGCTTGGGGGTTATTCCTCAAGCGGCTGTTTCATTTGGAAAGAATCCATATTCTCATTTTTTTTGAAATAACGCGATTAAAGGGAATGAAAGAATGGCGCCAAAAAAAATGAAATATAAAGCAAGTTCGGCGCTTAAGAATTTGAACTGTACCAAAAAGAGCATAACGGCTATATAACCTAAGCTAAACAAATAAGCATAGTGGCCGACTTTCTTGAATAAGGAAGAACGGGCTTCCTCCGAAGTAGATTTCATCTTCACCCCAAAGTGCAGAATGAAATCAGATATAATGCCTACGATAATGAGGGCTCCGAGAAAAATAAAATCATTGCTTATAAAAAATATAGCTAATACTAAGCTTGAAAGTTCGCCAACAATACGAAATGAAGGGTTGGTCATTTTACCTCCTAAAGCAGCTGAGCTGTATAGAATAAAATTTATGTCATGCTTGTGTTGAGATTCAATGATATACGCCTCATTCCAGACTTATACCATCCATACTATTGTACATTAGACTATTAATATTGTGGATCTAAACTTGAAAAAACCAATTATCTCGTTAGAGTCCAACATAGACAGCGTCTTATTAGATTTGTATAAACGATTGTTCTATTTTGTCCATTGCTCTTTACTGGAATAGAAGGCTACAATGAATAATATAGTGAGAATGAATATCAAATTCAAGATCTGGGAGGAACAAGCGTGTCAGAACAGCTAGAATTATACGATGTAACGATTATTGGCGGCGGTCCAGCAGGACTATATGCTGCTTTCTATAGCGGGATGAGGGACATGAAGACGAAGGTGATTGATGCTCAAGAAGAGCTGGGCGGACGGATGCTGATTTACCCGGAAAAAATGATTTGGGATGTAGGGGGCGTCACCCCGATTTTATGTGAGAAGCTTATTGGACAGCTCAAGCAGCAGTCGCAAACCTTTGACCCGACCATTGAGCTTGGGCAGCAAATTCGCAATTTGACGAGGCTTGAGGACGGAACGTATATGCTTGAAGCCTCTACGGGGGAGAAGCATTGGACGCGCACCGTTATTTTGGCGATTGGCCGGGGCATCTTGAAGATGGCAAAGCTGGAGCTGGAGGGCGCCGAGCGCTACGAAGTATCCAATTTGCATTATACGGTGCAGGAGCTGGAGCCGTTTCGAGGCAAGCGGGTGCTTATTTCCGGCGGCGGCAACTCGGCTGTCGACTGGGCGAATGAGCTGGAGCCGATTGCGGCGCAGGTGACGGTCATTCATCGCCGGGAGTATTTTGGCGGCCATGAGAAAAACGTCATCAAGATGAAAACCTCCTCCTGCGATGTCCGCACGCCATGGGAGGTCACGCAGCTTTACAGCGGCGACGGATCGACGATCAGTAAGGTAACGGTGAGACATTTGGAGACGGAGGAAACAGAGCAGCTGGAGGTAGATGCTGTCATCGTTAACCACGGGCTGAAGTCCGATTTCAGCGGCATTAGAGATTGGGGCATCGGCATGGATGAGTGGTGCGTATACGTCACTCCGAAGCTGGAGACGAATTTGCCAGGCATTTTCGCCGCAGGCGACTTTGCTTCTTATGACAGCAAGCTGAACCTGATTGCCGGAGCGTTTACGGATGCCGCGCTAGCGGTCAACAGTGCCAAGCTTTTCATAGACCCGAAGGCGGATGGGGTTGCTTACGTATCCTCGCATAATTCCCGCTTTAAGGAGAAAAATCTAGCTCTCGGCGTTAAAGAAGAAGATGCTTAATGAAGGAAAGAAGATTAGCTTAGATAGGATGTGAAAAATGATGCTGCTCTCTTCGGCAAATGCTGGCCTGCCTAAGGCCCAGCATAGCTTCTATATGCCTGTGCGGCTGCGGGAGCTTCAGCAGGGTCTGGATGAAAAACATCAGGAAGAAGCGGCTCCTCTCTACCGTATGCTCATCGTGTGGGGCGGAGAGGGCGCGCTTTACATTCATAACTATTATCATGAGCTGTCCCGTGGCAGCGTATGGCTTAGCGGCCCTTCGCTGCCTAAGCTTCAGATAGAGGCGCATACGGAATTGCGAGGCATTTTGCTGGAATACAGCTGTATGCCAGCTGCTGGTGAAACAGGAGCGGGGCTGAAGCATCCGGCTCCGCTGCAGCGCTGCCCAGCGATCATCCTGCGGCTTGCGAGCGAGCTGGCGAATGTGTGGAATCAATGTGATTCCCATTCGCCTTTTTGCGTTCAGCAGCTTTTTACGCAGCTGCTTGCCGAGCTGCACCGGGAGCTGGCAAGCCGGCAAAAGCCCGCCAGCTCATGGCTGGAGCAAGCAGAAGCTTATATCGAGCAGCATTTCAGCGAGGATATAACGCGGGAGCAGATGGCGAGCCGCGCGGGGGTCAGCCCAGAGCATTTTTCGCGAATGTTCCGCAAGCATACGGGCCGGACATTCAATGCCCATTTGACGCTGCTGCGCATTCGCAGCGCACAGCAGCGCTTGCTGGCCGGAACGGCCCATGATCTCGGCACGCTGGCGCAGGAGGTTGGCTACAAGGAGGGCGTTTATCTCAGCCGCAAATTTAAGGAAGGCATCGGCTTGTCGCCGACGGCTTATTTGCGCAAAAACAAACGGCTCGTTTCGCTGAATTTGAACCATACCGCGAGCCTAATGGCGCTCGGCATTATTCCGGAGCTCGGCGTATATACGCCCTGGCTGGAAGGGATGCGAGGAGGCTTGCAGTCGGGGAGGCACCAAAGCCAAAGCCAAAGCCAAAGCCAAAGCCAGAGCGGGAGTGGGAGCTTCAATCCGTATGGGCATACGCCGCAGACGTTTTACGAGGCGATTGCAGCAGCTAAGCCGGATATCATCATCAACTATAGCGGGGCTGAGGAAAACAGGAGGCTGCTGCCGCTTGCTCCCGTTATCGAGCTGCCTTTTCAGACGATGAGCTGGCGCGAGCAATTTTTGCTGATTGCTGGCATTGTAGATCGCAGACAGCAGGCGGAGAACTGGCTGGCGCAATACGATGAGCAGATCTACATCATTAACCGCCAGCTTGACCGAGAGCTGGGCAGCAGAGGTACGGCAATCGTCTGGGAAATTGGCCGCAATACAGCCTATTGCTTCAGCAGCAGCTTTGGAAGAGGCAGTCAGGTGCTTTATGATGACATGGGCTTTCGCCTTCCGGCAAAGCTGGTGGAGCAAAATATTTCCGCCAAGGGCTTTATTGAAACAGGCATTGAGCTGCTGGCTGCTTATCCGGCGGATCATATTTTTATAACAGGACCGCCAACTAACCCTGACGACAAGCAGCGGCTGCGGCGTTTATTCCAATCGTCAGGCTGGAGAAAGCTGGACGCTGTACAGGGAAACCGCGTACATGTGCTGAAGGAGAAGGGGCAGTTTTACGGGTATGACCCGTTGTCCTCGCAGGCGCAGCTGCAGGAGCTGATAGGCTTGCTGGCACCGCATCACAAATTTGCATAGTGCCGGATCATTTTAAGGCATAGTCATTTGCTCGCTTACACGTTAAAGTGTAAATGAGAATGATTATCGACATAAAATGAGGGGGATTTACACGTGTTTTTGAAAAATCAAAGCCAAAATCATAAGCGCCGCATGGCTGCTATGCTGGTTATGCTGCTGCTATGCGTAAGCATCTTTACCGCATGCGGTACAGCAGATTCGAAGGAGACTGGCAAGGCGAATGCTGGGAGTGAAGCAACACCAGAGGCTAGCGCTGATCCTAATGCAGTCAGAACGATATCTACCGTAAATGGCGATATTGAAATTCCGGCTCAGCCGAAGCGCATCGTGGCTGAAGAGTACCTCGGCAGCTTGATTGCCCTTGACGTTGTGCCAATTGGGGCGCCGGGATTAACGCTGAAAAACTATTATTTTAAAGAGGCGCTTACCGGCGTTGAAGATACGGGGGAATATGGCAAGCCGTCTGCAGAGAAAATTGCAGCTCTTGCTCCCGATTTGATTATTACGGGCAATGGAGAGAGCTACGAGCTGCTCAGCAAAATTGCGCCTACCCTCTTTATTCCGTATGGCGATCTCAAAAATGCTCATGAAGAGCTGACGTATTTCGGGAAGGTACTGGGCAAAGAACAAGAGGCGAAGACATGGCTGGAGGAATTTGACCGTCGCATTGCTGAAGCGAAGGCGAAGGTTGATGCGGCCATTCCGGCAGACGCGAACTTTTCCATTTTTGAGCATATGGAGAAGTCGACCTATGCCTACGGAGATAATTTTGGACGTGGGGGCCAGCCGGTGTATCAGGCGCTTGGACGCAAGCCGCCAACCGAAATAGCAGACATCATTATGGAGAAGCAGTGGGCCGAGCTGTCAGCAGAGATTGTTCCGCAATATGCTGGGGATTATATTATTATGACCTCGAACGACTGGACACAGGCTGATTTTGAGGCTGATCCGATTTGGAGCAACCTTCCGGCAGTGAAAAATGGCAAGCTGTATGTATGGCCAGAGGAGCGTTCTTGGTACTACGATCCGCTCGCGGTACTGGCTCAGACTGAGGAGCTTGCGGAATGGCTTACTAAAGGCAATTAAACATTAACTGCAATAAGCATCCAAAATGAAAAGCCGCCGAAGCGATCTCGGCGGCTTTATTTAATTCTCGAACACTTGCTGGCATACAGGCTTACTCTTGCTTGGCTTGCTCCGTCAGCATTTTTACAATTTCCTGAATTTGCAGCTTCAAGGACACGGGATCATTTCCCCAGAACAATTCTGGATCGAGATTGAACACATGGTTATTTTTAACCGCATCCAGCGATTTCCATAGTCCTTGGTTGCTTCCCCACACCTCGGAAATCATGTCTCCCTGGTCGAGAAAAATATAATCGCCTGCGTAGTCTTCAATGACCTCGTAGGAAATTTGGCGATAGGCTTCCTTGCCGATCATTTCCTGCTTTTGCTTGTCAGGGGGAGTCAGCTTCAAGTGTGTATAAATCGCCTCGCCGCCGCGATAGCCGCCATCTCCATAAATGTAGAAGCCGCTGTCTACGACGAAAACGCCCATGAGCGAGAAGGTATCTTCAGGTTTAATCATATTAGCAAGCTTCGCCCGTTCTTGTCCAACAAGCTGGTCAAATTCAGCGAGCCACTGCTCGGCATCCGCCTCTTTGCCGACAGCAGAGGCAAGGAAACGCAGCGTCTCATGGATATCGGTGTACGTGCTGAAGGGCAAAGCAACCGTCGGGGCGATTTTGTCATATTGCTCCAAAATTTTCTCGTCGCCGGTCCACGTTACGATGATATCGGGCTTCAAATCGAGTATTTTCTCAAGGTTGCGTTCGCCCGTGCTTTCGATGCCGTCAATTTGGTCTTGGATAACTTTGTTCTCAAGCTCCCATGAGGTGGAGCCGACAGGCTTAATGCCCATGACAAGCATCTCCGGCAAATAGCCGTCTGTTACCGCTGCGGATTAATGGGCACCTCAACGTCTCCCCGAAGCGTCTTTACGATGCGGGTCGTTGCTTCTGGAGAAGCTTCGGCCTCCACAGCTGCTGAAGGAGAAGGCGATGGCGAGTCCGAGGCAACGGCATTGCCGCTGCTATTGCTGCCGCCTGCCGAGTTTCCGCAAGCAGCGAGCGATAGTGCAAGTAGAAGCAAGGCAAACATTTTCGTAACTTTATGTAGCTGATACATATAATCCTCCGATAAAATAATAATGATTATCATTCGCGATGATAATTCTATTATAACGGCAGCGGAAGAGAAAGGTCGATGTGATAAAGTTGGATATTTGGCTGGGAAAATTGTTGGATTTACCCGTCTGTTGTTGAACCTTCAGCTGCATCGGATAGTAGAAGCTTCACCATTATATCTAGCTGCTTCTCTAGCGACACTCCATCGTCCATCCAAAACTCATTCAGCTTCAGCAGATAGATTTTATGGCCCTGCTCCTTCACGAGCTGCTGCCAAAAGCTGCGCTCCATGAGTTTGCCTCTTACAGCCTCAGTGTCATCTGCTGGCACAATCAGAAACATATGCTTGGCGGCATAAGGCAGCAAATGCTGTTCCCGCAAGGCTAGATGGGTGTTCGCATCAATAACCTCCTTTTGGATAGCAGCGGGAGGCGTCAGCCCGAGCAGCTTATAAAGGATGAAGGCGGAACGAACAGGCGGATGAAGAATCATCCATGAATCATCATATCTTAGCTCATATAAGCCGAACGTATCATCAGGGGCTAAAAGCTGCGCTAGTCGCTGCTTCGCCGCTGCTCCTTGCTGCTGCAAGCCGGCTATCCAATTTTCCGCCTCCGCTGTACGCCCAAGCAGCCTGCCTATCATGCGCACCTCCTCCAGTTTGTCCATCTCGCCCCACGGCAGCATAATGACGGGAGCGATATGTTCAAGCGCCTTGAGCATATGAGGCATGTTGTAATGGTAGGTAGGCGCAATAATTAAATCAGGCGCCAGCGCTCGAAGCTCCTCGACCTGCTCGATGTCTGCCAGCTCCATGATGCCTTGCAGCCGGCCATGCAGCAGCGACGAAGAGCGGAGCACCTCGCGCGGTGCGGCCAGCGGCTCAATGCCGACAGCAAGCAGAGCTCCAAGAAACTGCATGCCCACAATGCGCGTTGCATGCTTCCTGCTGCGGAAGCTGCTGGGCGACAGATGAGTGATTTTTTGGAACGTCTTGCCCAAATAGGAGCCGTCCGCAAAGCCGGTTTTGTAAGCGATTTCCTGCATTTTATCGTTGGTGAGCAGCAGCAGCAGCTTGGCCTCGTCAATGCGCAGCCGGTATACATATTCGGCGAAGCTCCAGCCGGTTTCCTTGCGGAACAGCGAGGAGAAATAGCTTTCGTTGAAGCCGGCCATTTTCGCCAAATAAGCACGGCTGAGCGGCGAGCGGTAATGCTGCTTCATATAAGCAAGCACCTGATGAATAGGCTTATCCTTTTTCAAATAATGGTTGCTGTACAAATCGCGGGAAAAAAGCAGATCCAGCAGCTCATGCAGCATGAAATGCAGCCTTGGCGTATTTTGAATAGACCCTGTCAGCTTAACCACCTGCAGCAGCTCATGCAGCAGGCCCGCAGCCTGGCGCGGAAATTCGAGCAGCTGCCCGTGTTCTGGCAACTGCTCGCTGCTTAGCTCATAGACCAGCCGGTTTTTTCCACGCTCCGTTATTCGGTAGCTGTTGAACGAAATGCCGTAGATGGGCTGGAATGGCTTGCCATCCGTGCTTCTGAGATGCAGATTATTTTCTGCTTGCCGCAGCAAAATCGCTTGCCCTTTCTCTACTGGATAAGTATTGCTATCCGACCCGACAACGATTGCTTCCGTTGGAACGATAATCGCCGGGAAGGTCGTAAAGGCAAGGACGGACGGGCTCGTCGTCCCGTTATCTGCAAGCAAGGAGGCTCCAAGCAGCTCATAGGTAATGGGGTTCATCGTTAATCACCTGTTATTTTTATTTGCTAACCAGTCTATCATTGCTGAATAAAGAGTACAATTCACATTAATGCTTTTCATTCCGGCCCGATGCTGATACAATTTTAATTGAAAACGTTTCTCAATAAAGGTGGGTAAATAAGGATGAAACATACGTTGGAAGCCCAACATATCGAATCTTTATATAATGAATGGATTGGTGTAGAGCTAGGCGTTCCGGTGGAGCAGCTTGCAGATACGGTTAAGCTTCCTGAGCAATGGGGAGACGGCTATTTGCAGCGCACGCGCCTGCGGCCGGGCATGGAGCTGCATACGATTGATGTGAAGCTGCATGAAAATCATATTTTTTATATTGACGTGCAGTATCCGCATTTGGAAATTTCATTAACGCAGCATGGCAATGGCTGTTGGACGATTGAGGGCAGGCGAGGGGAGCGGGCGATGGGCTCGGGCGGGACGCAAATGATCTATTTGCACGATACGCGCATCCATTTCGAGCAATTGCATTCGGATCGGTTGGCCCATATGGAGCTGCGAATCGATTTTAGAATATGGAAGCATCTATTCTCGTATTTCCCTTGGCAGGCAGGCGATACGTTTTATTGCGAGCAGCAGCAGCTGACACCGGAAATTAAGCAGGTGTTCGATCAATTGAAGAATTGCCCGTATACCGGCCCTATTCGGCAGCATTATTTGGAGGGCAAAGCGTTTGAGCTGATTGCCTTGTTCTGGTACGGGCTGGAGCAGAAGAGCGAGCTGGAATCCGCCGCTTCGCGCTTAAAGACAGCCGATGTGGAGCGGCTTCATCTGGCGAAAAACATTTTATACCACAACCGCACCAATCCGCCGGGCTTGCTGGAGCTGGCGCGCCAGACGGGACTGAATGATTTTAAGCTCAAGGCAGGCTTTAAAGAGCTGTTTGGCACAACCGTGTTCGGCTATATTCGCGAGGAGCGGATGAGGGAAGCGAAGCTGCTGCTGGAGCAGGGGAGAATGAATGTCAGTGAAGCGGCGATTATGGTCGGGTATACGAACATGAGCCACTTTGCCTCATTGTTCCGCAAAACGTTTGGGGTTAATCCAAGTGAATATGCCAGGCAGCAGAGCCGCTCGATGTGAGTGGCAACCCGCTTGAAAAGTATAGGAGAGCCGGAGCCGTGGCGACGTTAACGTTAGAAATGACGATAACGCCGCCACGGCTCCGGCTTTTTCTCATATAAAATGGCTGCTATACGGCTGCATCTCCGTCCACCGTCAGGAATAATCCGTCCAGAGGTAGCTGATATTCATTAATGATGATAATGTTTCTCAATAGCAGTGTCATAAGGGGAGGATTTTCGCTTGAATATACAGGAATTGATTAAAGACAGAAGGACGATCCGGAAATTTAATACACAGCCGCTTTCGCAGGAGACGGTCCTGGAGCTGATGAATATCGCGGTGTGGGCGCCAAATCATAAGCTGCGCGAGCCATGGCGGTTCATTTGTGCGACTGAGATGGAGTCGAAGGCGAGGCTGGCGGATCATATGGTGGGTTCGCTGTCGGAGCTCAAGCGCTATAAGCTGATGCCGAGCAAAATCAAGCAAATGTACAAGGACAAAATTCAGCAAATACCTGCGGTTTTGTTCAAATATAGGAAAGGATATGATTTTCTCATCCATTCTCTATATTTCTCGGAATGAAACGCGCTGCGCCGCCAAATGACGGCGACAGCGGTTTCACCTTGGTCGTCGCGAAGGAGGAGAAAAGCAAGGTGAAGCGCGATGAGGATTTTGCAGCGGCGTGCGCATTGATTCAGAATTTTCAGCTGTGCGCTTGGGAGCAGGGCATCGGCATGGTGTATTTAGGGTACTTCGATCAGAAGCCAGCACCTGGCAACCGCATTTCGGCTGATAAAAAAATGACGTGGCTGTAGGGCAGCACGTCCCGATGATTTTTGCCTGAAGGAGAGGAAGCTATCATGGCTGGAAAAACAGCTGGAGAAATCGCAAGGAAAAAGGGAATCGCAAGGCTGCTGGAATTGGCGGGAGAACGCCGCGGGCTGCTTGCTGTATCAGGGATTTTTTCCGCATTAAGCGCCATATGCATGCTGATTCCATATATATCGGTCTATTTTATAATAAAAGAACTGCTGGAGCATGCGGCGAACCCGGCAGCTGCGGACAGCGGGCTAATGATTCGTTGGGGCCTCGTTGCACTAGGCGGCCTGTTAGCCAGTTTGCTCCTGATGTATGGCGGCGGTCTGGCTTCGCATATTGCGGCGTTTCGGATTTTGTATGGCCTGCGGGTGAAGCTGTCCTCGCATATTGGCCGTCTGCCACTCGGCTGGCTAAACAGCACCTCGACCGGAGCAGTCAAGAAGACGCTGGATCAAAATGTCGAGAAGGTCGAGACGTTCGTCGCGCATCAGCTGCCGGATCTCATTCATATGGCAGTCACGATCGTTATAATGATTATCGCCATGTTTTGGCTGAATGTGTGGCTCGCTGCTGCCTGCCTGATTCCGATTGTGCTGGGCTTCGTGCTGCAAATGCTGATGATGTCAGGCTCGAAGAAGCAGGAAAGCATCAAGCAGTATTATGATTCGCTGGAGCGGCTGAATGGTTCAGCCATTCAATACGTGCGGGGAATGCCAGTCATTAAAGTATTTGGGCAGACGGTGTTTTCCTTCCGTCAATTTTATGAGGATATGGTCAAATACCGGGATTTTTGCGTGAAATATACGGATCAATTTCAGTATGGTTTTTTATCGTTCAAAGTCGTTCTCGGCTCATTCGCAGCCTTCATCCTGCCAGTAGGCGTGTTCCTGCTCCAGCGTGATCCGGGCAATGTGGCTTTCGCCGTTGTGCTGCTGTTCTTCCTCATTTTGTCGCCGGGCATTACCGCGCCGATGTTCAAGATTATGCATCTTGCATCTGGGCTGCGCGACATAAATGAAGGGGTTGAGCGAATTGACAAAATTTTCGCCGAGCAGCCCGTACCAGAGCCGGAATTTCCTAAACGTCCGGTTTCCTACGAGGTGGCCTTTCATGATGTGTCCTTCTCTTATGGACAGGCCGACAGTCTTGTGTTGTCCAATGTGAGCTTTGTGGCGCAGCAGGGGGAAGTAACGGCGCTCGTTGGGCCATCGGGGGCGGGGAAATCGACAGTGGCAAGCTTGCTTCCTCGCTTCTGGGATGTCCGTGAAGGAGCGATTCAAATTGGCGGCGTCGATATCCGCGATATGGCGACGGAGGAGTTAATGAATACGGTAGCGTTTGTTTTTCAGCAGACGTTTCTATTTTACGATACCGTCTACAATAACATTGCGATCGGCGTGCCTGATGCTAAGCCAGAAGCGGTATATGCAGCAGCGAAAGCGGCACAGTGCGATACGTTTATCACTCAGCTTCCGCAGGGCTACCATACGCTGATTGGCGAGGGCGGCGTTTATTTGTCAGGTGGCGAGGAGCAGCGTATTGCGGTAGCGAGAGCGATTTTGAAAAATGCGCCAGTGCTTGTGCTGGATGAAGCAACCGCTTTTGCCGATCCGGAAAACGAATTTGAAATGCAGCTTGCATTGAAGGAGCTGACAAAGGGCAAGACGGTTATCGTCATTGCGCACCGGCTGTCTACGATTCGCGATGCGTCGCAAATTATTGTCATGGACGAGGGCTGTATTGCCGAGCGTGGCAAGCATGAGCAGCTAGTCGCCGCCGGGGGGCTGTATTCGAAGCTATGGAACGCTTATACGGCAGCAACAGGCTGGCGAATTGGAGCAGGGAAGGAGGCAGGGAACAAACATGGGAATGCTGCGCAATATAACAGCAGGTAATCCAAAAGCATTATGGAAGCCAATTGCATATACAACGCTCTCCAATCTGGTAGCGATTATTCCTTTTATTTTGCTCGTTGAGGTGGCGCAGCTTATCTTTACTTCGTTTGCCGAACCGGGTACAGCTCTTGATATGACGAGGCTTTGGTGGATATGCGCCAGCATGGCTGGGGCGTTAGTGCTGCTTTATTTAAGCGAAATACCCGCCTATCGCGCGCAATTCCGCGGTGCCTACACCGCAGCGGTCGATGGCAGAAGCCGTCTTGCGGAGCATTTGCGCAAGCTGTCGCTCGGGTATTTGAATAAACGTGATCCCGGCGATCTCGCCAATATGATGATGGGGGATTTTGCGCTCGTTGAGCATGGCATTTCCCATGTGGCGCCGCAGCTGTTTGCTGCTGCCCTAACGCCGATTTTAGCTTTGATTGGGCTGTCGCTGCTGGACTGGCGGCTCGCTTTGGCGCTGTTCGCGACGCTGCCCTTTACCATTGTCATCGTACTGGCTACCTCGGGACTAACCCGTAGGCTTGGTGCGAACCATATGGCGGCGAAAATCAATGCCTCCAATCGGCTTCAGGAATATTTGAATGGCATTCAGGTGATTAAGGCTTTTAATTTGACGGGAGAGCGCTTCGTGCGGCTTGAGCAGTCATTTAAAGATTTTATGCGTCACAGCATTCGGATTGAGGGGCTTCTGGGTCCAGTCGTGCTGAGTGCAATCGCCTTTCTTCGCGCGGGATTAACGCTAATGACCATTGTCGGGGTATATTTGCTTGCTGGAGGCAGCCTTGATTTGATCACCTTCGTTACCTTTTTGCTAATAGGCACGAGAATTTATGATCCGTTGACGACGGCGCTGACTAGCTTTACAGAGTTCCGCTACAATGAGCAGGCGGGAAAACGAATCATAGAGCTGATGAAGGAGCCCGTCATGCCTGGAGAGAAGCAGCCTCCTGCTGGTCATGATCTCGTTTTTGACAAGGTGACGTTCGGCTATAATGAGCATGCCGTTATTCAGCAGGCAAGTCTAAGCTTGCCGTCAGGATCCTTCACCGCGCTGGTCGGCCCTTCGGGCAGCGGCAAAAGCACGATGCTGCGGCTGATTGCCCGTTTCTACGATCCAAGCGAGGGGCAGGTGCTGCTCAGCGGGGAGGACATTCGGGAGATGAACCCGGAGGCGCTGCTGCGCAAAGTATCCATGGTATTTCAGGATGTGTATTTGTTCCAGGATACAATTGCGAATAATATAAGTGTCGGCAAAGCTGGGGCGACCCAGCACGAAGTAGAGGAAGCGGCTCGCCAGGCATGCTGCCATGATTTTATTATGAAGCTGCCGCAAGGCTATGAAACGCTAGTTGGAGAAGGCGGAAGCACATTGTCCGGCGGGGAGAAGCAGCGCATTTCAATTGCGCGGGCGATACTGAAGAATGCTCCGATTGTGCTGCTGGATGAAGCGACGGCTTCGCTCGATCCTGAAAATGAAGCCGATATTCAGCAGGCGATCGACCGCCTCATTCAAGGGCGTACCGTTATTGCCATCGCCCATCGGCTGAAGACGGTTATGAGTGCCGACCAAATTATTGTGCTGGATCAAGGCCGAATCGTTGAGCAGGGTCAGCATGAGGAGCTATTGGGCGCGGACCGCTTGTATGCGCGGCTATGGAAGCTGCAGCAGCAGACGGCGGGCTGGCAGATTTCTTCTTAGATTTTGCAAGGTGATTGGATAGAGAAAGGCCAAAAGGGAATGTCGAATGGAGCTTATCCATTCGGCATTTTTATTTTTGACGGGAGCAGGTTAAAGCTTATCATAAATGGTTGAATTATAAGAACATGTGTTCTATAATGTGGAGGGGTGACTGGAACGAATTGGAATGAGAGAGGGCTGGATCAGAGTATGCCATTAAATATTAATGTAGTTGAACGCATGGGGCATTATGGAGTGGCAGGTTTAAGTGCTGTGTTTATTCGGCAGGGGCAGTTGAGCGAGGCAGAGTGCTTTGGTGTTCTGGAGCAAGGAGCCTCGCATCTGGTGAATAGCGATACGATTTTCAATGCATGTTCCATTAGCAAGTTTTTAACAGCTATGCTCGTTATGAAATTGGTCGAGGATGGTCTTCTAGCATTAGATGAGGATATAAATGATAGGCTCACTTCATGGAAGGTTCCGGGTCATTCATGGACTGCTAGCAGCAAAGTGACTCTTAGGAAGCTGCTTAGCCATCAAGCGGGCATTGTTGATCCAGAGGGAGGATTTGGCGAGCTTCATTCCAGGGCGCTTTTTCCTCCAATGGTGGCGTTGTTAGAGGGAGAGACGTCTTATTGCAAAGTGCCTATTAAGGTGGAATATGAGCCGGGAAGCGACTTTCAATATTCAGATGCGGGCTATTGCATCATTCAGCAGCTCATAGAGGATGTTTCAGGGAAGCCCTTTGAAATCGTCATGAGCGAGCTTATATTTGAACCTTTACATATGAACAACAGCACGTTTCGTCCATCATTATTAGAAGCAATGAGCGGGAGAGTTTGCTGTGGACACGATAAGCATGGAAAGGCAGTGGAAGGGAAATATCCGATTTATCCTTATCCGGCAGCAGCCGGGCTTTGGACAACGCCGTCGGACTTGGCCATTTTAGTTGTGGAATTAATGAATGCTCTTAAAGATCAAAGTGAAATAGGATTGTCCGCAAGCTATGCGAAGGAGCTCGTTACCCCTCAAGGCGTTACAGAATGGACGGGGCTTGGCCTTTTTCTAGACCATTCCAAGCATGAGCTGGAAATTTCCTCGCTCGGCTGGGGCGTAGGATTTCAATGTATGCTAGTTGCTTTCCCATTCACAGGAACGGGAACCGTTATTATGACGAATACCGATTTAGGCATTCATCAGTTAAAAGGGATGATTGGGGAAATGATCTCTCCGTCTTGAGCCTGAGGCAATATCCGCTTTCCGTTCAGTGAAATACTGGATAAAGGTCCGTTCCGGTTGCCCTGTCCATTCCTTTAAAGTTAAGGCAAGAAGCTAATAGGGAATGGATGGGATAATATGATTAGGAATTTAGGTGCGGAAGCGGGCCCGCAATGGGAGGAGCCTGTAAAGAAGGTTCGTCTGTTTCAGGGGGAGGGCCTGCTGGCGTCGCTAGGCATACTTGGCTTTGTGCTGGCAGCGGTATGCGTGGTCTGGATGCTGCTGTATGGTGGCGAGGTTGCGCCAAATGGGGATGTAAGCAAAGCGGCTTCCTTTAATGCGGCATTGGGTATTTTTTTGCTTTCGACAGCGGCGATATTGCCTTTGTCCGCTATGAGCACGAGAGGCAAGGCGATTTTTCGCTGGTCTTATGCGGTTCTTTCCATGTATTCGTATTTCGCTGAAAATGTACAAAATATGCGCGGCATGAATCCGCGTTTTGCAGAAGGCGGTACAGTCTTTGATATAGCTGTGGCAGCCGGTTTTAGCCTTGTGGCCATGCTGCTGATCGTGTTTTATTGCGTGTTGGCCGTTGCTTTCTTCCGCAGCAGATCGTATAAGCTAAGACCGGAGCTGGTGCTGGCGATCCGCTATGCGATTATGGCGATATTGCTTTCCTTCGCCGCTGGCATTTGGATTTCCTTGACGGGGGGCCGCATGACAGGCGGGAATGGGAATATCATCTGGCTTCATGGTCTGGGTTTTCATGCGATTCAAGCTGTGCCGCTTGTCGCATGGCTGTCGGAGCGCACGAGGCTGCGCCCGCAGGAGCGCCGCAAGTGGGTGCATGTGGCGGGAGCTGCCTATATACTGGGCTTGCTTGAAGTAGGCTGGCAAACTTGGATCGGCGGAGCCATGCTGGAATGGTCGCCGCTGCCGCTGCTCGCTTTGTTCTTCTTCTTGCTGTCTCTCGGGGCTGGCTGCTTTATGTTATGGCAATCTGTAATAAGCGGGAAGAGTTCAGAGGTGAGCAGCCCGTCGTTGGAACGAGAGGGATAATACGTTACAGGGAGAAGCCTTGCATTCTTGTGCAGAGAATGCAAGGCTGTTTTATGTTACTTTAAGTATAGTAGTGAGCAGAGGAGGACTGGATAATGGATTGGGTATTACATATGAACGCGGCCATTGGCTATATTGAAGATCATTTGGCTGATGAAATTGATTATGCGGAAGCAGCCCATATAGCGGGATGTTCACTCTATCATTTTCAGCGGATGTTCCCCTACATTATGGAGGTGTCGTTATCGGAATACATTC
Source organism: Paenibacillus sp. JT22N7 (assembly GCF_059383875.1). Lineage (NCBI taxonomy): Bacteria > Bacillati > Bacillota > Bacilli > Caryophanales > Paenibacillaceae > Paenibacillus > Paenibacillus sp. JT22N7. The sequence continues at coordinate 88,867 of NZ_JBXENY010000013.1, forward strand.
GCAGGCGACGGCTCAGTCTGGCAGCGTTTGAGCTGCAAAACAGCACGGTAAAGGTTATCGATGTGGCGCTCAAATATGGTTACGATTCCCCCGAAGCGTTCGCCCGTGCTTTCCAGCAGCTGCATGGTACTACACCGACTGCTGCGAGAAGTGCCGGTACAAAGCTGAAGGCCTATCCGCGACTATCCTTTCAAATTTCAGTAAAAGGAGCGGCAGCAATGAATTATCGAATCGAGGAGCTTGGCGCATTTTCTGTCGTTGGTCTTTCGGAGCAGGTGCGCAATAGCGAGGTGTTTGAGACGGTACCGCGTTTATGGGCTGAGGCAGCACAGGCTGGACTGTTTGAAAAGCTATGGGAAATCCGCGCAGCCGAACCCGGTATCCGTGGCATACTTGGCGTATGTGCGGACGGAGGGCACGGGCAAAATGAGTTTTTGAACTACATTTTAGCAATTGAAACAGAGCAAGAGGCTCCTGAAGCTATGGTCCGCCGAGAGTTTTCGCCATCATCATGGGTGGTATTTGAAGTGGAGGGCGGACCAGATCAGCTGGCCGGTATTTGGAAGCGGCTGTATACGGAATGGCTGCCTACCTCAGCCTATCGGCTCGCCGAATTGCCGGCTATCGAATGTTATTTGCCGCCAGAAGAAAACCGTAATGAGCTATGGGTGGCGGTTGAGGCGAGAGCTTAAGAGACCGACAGCCGAGCTGCTGCACGATTTAGTTGGCGAATAGCGCGCATTTCGGCAATCTAGTAAGTGTGAAATAAAGCAAAAGAAGAAGCCGTCTTCGCCTCGCAGCGCAGGTGGCTTCTTCTTTTTTACTTGGAGTCCTATCTATCCTACTGCCTGCTACTTGCTGTTCACTAAATGATCCGCATGAGTAATGCGGTTTCTTCCGCCCGTCTTTGAAGCATAGAGGGCAGTATCCGCTTTATGGATCAGCGTCTGGTCGGTGTCGCCTGGTGTAACGGTTGCTGCGCCAATGCTAACTGTAATACTGTACTCTCCCCAATCCATAGAAGCGGTTGTCGTGCAGTATCGTTCTGCGGCAACGATCGCTTTTTCCTGATTGGCGCCGGAAAGAATGATGACGAATTCCTCGCCCCCATAGCGGGCGGCAATGTCCTTCTCCCGTGACATCGTTTGCAGCAAACGGGCCAGGTTGGTCAGCACAAGATCGCCGACGGGATGTCCGTAGGTGTCATTAATCTTTTTGAAATGGTCGATATCAATAATGAGCAGCGAGAAGGGCTGCTGTGTTTCTTGGAACAAGGCAAGCTGTGCCAGCAGGCTGTCCTGGAAAAAACGCCGATTTTTAAGCCCGGTCAGCGCATCCGTGGAGGCCATCGTTTCAAGGCGATGGTTGATCCCTAGCAGCTCCTGCTGTTTAAGCTCGTACTCCTCATGCAGGAGCTCGAGCTTCTTATTGGCTTCATGAGTGGCCTGATACAACTCTTCAAGCTTCGTCTTGGTTTGTAAAATATCCTTCTCGTGCTCGATTCGCTTGCGCATCACTAACACAACGCAGTCAATGAAGGTAACCCCGTCACGCTCCTGGCGAACCCCGTTCAGCAATACAGGCACATCTTCATGGCTGCTCGTCCGAAAAGAAAAGTACATTTCATCGACGCGCCCATACAATTGAATGTACGGATAAAAATACGTTTGAAAAAACATTTTGTTCGTCACCGACATGGTGGAATGAATATGCTGGCCAAGCAGCTCATCGCGCTCATAGTGCAGCATGTCCAGTAAAGTCTGATTAACCGATTGAATCAAGCCTGCGTCCGATATGGAGAAATATCCGCAGGGAGCTTTATCTAATTGAATATCCATATAAGGGCTGCCTTTCTTTAAAATATAGGAAAGGATATGATGTTCCCATCCTTCCTCTATATTTCTCGGATTGAAACGCGCCGCGCCGCCAGAGGACGGCGAAAGCCGTTTCACCTTGCCTACTAAACACTGGCTAAATATTCTTTAATCATCTGGCTCGTCTCTTCAGGCTGACTTAAATGCGGATAATGCCCGGTCGCTGTCATCTGCCGAAGGACGCTGTTTTTGAGATGGGCATGCAAGTAATGGCCTACTTCAACCGGAGCGATACTATCGTCGGTGCATTGAAGAATCAGTGTAGGCACAGATGCATGCTGAAGGCTGACACGGCAATCGGAGAAAAAAGTAACTTCTGCGAACTGCCTCGCGATATGCGGGTCTCTGGAGCAGAAGCTTTTTTCCAATTCCTCGCTTAATTCCTTGCGCTCGCTATTTTGCATGACAATGGGAGCCAAGTAGCTGGCCCAGCCAATGAAATTCATTTCCATCATGGAAAGCAATTCTTCTATATCGCGTTTGTCAAAACCTCCGTAATAATCCGGAAGATCGTTCACATAGCGCGGAGAAGGACCGAGCATAACGATACGCTCGAAATATTTAGCATCATGAATGGAAGCGAGCATGCCAATCATGCTGCTAACCGAATGGCCGACGAAAATAGCATCTCGCAAATCCAGCGTTTCCATCACATCCAGCACATCCTGGGCGTAGCCCTCTAGGTCATTATATTTTTGTGAATCGTAATTGTGAATTTGCGATTTTCCAGAGCCTACATAATCAAACAATACAATTCGATAGTTGTCTACAAAGCTAGGAACCATATAACGCCACATATCCTGATCGCATCCAAAGCCATGAGCAAAAACAATCGTTTTGCTGCCTGTACCCATTACCTTTACATTATTCCGTTCCAAAACGTCGATAGTCATATGAAGCTCCTCTCTGAAGCGCCTTGATGAAGGGATAGCGATGATTGTTGGCTTCTTGTTCATTATATCGGAAAATGGAGGAAGATTGATGATGGTTAGCAAGATTCAATGCTGGAACTAGAGAAATAAAGCATGAAGCAGACGTCATAGTTTGCTGGGGCTCAGAGCTATTTTCCAAAAAATGCGATTATTTCTTAGCTGTATGGGGTAAAAGGGCATAAAGCATAAAATATCCGGTACCGTGAAGAGATTCAAGTTTTTGCCAAGTTTGACCGATAAGTATAAGAGTGAGTTAAGCAGGGAGGAATAGCACGACCATGTCACAAACGATCAAGACTCTGCGCCAGCGGTGGGGTGGAGGCCATATAGAAGAATATCGCAAGTCCACCGCATCGTTCGTCCCCAGGCAGCAATTCGAAAGCATTTCCCTTCAAAATAAACCGTTGATTACGGCTTTCCACGATAGTCTCTCTACCATTAAGGATCATCTTACAGGCAATTATTTATTTCTGCTGACTGATGCGAAGGGCGTTCTGCTTGCCATGGATTACAGCGATAATTTGAAACAGACGGTTGCCAAATCGAAGCTTCACCTTGGCATGTATTTCACCGAAAAAAGCTGCGGCGTCAATGCGATTTCGGCAGCGATGGCCTCGAATGGACCGGTATATTTACTGCCGGAGCAGCATGGAAGCCCTCTTTTTCAAAGCTGGCACTGCTTCTCTACCCCTCTTGAGGTGAATGGGGAAACGGTCGGTTATTTGGATGTGTCCACGATTAATGCGGATATGAAAAGCGAGCTGATTGCGATAGCCAAGCTGATTCCGACCGATATGCTGTTCCGTTACGACAAGCAGCAGGCTGCGGAGGATTTGGACCAAGGGCTGGGCACGGTGAAATTAACGGAACGCCAGCTTAAGGTGCTGCAGCTGATCTCACAGGGAATGAAGGTCAAGGCGATTGCATTGAAGCTCAAAATTAAGGAGAGTACGGTCAATCATCATAAGCGAATGATTTTTGAGAAGCTTGGTGTGCAATCGAGTACAGAAGCGGTATCTATCGCCAGTAAATGCGCTTATTTGTAAAAAACAACCTATAGTTTTTTGTAGGTGGAAAATAATAGGGTCTATGCTACACTTTCGAAGTACACAAATAGAGAATATTTATCGGAGGGTATTATGTCTAAAATGTCTAAAAAGAAGCTAGGTTCCTTATCGCTGCTGCTCGTGCTTGTAGCTGTATTGGTTGCAGCATGCGGAGGCAGCACGAAAGATGTTGATTTAGGGACGACAGCAAAAGGAACGTATAGCAATGAATATTTCGGCGTATCGCTGAACTTCCCGGAAGAGTGGGAATATCAAGATGCTGAAACGATGAACCAACTGACTAGTGAGGTTGGAGAAGCGATTGTCGGCAACGATGATAAAAAGAAAAAACAGCTCGACTACGCTCAAACGAAGACGCTTAATTTGTTGATGGCTTCGCAATACCCAATCGGGGGAGAGCAGACGGGAGCATCCGTTATGGCGATTGCGGAAAAGCTGAGCATGCTGCAAGGCATCAAAACAGGCAAAGATTATTTGGAAGCATCCAAAAAATTCATGGTCGAGAGCCAATTGCCTTACGAATACAAAGATATCGTTTCGACGAAAGTTGGCGGCAAAGATTTTGATATGATGGAAGTTACAATCAATGCAGGCGAAGTGACGGTTACGCAGCATTACTACAGTGCGATTCTGGAGGGCTATGCGTTCAACCTGATTACGACTTACTTGGATGATGAAACGAAAAAAACGACGGACGATGTAATAAGCTCCGTTACGTTTAAATAAGCAAGCGCACTATTTGCGGTTGAAAATAGAGCATTAACAGCCCGGCAGCTGTCCTGAATGGACGCTGCCGGGCTGTTATTTTTTATATGGTTGCAGATATGTCGAGGCAAGGCTGTGTTTATCAGTACTTTACTCTACACTACACTAGTCTTCACTACACTAAGCTAAATGCTTAACGCTGCGAATGAGGCTTACCAGAAAAATCTGCCCGCCAATACGTTTTCTTGCAGAAGCTTTAAGGTGTCGGCTGGTAGCTCTTTTTCCATGCGGGAAAGCACATCCGCTTTCTTGTAATATTCATTCGACATATGAATCGTCTGATGCTCATTTGAAGCATCCAGACGCAAAATGCGATCAGCGCCATTCTTCGCCGTCCACGGTGTCCATGCTGGCAGGAAGCTGGCATTTGGATTGCTGGTGTAGAGGAAGTTTTTCCAGTAACCGTGAATGGCTGCTGTCAGTTCATTGCGACCAGGCTCATTTTGCTCGGAGAAATAGCCGTCAGGGAAATACGCAGCAATGCCAGCTTTGCGTCCGAGAATGAAATCCATGTCAGCGCCGTGCGTTGCGCCAATCAACTGCTGCAGGCTGCTCGAAATGACGCCGTCCTGTGTGCCCCATGCAAAACGGTACGCATAAACGGCTGGCTGTCCAGAGCGTGCCGTCAGTACCTCGGCTGCGCGCTCTGCATTGAAGCCGGAATACAGCTCGCTGCCATATTTGATAGCTGCTGCATATTGTGGCCCCTTCACCGGGTCCTTCAGCAGGCTGCCGTCAGCGAAGCCAGCAGCGAATGAGGGATCGCTCAAGGCGAAGGCGGAAAACTCCGTCGCTGTGCTGCCCAAAATCATCGGAAGCTGCGCATATTTGCCGCTCTTCAATACGTTAAAGCCCTCCGCTGGCAGCACCGTGCCATCGCTGAATAAATGCGGGAACGGCGCCATGCGGATGGCCGTTCCACCAAACTGCTGCACGAGGTCGGCAGCAGGCTGCTTGCGCAAATATGCCGCGAGCTGCTCGGCTGTTTGGCCAGCCACCCACTTGGCAGCCGCCGCTTCATCGGCGGCTGTGCCATCCGCAGCGGCCAGCTTCGCCAGCACGCTGTTCACCTTGGCGTCGCCGTCCGCCGTAGGCGCGGTCGTCATGCCGCCGCTGAGCACAATGGCTTTCTGAAACAGCCCTTGGCTCAGTGGAGAGATGACGGCCGCCATGACATTGCGGCCGCCGGCCGATTGGCCGGAAAGCGTCACATTGGCCGCGTCTCCGCCGAATCCGCCAATGTTGCCCTGCACCCATTTGAGCGCCTGGAAAATATCCAGCAGCCCATAGTTGCCTGAATCCTGAACCGCATCGCCTGTTGCTAGGGAAGGGTGATGGAAGAAGCCGAGCGCACCGAGGCGATAGTTGATCGATACGACGATGCTGTTCGTCGCTTCGGCAAGCAGGTCGCCTTTGAAATCTTTGCCGGAGCCGGTCATATTGCCGCCGCCGTGCGCGAAGACAAGAACGGGCAGGCTTGTGCTGCTGTCAGCCGGCCGCCAAATGTTCAAATACAGGCAGTCCTCGCTGCCTGCTGCCTTGCCAGCTGCGAGCTGGGTGCAATTCGCAGCGAAAGCGGTCGTCGCCAGCGTGCTTGTCCAAGCTGCTGGCGCTTGTGGTGCTTGCCAGCGAAGCTCGCCGACTGGCGCCTTCGCATAAGGTACGCCGAGCCAGCTAAGCGTGCTGCTCGCTTCATCCTTGGCGCCTTTAATCGCGCCATAGGCGGTCTGTTGCGTCACATCGGCAGTGAAAGGCGCTTGTGCCGCTTGTCTAATTATAATCGCGGCCAGCGTTTCGCCGCTGATTTTATGCTTTGCTTTCAGCGCTTGCGCCGTGGCGGTTGCAAGCTGGGCATTGGTCAGCTTGCCGCCTGTTTTCAATGCGGCTAGCCCTTGCTTGGCTGCAAAATCCAGCACCTCGGCTTCTTTATAATCTATGCCAGCTTCATAGCCGAGCGCCTTCAGCAGCACCCGGGCATATTCCTGCGCGGTGACAGCCTGCTGTGGCGCGAAGCGGCCATCCTTATCTGCAAGCCAACCGAGATGCGGATGAGCTTTCAAATAGTTAACCAGCGGCTGAAGCACTTTGCCTGCTTTCGCCGCATCAGGGAAGGAATCGCTTCCCGAATAGCTAAGCGCTTCTTTCTCTAAGCCTTTCAAACGAAGAAACAGCGTCGCAGCTTGTGCGCGAGTCGCTTGCTTGCTCCAATATTTTTCGCTGAGCGCTTTGCCATTGCCCTTAATCATTCCTTGATCGATGAGCGACTGAATTTCGGCAGATACTGCCGCAGCAGCAGGCACCGTCATGCTCGCGTAGCTGTAAATGGGCATGCTTCCGAATAAAACAGCAAGCAGTAAAGCAACAACGCTTATTTGTCTGACCTTCCCCATTGTACAATCATCCTCTCTGTTGTCATCCTTTATGATGCCTTTTCATTATAAGAAGTTGCTTTCAATGCCACTACGACGATAACGACATCTAACATGTTCAAATCCGACTTATTGTAATCGCTTTCATTTAAATGATCATTTTGTATAAACGGGTTTGTCGAAATGCCGCCAAATATCGAACACATGCGTGCTCAGCGAGCTAAGCGAAAGCTGGCGGACGCTGCTGCATACCGTAGCCGATTATTTTGGACGAGTGGGGCAAGCAGGGCAGGTCATATACAGACGGAGGCAGAGGCTTTGCTGCTGCGGTTTTGTATGGAGATTTGGGATTATGCCCGTCGCCGGCGGTACAGATAGGTCCTGTTCCTTCCAAAGCGGTTGGTTCGCGCATGATCAAGATGACGCTTGAGGAGCTTGCGCTGCTATCAGCTGACCATCTGTTTATCACGTTCGACAAGTGGCACAGCCAAGCGGAAGGAGAGGAGCGCCGGCTGCTGGAGCAGCCCGAGTGGCGCAGCCTTCCCGCTGTACAGAATAGCTGTGTGTACGAGGTTGATTTTCTTCTTGGATGAACAATGGCGTCATTTCCAATAGTAAAAAAATCAATGATATATTGCGCGCGCTTGCTTGATTAGGGTCGTCCTAACGAATGAACACCGCGCCGTGGCGTGCTTCACTAGGAAGCTGCATGAGCTCTCCGACTGCTTCCCATCGAACAAGATCGCTTGAGCGGTAAGCGCTATAAACAAGCTTTTGAAAACCATCTACGAGCATGATTCATTCACGTCCGTTCGGACCCTCTACAGCATACAGTGTCGGGCCTTCGGTTAGCGGCTCGGTCAGCAGCATAGCTTGCATAACGGCTGCTGAACGTAGAAAATTGGTTATTTATGCAGAAAATCAGCGTATTTAGGAGAGTAATGAGGAGTTTGGTGAGTTTTTGTGACGAAAAGATCCGAAAAATGGATTGACAATATTTTATAAAATAGGGTAAAGTATAAAATAATTATGAAGCGAAGCACGCTTAAATCCTCCTGGGTTTTTTGCGTGCTTTTTTGCGCTTTATGGGGGGATGGGCTGTGCCATTTTACCTATGAAGGAGTCCCCGCATGAAGAAAAATCAATTTATGTTAACGGTTGTTGTAGCGCTTGCCTTTAATCCAGTATTGCATGCCCAGGCAGCAGAGGCGAAGCAGCAGCTAAACGATATGGACGGCCATTGGGCCCGTATTCCCGTGGAGCAGGCGGTACAATCCGGTTATGTGAGCGGTTATGCGGATGGTACCTTTCGACCGAATAAGCAGGTAACTCGAGCGGAGCTGCTTGCCGCAGTCGTAAAAGCACAGCAGCTTAAGGTCGCCAATATGGACACGCCTTTTCTGGATGACACCGGATGGTTCCGCCCTTATTTGGCTGCCGGATTGAAGCTCAGTCTATTGAAGATGACGGAATATGATTCTGCCAAGTTCAAGCCGAATCACGCGATCACGCGCGGAGAAGCGGCGAGGCTTTTCGTTCGGGCAGCAGGCGAGGACAAGGCGGGGAGCACGAAAGGCTATGTCTATATGTCCAAGCAGCTTGGCCTAATGAAGGGTGATACTGCCGGGAGGATCGGGATGGGCCGCAAGATGACGCGTGCGGAAGCGATTGTGGTCATTTATCGGTTGCTGAATTGGCAGTCTGCGCAGCTTCGGGCTGCTGGGGGCATTACGGAGCAGTCCGCTTATACATCTACGGGGGAGCTGAAGCAGCTGGTTTTGTCACTCGAAAGCTTTTCGGGCGATGTGATGGTTAGTGGTCAAACGGTGCTGCTTAATCCTGAAGGCAGCGGAAAACCTGCAGATTATAAATTAGTGTTGGAGTATGACAGCAGGAAAAAAGCAACGATGATATGGCTATATGAGAAGCCCTCATTACATAAGGAGTTGTTAATGGAACTCTTGGCCCGTTATGTAGGCGAGTCTGCGGATACGGCTTACCGGGATGCGGTCAAGCTGGACGCTGGAAAAGCGTTAGAGGCTAGACTGCTGAAAACCTATAAGGGGAAGAAAATCATAATGGACAAAAGTAGGGCCAGCAAGTCTTTGGCTATTATTATTTATGCAAACTAATCTAATCGGAAGAAGGTTAAATAAGATGGGGAAAATGGGATTGCAATGGTGGAAAGGCTCTATTGTATGGCTAGTGTTGGTGGCGGTAGTGTTTACGGTTACGTTGTCGTTAACGTCCGTAGATTCTAAAGTTGCTGAGGCAGCCGCGCCTGTGTTTAAGGATATTTCAGGACACTGGGCGAAGGAATCGATTGAAGCTGCGGTGAAGGCGGGAATTTTGAACGGGTATCCGGATCAAACGTTTAAGCCGCAAAATCCGATTACGCGTGCGGAGCTGCTCAAGGTTATTGCGCTGACGACGAAGGTGGAGGCAGCAGCAGCTCCTGCTGGCAAGCCGTGGTATGCAGGCTATCAGAAGGCGCTGACTGATGCGAAAATCTATGCCGCAGGCGATTTTACGGGCGATCTGAGCAAGGCGGTAACACGCGTGGAAATGGCTAAGCTTGCCGTTCGTGGAGCAAATGCTGAGTACCGCGGTGCGAAGCTTACGGCGGATGAGTTGATGTTCCGCGCCGTGAATGCGGGCTTGCTGTCGCGCACAGGTGCCAAGGCGGAAACGATAGATCCAGATGGGACGACTACTCGGGCACAAGCGGCGGTTATCGTCACGCGCCTGCTGAAGCTTGCTGGTGGCGGGAAGCTATCGGTGGATCAGGGAGCATCTAGTGCGGCTGAGATTAAGTGGCATGATCATAATGTGATAACTATGCTAGAGCAAGATGATCTTGTTAAACTTCCTTTTAAAAAAGAAATGCGTCCGGGTTTCAATGTATCGATTGAACAGTTGGTTATTATGGACCCACTCGATAAAAACGGCTATTACTCAGAGTACTTAGAGGGAGCTATTTATCATATTAATGGCAACATTATTGACCCCGAAAAAAATAATGGACTAGTTTTTGGTTTTAAAGTTAAAGGGGAAAATCTTGTTATTGACAAAAATCGGAGTGAAAGTGCTAGTACAAGTTTTTATGTTCATACTAGTGGTGATATTGGCGCTACAAAAATAAATGACAAGTTCTATTATTTCGACAAGAAAACTATTGATCGTGGCGGAATTTTCGTCAATAAAATGGAACTCTACTTTGGTACTAAAAATAATAAAGAATACAATTGGAAGCTACCGTTTATTCCAAAATCATTGATTCAGGAACAAATGAAAAAGTATGGAGGTTTTCCAATTCAATTAAGAACATATAGTGGGCAGAAAGATTATTATTTGACAGGAGTTAAGGGAATATGATGAAAATAAAATTTCTAATATCCCTTCTATTAATTTTCTCTATTACACTTGGAAATGTTCCTATTCAGTTTCCACAAGTATCTGCTGCCACTGTAACACTGACTAAAAGCTATAAAGTAAAATTGGGAACAGATGGCCTTTTTGATTTAGCCTCTAGTAGAAGTAATATAACTACTGTAAATGCACCAGTTCCAGATGGATATAAGATAAAATCCTTTGAACTCTGGACAATGGTGGCAAATCGTAGAGGTCAATTAAAGTTGACTAATTCGGGAAGCAATCAAAGTAATTTTCGTTATTCTAATAATGAAATAACGGTAAAAAAGTTTTCTGGCACTAAAGTAACTGCCACTTCTAATGGTTATAGCCCAGATATGTACTTTGCTATAAACAGGAGAGCGAACGGAAAAGAATGGGTATTTAAAGGTGCCGATAGTATAACTTATAATGTGACACCTGCTGTGGGCGATCCATGTTGGCAGGGAAATATTTCTATTTGCCCAGGCATTCTTCCGGCAAAAGATGCGACTGGAAAAACGATATCTAATCAAATGAAGGACTCACAAGGATGGGCCATAGTGACAAATCCAAGATTTAGTGGACCAAACTATTACTCCTTTAATAACGAACCTGTTAGTGTCAATAAGTTAATTTCTTCAACAATAGAAATTACTAGAGCGAAAGAAATCACAAAAAATGATATGGAACTAATTTATCATAAAGTTCGTGAGGCCAAAAAAGGCGATGATGGATATGGGTACATTTCTATTGCAGTTCCAATGGATAAGGCTAATACGAATTGGTCATACAACGATTGCAACGGATGTACTGGCAATGCAATCGGAATGAAATACCTTATTTCAGCATCAACTGATTGGACAGGACAAACCTACTATTACGAAGGTGAAGTCCGAGTCACATACGAAAAACTACCTCCAATAGACCAGCCCTACCTCGACTGCTCCTGCAAAGCTGATCCATCAATAATAGCCTTTGCAGACAAAGACGTTACTGTAAACTCAACAATTACTGCAACGATAAAACAGCGAGGCTCGCTTAAAATAAAAAACTGGAAAGTATTTGGCCGCCTTGAAGACGGGACCCAATATCAGACGCAGAACATAGCTCAGGCATTGGACACGATCAGCTATAAATTTGCATTCACAATACCGAAAACCCAGTTGAATGGCCGAGACAGCTTCACCGAGACATTCGTCATGCGCGCCATAGTCACGTTCACGGACGGAACGACAGCGGAGCAGGCCATTGAATGCACGACGACCGTTACAAAGCCGGGAGCATCTACGCCAATCGCTACAGCTTCCAATGGAGGATCCGAGCCAACGCCTGCGCCAAGAACAATCCTCGAAGTGAATGCAAACTGGAGTCCAACCTCCATTTTCACCGGTGATCGGGCTACATTATCGGCGACAGCCCGAGGATATACCGATTATTCGTGGGAATTAACTGAAAATTTAGACAAATTTAATTTTGATCAAAAAGCTTTCTCTCATCCCACGGTGACCTTTAATGAACCGGGCGTTTATAAAGCTACGCTGAATGTATCTAACGACTATGAAAGCCAATCAGATACGGCGTTGCTTTATGTCAATGACCCGAAACCAGTCGCCATCATTTCTGGTGTAACGCGCTGGATTCAGGGGAGGTCCTTCCCGCAGCCTTATCATCTGAATAACTCGTTTTCACCACTGTCGGAGCGGGGAGTGACCATTGATTTCAGCAAGTCGGAAATTCGTTATAAGAAAAATGATAGTGGTCCTTATACGGTCGGTGTATGGCCTGCTAAAGCACCTGATCAGCTAGGAGTCTACACTCTTGAAGGCAAGGTTCATGATTCTCAAGGGAGAGAAAGCGAATGGACGGCTTATCCATTGGAGGTTGTTCCTGATCAGCCGCCTGCAGTGGCGCTGTTAGCTGCCGAGCAAGGCGTGCGCTATAACGAAAACACGATTTATATGGATGCAAGCAGCCCGGATGGCGACAAGCTGGAGCGCCTTTTGCTTGAAGAGCGTTACGATGCTGACAATGATGGCGATTTTAATGAGGAACCATGGCGCACGTTGTATAACGGGGCTTACAAGGAGGTGCATAGTGTAAAATATGCGACAGTTGGCAAGCGGCAGTACCGGGCAACGGTTACGGAGGATTATGGCTTGTCAGCACAGTCTGCTATTGTGGCAACGGACATTATTAATCGCGCGCCAAGTGTAGATTTTACTGCAGTCGGCCTGACGCAGCAGCCGGATCAGGGGGAGAGCAGCGGTCCGCCAATTACCTCATATTCTCCGGAATCGATTTTGCGATCATGGGTTAATAAGACGCCATATGAAGGCGGGGCGACAAATAAGGCAAGCTGGAAATCAAATGGAGCTAATCTAACGACCCGCAATGCGCTATGGGCAGATTTTAATGGAAGCTATAACTTGGCGAGAAAGGTGAAACCGCTGCCGGCATGGGAAGGCAGTATCGGTCAAATTTATGCTGGCTACAAAACGACAGTAATGACCGAGGCTGGGTATTATTATGCTTATAGCTACAAACCGCCAGAGTCTAAAAACTGGGTGTTTTCAATTCGTGATGTATGGACAGGCCAGATTGAACATACGTATGTGCATCCTGGGAACACATTCAAAGGGGCATTTTATCAATATCATCCAACCCAAATGAAGCAGGCCTATTTTCTAGAAGAAGGGACAGTGAATGTTTCTGGGGATGCGCTGCGCATATATGACATCGAGACCGGGCAGCTATTGGAGGAATACCCTAACATCGCACCCCCAGCGACTGGAGGTGCAGCGGGCAGCAGCTATTGGGACGATCCGAGCAATAAGGTCATCGGTACAGCTTTTTCGCCAGATCGGCAGTTTCTATATGTCGCGTATCGGGAAAGCAACGGAGGACGGACATTCGATATTCGGCAAAAGCTTTATGTAGCTAAATATTCTGTCGCGCAAAAAACGCTGTATTGGACAAAGCTTGTGCATGCGGGAATAGATGCATGGAACGTTTACCAGATCGGCAGTGTAGATGTCGATGCAAATGGCAATTTGTTAGTGGCTGCAAACATGCGTAGAGGTACGGAAGATAATTGGACGGCATTATTTTATGTCGTAAACCCTAATGGTCAGCTTATAGCCAATCATGTTACGGGCAATGGCATGCTTTCTGCTATTACGATGTCTGCTGACCGAATGAAAAGCTATGCGACCTCCATGCGTTTTGAGTTTGGAAATTACGGATACTCCCAGGTGAGTGGCGTTCTGTCTTACGGTACAGCAACGAATAGCTTTACGAGGCCGGAGAAAAACAGCGGTACGATTGATGTTTTGAAATTCCCTTACGAGCTCGCAAAAACAGCGGTTAATAAGTCCGGAGTTATGGCGACGCCGTATGGTTTTTTGATAATGCCGGACGGTTCCATCACGAGTAACGATGATAGAAATCCATACCGAATGCTGGATCATTTTATAGTTGCGAATAATAAAAGCCCGTCGCCAAGCGATCCGATCATGACGCAAATTTTATGGCCTAAAACAGGCCTGATCGGTCCTTTTTCACAGCCTTCGGATGAATTTTGGGCAATGGCATCTGGTGTGAAGCTATTTAATAAAATTACTTATCAGACATCGGGTGGCCAGCAAGTTTGGGCAAGCTCAGCATTTCAAAAATTACAGCATTGGGCAGGTGTATTGGGCATTAATCAAACACCGTCTTTAGGTGCGGAAACTTATGAGAACAAAGCCTATTTTGTGACGGATACGATGAAATATTCAGATGGAAATGGCTATGATGGAGTTGCTTTTAACGCTTCATCCAACGTCCTTCCGAATGGTTCGGTTTTAGGCATCGGAACAGATGTTATCTATACGGGACCATACTCAGGCTCACTCACGAGCAAAAAAGTAGTTATTCCTTTCACAGGTGAATCAACAGGAGATTTGCCGCGTCTGCTGAACGATGCTACGGTCGAGATCGATAGCGAGGCATGGGGCGGACTGCTTTACGATCCGAATAGCATAATGCGAAATCAGGTGCTTGAATTTGAGCTATCCATCAATCATTTATCTAATGATAAACCAGTAGGGGCAGCCATTCAAATTCAAGATGAAAAAAATATGTATGCAGTGGAGTGGACGAGCAACTCCCTTACGCTTTACAAAGTGTCGGGCGGCAACAAGACCGTTCTGGCTCAGGCAGCCATGCCGCGGAGTGCGGGTATCCCTTATGCTTTCAGGCTAGAATCGCTTGCAGGTGTACACCGAGTTTCTATTAATGGGGTTAACAAGCTGGAAGCGGCGGACGCCACCTACAAAAAAGGCTCAGCAGGCTTAATGTCGCTTGGTCAGCAGCAAGCCTCGTTTAGCCAAGTGAAGCGCACCAATTATGGCGATTCTATTCCAGAGGAAACCTATGAAGCCGTGCTTATAGGCGAACAGATTTTATACAATAAGCTGTTTAATGATCCTGAGACGGATGCGAAATTGGCGGAAAAATGGAGCTACGCGCATAACCCAAAATATTTTGCCAATACGCTTGGCCTTAGCCAGTATGATGGGAGAGCATTTGGAACTGCGCTAAATTCGCTCGAAAAGCCCGGATTGTATGCCATTACTTATATGGCACAGGATAATCCCGGACTGGCTGATTACCGTTTGTTCTCGGAGCCGGTTACAAAATCGCTTTATGTGCACCGCAGACCGATTGCGCAGCCGGATATTTGGTTTACGGGCACCGTTTACGCTGGAGGGGAAGCGCTGGATTATTTGACGCACGATACGTCTTATGACCCGGATGTTCCCGGTTATTTGGCGGATCGTTTGTTTCGGACACGCTGGGCGGACGAAAGCGCCTGGACAACAGGGAAAAGATTGCTTTATAGCCGTCCCGGCATCGAGCTGATCGTTCAGGAGCAGGTGAAGGACATGCACGGAGCATGGAGCTTCTGGGCGGAGACGAGAGTTTATAAGGAGGCACTGCCTGCAGTCAATCAGTCCAAGCCAGAAATGGTCATTACCTATCCGGCAGGTTCTTCTTCCGCTCCAACAGTTGTCCTGGGCGATCCTAATCTGAAATGGTTATATCGGGATAAAGAAAATGATCCGCAGGAACAGTTTTATTTGAAACTAACTTATGTGGATAATGGCCAAACGGCGCTGGAGGTAGAATACCCGGGCAGTGATGTCAGCTTCCAGCTTGAAGCAGGCACGATAGATATTGGACGCAAGGTGAAGGTGCAGGGGCGTGTATTCAGTCGTGGAGCATGGTCGGATGATAGCAACGTCGTATATTTTATCATTGATTCGCCGCCCACAACGTACTTGCTTAGCTATAACGGGGCAACAACATCGGAGCCGATCTATACGAATAACAATCGTCCGAGCTTGCGAGTATTTACCGTTGATCCTGAAAATGATCCTATTACAGCAATCGATTATGAGGTATTTTTCCATGCTGTGGATCGTAGGGTGCTGGACACTAATATGGCGAGTGCTGCAGCCAGTCATATTCCAACATTCAATTTGTAGGAAGGCCTGCATTATTGGAAAGCGAGAGCCTATGACAGTTATGTATGGGGGCCTTACAGCAGCAATGGCTATTTCTTTGTGGATACCGTACAGCCGGATGATGTGGAGGAGCAGCTTGACATTAAACCGACCTCGGTAAAGGTTAATTTTAATGCTTTTAGCGATGCGGCTCCATCCTCTGGCCATGCCGCCCGAGTCTTTTATATGCAAAAGGTTCATACAGATGGCAGTGTGACGACGATTGATTTAAATGGCGATGGTTCGGCCGAATACAGCATAGCCCTGCAGCAGGCGGCACGTTCTCATCAAGTAACAGGATTAATTCCCGGACAAGCGTATCGATTGACGGTCATAGATACGGATGTAGCGGGCAATCTAGGGAAATATGCGTATATTTATTTTGTGACCAATCGCCCGCCAACGATTGATGTAGACTGGTCTCCGAAACCGATTTTTGAAGGGGATATGGTAACGAACGAGGCGATTGCAGCTGATCCGGACAAAGATACGCTGGCTCTAAAGATGGAGCTTCAGTCGCCTTCCGGGCAAAAATATGCGTACGAGTATACCGTTTCCTATCCTTACGCCAAGACAGGGCCGAAGCTCAAAATGGAGCAGACTGGCGCATGGCAGCTTAGCGTAACGGTAGATGACGGTTTAGCCGAACCAGTAACGATCTCCCAAACCGTTCAAGTGCAGCCGCTGAAAGTGGCGGGAATGGTCAATCATACGGACGATTGGAACAGCATTCGTAAATCCTATAACAAAAAGCAGGGCGGAGATGAAGAAACTCCGCGTGCATACAGCGTATTTTGGGCAGGCGAAAAGTTCATTTTGGTAGCGAATGCGACAGAAACAGGGACGGATACGAAGCCAGAGCGCGTTGAAGTTGCCATGAACAGCTATAAAACGAAGCTGGAGGTGAAAAATACGGCGGGCACATTATGGGCTGGCGCGCTATGGGATGCTTCCTTTGAAAAGCTTAACAAAGGAACATTAAGCTTCACATTTACAGCTCATTATAATAATGGAACAGTGAAGCAGGATGTTGTCCAGGTGTCGATAGATGGCACGATTAATGATGTTCTGGGCGTTCATCGCGTGCGATAGAGTTTATTTTGTGCAATTAGAATAATCAGGACGGCTCAGCTGGTCTATGCAGATTTGCTGGGCCGTTCCAATGTATAGCAGCAGGCTCTTAATTATAGCGAAATTAAAAGCAATATTTTGTTGTTGTCACTTTTTTGGTATAATTTGTTGCCAAATAGATTGAAGCAGTACGTAGATTGTCGAAATTGGAGGGAAAATGATGATAAAACGGCTTGATCATTTCGTTTTAACTGTCAGTAAATTAGAAGCGACTATACACTTTTATACACAAGTTTTGGGAATGAAGGAAGAGACGTTCGGTGTGAATCGAAAAGCTTTTTAATCAAAAAATAAATTTGCATGAGGCTGGAAAAGAATTTGAACCCAAAGCTGAGCACCCTTTACCTGGGTCTGCCGATTTATGTTTTATTACTGATATAAACATAGAAGAGGTCGTGCATCATTTACATAAAAATGGGGTTGAAATTGAGGAAGGGCCAGTAAAAAGAACAGGAGCCCTTGGCCCGATTGTCTCTGTTTATGTTCGAGATCCAGATCGGAACCTCATTGAATTATCACAGTACTTAGTATGATTCTATGAGAAGTAAAAAAGTTGATGGTAAGTTAAGGTCAGCCCTGCTTTATATTATCCCCTATAAGTAAACAGTGTGGAGCAAGCTCGTTACAATTTACTTATAGGGGATTTTTCATGAGTAAATTTTGCACAGGCAGATTTTCACTCAGTAGAGGCTGGTATGTTTTCGACTCCTGTGAAGTTAAGGAGAGGTGGATTCTATTAGACGTAAAAGCTCTTGGGGCTGGTCAATTAAAAAACTAGGTTTGCCGGATTCCAGCAGTTCCTTAGGGTCGAGTCCCCAAGTGACTCCGATTACCTTAATGCCGCATTTATGGGAAGCTACAATATCCCGCAGCTCATCGCCGACGTAGATCACGTCCTCCGGCCGGAGACGGTTTTGTTTCAAATAGGTTTGAATGGTTTTATGCTTGCCGAACAGACCGCTGGAGCTGCGTATGTCATGCAGGGTGTGAATGCCGTGGGGCTGCAAAAAATCTGCGACGTTGTTTGCAGCGTTGGATGTAATAACGGATAGCTTGATGCCGCTTTGCAGCAAATGGCTTAGTACATCTTGCATCCCGTCACAAAATGGAATCGATGCAACATGCTCATTATATTTACGTTTGAATTCCTTGCTGATTTTGCGAAACAGCATAAACCGATAAAAGGGAACGTCAAGCGCTTTAAATCGCTCCTGCAAAGATAGCTGGCTCAGCTTCTTATATTCCTCTTCGGTTACAGGCTTAAAACGATATTGTGCCGCCATTTCATTATAGATGGTAAATACAGCGGCAGCAGAGTCGGCAATCGTACCGTCAAAATCAAAAATAACATGCTTGTACATACCAGTATCAGCTCCCTTGTTATGCCTATTTATACTATAAAAAGTAGACGATAACAACAAGGGTAGTTCATGACGGAGCTTTGCGGGTACGGGCATTTTAACATTTCTCTAGCCGTTGACCATCGAATAAATGAACATAGCGACAAGAATATTGACGATAAAAGCGGAGCCTGAGATAAGCAGGGAGAGGAGGACTTTCGCGGCAGTAGGAAGCTGGCTGCGGAATAGATTAACGTTTCCAAGCATGGCAATGGCACCAATTGCACCGCCTACAGCACCGCCCAGAAAGAGCAGCAGCAAAGGCAATGCGCTCAAAATCCATTCATAGCCCTTTAGTTTTTTGGCGAGCAGCACTTCGCGGCCATTCCATGTCACCTTCGGTACGTTATCAAGCATCGCCCGTCTAACCGTAATTTGCTGCGTCTCTCCATTGAGCGGGAAGAGGTAGCCATCATTTGTTTTTTCAATTTTATTGCCATTAATAAATACCGAAAAGCGTCCTGCAAAACCAGTAGTAATTTTTAATTCAGTGTTTTCGGCCAAAATAGTTTGGAATTTCATAGATAATTCTCCTTCTGTTTATAAAAATATAATAATCCATATCCTAGTACTATTTCGATCTTTTTAACTAGAAAATGAATAGTCCTATATTCCTAACTTTAGGAACAATACACTAATCAGAAAAAGAAAACAGCACCTGCCAGTAATCGGCAGATGCTGCTTGTTAGCGATAATTAAGAGCGTTTAAAGATGAGGAAGCCATCTTCAACAGGAATCGTTTGTCCATTGATTGCCGAAGCTTCTTCGGAGAAGAGGAAAGCTACAACATCAGCAATCTGCTCCGGCTGAATGAGCTTTTTGCTCAGATGCTGCTCAGCAAGGAAATTTTTGAAATCATCGCCATCCTTGATAATCGGTGTATCGATGAAGCCTGGTGCGACTGCAGTTACGCGAATGCCCGCATCAGCAAGCTCCAGTGCTGCCGATTTCGTCATCATGACAACAGCAGCCTTAGCGGCTTGGTAAGCAAAGCTGCCTTTAGCAGCCATGTAACCGAAGATGGAGGCGGTGCTTACAATAATACCTTTAACACCAAGCTCTTTCATTTTCTTCGAGGCATAATAGATGCCCAGGTACACGCCAAATTGGTCTACAGAAATAACATGGTTGAAGTATTCTGGTGTGTGATCCTCAAAGGAGCGAATGTCGCCAACGCCGGCATTGTTGAAAATTCCATCAAGCGTACCGTGCGTTTCAACTGCTTTGTCGATCATGTTTTTAACATCTTCCACGCTGGAAACGTCAGCGCGGATTGCGGAAGCTTGTCCGCCAGCTTGCTTGATCAATTCAGCTGTTTCTTTGGCAGTAGCTTCATTGTAGTCGGAGGATACGACGATAGCGCCTTCGGCAGCAAGCTTCAAGGCAGTCGCACGTCCAATGCCGCTTCCCGCACCTGTAATGATGATGACTTTATTTTCAAGCTTCAATGTAGATAGTCTCCTTTTCGATTAGTTGTATATATTTATTTGCTATTGTCCAACCATACCGCCATCGACCGTATAAAGCGATGCCGTAACGAAAGATGCTTCATCGGACAGAAGGAAATTCATTACAGCAGCTACTTCTTCCGGTTCACCGTAACGGCCCATCGGTGTTGCGGCTTCATTGGCTTTTTTGAATGCCTCTGGATTGCCGAAGTTTTCTTCAATTTGGCGCATCATGCGCGTATTGATCGTGCCTGGAAGAACGGCGTTGACACGAATGCCAAGCGGAGCAAGCTCATTGGCTGTAACGCGAGTCAAGCCGATTACGGCATGCTTGGACATGATATATGGGGACATGCCAGGTGCGCCCATGAGGCCCGCCAGTGATGAAGTGTTCAAAATCGCGCCGGATTTTTGTTTTTTCATAACAGGAACGACGTAGTGAAGACCAAGGAATACGCCGCGAACGTTAACGTTATATACAAGGTCAAGTGCTTTCACGCTTTGTTCTTCGATGAGCCCGGATGGACCTTCGATGCCGGCATTGTTAGCGAAATAATCGATTGTGCCGAATTTTTCCACGGCTTTATTTACGTAGTTTTCAACATCTTCTTCTTTGGAGACGTCTGCTGCAACGATTAGGGAGTTGGAATCGTCTAGGCCAAGCTCAGCAACGACTTGCTGCAAAGCTTCAAGCTTCAAGTCTACCAGTACCAAATTAACTTTACGCTCTACAAAACGGCGGGCAAGCTCTTTTCCAATACCGCCAGCGGCGCCTGTAATGACTGCGGTTTTCGTTGTTGTTGTAACCATGTTTTATCGCATCCTTATCGTATAATTTAGTCGAGCGCAGCTTGTATGAATAAGTTGTATGTGTGCCATTACAGGTTACACTTCACAATGTTGTCACGACAATAATCAATACTTTCTTAAATGTCACGTAAGTGACAGGTAAAGAATGTATGTCTACTTATAGACGGAAATTGAACATATGAAACTTAATTGTTGATTTTTGCTTATGATGTATAAATGTATTCCACTGTATGCAAGCTTTGGGTGTTTAATAGGTGTGGGAGATTAGATAACATTTATTATGGAATATCGAATGAGATATAATAGGGACAACATTACCTATAGGCTTTGGAGGCTGAGCGCATTGGCAACGGAGAAGCAACTGGACCGAAGGACGAGAAGGACGCGTCAAGCGATTAAAGCTGCATTCGTGTCGCTCATATTAGAGCGAGGATATGAGGCTGTGACCATACTTGATGTGGCAAAGCGGGCGGATTACAATCGCGGAACTTTTTATAAGCATTTTGTCGGCAAAGAAGAGCTGCTGCAAGAGATACGTAGCGAATTTCTGCTTGGCTTTGCAGAGACTTTGCTTATTCCATACGAGGGGATGGATCTGGTAAAGGCTGAAGATATTTATCCTTCGGCGCTGCAGCTGTTTGACCATATTGAAAAACATAAAGATGAATTTCAGGCGCTGCTTTCCGTAGATCGCAGCTTTGGGTTTGAGCTTTACGACGTGCTTCGGGAGTCGATGAGGCGCGATATGCACATAACTATGGATGTGGGCAGCCCTGCTCTAGACTACGAAATTTTGCTCAGCTACCAGATGTCAGCTGCAATGGGCGTTATTCTTTATTGGGAAGAATCGGGCTTTAAATATTCCACCTCCTACATGGCGGACCAGTTAATTGGGCTGGTAAATCGCAAAATGGACAAAATCACGTTCAAAAAAAATGCGCCTTCGTCTGCTCCAACCGTAAGTGTCTATTCCCCTTATAATCAGTAATGCCTAGGAGAAGCCTGCGTTCGTTAGGGCAAAGGATCAAGCTTTTGTTACAAATTTTTCTATTAATTGATATTGTAGGCTCAGCTAGGAAGATGTATAATTTTTCATAGGGGTCGTTCCCAGCTCTAACTATCGGGTATCTTTCTTGCAAAAGGGTCGGCTCTTCCAACCAAAATAGGGAGGAGGCGCGTCTGTCTAAAAATATAGACAAGTATAAGTCGTTATCTTCGTTTAAGTAGGTGGAACGACAGTACTTCGGATTTGTGAGTGGTTACCATACCCGAATAGGAAAAGGAGTGAATTAAAGAATGAGCAATCGTCAGCTTTACCCATTTATGAAAGCGCTTAAATTTCTAATTATCGTAAGTTTATTGCTTCCCCTCTACTGGGCAAAGCCTGTGCAAGCGGTGGAAACCGGGAATACCTTGCTTCAGCAAAGCGATTTTGAGGATGGTACGGTGCAGCAATGGGTTGGCCGCGGCGGTGTGGAGGTTTTGGCTGCAAATGCAGCAGCAGCGCGCAGCGGAGCATACGGCTTGGCGGTAAGTGGACGCACAAGCACTTGGCATGGGCCTTCGCTTGATGTGACAAGCCAGCTTGAGATTGGGCAAACGTATGAGTTTATTGGTTGGGTCAAGCTGCCTGCTGGAGCAGCAAACGCCAATATTTCAATGTCTCTTCAGCGCACATTGCCTGCTGGTACCCGGTATGAAAATATCGCATCTGGAGCGGTCACAGCGAGCGGCTGGACGAAGCTGCAGGCTACATTCAAAATGCTAGAGCCGGCCACACAGGTAGCGGTTTATTTTGAGGTGCCAGGAAGTGCAACCGCTTCCTTTTACCTTGATGATTTTCGATTTGAGCGGCATCCGGATCTTGGTCCAATTATAATTGAAGACATACCGTCGCTTAAAGCTGCTTTTGCCGGGAAATTTTTAATTGGCTCAGCTTTTACCAATGATGAGCTGCTGACCGTTCCGGATAAACAGCTGCTTTCCAAGCATTTTAACAGCGTCACGCCTGGCAATGTGCTGAAGTGGGACAGCACGGAGCCGCAGGAGAATGTGTTTAATTTTACGGAGGCAGATGCTGCGGTAGCTTTCGGAGTGCAAAATGGCCAGCAAGTGCGCGGGCATACACTAGTCTGGCATTCACAAACACCTGACTGGGTGTTTCGTGATGCGAACGGAAATTTAGTCAGCAAAGCGGTGCTGTATGCACGCATGCAAAATCATATTCAGACTGTAATGGAACGATATGAGGGCAAAATTTATGCGTGGGATGTAGTTAATGAGGTTATCGATGCATCGCAGCCAGATGGCTTGCGCCGCAGCCTGTGGTATCAAATTGCAGGGGAAGAATATATTGAAAAAGCGTTCGAGTTCGCCCACGCAGTGGACCCGACCGTGAAGCTGTTCATTAACGATTACAATACGCATGAATCGGCAAAAAGCCAGGCATTGTATAACTTAATTACCCGTTTGCAGGCCAAAGGCGTTCCGGTTGACGGCGTTGGCCACCAGACGCATATCAGTCTTTATTATCCAACACTTGCGGAAATTGAAAGCTCCATCATCAAGTTCAAAGCGCTTGGACTGGAGACGCATATTACCGAGCTCGACATTAGCGTCTATTCGGATAATTCGCAATCCTACGATACATTCTCCGCGGAGCTGAAGCAGCGCCAAGCCAACTTGTACAAAGCGCTGTTTCAGGTGTTTTTGCGGCATACGGACACCGTTACGAATGTAACCTTATGGGGCAAGGATGATGCGCATACGTGGCTTCGCACCTTCCCGGTAACCCGCAACAATTGGCCGCTGCTGTTCGATGAGCGTTTGCAGTCCAAGCCTGCCTATTGGTCGGTGCTGGAAACGGTCCAGACGCCTGAGGGGCCGCTCGTTCCTGCTGCACCGACTGGCCTAACAGCGACAGCTGGCAGCATGCAGGTTCAGCTTGCTTGGAATGCGGTAGCCGGCGCGACCTCGTATACGGTGAAACGGGCAACGACGAGCGGGGGGCCATATACGACGCTTTCTGCTGCTGTATCTGGCAGCGTCTATAATGACACAGCCGTTACGAACGGAACGACCTATTATTATATTATTCAGGCGGCCAACAGTGCTGGTACGGGAGCAGCCTCGGCTGAAGCCGTTGCTACACCGAGCGGTACGACCGGGCCAGAGCAGCCTTCTGGCGCCTTAGCGGTAGCTTATCGAGTAGGGGATAATAATGCAGGGGATAACCAGCTTAAGCCGCAGTTCATCATAAAAAATAACGGGACGACTCCCGTCGCAATGAGCGGACTAAAGATCCGCTACTGGTATACGATTGACGGGGAAAAACAGCAAAACTTCTTCAGCGACTATGCCCAAGTAGGCAACGGTAATGTATCGGGCAGCTTCGTCAAGCTGAGTAAGCCGCGGACAGGCGCCGATTATTATGTAGAGCTGTCCTTTGGTTCTGGCGCGGGCAGCATCCCAGCGGGCGGGACATCTGGCGAAATTCATACGCGCATTCATAAGAGCGATTGGACAAATTTCAGCGAGACGGATGATTATTCTTTTAACTCGACACGGACGACTTATGCAGATTATACGAAGGTCACCTTGTATCAAAACGGAAATTTAGTGTGGGGCACGGAGCCTAGCTAATAGGGGAAACGAAAAAAAGGAAGTGCGGAAGGCAGATCGTTGCCTTTCTGCACTTCCTTTTTTAACGTCCTGCTGAACCAGCCTGTCCGCCAAAAGAAGACGATTATTTAACACGTGAGCAAGTCTATTATGCTCTACTCTTTCACTTATTCCAGCTTAGTTTGCTTGGCAGCTAATTTTTCAGCAATTTCTTCTGCCTGATAAATCGTCGTATAAGGATCAGCAGAAAGGTATTTATGAATATCGAGCTCATAAACCCGGTTATTTTTCATGGCATCCATCCCCGCCCATATTTCGGGAATATCTTCTTTATCACTGTTCTTGGACTTCATAAGCAGAAGATAATCGCCGACATATTCTCCGAACAGCTCGGAGCTGATATCCATGCTTTCCTCGCCTTTATCGATTAAGTCCTGCTTAATCTTTGTGGCAGGGGTGAGGCCGAGCAAGTCGTATACCGCTTTACCGCCTCGGTTTGCACTTTTTCCAACGATGCCTACATTAGTGAGCCAATTAAAATCAGCTATCGTAAAGGTGGCACCAGCTGGTACGGCAGCCTGTGCTTTTTTACGTGCGGCTTCTGCCCTTTGGGTAAACTGCTCGTTCCATGCTTTTGCTTCCGTCTGGCGATTCAGAATTTCGCCCATAGCGGTCACTTCCTCTTCCATGGAAGCATATTCGTCGGGCACGAAAACGACCGTCGGAGCAATTTTGGAATAGGACTCATAGGCATCTTTGCTCCATGTAATAATGAGATCAGGCTCAAGCTCTACCATTTTTTCAAGTGAAACCTGATTGTGATTTCCGATATCTGCTGTATTCTCCAGAGGTTTGCGCATAAATTCGCCATAATCGAGAAGGCTGTGAGGCACTCCGATAGGAGTGACGCCTACAGCGAGCACATGCCCAATATTCCAATCTACAATGATGCGCTCTGGCTGAGCAGGGATTTCGATCTCTCCAAGGGACGTGTTTATCATCCGGGTTTTCGGAATTTCGACTGCATCTTCCACTTGATCGGTAGTCTCTTGATTAGTGCAGCCAGCGAGAAATACTGCAAGTACCAGCATGGCGAGGCATGCCATTTTGTAAAAAGCTTGTTGTCTAAACATTTTGTACCCTCTTTCTAATTGATAATAATTTTCATTTAAATCCCACTTTAGATGAATTTTTCAGATTGTACAATGACCAATTCGGACCGAGGGCATACCCGTTTCGGAACTTGATATATATTTGTATTGAGAATTGTTATCATATATGATGAGAACGTATGCTTGTTTTGAAGCTAACGATAGGAGCTTTCTTAATGGATATAGAGCAGTATGCAGCGCTGTGGGACAATAGGCCAATTCGGCTATTGGATGTACGGCGTTATGAATATGAAAGTAATCAGGTACCGAGCTCGCAAATATGCCCGTCCAACACTTTTTTATTTGTAACGCGCGGCCGAGGCATCGTGTGGCTGAATCAAGAAATGCACAGGGTTGATACCTGCTATGCCATTCATGGCAGCCAAGGGGCGCATTTAAGTGTCATAGCCGATGAGGCGATAGAGCTTTATTGGGTTGTTTATATGTTTTTGGGGCCTTTGCCCGTGGAAGCTGCGGATTTGAATGCCCACTTTGGCATGCAGCTGTCCTATCCTTCACCGCTTTTGGAGCATGTGGTGCAGCTGCAGAAGCAATGGGAAAACATTGATTATTTGGAGCGTATCCAATCGACCGCACAATTTTATCAATGGCTGTACGAGCTGTTAAAGCAAATTCGGCAGCATCGCGCGCTAGCTTTGAGCCCTGACCGAACCATGCAGGTCATCGGCTATTTGGCGGAGCATTATAAAGAGCAGATAACCGTTGAGCACGTAGCCGTTATTTTTCATTGCAGCCCCCGTTATTTAAATCGTCTGTTCCAAAATCGGCTGCATACGAGCCCGGGACGTGTGCTGTCCCAAATTCGCATGGCCCAAGCATCGAGGCTGCTCAGACAAACGGAAGCGACTCTGCAAAATATTGCCGAGCAAGTGGGATATGCGAATGGATTTACATTAAGCCGTTATTTTAAAAAAAATTTTGGAATTTCACCTATGTCTTATAGGGAACAGCTTAAAAAACACGGGCCAGCCTTTGAAATAGGAGCTGGAGATCTCGGTTCAGCTATAAAGGTATGGTTAGGAACGGATAGCGAAGGGACGGCAAATCGGGCAAACAGCAAATCCATCGAAACCAGGACAAGAACGATTGCTACGCCAATGGGCAGCATTCAAGTTCCGGATAGGCCTAGTCGGGTAGTCGTGGATTGGGATATCGGCCACGTATTGGCGGTAGGGGTTACGCCGATAGGAGCGCCGCATTCTTTGATCGGGAGCAAGGAGTGGTTTGCGCCCTATATGAATGCGGAGGTGAACAATATCGGCAACCATAACCAAATCTCTCTGGAAAAAGTGCTGGAACTGGAGCCGGATTTGATTATTACCTGGAACCCCTGTGCATACGCCTCGTATGCCCGCATCGCGCCAACGGTTGTTTTTCAAAGTGAAGCGTACCAGACTGTAGCGGAGGAAATTCAGGCGATGGGTCATATTTTGAATCGAAAAAAGGAAGCGGCTAATTGGCTGGACGAGTTCGCACGGCGAATTTCTCTAGTACGCCATCATGTAAGCACATATGTTTCGTCTGAGCGGACATTTACAATAGCTGACCCGAATTGGTCGGAGCATGTCGATTTGGTTGGGAACAGCAAAGGCCGTGGAGGCAGAGCTGCCTATGAGCTGCTGGGGTTCAAGCCTGCCGAAAAAGTACGCCGTGAGATCATGGAGCAGAGGCTTGAATACGCCCAAATTGAAAGAAGCGCGATTAGCAGGTTTCTTGGCGACTATTTGCTCATGCTGAATAGTTCGCAGGGCAGCCCTTCTGCCCAATCGATGCTAAAGTCTGAATTGGATAAAAAGCCGTCATGTGAAGTCATTTACTTGGAATGGAATAAATATTTTTTATCCGATCCTTTGTCGTCCCTGCTGCAGGCGGAGGAAATCGCGCAGCGGATCACGGCAGTGGGTCCCATTCCTATGCGGTAATCAAACCAAACAGGACGAGGAGGAAGGAGGGATGGGAAGGGACACAGCAGCCCTTCATCCTCCAAAACCGCGAGCAAACATGGCATACATGTATGCTGAACAAGGAAGCCAAATGTTAAACCTTGCCCGAGTTTACCTGTGTATCGATGGAGCCGCCCTGAATAATAATTTGTACGGCAGCAGCGATTATAGGAGCTATTGGCAGGATGACAAGCTTTTCACCAAAAGCTTCATGCTCCTCCTGCATCGCAATCGTATCGGTGACGACGATTTCACTGATATTAGGCGATGCCAGCAAATTTCGTGCCCCTCCCGAAAAAAGCCCATGTGTCGCACAAACATAAGCATTCCCGGCGCCATTTTGCTTAAGGGCATTAACGACATTGACGATTGTATTCCCGGTATCAATCAAATCCTCAATGATAATCGGCGTTTTGCCCGCTACATCGCCAATAATATGCGTAATCTCCGTCTGGTTGTGGGCCGGGCGGTTTTTGATCATAATGGCGAATGGGCAATTGAGCTCGCCAGCAAGCTTTTCCGCTGTGGAAGCACGTCCTGCATCGGGAGAGACGACGACCGGATTTTCAATATTTTTGTTTTTTAAATGATGGATAATAAGGTCGAGGGCGGTTAAATGGTCAACCGGAATTTCAAAAAAGCCTTGAATCGGATCGGCATGAAGATCAATCGTTACGATGCGGTTCGCGCCAACGGTCGTCAGCACCTCGGCGACCAGCTTCGCCGAAATCGGCTCGCGGGGAGCCGTTTTTCGCTCTTGCCGGGCATAGCCGTAATAGGGCAAAATCAAATTGATTTTATTTGCCGAGGCACGTTTGGCAGCATCAATGAGCACAAGCAGCTCGACCAAATGTTCATTAACCGGATGGGACATCGCTTGAATAATAAAGACGTCGCAGGTGCGGATCGGCTCTTGGTAGGAAACGTGAATTTCGCCGCTTTGCTGGCGGGTAATAGCGACATCGCCAAGCGGCTGCCCAAGCAAAGAACAGACCTGCTCAGCGAGCTTGCGGTTGGATGTACCGGAAAAAAGCTTTATTTTTTGCATCTTAAGCCTCCTATAGGAAAAACGTTTCACCAATTTTTTGGCTTTGAAGCTTGTAGTTATGAAAAACGCTGACCATTGGCATCGTAGTGCCGGACATCTCCGATGTGTCTTTACAGAAATTATTCGCGGCAATGAAGATTTATTCGATGATCATGTTTAGTATATTGAGCTCAAATTACAAATTGGATATGCTAGAGAGGATGAAACAGAGATGAAAAAGGAGTATGAAAAAGGAGCTGAGGGCATGGGCCAATCGTTGCGAGTAGCAGAGCTGACAGAGCTTGATGAGCATACGTTAGAGGAGTTAGCCGGGCTCATTGTCGAGGTCGTAGACGATGGAGCGTCGATCGGCTTCCTGCCGCCACTTAGCAGGGAGGATGCGAAAGGGTATTGGCAAGGCGTATTGGAGCCGGGCACTTTGCTGTGGGTTGCCAAGGAGGGAGAGCGAATTGTCGGTACCGTACAGCTCCAGCTGGCGCAAAAGCAAAATGCGTCCCACCGGGCGGAAATCGCCAAAATGATGGTGCAGCCCCAGCAGCGGCGCAAAGGCATTGCCAGACTGCTGATGCAGGCAGCGGAGGAGCGGGCTGTTTCGGAACAACGAAGCCTGCTCATCCTAGATACGCTAGAAGGAGCGCCGTCTAATATTTTGTACCAGTCGCTGGGCTTTATGGAAGCAGGGCGTATTCCGAAATTTGCCCGTTCAGGTGATGGCAACCTATATGCCACGGTATTATATTACAAAGAAATATAGTTGGTTTGATTGTCCAAAGCCCAATTAGGAGCAGCAGCTTGCCGCTCTTAATTGGGCTTTATATTGAAGCACCCTCACACTTACTGGGGCTTTGCAAACTCCCGGTCATAAATCGAGCTGACGAGATTTAGCACTTTGGCGCTTTGGTCAGTAAATTTCAGCGCAGAGGTTTTGCCATTTACAAGATAAGAGCCAGGCGCTGCGAGCTTCTGCTTGCCGATCGCTGCTTCATAGAGCAGGGAAGCGCCTTTGCTCGGATGCGGGAAAAATAGCTTCATGATGGGCTTTATATAAAAAGGCAAGCCGGAGCTTTTTCCTTTTCTAATCGTATTATTGCCGCCCGGATCAACGCTGATGATGCGCAGGCCTTCTGCAGCAAGGGCTGGAGCCAGCTCCTTTGTCCACAAGGAAAGAGCGAGCTTGGAGGTGGAGTAGGGACCGAACAGCTTCTTGAATTCCGTTGGGCGCTCCAACGTTTTCGCGTCGAATTTCTTTAAAGTTTTGAAAGAGCTGGTCGACGTATTAACGATCGTCTTATAGCTTCCTTTTTTGAGCAGCTCCTTCAGCTCCATAAAGACGGCATAAGGCGCGACCGTCTGCAAATCAAAATGCTGCTCCCGCCCTTGCTTGGTTATGGATAGCTCCGAGAAGCTGCCTCCTGCATTGTTGAATAGCACATCCAGCTTGGCTTCTGCTGCTTTAATTTGCTTCATTGCCTGCTTTAAGCTTGCAAAATCAGCTAAATCGGCTTTGTAAATGCGAAGCTGTCCCTTGCGCAGAGCAGCTTGAATCTCCTCATCGTCCTCTAGAAAATCGGAACGAATGAGCGCGGCAACATGCCAGCCTTCCCCAAGCAGCCTGCGAGTGAGCGCTAGCCCAATTCCATTGTTAGCGCCTGTAATGAGCGCGGTTTGTACATCTATTTGCTTGTTCATTATGTTTCCTCCTCGATAAGGTTGGCAATCAAACCAGCAGCTAGCTGTTGATGCTGCTCTTGATGGCATTAGCGTACAACTTGGAGGCGACTCCAAGTCAAGCAGTCAGGCAAAACTTTTTGAAACAAAGGACTTGCAAGTCTTTTTAAAAATATAAGAATTTATAGGTTTCACTCTTATAATCAGCTTATATTTCTCGGACTGAAACGCGCCGCGCCGCCAAAGGATGGCGACAGCCGTTTCACCTTGGATCGGATATAGTTTAAATCAAGTTAGTGATTGATCAATCAATACCAATTGAAAGGTTTGGTGCGTTTATGGCAAAAGGAACGGCAACAGCTGCCAGCAGGCGTTCCGACATCGTATCTGCGGCTATTGAGGTTTTTTCTGAAATTGGTTATTATCGCGCAACTACAGCGCAAGTAGCCGAGCGGGCTGGAGGTTATGTATCATCTGTTCTTCGAATCCGTTCCAGCATCTGATGAGGCAACGCGCAAAGCATGGCTGGAGCAGATTTCCTATATGGCAAGCAAGGCTTAATCGGGCAGCTTATTTCACTCATTTGTAATTGATCAATCAATAATTTTATAAGTATGTATATTGTAAAATAAGGCAGGCCGAAGTTCCCCAGGGAACGACGTGCTTGCCTTTTTTGAATTTATTTTAAGATTTGCGTGTAAATATTAAATGTAGAAACCAGTCGAATGCTGAAACATGTTACAATCTTTTCAAAAGAAAAATAAGCTTTCTAGCGGAGGCCATCATGCAGCCATTTACGAAAAGAGTTATTGAAATTATAAAACGCATTCCAGCAGGCACTGTCATGAGCTATGGGCAGATTGCCGAGCTTGCGGGAAGCCGCAGAGGAGCGCGCCAGGTCGTGCGGATTTTGCATACGCAGAGCAGCATCCATCAGCTGCCGTGGCACCGGGTTGTCAATGCGCAAGGCGAAATCGCCATCCCGAGTGAAGAGGGGAATATGGAGCAGCGGTCCCGCTTGGAGGAAGAGGGCATCGAGGTTAGTGCGCAGGGCAAGCTGGATTTGGCAAAATATCGTTTTAATCCGGCGCCAGCGGACATAATGGGAGCGTGGGATAACCTAGATCCAGACGATGTGGACCAAATGTTTTAAACCCGGATTCAGAGAAACGAGGCAGATGGATGCGTAAAATACAATCAAGCGGTTCGGGCAAAAAAGTGATCTTAACCGCAATAACGTTCGTGTTATTGTTGACGGCATGTGGACGCTCGGAGCAGCCAGCTCCATCCTCATGGCCTACATCCTCGGCAGCGCCACAGGACACGCCTATGGCAGCATTGCTGCCAGAGCAGCATTATGGTGACAAGCTGCAAATGCAGGACAAGCGGCAGAAGCTGTATCATTTTATAACGACTGAGCTGTCTGGAACGGCGGGCATTTATACGAATTTGCAGGATACGGAGCAAAATGCGGAGCTCACGACGGGGCATGAAATGCTTAGCGAGTCGGCGGGACTTATGATGCGCTACAAAGCGTTAACGCAGCAAAAGTCTGCTTTCGAGGAGGAGTGGGCCCGCGCCAAGCAATCCTTCAATATGGAGACGGCTTTCAGCTACCGCTTCAGCCCCAAGCTGCAAAAGCGTTATACGCTGAACGCAGCGGTTGACGATTTGCGCATCATCCGGGCGCTTTATGAGGCCGGCGATGTTTTTCAAAATGAAGGCTACAAGCAGGAGGCCGACAGCTTCGGCAAACGTTTTTACGAGCATAATGTGAAAAATGGCTATTTGTATGATTTTTATGATGAAACATACAAAATAACGAATGATTTTATTACGCTCTGCTATATCGATTTGAAGACGCTGGGGCTGCTGCCTATCGAGGCGGGGGAGCGGCAAACGCTGATCGCTAATATGGAGAAAGTCATCAAGGACGGTTATTTAACGAATGAATTTCCTTTCTATGAGACGCGTTATGATTATGGCAAAGGTAAATACAGCTCGGATCATATTAATATGGTGGAATCTTTGTTAACTGTGCTGGTATTAGCCGAAATGGGTGAAGAAAAAGCCGAAAGCATCCGATACATAAAGGATAAGGTGAAGGCGGGTACGCTTTACGGCCAATACACGAGGGAAGGCGCAGCCACGACGGATACGCGCTCCACTGCCATCTACGCGATAACGGCGATGATTGGCTCCGTGATTGGCGACCAGACTTTATATGCCGACAGTATTGGCAAAATGAATGAGTTCCAAATCGAGGAGGTTGGAAGCCCGCTGCTCGGCGGCTTTGGCGACACGGCAGCTCAGCAGGCCTATTCCTTCGACAACCTAATGGCTTTGCTTGCTTATACTTACTAAAAGCATGGTGAAAAAGGATCATCACTGCGTGAAAGGTTTGGCTTACGATCGCTATTGCCACTGGATTTCTTGAATAAAAACGGATCTAGCTGTAGAAATCCAATGACAAATGCGAACGCTACCGCTTCTCCAGCTCAAACCTTTCACTCCGCTTGCCTTTTTCAACATGCTTTTAAAAAAGATATTAAGAAAGAAGGCGCCCACCATGATAGCAGACAGGGCCAAGCACTATGCGCGGCAAGCCTACGCCTTATTGAATAGATACCTATCGCCTGCCAGCTTCGCTGCTTTGGCAGTGTTAATTATTACAATCATCGCCTTGTTCACGCCCCCGTATATTGGGATGGCGGACAATGGGGACTTTTTTCGTATTTTGTACAGCAACGGCTTATATTTTAACGCCCCGGATTATGACAGCCAATATCTCGGCTATTTTGTAAAGAAATTTGGCATTTTGCAATATTACAATGAAAATGGGACAACCTTTACGTCCTCGCAATCCTGGTTCATTCAATTGTCAGTTGCGCTGAATACGCTGCTGGCCAGCAGCCAGGTGTTCGATGTGCGTTTTCAGGCGGCCATATTGACGATTCTTTACGTCATTGCGATTTATTTGCTCGTTGAGAGCCTGACTTGGAAAATTGACCGGAAATACGGCTATATCATTGCGCTGCTGGCGATTTTTATGTTTGGCGATACGGGATATACGGCGTTTTTCAATTCTTTTTTCAGCGAAGGCATCGTGCTTATTATGATGATGCTCGTCTTTGCCTCAGGGCTGCTGCTTTACCGCCGCCGTTACAATGATTACGCGATGCTCGCTGTGTTTACAGTAAGCGGGTTTCTGCTGACGACGAGCAAGCAGCAAAATGCACCGGTTGGCGTCATTATTGCCGTCATCGGGCTGTTCTACCTGTTCATCCATGTGAAGCGGACGTTCCGCGTGCTTATGCTGACTTCGCTCACCATTCTGATGCTTGCAGGCATTGCAACGTATGTGCTCATTCCGAAGGAGTTCGTCAACATTAACAAATACCATGCGATGACGCGCGGGGTGCTGATGGGCTCGGACGATCCGGAGGGTGCCTTGGAGGCGCTCGGCATGGACAAGCAATATGCGATTTTGAAGGACAGCATTTATTATGAGCCGTTTACGACAGTGGATGTGGATTCACCTATATTAGAGGAAAATTTCTACAGCCAATATGGCTTTGGTGCGATTGTCGGCTATTATATCAGTCATCCCGATCAAGCTGGAAGCATGCTGAACTTGGCAGCGAAAAATGCGTTCACCATCCGCCCTGCGGCGATGGGCAATTATGAAAAATCGGCTGGCAAGCCGTTTGGTCAGCAGACGATCTTTTTCTCCGGCTACAGCTTGCTGAAAGAGGCGCTTGCGCCCAAAACCTTCGGCTTCATCGTCATCTGGATGATTGTCGTCGTTGGCGTTTATATGCCGGCTTTCGTAGCGGCGATCAGGGCGCGAAATTTAAGGCGGGCTTCGCGCCTGCCGCTCATCGTCATGATGATGCTGGCCGGCTTGTCCGGCATCTTCGTCTCGATTATCGGGGCGGGGGACGCCGATTTGGCGAAGCATGAATTTCTGTTTACCGCGGCTTTTGATCTCATTACGTTTTTGGTCATTGCAGATGCTGTGCGCCGCAGATTATGGCATAGCGAGCAGGAGAAGGATTCGCCAAACGAAATACATCTAGAGAGGGTGGGAAGGTGAGAAGGTGAAAAAAAGCAAATGTAGACAACCATTACCGAAAACGCTATTGCACCTGCTGCTGTTGCTCTGTTTGCTTTGTAGCTCTTCCATTTCTTCTCTCGCTGCTGCCGCAGAAAGAGAGGCGGAGCCGATCCGCGTGCTGCTGCTCTATGACAGCTTGGCGGGTGGCACGCCAAAGGCTGGCAATGTCGAGGCGCTGCAGCAGCAGCTTGCCGCATTCGGGGCGCAGGTGACAATCCTCTCCGTAGATGGTTACTCAGGCGGCATGCTGGAGCAGTATAGCAAGGTGATTCTGGTGCGAAATGCAGCGGATATGGAGCTGACGAATGCCGCTTTTGTTCAGGATAGGGCAGCCTATCGGGGCGATTATTTTCACATCGGCGAGGAATTGCCTGCTCGGCAGCAGCAATCGCTGCATATTGCCATCGAACAAACACCGAGCGAGGAAACGATGCGGCTTGCGATTGGCCCATTTTCAGATGAGGCAGTGCGTGTGCAAAACACCCCGTACATCGTGATGGAGCAGACGGCAGCCAATCCTTCGGTGAATCTTCAGGCCGAGGCCTACGGCAGCTTTACCCCCAAGCAAAATAGCGGTGCGAACGGAAGCTCCCCCTACGCGGTGAGGAATGAGCATACGGCGTATGTGCCTTATTTTCAGAAGGGGAATTTGAGCGAGCTGGCGATGTCGTATGTGCTGAAGGATTGGCTGGGACTTGCCGAGCCGGGACTAACCTACTTGCTTTTTAAGGAAATTTACCCGTTTTCGGATTTAACGCTATTGGCCCAAATGGCCGATACTTTATATGAT
Organism: Paenibacillus sp. JT22N7; assembly: GCF_059383875.1. NCBI lineage: Bacteria > Bacillati > Bacillota > Bacilli > Caryophanales > Paenibacillaceae > Paenibacillus > Paenibacillus sp. JT22N7. Next base: position 123,961 of record NZ_JBXENY010000013.1, read on the forward strand.
GCGGGCATTCCTTTTGCGATAAGCGTCCAGCCGGTGTTCAGCAATTCGGAGTTTCCGGCGATGCAGCGCTATCTGGAAACGTTGAAGTATGTCCAGTCGCGAAACGGCACTGTGCTGGTCAATGCGCCAGTCGTAGCTTCAACCATTGGTCAAAATGACCAGACGCTGAAAACGAAGATGACCTCGTTCATTGACGTATTAGCGGCTTACGGCATTGCCCCGCTTGGCATGGGAGCAGAAATGTATTGGTCCTACGATAAGGAATACGCTGTGGATGGCATGGGCTTCTTTAATTCGGCGGTGCTGCTGCCTAATAAGAAGCTGATGTACCGTTCGCAGACGAACGTTTCCCAGCCCTTCGCCTCATCGCTTTACAGCATAAGCCCGAGCTATCTTGCCAGCTTTGACCGTGAGGGCAAGGCTTGGGAGCCGCTTCCGATGAATACGGCGCTGACGTATGATTTTGCTGAAAATGAAGCGCAGCTCAGCGCCGATCTCGCCAGCATTACAGAGAGCTGGATGACCTTCACAGATTATAAGCAACAAGGCCACGAGGTGCGAACCGAGGCGCATGTCATCCTGTCGCAAGGCGGCCATATGACCATTAATGGTCAAGCGGTAACCTTGAATGATGCGCTGCGGCAGGTCAGCTCTGATTTTGAATATGCAGATAAGGGCACGGTAAGCTTTACCACCTTGTTTAATGTGCAAAATAAAATTTTTATCGTCATTATTATTGTGTCGCTCTTCATATTCGGCTTCCTCTTTATGATCGGATACCGACTGTACAGACGCAAATACTTCAAATAAGGAGACAGCTATGACAATCGCAGACATCCTCATGTTGATTGCCGTTATCTGTATTTGGTCGCTCCTGCTCGTCAATGTGGTGCTGATTATTGCCGGATATTTATTTTATATCCAGAGCGAAGGAAAGCCTGTGCCAGAAATCAAAGGGGAGACCCCCTTTGTCACCATTATGGTTCCGGCCCACAATGAGGGCAAGGTCATTACGAAGACGGTCGAATCGCTGCTTGCGCTCGATTATCCGCATGACCGTTACGAAATTATTGTCATTAACGATAATTCCTCGGATAATAGCGCGGTGCTGCTTGCCGAGGTGCAGGCGAGATACGCAGGACGCAACTTAATTGTTATCAACACCGACAAGGTTACAGGCGGCAAGGGCAAGTCGAATGCGCTCAACATCGGCTTTCAGCAGAGCCGAGGCGAACTGATCGCCATTTATGACGCGGACAATACGCCGGAGCGCACAGCGCTTCGCTATCTGGTCGGTGAAATTACGAATGATGATACGCTGGGCGCGGTCATCGGGAAGTTCCGAACGCGCAACCGCGATACGAATCTGCTCACCCGCTTCATTAACATTGAGACGCTGTCCTTCCAATGGATGGCGCAGGCGGGCAGATGGAAGCTGTTCAAGCTTTGCACGATACCCGGCACGAACTTCATTATGTGGCGTCATATCGTCGAGCGGATTGGCGGCTGGGATGTGAAGGCGATTGCCGAGGATACCGAGATCAGCTTCCGCATTTACATGATGGGGTACCGAATCAAGTTTCAGCCGAAGGCCGTCACTTGGGAGCAGGAGCCGCAAACGGTCAAGGTATGGTTCAAGCAGCGGACGCGCTGGGCGAAGGGCAATATTTATGTCATTGTGAAAAATATCCCCTTGCTGTTTGACCGCTCGGCGACGAACATCCGCTTTGATATTTTATACTTTTTATCGATTTATTTTCTGCTTCTCACGTCGCTCGTTATGTCTGATCTGCTGCTCATTCTTCACGCTTTAGGTTATGTACATACGACGATTGCCGGATTCAGCTCCTTCCTCTGGGTGCTGGCGGTCACGCTATTTATAGTAGGCACTTATATTACGCTAACAACGGAAAAAGGCGAGCTTAGGCTGTCCAATGTGTGGATTATTATGCTGATGTACGTATCCTATTGCCAAATGTGGATGGTTGTTGCCGCCTACGGCTTATATACCTACCTCAAGGATTTAGTGTTTAAGCGTGAAGCGAAATGGTACAAAACCGAACGTTATTAAAGCTGGAGGAGAGCATCATGAAAAGACGCATATTCGTAATTACCTTCATTTGTATGGCGCTGCTGCTTGGACAGCTGGGTCAGCTTGGAGCAGCAACGGCAAGCGCAGCAGAAGCACCGGGCACAGAAAGCTATGAGATCCCATTCATTACAGCAGATACATCCATGTCGGGTGTGGTGGCGGCGCGCCAGGACTTTTTTCAAATACCGTCCTATTGGAATGTAAGCAGCGTCGTCGTCAATATGGACTATAAGGTGTCGCAGCTTGCGGACAAGGACCGTTCCAGCGTCACTTTGGCGATTAACGGCGTAGCCTTTTATTCGTTTCGTCCGGATCGCACGGTGGAGAAAAAGCAGCGCCTGAGCGTGACGATTCCTCGCGAGCTGCTGGCGGAAGGCACAAACACGCTGTCGACAGAAGGAAGCATTCAGACGATCGTCAATGATCAAATTTGCTCGCCGGATGAGGAGCGGGACAATTGGCTCCAGCTATACAGCAGCTCCAGCGTGGATGTTCGTTATGTAAGCAAGCCGCTGGACGGCTCCATCCGTGATTTTAATGAGCGCTTTACAAGCCTCGACACGGTCAGCAAAAGCTTGAATACGATTGCAGTGCCGGCACAGGCTTCTGCGAAAGAAATGGAAGCGGCCGTCTACGCACTGTCTGGCTTTGCCAAGGCGAATACGCTTCAGGACAAGACGATTCCGCTGCTTGCCTTCGATGATGAATATTATGCAGGCAAAAAGCTCGTTACGGCTGTCGCCTTGTATGACCAGCTTCCGAGCGGGCTGAAGACAGCTGTCGGCACACCGGATTTGAACGGTAAAGCGCTGATTCAGCTCGTGCGCCAAGGCGAGCAATGGGCGCTCGTTGTAACCGCGAAGGATGAGGCGCTGCTTGTGAAGGCAAGCCGCCTTGTGGCGAATCAGGCATTGATGAGCCAGCTCAGCTCCGACCGTAAAATCGTCGATGAGAGCACCGATGTCTCGACGCCTGTGGTCAACATTAGCCGCAATGTCGTTTTGACCGAATCAGGCGACGAGCTGAAGGGCCCTCGCCATCAGGAGAAAGCTTATTTTGTGTCGCTGCCAGCCAATCGTTCCATCGCTGACGCAAGCAAAATCAGTCTCGATTTCCGCTATGCGAAAAACTTGGATTTTGACCGTTCGATGGTGACAGTGCTCATCAACAATACGCCAATCGGCAGCAAGAAGCTGACGGAGGAGCTGGCAAATGGCGATTCGATTACATTGCCAATTCCGAAAAATCTGGACATTTCCGGCAACTTTTCCGTCGTTGTCGCCTTTGATCTAGAGCTGAAAAATGCCGTTTGCGTGCAAAATCAGAACCAAATGCCGTGGGCTTTCGTGACGAAGGATTCCATGCTGCAATTGAATACGAAGGATCGGACGGAGCTGTTGTTCAACAACTATCCGTATCCATTTTTGAGAGATGGAGCATTTAACCAGGTAGCGGTTGTACTGCCGCAGGAGCGCGATTCCTACACGTATCGTACGGTAGCCAACCTGTTTAACCTGCTTGGCCAATATGCAGAGGGCAACACAGGAGACGTTCTTTTTTATAGCGATGATGTCGCTGCTGATGTTTTGAAAGCCCGCAACGTCATCGCGATTGGAACCTTCCAAAGCAACAAGGTGATTCGTGATCATAATGACGCGCTGTACTTCAAATATGATGCGAATGGCGCAGGCTTGCAATCCAATGAGAAAATGAGCATCGACTCCGATTATGGCAAGCGTATCGGGACTTTGCAGCTGATTGATTCCCCGTATGAGGCGGGGCATGGCTTGCTTGCCGTTACGGGGGCAGACTCGGAATATTATTATTTAGCTTCCAAGCTGGTCGCCAGCCAAGGAACGGTATGGAAGGTGTTCGGCGATGGCGTATCGACGGACAAGGACGGCAACATTAACGCATTTCGTTTCAAAAAAGAAGCCGAGCCCGAGCAATCCTCCGTCATTAGCAATGTGATGGAACGCACCGATGTGCTCAGCTTCGTGATCGCGGCGGCACTTGTTATGGTACTGGTGCTCGTATCGCTGATTTTCCTGGCTCGCAAATATCGCAGAAGACGGGGTGATCGCGATGAGGCGTAATCAGAGCAGTCTTATTTCCGACAGCGGCTTCCTGCTGCTCATCGTCGTCAGCTTCATTTGCATCGTATTTACAGCGGGAGATCCTGACCGTTATTTGCAAAATGTTATTTTTCTGAATGTCGCTTTCCTGATTGCGATCATTACGTATTTCACGAATGTGACGACAGGGCTGATTCTCAACATTGTGTTTATTTTTGGCTTTGGTACCTATACGCTATATGGAACGCTTGTGGGGGGAGAGGCGGTCAGCGGCGGCAATTATTTCTGGCTCGTCATGACGCCGGTGTTCACCTTGGTGACGTGGATGTTCACGCTTGCAGGCAGACAGCTCCAAACGGAAAATGAACAGCTCAAGAAAACGAACAGCCGGCTGGCGACGATGGATGAAAATACGAATCTGCGCAACAGCCGCTCGTTCCAAAATGACGCCGCCGTCTTCATGGCGCTGTCCACCCGGTATCAAATTCCGCTCACACTGCTTGTTGTGAACGTGAAATATTGGGATGAGCTGCGGCGGATGGTCAGCGAGGAGCGGATGACGGAAGCGATCTTCGAGCTTTCGCAGATGAGCCAGACAAGCATTCGGACGAATGATTCGATTTATATGCTGAGCAAGGATAATCCGACTTGGGGACTGCTGCTGTTCACAGACCGCCAAGGGGCGAATATCGTCATCGAGCGCTTGCGGCATAAAATCCAGGAGTTTAATTCTGCCGAGTTTTCGCATAAATACAAGGTGGAGCTGAGCCTGAAAATCGGAGCGCTGCAATATGAGCCGGAAGCAATCCCGACGCCGCTTGATTTCATCGTGCAGGCGCGGAAGCAGCTGGAGTATGATGTGTAAGCTAGAAGGATAATGGGAAGACAGATGCCGAATGGATAGCAATCCGGCGGATAGCAAGTTATAGAGAATCCCTTGATTTCAAGGGGCTCTTTTTTTTGCTGGTGATTGAACCTGAATTACGAAAGCCCATAAGAACAAATATTTAATGAAGATGACTTAGGAAATTGCATCCAGTTATGGATGCGCAATCATCGAAAAGAATAGAGAATGTCGAAAAAAATATGAATTGGCGGCCGCTGCTATTCTACCAGAGATCAGGGCGCTTTTTTATATTTTTATGAGGCTATGCTTTCGTAATTCAGGTTTATCTCTTTTTCCATTTGTTTCTTTGAGGGTACCTAGATAGTAACGTTTAATGAACACAATTCATACAACATAATCAAAATAATTACATTATAGTAAGTTCACAGATTAGACGAATTTTAGTGGTGACTATTTCCAAATTTGTGTTAATATATTAAAAGTTAAGTTAATTACCAAATATTATAATGGATGGAGTGTCGGCCGCTTGAAAAAAATAATTAGTCTTGTTTTAACAATATCATTATTCTTCGTAGCTGCGACATCTGCAATTGGTGCAGAATCAAGTAAAACCCAACTCAATATTGCTCCCCAAATTCCAACTGAAGGTATAACAAAAGGGTATCTAATTGAATTTTCGAACTCATTTACAAACGAATATCTCATAGAAAACCCAGAGTTTGCAGATACTCTAGAAGAGCTAAAGAAACTATTGAAAACGTCGGAAACTGATGTAAAATTAATTGAACAACAATTAATTCAAACTGAAGCAATGAGAAAACTTGCTGTGAAACTTGGAGACACTGAAACAGCTACTCTCTCAGTAATGAGTACCCCAGAAAGCCAGGAACAATTTAATAGAATTGATGCCCTTGCCCAAGAATATTACGAACAATATAAATTAACTGGTATTTTACCCGAAACTGAATTTAATTCCTCAGAAGCAGCAGTGCTAGCTGGTTCTAATTCCTCAGAATTGTTTGTGCTAGCTGCCTCTGACAGAGAATGGGGGAATGATGGTGTTTATAGTATAAATACCGGTGATGCTGTGGTCGCACTTTCCACTGTTGGTATCGTTGAAACTGAGGCAAGATTAGCAGCTAGACTTGTTACCCTTGGAGCCCTTTCAGCTATAGATGGTCCACTACCAGTTGCAGATTTGATTTGTTTAGTTGTAGGGATTTCTCTACTGTGGCATTATACCGCGACAAAAGTCAGTACTCACAGCACTGTAATATCCAATCAAATTGGAACATATTACAACAGCACAGCCAAAGCGAATGCTTCGAAAGTAGCTATAGGGGCTGCAACAATAACGACTCAAATTAGGCAAGGGTACAACCATTTTGTAGCATTTAGAAACAACGTAAGACCGGGGGGGATATTATTAGGAAATCAAATGACTTTTGCTGTGGCATCAGATCATCTTAAAGCTAGTGGTGATGTATGGTCTATACAGAGATCTTCAGCTCAAACGCTAGCAGCAAATATATCATTTGGTACCAAACCAGATGAAGACAACCCTGGTCATACATCCAATGGGATGATTATGAATCGTCCTCATTTTCACGCAACTGTACTAGGTGTACGAACTGGTGGCCACTCCTTTTGGTAATAACTACGTTAATAAAAAGTTTCAAACCCAGTGCTAGAGTTGCGCACTGGGTTCACTCATTGGAGGTGGAATGAACTTTGTGTTTTTTTCTACATATAGCAACAAATGATGAAATACCCTCAAGCACATTAACTCATTACCAACAAAAACATGATATCTATATAGACCAAATTAATGAATATCTCAATGTTACTGTACCTCAACATTATTACCTCATACACAGACAGTGTTCTTGTGACTTTATTAGAGAGAATAATAACAGTTATAATGAACTCTCCATATTATTTAAAGGTCTTTCCAAGCCATTTGATATTATCTTACTAGATGCAACTGTAACTCCAGATACTAATACGCATCTTAGTGAGGTTGTTACAAGTAGAAAGATAACAGAATCAGTAAGTCTGAATGATTTTTTGATTAATTACCCAACTAAACTAACTGTTTCAAAAATTTATACAGTCATTTAATCAGAGCCTATCCCATTCTAATGTATCCTCCCTTTCGTATGATGGGATCAACCATTTTTATCTGGTTGGTCCTTTTTGTTCTAATATATTTTTTCATAATACTTCCTATTATGGATGCGAAATCATCGAAAAGAATAGCGAATGTTGGAAAAAATAGAACATCCCCTTCCCGCATAGAGGGGATGTTGTTCAGACAAACACCATTTTACTAGAGATCAGGGCGTTTTTTATGTTTTTATGAGGCAACGCTTTCGTAATTCAGGTTGAAGCTAAATTCAATATCAACTTAAGTTAAAATTAAAATAAAATGTCGAATATTAAGGAGGATTGTAAATTTAGATGTGGAATAGATAAATATGGTAATCATCTTTCTGGTTGATTTTAGGAGGGGATAGCAAGTGCTTACGGGCAGACTCCATATGGCACAGGCAGGGGAGAAGCATCATTCATTTCTATATCGTGTTTATGCGAGTACCCGCGAGGAAGAGGTAGAAGCATGGGGCTGGGAGGAATCGTTTCAGCAGGCCTTTCTGCGCATGCAATATGATTTACAGAAGCGCTCTTATGAATCGCAGTATCCGGATGCGGAGAACTATATTTTAATGAAGGATGATTTCCAAATCGGGGTTTGCATGCTTGTTCGCAAGGCAGATAGAATGATACTCGTTAATGTGGCACTGCTGCCAGCTTTCCGCAATTCTGGTTATGGCACGTACTTGCTTCAGGAGCTTCAGGAAGAAGCGGCTGAGAAAAAGCAGCCTATTCAACTGCATGTGATGCGGGGCAATGAGGCGCTCCGTTTATACGAAAGACTAGGCTTCCACATGGTAGAGGAGCAAGGCATGCATATATTGATGGAATGGAAGCCATAGACTCCTAAGACAGGACAGGCCTCGGCTCACCTATTGTTTTTCAGCAGCTTTAAATGTTCAATCGGAGGGGATTATAAAATGAGCGAGGCTTTTATTGGTGAAATTCGCATGTTCGCTGGTAATTATGCTCCACAGGGCTGGGCGAAATGTGAAGGCCAAATTTTATCTATATCAGAGAATGAAACGTTATATATGCTATTAGGGACTACCTACGGTGGTGACGGTATGTCGACCTTTGGACTACCGGACTTGAGAGGGAGGGTTCCCATTCATAAAGCGACCAATTATCCCTTAGGCATGAAGGCAGGAACAGAAAACGTCACACTCTTAACTACTCAGTTACCTACCCACACTCACTTACCCCAAGTAGTCCAAACTATGGGCAGTGCCTCTTCTCCCCAAAATAATACCTGGGCGAAAGCAGCCGTATATTCCACAGGTCTTGATAGCAGCAACAATCCACTTCCACAGTCTCCTATGAATAACAACAATCTTTCTTCCTTCGGTGGCAGTCAGCCCCATAACAATATGATGCCTTCCTTGACCGTTTCTTTTATTATTTCACTTTTTGGGATCTTTCCACCCCAGTCTTAATTGTTTTATAGATCTCATTCTTTTTATATAGGAGGTTGAAAATGAATCCATTTGTTGGCGAAATTAGAGTGTTCCCATTTGGTTTTACACCGAAGGGCTGGGCTCCATGCAATGGGCAATTATTGCAGATATCAACAAACACAGCGTTGTTCGCCGTTCTTGGCACGTATTATGGCGGGAATGGGAGGGATAATTTTGCGCTTCCGAATTTACAAGGACGGGTTCCCGTTCATGTCGGACAGAATATTCCACTTGGCAATGTAGCAGGAGAGGCCAATCACACCTTAACGGTAAACGAGATGCCGATGCATACGCACCAGCTCGCTGCTTCCTCGGAAACGGCTGATCAAATATCTCCAGCGGGGAATGCTTGGGCAGACACACCTTATACGCCTTATGCGCCTCCTTCTGCGAACGTCACTATGAATGCAGGCGCTATCGCCACTGCAGGTGGCAGTCAGCCGCATAACAATATGCAGCCATTTTTGGCGCTGAATTTTTGTATCGCTATTACAGGAATATACCCACCAAGAGGTTAAAGGAGGCAGCCTTATCATATGGATGCATTTACAGGGGAAATACGCATTTTTGCGGGGAATTATCCACCGAATAACTGGGCGTTGTGCAATGGAGCTATACTGCAGATTCAATCCAATTCTACTCTGTATTCTATTATTGGGGCACAATATGGCGGAAATGGATCGACAACCTTTGCTTTGCCTAATTTAATGGGGATGGCTCCTTTGGGACAAGGAGCAGGTCCCGGGCTTACGCCAACAACGGTAGGCGAACAGGGTGGAGACGCTCAAGTAACGCTTCTCTCTACTGAAATTCCTACCCATACACATATCGCTACTGGAATAGCAGCGGAGCAAAACTCCGATAATCCATCCAACAATTATTGGGCGGAGACGAAGGCATCAGGACGGCCAGCCGTTCAGCGGCCGCTATATAAAGCAGCAAATAATACGCAAATGAATCCACTAGCGCTTACGCCAGCAGGCGGCAGCCAGCCGCATAACAATATGCAGCCGTATTTGGCAATGAATTTCATAATATGCCTTTATGGAGAATATCCTCCAAGAGGATAGAGGAAGCACAGGCTGATTGAGATGGGATAGTGATGGAAGTCTCTCTTTTGAGAAAAAAGAGTGATTACTTGTGGCGGGTGCAGGAGATCTCGGCAGATGCCGGATATAGCACCCGCTTTTTGAGTGGACTAGTGAAGTTTGTAAAAAGTATGAAGATTTCTATTAGAACAAGGGGAGATGCGGTTATGAGGCATCAATTAGTGGGGCAGAAAGAAGGCAAAGTCACGATGAGGCGAGGAGAGTTTGGCAGCCCTATCAAGCGAGTTGCCGTTATGCTGCTCGTGCTTGCCGTTATGCTTAATCTGCTTCCGGCAAGTCTGAATGCAGCTGCGGGGACAGCGGATGGGACTTATGATTTTGGTGATACCTTAGGGGTAAATGATTCAGGCGGAACGGGCTTCAGGAAGCAGGGAGATAAGTTTGTCGTAACAAATGGCTTTGAACAGGACGGAACTTCTTTATACTCGGCGCATATGACGACTCCGAACACGACTGGCGAGCTCGTCATTAAGGCGGAAGGGCAAAATGTGCTGAGCAGCTTTACCTTTAACAATTTAGGTATTTCTGCATATTCTGGTTTTCCGTATCCCCCCCAACTTAGTTTGCTTAGCATTACTTTAAAGGATGCTGGAGGCACAGTGATTGCTACGCGCTCGAACACAGGTAACGTTAACCTGCATGAGGGCGGAGTCATTAAGAAGTTTCAGGTTTCGACTTTATTAGGTAATGGAGCCTCGTACAACTACTCGAATGTTGCTTCTGTAACGCTTCAATGGCGCTTCTCAACTAGTGACGAGCCATCCAACTTGAACATTGATGATATTACTCTGACCAATATGATTAGCCCTGTCCCTCAAGACACCCCGATATTCAATCCGGCGGCGGGAGCAGTCGCGTTAGGAACAGAGCTGGAAATTGTATCGGCAGGAGCCGAGCATATTTACTACACGACAGATGGAAGCACGCCAGCGACAGCTGTAGGCGGCTCAACGCTGGAATATAATGCGGCAGCGAAGCCGACAATTAGCGCAGCGGTGACCGTGAAGGCAATTGCGACGAAGATAAATAAGCTTAATAGTGCTGTAGGCAGTGCAAGCTATACACAAGCTGCAACTGCGAATTTGACGGGCCTCGCGCTCAGCGGCAGCCCAAGTGGTTTTGTGTTTGCGGGCGGCACGTATGCGTATAACGGAGTGACAGTCGCGAATGGAGTTGCGAGCGTACAGGTGACACCGAGCGGGGCAGGCACGCTGACCGTAGACGGAACGACGGTACTGAGTGGAGTAGCTTCGACGGCAATTACGCTTACGCCGGGAGTGGAACGCACGATTACCGTTGTCGCAACAGAAACGGGAAAAAGTGCAAAAACGTATGTCATTAAAGTGACACGTGAGCAGGTAACCCAGGAAACGCCAACGTTTAACCCTATAGCGGGAGCGGTCGCTTTCGGAACGGAGTTAGAGATTCTGTCAGCAGGAGCCGACCACATCTACTACACGACGGACGGAAGCACGCCAGCGACAGCGGTAGGCGGTTCGACGCAGGAGTATAATGCGTCAGCGAAGCCAACGATTAGCGGAGCAGTGACCGTGAAGGCGATTGCCACGAAGGCGGGCAATTTGAATAGTGCTGTAGGCAGCGTGAGTTATACGCAGGCAGCGACAGCGAATTTGACGGGCCTCGCGCTCAGCGGCAGCCCGAGTGGGTTTGTGTTTGCTGGCGGAACGTACTCGTATAACGGCGTGACGGTAGTGAATGGTGTTGCGAGTGTAACGGTAACGCCAAGTGGATCAGGCACGCTAACCGTAGATGGAACGACGGTAGCAAGCGGAACAGCTTCGGCGGCGATTACGCTTACGCCGGGAGTGGAACGCACGATTACCGTTGTAGCAACGGAGACGGGAAAAAGTGCAAAAACGTATGTGATTAAAGTGACGCGCGAGCAGGTAGCGCAGGACACCCCAACATTTAATCCATCAGCGGGAGCGGTGGCATTCGGTACGGAGCTAGAGATTATATCGTCTGGAGCCGATCACATTTACTACACGACGGACGGAAGTACACCAGCGGGAGCGGTGGGAGGTTCGACGCTAGAGTATAATGCGTCAGCGAAGCCAACGATTAGTGCTGCGATGACGGTGAAGGCGATTGCCACGAAGACAGATAATCTGAATAGTGCTGTAGGCAGCGCCAGCTATACGCAGGCAGCTACGGCGAATTTAACGGGCCTCGCGCTCAGCGGCAGTCCAAGTGGTTTTGTGTTTGCAGGTGGTACGTACACGTATAACGGCGTGACGGTAGTGAATGGTGTGCCGAGTGTAACAGTGACACCAAGCGGAGCAGGGACGCTGACCGTGGATGGAGCAATGGTAGCAAGCGGAACAGCTTCAGCGGCGATTACGCTTACGCCGGGAGTGGAACGCACGATTACCGTTGTAGCAACGGAGACGGGAAAAAGTGCAAAAACGTATGTGATTAAAGTGACGCGCGAGCAGGTAGCGCAGGACACCCCAACATTTAATCCAGCAGCGGGAGCCGTGGCATTCGGTACGGAGCTAGAGATTATATCGTCAGGAGCCGATCACATCTACTACACGACAGACGGAAGTACGCCAGCGACAGCGGTAGGCGGCTCAACGCTGGAATATAATGCATCAGCGAAGCCTACAATTAGCGCAGCAGTGACGGTGAAGGCGATTGCTACAAAAGCGGGCAATCTGAACAGCTCTATTGCGAGTGCGAGCTACACGCAGGCGGCGACAGCGAATTTGACGGGCCTCGCGCTTAGCGGCAGTCCAAGTGGTTTTGTTTTTGCGGGTGGCACGTATGCATATAACGGCGTAGCAGTGGACAATGCCGTGGCTAGTGTAACAGTGACACCGAGCGGAGCAGGGACGCTGACCGTGGATGGAGCGATGGTAGCAAGCGGAACAGCTTCAGCGGCGATTACACTTACGCCGGGAGTGGAACGCACGATTACCGTTGTAGCAACGGAGACGGGGAAAAGTGCAAATACGTACGTCATTAAAGTGACGCGCGAGCAGGTAGCGCAGGAAACGCCGACGTTTAATCCAGCAGAGGGAGCCGTGGCATTCGGTACGGAGCTAGAGATTGTATCGACCGGAGCCGATCACATTTACTACACGACGGATGGCAGCACGCCAGCAACAGCGGTAGGAGGTTCGACGCTGGAATATAATGCATCAGCGAAGCCAACGATTAGTGCAGCAGTGACGGTGAAGGCGATTGCGACGAAGACAGACAATCTGGACAGTGCGGTTGCGACCGCGAGCTATACGCAGGCGGCGACAGCGAATTTGACGGACGTTGGGCTGAGTGGTGCACCAAGCGGATTTGTTTTTGCAGGCGGGACGTATGTGTATAACGGCGTGACGGTAGACAATAGCGTCGCGAGCGTAACGGTGACGCCAAGCGGAGCGGGCACACTGACCGTAGATGGAGCGACGGTAGCAAGTGGGGCAGCTTCAGCGGCGATTACGCTTACGCCGGGGGTGGAACGCACGATTACCGTTATGGCAACGGAAACGGGAAAAAGTGCAAAAACGTATGTGATTAAAGTGACGCGCGAGAAAGTAGCGCAGGCAAAGCCGACATTCAATCCAGCAGCTGGAGCAGTCGCTTTTGGCACGGAGCTGGAGATTGTATCGGCTGGAGCTGACCACATCTATTACACGACGGACGGGAGTACGCCAGCGCCAGCGGTAGGCGGTTCAACGCTTGCGTATAATGCGTTGGCGAAGCCGACGATTAGTGCAGCGATGACGGTGAAGGCGATTGCGACGAAGGCCGATTATTTCGACAGTGACGTCGAAAGCGTTAGTTATACGCAAGCAGAGGCAGCAGACCTCATTAATCTTTCCTTAAGCGGCAGTCCAAGCGGTTTTGTGTTTGCCAGTGGTACGTATGATTATATCGGATTGACAGTCCCGTATAACGTTTCCACTCTTACCGTGACGCCAAGCGGAGCCGGAACTATTAAAGTGGATGGCGCGACGGTAACAAGCGGTATCGCTTCTGCCCCAATTAGTCTGAATGCTGGCGTAGAGCAGACTGTATTGATTGTTGTAGAAGAAGCAGGAAAACTTTCTAAAACCTATACGGTGAAGGTGACGCGCTTAAATATCCATACGCCTGGCGTACCTACTGGTGTCACAGCTACCCACGGCAATGCACAGGCAATCGTTAGTTTTACTGCCCCTGCCGATAATGGGGGGAGCCCAGTGAAAGGGTATGAAGTGACAGCGATGCCAGGAAATATTACAGCTTCTGGTATCAGCAGCCCAATAACGGTAACGGGACTTACGAACGGAACCAGTTATACGTTCACTGTAAAAGCACTCAATATTGCGGGCAGCAGTGCCCCGTCTGCTCCGTCTAATGCGGTAACACCGGCTGCTCCTTCTAGTGGTGGAGGCAGCAGTGGAGGCTCTAGTAATCCGAGTACGCCAACGACTAAAAGCGTAAATGTCCTTATAAACGGAATTGTGTATAACATAGGCTCGACTTCAACTGCGATGGTCAACAATCAAAGCGTAACGACATTGACCGTCAATCAAGCAGCGTTGAACAGCAGGCTTGCGGACGAAACAAGCGGAGTTGTCGTTACGTTTCCGGTAGATATCCAATCGGGTGCGTTGATTGTGAAGCTCAATGGGGATAATGTGAAGGTACTGGAGCAAAAACAAGCTCTTGTCAAAATTCAAACGGGAAGCGCCACTTATACGCTTCCTATTGAGCAAATTACAGGCTCTTCTGATATACGAGAGCTTCTAAAGCAAACAGGGCTGGAACAATTGGAGTTTCAAATTGAGGTGGCAGCACTAACTCCAAGCAGGCTGCAGGAAGTGAAGTCAGCCGCTGCAAAGGGTGGCTTCGAGCTTTTTGGAGAGCCGTTTGATTTTACCGTCAAGGTTGTCAATGGGACGACACGGCAGGAGATTGCAAAATTTAATACTTATGTAGAACGTGAAATAGCGATTCCGAGTACTATTGATCCACAGCGAATTACAACGGCGATTGTGGTCGAGGCAGATGGCAGCATCCGTCATGTTCCAACAAAAATCGTACAGGTGAATGGCAGTTATTGGGCGAAAATATTCAGCCTTACTAACAGCACTTACGCTTTAGTCTGGAATCCAGTTAAGTTCCAAGATGCTGCTGGACATTGGGCTGAGCAGGCAATTAATGATATGGGCTCGCGTATGGTCATCAGCGGTGTAGGTAGCGATCGTTTTAATCCGAATGCGCCCATTACCCGTGCTGAATTTGCGGCTATTATCGTAAGGGGTCTGGGGTTGAAGCTGGAGACCGGGGCTTCCGGATTCTCTGATGTGCAGGCCGGCGCTTGGTATAATCAGGCGATTCAAACGGCTGTTGCCTACAAGCTGATTAATGGCTTTGAGGACGGAACCTTCCGGCCCAATGAGCCAATAACCCGCGAACAAGCGACGGTCATTATCGCCAAAGCAATGGCCGTCACCGGACTGAAAGCGGGATTGCCAGCGGGAAATACAGATGATATATTACGGCCTTATGCCGATGCGAATGAAGCGGCAGTGTGGGCGAAAAGCAGCCTTGCAGACAGCTTGCAGGGCGGAATTATTTCAGGCCGATCGGGTGCGCAGCTGGCCCCTAAAGCTTTTATCACCAGAGCGGAAATTGCAGTGATGGTGCAGAGGCTGCTCGCTAATTCGAAGCTGATTTAATAGTTTAAAACATTAAAACATGAAACAGCCCCTGAAGACTTATGTCTTCAGGGGCTGTTCGCGCTGCGGCAACCCATAAAATTATATTTGATAAGCGCAGGGCTGGGCTTCTCCCTATTTTTTAACAAATGCTTGACATAGAAACGTATTATGCGCATAATACACTTAAAGTGTATGAACTACTTGGTACACACACTGGAACAAGAATGAGAGGTAACGGGATGAAGACAAATGAAGGCTGGACGGAAGTCGCTTTCAATGGCCGTGACCCGGTCTACTTGCAGGTCGTCAAGTTTTTTAAGGAGCAATTGGTCATTGGGAAAATGGAAGCCGGACAAATTATTCCCTCGCGAAGGGAGCTCGGCGCACTGCTCAAGATCAACCCCAATACGGCGCAGAAAGCTTATAAGGAAATGGAGGAACAGCAGTTGATCGTAACAGAAGGAAACTCGCCAAGCCGGATTACTACGGACGAGAACGTATTGCGGGCTATCCGCGCGGAGCTGATAGGCGAGGCTGTGGAGGCATTCGTTGCCTCTGTTCGTAAAATCGACGTTCCGGTGGAGGAGCTGCTGGAGCTGGTCAAGCATAAGTATACGGAAGATAAGCAGCTGAGTGGCGAGAAGCAGGGGGGAGGCGCGCAGTATGATTGAGGTGCGGGATATACATAAAAAATATCGTCGGCGCAAGGTGCTTGATGGTGTCTCCTTTCAAATCGAGAAGGGTGAAATTACCTGCCTGATTGGCACGAATGGAGCGGGCAAATCGACCATTATGAAAGCCATTATGGGGCTGACGCCGATCCGCAAGGGCGAAATCACAATGGATGGGCAAAAGCTTGGCAAGGAGCGGTATGAGAAAATTTCTTTTATCCCGGACCATCTGACGATGCCGCCTGCGATGAAGCTGGATGAAGCGATGGTATTCATGGCGGACTTCTACCGCAGCTGGAATGAGGATCGGGCCAAGGAGCTGATGACATTTTTTCAACTGGAAGGGAAAGAACGGATCGGCCATTTGTCCAAAGGGACGGCGGCGAAGTTCAATCTGCTGCTGGGACTTGCGCTGGATACCGAATATGTGCTGATGGATGAGCCGTTTTCCGGCATTGATATGTTCAGCCGAGCGCTCATTACGGAAGTTTTTTCGAGCCATCTGATTGAAGATCGCGGTGTGTTGATTACGACGCATGAGATCGCAGACGTTGAACATCTTATTGATCAGGCCGTGCTTTTGAAAAATGGTTCGGTTATCCGCAATTTCAACTGCGAGCAGCTTCGTATGGAGGAAGCCAAGTCAATTGTGGATGTCATGAAGGAGGTGTATCAGGCTTGAAGTTTTATTTGAAGCTGGTACATATGGAAGTGCACCGTTTTCGCTATTTGCTTGGCGGATTAATGGCGTTAACGCTTCTCATGCAATTTGGCGTAGTGCTGCTGTGGTCTCTTAGTGAGCGCAGCATTAGAACAGGCCCTGGCTGGAGTGAGAAATTGAATACGTATCATCCTTTCTCTGAGACCGGGAAGCTGACGTTTAATGAGCTGATGTTCAACAATCAATTTTGGTTTTCCTTTCCGGTACTGATCAGCATTGCAGTTATCGCCGGTTATGTTTTTCTCATTTGGTACCGCGATTGGCTGGGGCGCGATACGTTTATTTATCGGCTGCTGATGCTGCCGAGCAACCGCGGCTCCATATACGCAGCGAAGCTGACGGCGATTCTGCTGTTTACGTTTGGACTGGTCTCCTTCCAGCTGCTGCTGCTTCCGCTTGAAATGATGCTGTTCAATATGGTTATACCAGAAGTGCTGCGCGATCCTTCCTATTTGTCGCAGGCGATTTTGCAAAATCAAGCACTGAAAGTGCTCATTCCAGGCCAGTTTGATGCATTTGTGATGGCCTATGCGATTGGGATTTTGACCGTACTTGCTGCTTTTACGGTTATTTTGCTGGAACGAAGCTATCGGGTTATTGGCATTGGTTATGCTGTTATTTATTTGTTCGTATGCGGCGCCGCGCTGCTGGCTCCTATTACTTTGCAGCGGCCGGGGAATACGGCTTCCTATTTATATCCAGGGGAAACTTACTCTATTATGCTGGCGTTGACCGTCATTCTCGTTTTGGTATCCGTATGGCTTAGCATCAGACTGTTAAATAAAAAGATTACCGTGTAAGGAGGGGCAAGATGAAACGTTATATCACTACGCTGGCGCTCGTCCTGCTCGCAGCAGCAGGGTTCAGCACGTATTACGCTTTTGGCTCGGCAGACCATTTGCCGGAATATCGATTAGAGACGCTGGAAGGGGATGCGAATGAAGCGGCTAATCTGGTATTAGTCGGTTCGTATATAGGCGGGAAGGGCTCGCAGCCTCTAAATTTAACTGTACACGGCAGTGAGTATCGAAGCAGGAAGTCCCTTTATGAATCGTATATAACTGATGCTCGTGAGTGGTTTTATGAGCAAGAGGGCATGAGAGAGCTTATTGAAAAATATCCCGCTTTCATGCGGGGCAAAGCGGAGATAGGCAGCTTTTATCAGGATCAGGACTGGCTAGCCTACGCTGAAATTCCATACAATTCGGCTACTAGTGACCCGGAAGGAACGATAGAGGTAGAGATGCTGAATCGAAGCACTGGCAAGGTCGCAGACTATTCGATTGCATTAACTCCTTTTTCTCAGCAAGGCATGAGAGAGCATGCAACCATATATGATGTACAACTGCAAGCAGATGGTCTTCATGTGATGGTAAACCAATATGAAACAGATAATAGGCCATCAGGAGCAAAACAGTATTTTGATTATATAATCGATTCGGATAGCGGTCAGCTCATTAAAAGGATTGCCCTGGAATTTCTAGATGCTGCTGGGACCAAGCTGACTCCCCTTTCATCTGCAGCCACCCAAAATGATTATACAGCACCAAATGATTATTTTGTTTTAAGTATCGTTACGCAGGAACAGACGGGAGAAGCCAACAGCAGCAGCGTTCCGACAAACGTTCCGGCAGAACTTTATGTGTATTCGTATAAGAGCGGGATAACGCAGCGCTTGCCGGATGAAATGCAGAAATTGGATGCGCGTAGAATGGGGGGGCGCTACATTTCAGGCGGTGACCTCTATTTTACAAATTACAATGAGACGCTGATTGCGGTATCACGTTATAGTCTGGAAACAGGGGAAAGACGAGGTGAGACTTGGTCACTGTTGTCAAGCCAGATTGGCGAGGGCGAATTGCAGAGCTTTTTTATGAATGGAGAGCGTCTGTATGTTTTGCTCGGTAAGGAAGATGCTCGAACCGTTGTGGTAATGAATGCTGCAACTGGCGAGCCATTATATAAAGGCAGTGTGACAGCTGAGGGCAGCGAGGAAGAGAGACAGATCGCATTAAGCGATATGGCGCTAAATAATATGAGCATTAAAGAATAGACTAGCAAACATCCCAAATAAGAGGGTGAGGTGCAAGGCATGCAGGCAGCAGCTAGCCTGGATCATACGGTCGAGGCGCTCAGAGAGCTGGAAACTTGGAGCTATCAGTTGGCCTTTTATATTTTGCAGGATGAGCGGCTTGCCGCTGAAGCGGGCAAACAGGCGCTGCTTGCCATTGGCCAAGAGCAGGCCTTTCATCTCCAATCCCCCGCTGAGCGCCGAGAGAAAGTGAAAAAGATGATTATGCGCAAAGCGCTTATTGTAAGCGCAAGCAGCGGACGCCGTTCATAACGGTGTCCGCTGCTTTTTCTATTATTTTTATCGTTTTTTCTATTGCATCGACAAACGGGGATCGGCTCCAAAAACAGCAAGGCCACTCACCCTTGCACTAGGAGACGGGGGAATGCACCTGCCGATATTTGGACGGGGACAGCCCTTCGCGCTTCGTAAAGTGGGAGGTGAAATGGGACGTATGGACAAAGCCGACCTCCTCGGCGATTTTGCCAATCGGATAGGAGGTTTGCGCGAGCAAACGCTTCGCCTGCTCCATGCGATAGACTAGCAAATATTCGACGGGCGTTACACCATACATTTTGCTCATGCATTTGGCTAAATAATTAGGATGATAGTTTAAGTGAATTTGCAGCATTTTATTCGTAATGGGGAGTGCATAGTTTTGGCGGATGAACAGCTCAATCTTTCTGGCAAGAGCGGCGGTCGTAGAGTCTGAGGCTAGCGCCTGCTCCTCCTTCAATTCATGCAATAAGGCTTGAAAATGATCCTGTCTTTTCCAATTGCGCAAGGTGGGCGGCACCTGCTCCAGCTGGGAAAAATGGCCCAGCAGGCTGAGAGCCTGAGCGGACAAGCTTCTGTGCTTTTGGATAAAAATAGAGCTTAAATCGCGGTTGTGCAAATAGGCTTTTGCCCGGTGCGACTCCATGAGAGAGGCTTGCTCTTCAGCAGCAGCCTGCAACGATTCGCTTGTGCGCCAGCTTCCGAAAATTTGAAAATGAATCCAGACAATTTCAGTAGGCTCCGTGCATGGAGCGAAGCCGTAATGCAGCGCATCGGGGCGCAAAATGAGCATTTGCCCCTGCTTCAGACTCCACTGCTCCTCCTCCTCGCTAATAAATAAGGTGCCACGGGTGACCGCAATTAGATCAAAGACGCCAATGCTTCTGCGTCTAATATGCTGCTCGCCCGGCGCGTAGACGTTTGTACCACAATCGATAATGCAAGGAACCGGCGGTGTGATAAAATGCAAAACGGTTGGTTTCAACGTGCACCTCCATCATACTTGAGTCGGCTTTGTATGAATGAACAGCTTCGTTTTTTCTCTATCATACTCAAGGCGGCTCACAAACTCAATCGAAAAAAATAGAAGGCAGGCAACTTGCGCAAAAAAAGGTTACACGTTTAGATTTAGGAAATCAGGTTGCGAATATGAAAGTTTTGGTTGAAATCATTAAATCCTATTCAAAAATACCGTGCTATGATAATAAAAAAGCGCTTACATATGCTTGTGAAGTAAGCGGAAAGGGGTGTCTGCTGTTTCCTATTTGAATGAGGAGCTAGAATGAAGGAGCGGTTTCTCACTAAAAATCTAAACGATTAACAAGGAGGCTGTTTTGTGATAAAGAAGAGATGGAAGACGTTAACGGCTAGACGGACCATAGCTTTATTTTCAGCAGTAGCCATTATAGCGGGATTATTTAGTCCATTAATCGGGAAGGCCTGGGGTGCGGAAGCAGAGGGCGGCGGCTTGCAGGTGGAGATCGGAGAATATGGCGAAATCAGCTCGCTTAAAATCAAAGGCGATTTATACCCGACGGAATATGTGATGAACAAGACGGTAGCGCCGGAGCAAAATACAGCCGATCACCAATGGATGGGCGAGCTGATGTTTACGTATCGCTTGGGCGATAACGGGCAATGGAAGGAAGTGTCGACCAATCAATCAGGTGATGTGCGGCAGATCGCAAGAGATGGCGATGTGACAACCGTGACGTATGCGGGGTCGCAAAATGCTGGAGGCATAAAGGATTTCACTTTGGTGGAAACCTACACGCTAGAGGAGGATGGAACGCTAAACTGGACCATTCATCTGACGAATACGAGTGGGCAAAAGCTGGAGATCGGCGATTACGGCGTACCGCTTCCTTTCAATGAGCAGTGGAATTACGGGGATGCGATTTATGAAACGCGGGTCGTGAGCCACTCCTTTGTTGGCAATAACAGCTCATATATGACGGCAAGCCGTCCTAGCGGACTAGGCTCCTACCTGCTGATGACGCCGGATGCGCAGACGAAGGCCGGCTTTGAATACCAGGATCGGTGGCGGCAGGAGGAACGCCCGAACAGCAAATGGACGGGAGAAAGCGGCAAGTGGATAGAAGGGCTGAACGTCTATTACATTCACTCCAATGTGATCAAGAAGACGAACCGCGGCTATTTGCCGAATACAAGCCTCATCCTGGAGGCTGGGGCTGACAATCAGTATGGCTTTAATTTTCATGCTGTTGCTGATGAGCATCAAATGAAGCAGAAGCTGTATGAGGAAGGACTGGTCGATGTCAGCGTCGTTCCCGGCATGATCGTTCCGACTAATCAGAAGGCGAAGTTCGATTTGCGTACGAAGCAGACGATTAACTCCGTTAAAGATGATGCGGGCAACGACATTCCGCTGGTAGAGAGCAAGGCTGGCGACCATCATATTTACGAGCTGCAAATGACGAAGCTGGGGCCGAACGATATTACAGTCAATTATGGGGATGGCCTCAGCACCGTTTTGCAATTTTATGCGATTTCGCCTATCGATGAAGCTTTGGCGGCGCATTCTGAATTTATGGTGGATTCCATGCAGTGGCAGGCGCCAGGCGAAATTTATGACAAAGTGTTTGACGACTGGATGATGAACACGAAGAAGAAAATGGGCAATTTCAACGGCTATTGGGGCTGGGGCGACGATTGGGGGCTGACGCATGGGCAGTTTCTGGCGGAGAAAAATGCCCTCGATCCGGTGGCGAGAGAGGTCAAGGCAGTCGACGAATATTTGGAGACGGCGATTTGGACAAATTTGATGAACGGGCATCATGACGATTATTTGATCCATGACTTTTTAATGCCGGAGCCGAATACGACGCCGACCTATCGGGGTTATGCGTATCCGCACATTTACAACACCTTCTTCAGCATGTATAAAATCGTTAAAGAATACCCTGATCTCATCGACTATGAGCATGATGCAAATACGTATTTGCTGCGGGCCTACAATATTATGAAGGCGCTCTACGAAGGGCCGGTTGCCTACAACTGGAATACGGGATTGATGGGCGAGCTGACGACGCCGGCGATTATTCAAGCGCTGCAGGATGAAGGCTACGTCGTCGAAGCCAGCGATATCATTGGGAAAATGGCAACGAAATATAATAATTTTAAAAATACGAAGTATCCGTACGGCTCGGAATACAGCTATGACAACACGGGCGAGGAAGCGGTCTACACCCTTGCCAAAATGCAAAGCGATAATGCGGCCGAGCAGCTCAAAGCTCAAGAAATGATGGGCAAAATTAATGCCAAAACACGGGCCTCGCGCGGCCATATGCCGGTGTGGTATTACTACACGGACCCGGTTACGATTACGGGCGAAAACTGGTGGAATTTTCAGTACACCGTATCGCTCGCCGGTTATGCGATGGATGACTGGATTCGCTATCAGTCAAGCGGCAACCGGGAAGTAGAGCAGCGGCTTTCTTATGCGGCGAAAATCGCCAACATTGGCGCTATCAACACGGGACAGATCAGCGACGATCCGGCCAACTATGGCGCTTCGGCATGGACGTATCAAGCGGAGAAGGGCAATCTTGGCACGCTTGGACATGGCGGTGGCGCATCGCTCCCACTGCTTAACGGCTGGAGAGGCATGACGGGAGAATCCGACCTTGGCTTGTTCGGCGCTCTGCAAATTTTAAGCGCGGACGTTGCGATTGATCCGATTTTTGGACTGACAGGGTATGGAGCGAATGTGACGGAGGATAGCGGTTCTTATTCAATTGAACCGATAGATGGGCTTTATAAGAAAATAAATCTGATTACCGAAAAGCTGTATTTGACGCTTGAGCGGGACCAGTTTACGCATGCGGAACTGTCCAAAACCAAGGATGCAGCTGCGCTGAATATTAAAAATCTGACGCCGGGTACAGCGCATCAAGTTCATTTGACGCTGGAGGGCTTGAAGCCAGGAGCCTATGCCGTAACGGTGGATGGGCAGCCAGCAGGCAAGCTGAATGCGTTTGGGGCAAAAGCGATTCTTGCGGTAGATGCGCCAGCAGCCGCAAATTATACGGTTGAGCTGAGTGAAACGACGCCAGATCCGAATACAGCGCCAACGGTTCATGCGGGTGATGATCAGGAGATTCATTTGTATGATGATTTGGTGCTGAAAGGCAGTGTGCAGGATGATGGCCTTCCGGCCGGAAAGCTGACGGTGCAGTGGAGCATGGAATCCGGCCCCGTGGGCGGTGTGGTGGACTTCGGATTTGCGACCTCGTCTGTAACGACAGCCCAGTTTAATGAGCCGGGTAATTATGTATTAAAGCTCAGTGCAGATGATTCGGAGCTGAATGCCAGCGATACGGTGAGCATTACCGTTAATCCGCCAGCGGCCCTTCCGGACGTTATTGCAAGCTATAACTTTAATGAGACGTCGGGCACGATTGCCGCAGATTCTTCTGGCAGCGGAAAGGATGCTTCCCTTAAAGGCACGTCTGCATGGGCAAGCGGCCGCTCAGGCAACGCCGTCAAAGTAGGCGGTACGGACGGTTATGTGCTGCTGCCGGACAATGTGCTGGGACTTACGGAGAAAATTACGGTTGCGGCTTGGGTGAAGGCCGATCAATTGAATGATTACTCCCGATTGTTTGATTTTGGCACAGGAACGCAATCCTATATGTTTTTGGCGCCGAAGGTAGGCTCCTCGATGCAATTCAGCATAACGACGGGCGGAAACCAGCCGGGAGCCGAGCAATCGATTACCGGACCCGCGCTGACTACGGGCGAATGGAGGCACGTAGCGGTAACGCTGGATGGTTCGCTGGGCATTTTGTACGTGGACGGCGCAGAGGTAGGACGCAATGACCATATGACATTAACGCCGAGAAGCCTCGGCAAAACGAAAAACAACTACATCGGCAAATCGCAGTATAGCGATCCTTATTTAAATGCCAGCGTCGATGATTTTCAGCTGTTCAGCCGTGCTTTAACTGCGGCAGAAATTGCGGCAATGGTTGCTCCGCCAGTTGATGAAATCGAACGCATTGAAGAGGTGCAGGTGTCCACTCCAGTGGACGTAGCTCCGAAGCTGCCAGCATCGGTTAAGGTTTATTTGAAGGATGGCAGCTCCATTGATGCCTCGGTGAGATGGAACGACATTCAGCCGGAGCAGTACGCGGAAGCGGGCAGCAGCTTTACGGTAAAAGGCCTCGTTATTGGCACAAGCCTGGAAGCGACGGCAAACGTAACGGTAATGGCCCGAGAAATACAAGGTTTTCCTTCGCTCGTTGTTCGCTACAATTTCGATGAGACGGAAGGAACGATCGTCCAGGATGCATCCGCTTCAGCGCTGAATGGCACGATTAACGGAGAATTGGACCGGGTAAACGATGGACATACCGGAGGAGCATTGCAGTTTGATGGCGTTTCTGGCAATTATGTAGACGCAGGCAGTAGTGCGGCTTTGCAGCCTGGCAGCTTGACACTGTCCTATTGGATTAAACGGACGGAAAATATGAATGACCGCGAAAATGTGCTGCTCTGGTTCAAACCGGAAAGCAATTATGCGGGCAATGGCTTTTTCTTGACCTACAATGGCAACTCGAGCATTTTTTATGTCGATGGCGCCAACGGTTTTTATGTTAAGCAATCGCCGAATGATTTTCTGCCGCTGAATGAATGGACGAATGTCGTCATTACATTTGATTCCGCGACCGGCGAACGGGCGATTTATAAAAATGGGGTGGCGCAGACGCTGGGCACAGACGGCACACCGAGGAAGATAACCGCTACTGCGGATATCAAAAAGATCGGCGTATCCGGTTATGGCAACGGGGCGCAGCTGCATGCGGGCCTTGATGATTTCCGGATTTACAATGGGCCGATGACGGCCTCGCAAGTGAAGGGTTTGTATGAAGGCAAAGATATTAAAAGCGTAGATCAAGCAGCAGCAGCAACGACCGTTGGCACTGCGCCAAGCCTCCCGGCAAGCGTTCAAGTGACGTATGAGAACGATGCGAGAGGAACCGCTTTTGTCGTCTGGGATGCAATAAGCGCCGAGCAATATGCGGCAGAAGGCAGCTTTGCTGTTGCAGGGACGGTTGATGGAACCTCGCTTCGTGCGGAGGCCGTTGTGACGGTGACAGCGGCACCGGTGGAACCGACGCCAACGCCGACACCAGCACCAACCGATACGCCGGTGACGCCAACACCAACGCCAGTTCAAACCGATACACCAGTGACGCCGACACCAGCACCAACCGATACGCCAGTGTCGCCAACACCGACACCATTGCCTACGGATTCGCCGGTGACGCCAACATCATCACCAGCACCAGCAACGTCGAGTCCGACTACATCATCGACGCCAACACCGTCACCATCGGCAACGCCACTACCAGCAACGAATCAAGTGGTGACGGGCAATGAGCTGGCAAGCAGCAATGGCGGGATCGTTAAGCTTCAGCTTGCCGCTGGCAAGAGCAAGCTTGTACTTCCTGCCAATGCCGGCGCATTGCTGGGAACTTCAACACTTCGTGTAGAAAGCAGCGGAGTAGTGCTTGAAATTCCAGCAAGCGTGCTTGCGGATTTGGTAAAGCTTATTGGAGCAAATGAAGCTGCAACAGCGCAAATTATTTTGTCTTTGGATAGGCTGGAGCAGAACGTTCAATCCGGCAGCTTAAAATCATCCGGGGAAGCTTACGCGTTTACTTTGCTGATCCGCACAGCAAATGGTACGGAGAAGGAGCTGGCCAATTTCTCCTCGCCAGTCGGCATTCAATTGAGCTATAACGCGAGCGCGGATGAAGAAAATCTGCTGGGCATTTACTGGTACAACGAAAGCGATCAGAAGTGGGAGTATGTCGGCGGCAAAATCGACAAGGCTGCCAAGCTAATCAGCACCTCCGTACCTCATTTCAGCAAATATGCGGTCATGTCTTATGAAGCTGCTTTCAGCGATGTGCCTGCTTCGCATTGGGCGTATGATGCGGTCCGTTCATTAACGGCTAAGCATATCGTCCTCGGGCTTTCAAATGAACGGTTTGCCCCGCAAAAAACGACGACCCGCGCTGAGTTTACAGCGATGCTTGTCCGGGCGCTCAAACTGGATACCGCTGTCGCTGGCACAACTGGCGCAGAGCAAAAGTTCGACGATGTATCATCTGACAACTGGTTTTATGATGAGGTAGGGGCAGCGGTAGCTGCGGGACTCATTCAGGGGAAGGATGCACGGACGTTCGCTCCGAATGAAGCGCTGACGAGAGAACAAATGGCTAGCATTATGGCCCGAGCTTGGGCGATGCTGAATGATGACGAGCAGTCTGCCAACCAAACGGCTCTGGACTTCGCAGATGCAGGCGACATATCGGAATGGGCAAAGCAAGCAGTAGCTTTAGTTACCGAGCTGGAAATTATGAATGGCAAAAATCAAAATCGTTTTGATCCAGCTGCTATTGCAACGCGGGCTGAAACGGCCCAGGTTATTAACAAGCTTCTGCAAAAGCTGGAGTAGTCAGTAAAGATAGCGATTGACACAATAATAGGGTCGTCAAGCCATACGAAGAAGAGCCATCCCGATTCATAGGGGATGGCTCTCTTTTTTGCATAGATATGGTTCAATCAAAGCTCTATTCTGCATCCGGGCTGCTGAACGTCACGTTGATTTCCACGATTTCGGAGCGGGAGCCGAGACGAATCGGCGGTCCCCAGAAGCCGAAGCCGGAGGAAACGATCGATTGCAGCTTTTCCTTTTTCAAATAGCCCCAGTCATTCTCGAACACGAGCTGCGTAATGAAATTCGCCGGAAATATTTGGCCGTGATGCGTATGGCCTGACACCATCAGATCGACACCCAGCTCATCGGCAATATCAAAATCGTAAGGCTGATGCTCCAGCAAAATGAGCGGCTTGGCGGCATCCATGCCTTGAACGAGCTCACTCAGCGGAGCGCGCTCCGTATCGGAATGATCCTTGCGTCCAAGCAGCATGAAACGGTCATCAATGGTAACTGACTCGTCATACAGCACCTTCATGCCACCCGCTTCAACGGCGTTAATAATGTCCTCGATATGCCCATTATATTTATCATGGTTGCCGAGCGATGCGTACACACCGTAGGGCGCCTCGATCGTTGCCATGATTTTATCAATCCCATTGTCCAAATACGGCTGGATTTGATCATCCAAAATATCGCCAGGAAACAGCACGATATCCGGCTTCAAAGCATTAAGGCGCTCGACGAGACGGACGGCATGATCTTTGCCGGACAAAATGCCAAAATGCATATCGGAGGCCATGACGATTTTTAAAGTGTTTTTAGCTGGATCGCTGTCCTGTGCGCCTTTGGGAATCGTAATATCATACGTGCGGACAACGGGGCTGTAAGCTAGAAACGAACCGTAGCCGAGCAGCGCAACGAGCAGGATGGGAACGGCAATGCCGGACCATTTGGACACCGACTCGCGTGGCAATGACGTAAAGCGCAGCAGTCGTGCGATGAGCTGTACGGAAGGAATAATGAGCAGCAATAAGCAGAAAATAGCGAGCCAGTACATGCCAATGGCAATTAAAATAGCATTTTGCGTAATCATCGCGATGATAAAAGTGCAGGGCAGCGCAGCGGCCACGACCGTATAAATGAGCTTGCGGGCCCTCGTATGCAGCGGCTTAAGCCACTGCCAAATGCTCCAGCTTTGATAAAAAACGAGCGAGCCGAAAACGGCAAGCATGACAATACCCATAACAATAAACATGATAACTCTCCCTTTTATGTCTCTTTCTATGTTTTTACGTAATTAGTTATTTTCTGCTGAAGGCGATGCTAAGGCCAATTAGGCCGAATACGGAGCCTTCGACGATATTCAGTTTGCTGGACAGGCGTGGACGTTTGAAAATAAACCTGCGCAGCACATCGGCAAACATGCTGATCAGCGTAAAAATAACGATGGCTTGCAGCACAAATATGAGTCCCAGCGCGATCATTTGCAAAGAAGCATAGCCGCTTGACTCATTGACGAATTGCGGCAGCAGCGCTAGAAAAAACAAGGAAACCTTAGGATTCAGCATGCTCATGAAGATGCCTTTTTTGTATAAGGAGGCATAGGCCAGTTCATCGGCGGTGCCAAGCGCGAGGGGCGATTGCTTTTGCCGAAAAGCTTTATAGGCCAAATAAAGCAAATAGGCGGCACCGGCATATTTCACGACGGCAAAGGCAACTGCCGATTGGTAGACAATTGCGGAGATGCCGAGAGAGGCTGCGGAAATATGGGCGAAGAGGCCGGTGCATAGGCCAAGCGTTGTGATGATTCCTGCTTTTTTGCCACGGGCGATGCTTTGGGTGAGCACGTACAAATTGTCTGGTCCCGGCATTAAGGTAAGCAGCACCGCAACGCCTAGAAATGATAAGAGGGAAGCCCATTCCAAGGTCAACACATCCTGTTCTATCAAAAAGTTACTTACTTCCTTTAGTATACTAGGAACGGCTCCCCGATCTCAATCTATACACTTTACTAGAGTCAACCGCGTGCCAAGCTAGAGGGAATGATAAAGGCAAACACTGCGTTTCATGATATTATTGTGAAAGCATTCAAGGGTTTATTGCAAGCTAGACAAAGCGATTAAAGCCAGATTTAGAAATATGGAGGAATGTGGAATGAACCATTCGTCAGATGAACAGTGGCTGGACTGGGTAAAACGGGTTCAAGCACTTGCGCAAAATGGGCTTGCCTATTCGGAAAATGCTTTCGATATTGAGCGCTATGAGGAGCTTCGGGCTATTTCGGTTGACATGCTGGCGTTTGCAACAGGCATAGGCCGGGAACAGCTAAAGCATACTTTCGCCAGCGATACGGGATATGCGACGCCGAAGGTCGGCATTCGCGGCGTTGTTTTCCAGGATGAGCGGATTTTAATGATCAAAGAAAAGCAGGATCAGGCGTGGGCGCTGCCGGGAGGCTGGGCGGATGTTGGCATTTCTCCTTCTGAGGTTGCAGTGAAGGAAATTTGGGAAGAATCCGGCTTTAAGGTTAAGCCAAAGCGGCTGCTAGCGGTGCTGGATAAAAAGAAGCACGAGCATCCACCAGATATTTATCATATTTACGACCTGTTTATTGAATGTGAAATTATTGGCGGAGAAGCGGCAGTTGGGCCGGAGACGACCGATGTTGGTTTTTTCACGGAGGATGCGCTGCCTCCATTATCGGTGCAGCGCAACACCGAGCGGCAGATCAAGATGATGTTCGAATTTTTGAAGCAGCCGGATAAATCGGTCGTGCTGGATTAATCGAAATAAGGGCAGCCCTGCCAGTAGTTTTTAACTACTAGCGAGGCTGCCCCTATTTGATAGGCTGAGTTGGATTCAACGATTAGTTTTTAGAGAGGAGATTGTACAACACCTGTGCCACCTGAGCGCGCGAGGAGACCGTTTCAGGGTTGATTTTGCCACCTGATCCTGTAATGATTTCATGATCGGCCAGCTTTTGAATAGCCTCTTGTGCATAATCGGCAATCTGGTTCGCATCACTGAAGCGGGATAAGGACGTGTTTGCGCTGCCTTCAGGCAGCTCGCCAAGCTTGTCAAGCGAGCGGTACAGCAGCGTAAACAGCTCCTGCCGCGTAATTTGGTGATCCGGCTTAAACTGATTGTCGCCTACGCCAGTAGTAATGCCAAGACGTTTTGCCGCAGCCAGGTAGCCCGTATAATAGGTGCCAGAAGTTCCCTTGTCAATCATTATTTACTTAACCTATTGAAATTGTCGGATATAGTGGAGGAGAGCTAGCTGCAATCCTGCCAGATCCCCTTATTATTTTTTAATCCATAGCTTAGAAAAATCCAGCCAGCCGAAGGAATCGATAGCCAGCCCTTGAAGGGCTAGCGGCAGCTGCGTCTGGAACCGGGAATGGTACAGATAAAGCAGCCAATTATCCTGCCGCAGCCACTGCTCGGCTTCCTCAACAATTTGGGCGCGCTCGGCAGCGGTTGGGAGGCTGACATAGCGGGCAAGTATGCTCCGCAGCCGTTCTCGCTGTTCCCTAGTCAAAAAATGATGCAAATTGCTGTCTTCATTATAGAAAAGCCGCAGCAGGCCTAGTTCGGTATCGTTTTCAAGCACCTCAGTTGCCAGCATCAAATGGGCAGCTTGCGCGAGCTTTTGGGGCGAGACCTCGGCAATGACATAGGAATGGAGGTTCAGATGAAGGCCTATAGCAGCTGCCCGCTGCTGCAGCCAAAGCATGTCCTGCTGCTCAACAGGCCTCCCGTGGTAATACAGCTCAATGGCTTCACCGGCATAGCCGCTTTCTCGGAGCAGCGCTTCCGCATCAGCCAGCGAGCCGGATTCATAGGAAGCGAGCTCGCTGCTGGCGACTAGAAAGCTGTTGGCAGGTACGGCGCGATTGCCTCCGAGCTCCGCAATCAACAGCTCGCGGTCAAGCAGCAGCCGCAGCGCATGGCGGAAGGAGGACTGATGCTGGATGCCCGGCATGCTGAAGTTGAAAACTAAATAGCGGCAGCCATCAAGCAAGGAATCCATCGCTCTATTATTTTCCGCAGCATGATCGCCGGCTGCGGCGTCCAAATGCGGCAAGGAAAATTGCCGCTCCCGCGGCGCATCCGAAGGAATATGCCATACCTCCACGAGGTCAAGCCAAGCCCGCTCGCGAAAATAGGGGTCGAACGCTTCAAGCCGCAGCACCTGCGCTGCATTTTCCACCATCTTGAAAGCGCCTGTCCCAAGCATCTTTTTCTCAGAAAATGGTTCATTATGCGGCAAAATCGACATGGCCGCACAGCTGAGAAAATGCAGCAGAAACGGATTAGGCTGCCGCAGCCTGAAGATCAGGCAATAATCGCTGACGATTTCAATGTCCGCGATATCCTCATATTTCCAGCAGGAGGGAGAATGGACCTCCCGCAAACGCTCCAGCGTGAATCGCACATCCTCAGCCGTTAGAAGCAGCCCGTGGTGGAAGCGGACCCCTTTGCGCAAATAAAAGGTCCATGCCGTGTAATCTTCGTTGTTTTCCCAAGCGTGGGCAAGCGAAGGCAGGAAGCGCTGCGACGCCGAATCAAAGTCGATTAGGCGGCTGTAGATCTGCTCCAGTAGAAACACCTCGGTAACGGTAAAAGCAAAGGCTGGATCAAAGATGCCCAGCTTCCTCGTCACGGTAACCCGAAGCACGTCAAGATTGGCGGCACCTGCCTGCTCCAGCTGGAAGCCCATGCGATTTTCCAGCATGGCGCGCAGCTTGTCACGCAAGGCAGGAGGCAGCTCGTGGCTGGAGATGAAAGCGATGGCCTCCTTCATTTTTCCCTTCGCAAGCAGCTCGTTGAAATGCTCCGTCAGTACATCCTCCAGCTCGCGGATAACCGTCAATTGCGAAATATGGCCGCGGCCCACCCCCGCGCTCCATGCCGCAAAGCCTTCCTCCACCAGCCTGCGCAGCACCAGCTTGACGTTGCGAGGCGTACAGTTCAGCACCTCAGTCAGCTCGCCAATCGTAATCGGTATCGTTGCGCCTTTGTGCTGCTTGCCGGGCAGCGACAGAAGCAGGCTAATATAATGCTCTTTATGTTTCATCCTATACAATCCGTCCTTTGCTCTGGCTGGCGCAAGCGCGCCCCATAAAAGGTGAAATTTTAATTTCAATCTTACTCTTTTTATTCTCGTTTTCCCAGCTAAAATTAAGTCTACACAGAAAGAGGGGAAACGAACATGTTTATGCAGCTAGACCGCAACATTAAAATTCGGATTTTGACGACCTTCCTGACCCGCTGCGTAGAGGCGATGATTTTGCCGTTTATGGCGATTTATTTTACCCAGCGGCTGGGGGCCGGAATGGCTGGCTTGCTGCTGCTCATTAATTTGCTCGCGCAAATTACAGCGAGCCTGTATGGCGGCTATATGGCAGATCGTTATGGACGAAAAAAGGTGATGGCATACGCGCAAATAATCCGCTTTATTTCCGTCCTCGTCATGACGCTCGCCAACTCGCCCTTTCTCGATTCAACTTGGCTGACCTTTTCCATGATGCTGCTGATTAGTCTCTGTAATGGCATGTTTAATCCAGCGGCCGAGGCTATGCTGATTGACGTCAGTACAAAGGAAAATCGCGCTTTTATTTATAGCATTAATTTCTGGGCGATCAATTTGTCGATTTCCATTGGTGCACCGATCGGCGGCTTTCTGTTCGCGACGCACCGGACCGAGCTGTTTATGATTATGGGACTGGCGAGCTTGGCTACACTTATGCTGACGTTATTTTTAATTCGGGAAACCCATTTTCCAGATGCGGAAAGCAGGCTGCAATATAGCAGCAATGGCCCGATTCGCAATATGGTGCTGAATTACAAGCTGGTAGCGCAGGACAAGCTGTTTATTATCTACAGTGTGGGCGGGATGCTTATTCGCTCGCTGGAAATCCACTTGTACAACTACATTAGCGTCCGCCTGCAAAAAGAGTTCGAGCCTCAGCAGCTGCATATGCTGGACAACTTCACCTTCGAGCTGACAGGCATTCGGCTTGTCAGTCTGCTGCAAGTAGAGAATACGCTTATCATCGTCTGCCTCGCAATTTGGGCAGCCAGCTTTGTCCGCCGTTTCCGCCCAGCACGGATTATGTATATTGGCGTTATTTTGTACACGCTTGGCTTTACGATCGTCGGCTTCAGCAATTCTGTATGGTTGCTTATCGTATCGATGCTGGGAGCGACGGTTGGCGAGCTCATGTTCACGCCGATTAGACAAGCCTATTTGGCCGGCATTGTGAAGGATCATGCGCGAAGCTCCTACCTTGCGGTCAACGGTTTGCTGGGACAGTTCGCCGGAGCCTTCGGAGCTATCGGCATTAGCCTGGGTGCCGTGCTGCATTCGAGCTACATGGCATTAATCATTTTTGTAATGGGCATGACGGGGCTGCTGCTGACGCATTATGTATTTCAGCGGCTCGCGCCAGAGACGACTCGTCCGCAAGGTTCCGCACCGACTGCTGCGAAAGTTTAGAAGCGGATATTTTTTGGAAGCGAAGAAAATAAAGGAGGTTGTGCAGCATGAGCAAAAAACAATGGGCTGGTGCGATGCCAGCCGTACAATTCAGAGTAGCAAGGCCGACGAACCAATTGGCTAAGGTGGCTGCTTTTTATGAACAGGGGCTGGGACTGGAACGAATTGGCTCCTTCGAGGGGCATGACGGGTACGACGGCATGATGTTCGGTCTGCCGGGGGCGGACTATCATTTGGAGTTTACGCAGCATGTCTCTGGGCCGCCGCTTGCCCCGCCGTCTGAGGATAATCTGCTCGTATTTTACATTGAGGAACGGGAACAGCAGCTCTTAATCGTAGAGCGTCTGCTGGAGCTAGGCTACCCCGAGGTGGAGCCGGAAAATCCTTATTGGAAGCAAAAAGGCATCACCATCGCCGATCCCGACGGCTACCGTATCGTGCTGCAAAATACGTCTGGGCTGAGCTAATTGAAAGTTGATCTAAAGAAACATTATTTGGAGAAATCAAAACCCAAGCTAAAAAAGCTTTGCTTACTTGTATCTAAAAGTGAGCAAAGCTTTTTTAGCTTGTCTAGGTTAACCAAACCAATTTGTCTTAATAGGGAGCGGAGAGGGCATAGTTTATGTTTTGTTTATGTTTCGGGATATTTCTCGTTGAATGGATTTGCCCCAAAGACAAGTCAATTAAAATGTAGTTAACGTTGAAAATTAAAAATAAAAGAATTATAATATTATCAAATGATAGTTTTTGCTATCAATTGATAATATTATTTGTCTTAGGTTTTTTCAATGCCGATCAAGTATTAGACCCATCTCTTCTGACACTTCAAGGCTGGTGAACTTCAGCCTACAAGTGATGCTGAAACTACACAGCTAGGGGCGCCCACTTCTTGATTGGAGGACTGTGGTTCCGCTATTTTGGCTTTTGATCCAATTTCAGGCCATAAGTGGACAGGAAATCCGTTATGTTTCTCATTATCCCGTCAATATAGCCATTTACAGCGTATTAGCGGCTCCTGAGTCCACATCCAGTGCCGCAACCCGTGATTCAGTTGAAATAACGGCTGCTGTGTCCGCCAAGTCTATTTTTGTGAAGGGAGTCAACTGCTGAACCGATGAACTTGAACTTGAACTTGAACTTGAAGCTGCCATTCGGTAAGTATGCTCACGTTCATGAGGGGAGACTTTCCCGGTCATGGAGGCAATACGTTTGAAACTAAGTACGATCTGGAGCCGGCTCGCTTACGTTTGATTACGCCCTCTAGCTTCCCGCCGGCACAAATGTTTGAAAACTGTTCAAAACATGAAGAGAGGAATGATAGAAGATGAAAGAAAAAAGCTCTATTCCCCACCCCCCAACGTATGGTCCGCTCGGCAATTTGCCTTTGATTGACATAGACTCGCCAACCTTATCGCTTGGAGCATTGGCAGATAAGTACGGACCTATTTTTAAATTTACTGCACCAGGACTATCCAGTTTAATCGTGTCAGGCCATGAGCTCGTGGCTGAGGTATGCGATGTGACCCGATTTGACAAATATGTATACAACGAGCTGCAGAACGTTCGCGCCTTCGGCGGCGACGGATTGTTTACTAGCTGGACGCATGAGCCGAACTGGAAAAAAGCGCACAACATACTGCTTCCTACGTTCAGCAAGCAGGCGATGAAGGGTTATCATTCCATGATGATCGACATCGCCGAACAGTTAATCCTCAAGTGGGCACGGCTAAATCCGCAAGACTCCGTCGATGTAGCCGATGATATGACCCGGTTGACGCTGGATACGATTGGACTGTGCGGGTTCAATTATCGATTCAACAGCTTTTATCGGGAAGATCATGCCCCGTTTGTCCAAAGCATGGTTCGCGCCTTGAACGAAGCGATGCTCAGAGGCTCCCGAATGAAAATTCAAAATATGTTAATGATCAAAACAAAACGCCGGTTTGAAGAGGATATTCAAACGATGTTTACGCTCGTGGATAGGATCATCGCTGAACGAAAGGCAAGCTCCGAGCCGGGACAGACGGATTTACTGGCACGCATGCTGGAAGGCAAGGACCCGGAAACCGGAGAGATGCTGGACAACGAAAACATTCGTCATCAGATCATTACCTTTCTAATTGCTGGTCATGAGACGACGAGCGGGCTGTTATCCTTCGCGATATATTTTCTGTTGAAAAATCCGGAAGTGCTTTTGAAGGCTCAGGAAGAAGTGGGCCGAGTGCTGACAAGTGAAACCCCGCAATATGAGGAGGTTCTTCAGCTTAATTACATCCGATTAATATTAAATGAATCGCTGCGATTGTGGCCGACAGCACCAGGATTTGACGTTTATGCAAGGGAGGATACGGTCATTGGCGGGAAGTATCCCATTGCAAAGGGACAGAGCTTTAGCGTGCTTCTGCCTCAGCTTCATCGTGATCCGGCTGCTTGGGGAGAGGATGCAGATCTTTTCCGGCCTGAGCGATTCGAAGATCCGACTAAGGTTCCCCATCATGCTTACAAGCCTTTTGGAAATGGAGAGCGCGCCTGCATCGGCATGCAGTTTGCCCTCTATGAAGCCACATTAGTACTGGGCATGGTGCTAAAGCATTTCGACTTAATCGATTACGACAATTATATATTGGATGTAAAGCAGACTCTGACACTGAAGCCTGGTGATTTCCAGATTCGGGTTAAACCCCGTCAGCAGATATCCACGAGAGGAACCGTAGGAATAACAGACGCAGCAGAGACCAATTCTGGAGATTCACGATCTGTTGCTGCGGACCAGACTAGACCGGCCATAATCGGAACATCGAGCGGCAATGAATCGCTGCTTGTTTTATATGGCTCAAACCTGGGTACATCGGAAAGTATTGCCCGTCAGATCGCGAGTATGGCCACTGGTTATGGAATTCATAGTGAGGTGGCGCCACTCAATGAATGGAGTGGGAGATTGCCGGGCAAAGCCATTGCGATTATCGTTACGGCTTCATACAACGGCAAGGCGCCTTACAATGCATCGGCATTCGTGGATTGGCTGAAAGAAGCAGGAACAACTGAGGGGCAAGCCGTTCGATATGCGGTATTAGGCTGCGGAGACCGGACTTGGTCGGGAACGTACCAGAGCATCCCGCGCTTTATTGATGAGAGGCTGGATGCCATAGGTGCCAAAAGACTTGTATCCCGAGGTGAAGTCGATGCAGGGGGCGATATGGAACAGCAGGTCAAGGAGTGGCTGGATGCGATGTGGCGGGCGGTTACGGATGAGCTTGGCATACAAGTGAATCGCATGGAGATGGCCAATCCAAGTACGCTTCAGCTGCAATTTGTTGAGGGGCCGTCTCAAGTGCCTTACGAAAAAACCTATCAGGCCTCCTATGCGACTGTTCAGAACAACCGGGAACTGCAAGCCGCTGAAAGTGGTCGCAGCACGCGCCACATCGAACTTCTTCTTCCCGAAGGCATTAGCTATCGCGAGGGCGACCACATCGGTGTGCTGCCGCTTAACCGGGACATAAATGTAGACCGCATTCTGAAGCGGTTTGGCATGGATGGCAGCGAAATGATTTGCTTGAGCAAGGGCGGTTCACAGCTGACCCATTTGCCCTTAGAACGATCCGTCAACGTGCGTGAGCTGATCAAGTCCTGTGTGGAGCTTCAGGCGTCCGTCACACGTGCTCAGCTGCAGGAATTGGCCGTTCATACCGTTTGTCCGCCCCATCGTCGTGAGCTGGAGGCCATGATGGAGGATGAGCGCTACACCCAGTATATTTTAGGCAATAGAGTAACGATGCTGGAGCTGATTGAACAATATGAGGCCTGCGAGCTTCCTTTCGTCAGGCTGCTGGAATTGCTGCCTCCGCTGAAGCCGAGGTATTACTCTATATCCAGCTCTCCTCTGCTCCATCCGAGAGAGGTTAGCATTACGGTAGGCGTCGTCAAGGAACCGGCATGGAGCGGCAAAGGAGAGTATGCGGGAGTCGCCTCTACTTATTTGGCTGATCGTGTACCAGGCGACCGTGTTCTCATGTTTGTACAGACGCCAGA
The DNA here is from genome assembly GCF_059383875.1 of Paenibacillus sp. JT22N7. Classification (NCBI taxonomy): domain Bacteria; kingdom Bacillati; phylum Bacillota; class Bacilli; order Caryophanales; family Paenibacillaceae; genus Paenibacillus; species Paenibacillus sp. JT22N7. The sequence continues at coordinate 161,108 of NZ_JBXENY010000013.1, forward strand.
ATCCGGGTTTGGACTGCCAGAAGAAGCAGCTGCGCCAATCATCATGATCGGTCCAGGAACGGGCGTTGCTCCATTCAGAGGATTTTTACAGGCGAGATCCGTCTTGAAGCAGCAAGGGGTGGCACTCGGGGAAGCCCATCTGTTCTACGGGTGCAGGAACGAAATGGATTTCCTGTATCGAGATGAGCTGATCCAATTCGAACAGGAGAATGTTGTGAAGCTTCATACCGCTTTCTCACGGTTGCCTAGTGAACCCAAAACCTATGTACAGGATTTAATGAAGCAGGTGTCTTCATCACTAATGGATCTTATAGAGCAACGTGGCAAAATATATGTGTGTGGGGACGGCAGCCAAATGGCCCCTGCTGTGGAGGAGACATTAAAGGCTACGTATGAGAAAAGGCATGGAGCAGGGCCTGAAGCAGGCGACCGCTGGCTCGAACAGTTAGAGGAGGAAAGCCGGTATGTAAAGGATGTATGGGCCGGCAATTCCAAGCCAACCGTGTCCTAACATACGGCAGTATGATGTAAAGACCAATGAAAGTTAAAGCCGAAGCGTCATCCCTGGAGATAGCGCTGCAGCAAGCCATTTCTCCGGGGAGACTTTTCAGTTGAGACTAAGCCATCTATAGCAGGGAGCGGATTCAATTTTGGAACAGTCAGCCGCATTCGTGCTTATGTTATAATTTCAATGTAATATTCCTACCATATGATTGGACAATGAATCCATTACACCATAATTCTCTCCAAGGAGTGAACAAATATGAGAACAGAAATGTCATCGATCAAGCAATCGAGGCTTAACTCTATTCTGGATGAAGCAACCAAGCTGCTTATAGAGAAGCCCAATGCGTCGATGAATGAAATTGCAGATTCGGCAGGAATCGGGATCGCTACGCTGCATCGGTATGTGGAAAGCAGGGAGCAATTGATGATTTATTTGGGCTTGCGCGCAATCGAGGTCGTCAGTGAAACTATGAAGGACATTCGGCTCGATGAGGATAACTGTGAAAACTACATCCCGATGCTCATTGAAGCGCTCATCCCATTAGGGGATAAGCTTCACTTCATTGCCCATGATACAACCATTAATTACAACGAGGAGATTATTGGAGCAGATCTAAAGCTGAGGGAGCCCGTGCTGCATGCAATCGGCTTGCTGCAGCAAAAAGGTTATTTTCGCCATGATGTAGATAAGAACTGGATTGTGAATGTCCTGTATTCCCTCCTGTTCCTGACATGGCAGCAAGTCGTAAGCGGGGATATTGCTAGAAAATCCGCAGCAGCCTTGGTCGTGGACACATTCTACCATGGTTTTAAAACTCCCTGATTCCCTGATTTACATAAGCCCGGCCAAGCACAGCAAAACGGCCCTCTGCGCCGTATTAGGGGGGACGAGAGAGCCGCTTGCTCGTTCTATGATAAAGGTTATTGAACGTTTGCGTAGAAGTTCGAATAATTAAGCTGGCCGCTGCCATTTGTAATTTCGGTGCCATATTCTATGCTGCTGACGTAGCGGGTTGTTGGGAAATAGCTTTTGCCAACGAGATAGTCGGTAAAATTTTTCACATTGATGGTGAAGTTATCCGTTGGCGTGCTGCTCCATGTTGCCGTACCTGTGGTATGCAGCCAAATATCATAGGCATTGTTATATTGGCCATTCGTGGCAGGATCAATAGAATAGGTTACTCCGCTGTTAATCGCTTTATTGTCAGAGAGCCGCGTCGGCAGTCCGCTGCCCGGTGTATAGCCTTCTGTCCAGTGCCAGCCGCTTACAATCAAAGGGAAAGCTTTTACGCCGCCTGTTGTAGTTGGCCAGTTCCACACATATCCAAAGTTCGTATTGCTGTTATGATAAACGGTCTGCCACCAGCCGGAAATGCCCGAGCTGCCCCAAGAGTTGTTGAATAAATAATATTTATTGTTGTTAAAATTTAGTTTGGCATAAGGTGTGGAGTTATCGATTTTGTAAAGCGCTTTCATTTAGTATTTTAGCAATATGTGGAGGGAGTAAACACCCCGAAAATTAGTGATTTAATCATACTATTTTTAGGGTAACTGTTAATATGAGGTATCCTTGAAAAAAGAAAATTTGAAGTTTTCTGGGCATTTTGCCCTAAAAACTAAAGTTTTCCCGCACGAAATCCGAAGTTAATTATAGGGTGGAATTCCTTGTTATTGGAAGGATGCGTGTGAAGATGAATAACAAGAATATCGTGCAATATTTTTATGAGCATCAATTTCTCCCGGCGCTGGATCAGAAGATGACTGCGATTGAAGAAGAGCTTCAGCATCATCAGGAGCAATGGATCAATCAGTTTCTGGAAACCTTCAAGCGTATTTGCTTGCGAATTAGGGAAATGCAGGATTCGGATCAAAAAGGCCCGATTTCGCTTATCCATTTTTGCTTGCTGCGCAGGTCGATGATGGATCATTCCTGTTATTTCATTGAAGCGTATTCGGAAAGATGGTATGAGAACTCGGCGCCGCTGTTTGAGGAATATGATGCCGCTTGGCTATATCACTCGCTGCCGGCGTTTATACAGGAAATGACCGAATCGTACGAAGGATACGGGGAATGTGCCAAGTCTACAGAATTTGAAGCGATGATGCTGAAAGCAGTGGGCTGTTACCATTTATTTGCGGTTGCGCTGCTGCGGGCAGCGATGCCGGAAGCCATTATGCTGGAGGAATATAAGTCTATTAAACGAGAGCTCGCTTTGCGTATCAGCATTGGCGAATATACAGATCTTAGCGAGGATGTGCTGGTCGATTATCAAGGCTTGCAGGATGTGAAGGAAATTCGCAGGCGGCTGGAAGAGAGCAAGGCAAGCAGCATTGCTTATGGATGCTACCGTAATTTAAAGCTGCCCCAGGTGCGAGCGGAGTCGAATGATTTGCGGTATGCGGATTTTAGTGGCAGCGATCTGCAGGGGAGCCGCTTTCAGCGCTGTGATCTGATGGGTACGAGATGGAATGGCTGCCTTGCACCCAAGTCGGATTTTCGATATTCGTCGCTGCCGGAAGCAGATTTTCGCCATGCCGATTTGCGAGGAGCCGTGTTTGATTACGTGCGCGGCCATGAGCCGAGAGATCATCGGAGGCCGGGAATGATGGGCGTGCGTTTCGATCATGCAGATCTGGAAGGGGCGAGCTTCATTGGAGCGACCTTTGGCCGGACAAGCTTTGAAGGAGCAAACCTTCAGCATGCGTTATTTTCCCGTCAAATAAAAGATAGCTACAGCTTTTCAGATGAACAGATTCATAGCATACGGTGGGTTGATTAAACGAGCATGGGAGGGAATTCATAAGCTAATAGAAATAAAAAAAGCCTAGAAGCGCGGCACATGCGCTTCTAGGCTTTTTGTTTTAAAGGCTCGTCAAAAAAAGCTTATTGGAAAGAACTGCTGCTCTTGTGAGCTGGAATCAGCTTTGCCGCATACGGCATAAAAAACTGCAGGATTGCACCGCCTAGGCAGACGGTTAATAACGTTCCAATCCCTATGGGCCCATGAAATAGAAAGGCCATCAATAAGAAAAAGAGCTGAATCAACGTTCGGGAAAGCAGAATGCCCATGCCGCTCCTATCCCGAATCAGAAGCATTAAGTGATCCATAGGAATGGGCGCGACCTGCGTCTGCAAATAACAGGCAATGCCTGCTCCAACGATCAGTAAGCCGAATCCCAGAAACAGCAGCCTGCTTAGCCACATCTCCGGCTGGGTGAAGGCTTGCAGCACATAAAGCCACAGATCGATGCCGAGGCCGGCAATAAAAGCGGTAAGCAAGCCTTTAAATTCGGGCCTTGTTCTGGATAATAGCGCGTTGCCGCCAACCATGATAAGAGCAATAATCATTTCCCAGCTGCCCACCGTAAGCCCGATTTGGTTGGCTAGGCCGACCAGAAACGCATCAAACGGCGATGCTCCAAAGCCCGATTCAATCGTGAGGGCGATGCCCAGAGACATCATTAAAATGCCTATCGTATAAAAGAAATATTTCACGTTATCCCATCTTTTCCTGAGCCCTCGGCAGCTAATCCTTTTACCATTAATACATGCGGAATCCCGTCCTCCATAAATAGGTCCGAGACGGTTTCATAGCCCAGCTTATGATAAAAGCCTTCTGCCTGCTGCTGTCCATGCAATTTGAATCGGCCATATCCGAGCCCCTTGGCTATTTCCTCTAAAGTTTGCACGATCACTTTTCCCAGCCCAAATTGCCGGTACGGGGGCAAAATACAGATGCGCTCAAGCTTGGCAAATCCATCTACCGTTCTTAAACGCCCAGTTCCGGCCGGTTTTTCGTTATAATAAACTAAAATATGCTGTACCCGTTCCTTCAGCGCATCAAAATCGTCGAATTCATCAAATTCATCCTGCAAGGGAGTGCCTTGCTCTTCGACAAATACTTGCTGGCGGATTTGCAAAGCAATGGTTAAATCAGCTTGAGTTTGTATAATGCTTGAATACAAATGTCTCACTCCTTTTCTGTATAGGTATAAGTGCTAGCATTAAAGCTTTTTAATAGTATAAATGAATTGAATTTTGTTGTAAATGCAACAAAAAGAAAAAGTGAGGGGAAATGAGACCAATGAAAGATATTCTTCGTGAAATCGGCATGATTGCTCGGGCTTTGGATTCCATCAGCAACATTGAATTTAAACAATTTGATCTGACAAAAGGGCAGTATTTATATGTGGTGCGCATTTGTGAAAATCCAGGCATCATCCAAGAAAAGCTGGCGGAAATGATTAAGGTCGATCGCACGACTGCTGCCCGGGCTATCCAGAGGCTGGAGGAGCAGGGCTTTATCGTGAAAAAAGAGGATGACAGCAATAAAAAAATTAAAAAACTGTTTCCGACAGAAAAAGGCGAAGCCGTTTATCCATTCCTCAAGCGCGAAGGGGAGCATTCCAATGCGGTTGCATTAGCTGGATTTTCAACGGAAGAGGCGGATAACATCTTGCAGCTTCTTCAGCGGGTGAGAAAAAATATTGAAGTGGATTGGGAATTTGTGAAAAAAGGAAACAAACGCAAATATTAATGCAGCTTGCGGTCACCTTTCTTTGGCGTCAGGTGTTCTAGAGAGTATACAAACCAAGAAGGAGGTGCTCACAACGCATTATAATCAATTGGAAGCATCGGAGCTGGAACGGCTAATCAGCGCTGTTCAAGCAGGGGAGACGGAGCATTACGCTGCGATTGTACAAGCTTTTCAGCAGCCGCTATATCATTATTGCTGGCGGATGCTGGCGAATCGGCAGGACGCAGAGGATGCGGTTCAAGATATTTTTGTCAAAGCGTATGAGGCAATAGCGGGATATGTGCCCAAGGTGCATTTTTCGGCGTGGCTGTACCGTATTGCCTATCATCATTGCCTGAATTTGCTGCGAAGGCGGCGTTTGCAAAAGCAGTGGCTGCGTTTGTTTCGTCCGAGCGAGATGACGGCTGCAAGCGCGGAAGAGGAGCTGGACAATCGGCTGTATACGCCTGCGCTTGCGGCAGCTCTTGCAGCATTGTCGCTGGAGGAGCGGAATTTGCTTGTTTTGCGAGTGTTTGAGGAAAAATCGTATGCCGAGCTTGGTGTCATTATGGGAAAAAAACCGGATGCGCTGAAAAAGAGGATGAGCCGCATTAAGCAAAAAATTAAACAGCAGCTGCAAAATAAGGGGGAAGAGGCATGGAGCGAATCCGCTTCGATCATGAATACAACGATATAACGAGCAGAGCCGCAGCAAATGGAGGACTTCCAGCTATCGATGTCACTGAAGCGGTAATGAAGCGAATTACAGGGGAAGCTGCGTCAGGCAGGAAGGGACAGACGTCCTTTATGCGCCCCGTAATGAAGCGTACGACGGCATTCAGCGGAGCACTCATGCTGCTGCTCTTGCTATCGGTTAGTGCCTATGCGGCAAGCCAGTATATTGAAATTCGCAATTCGGCTGGCGAAATTAAGGTGAAGACGATCGAGGAAATAACGCCGCAAACAGACAGTGCAGACAACAAGGCGTACCAAAACTATTTAAATAAAGCCCAAAAATTTGCCAAGCCGGGCGAGCTGGTTGCTTTTTATGTGTTAGGGAAAGAAGATGAGGCACTGTACACCTACAAAGAAAAGCGGTTGGGCACCTATGCCGCCTTTAAACAGGAGGCAAATCGGACTGGCGCGCAGCTGCTGCCCCAGAAGCTGAGCGGCTACAGCTTTGTTTCCGGCAAAGTAGCTCCTTATATGCCTAGTACCGATGCGGACAAGCAGACGGCAGCCTATAAGCAAGTGCTGTCGGAGCTGAAGGCACAGGCTGCTGCCGGAGCAGATGGAAAGAAGCTGTTCATGAAAGCTGTGCCATGGAATAAATCGGGCGTGTTAAGCGCGGTTTATACCAAGGGGCATTATAAATCGGAATTAACCAAGAACCCTTTGGATGGCGGTGAAATATATTTATTGCTGCCTTCCGGTCAAAATGCCGAGAAGATCAAGGTAGAAGGAATAGAAGTAATATATAATAAGCGGACTATTAGCGAGAAATACAACTATCATTATGCCCAGTGGTACGACGAGAAGCAGGATGCTTTTTATTTGCTTACAGATCTCGGGAATAAGAAGTTAACGAAAGCGGAGCTGCTGGCGCTGGCTGGCGAATCGATTAAGGTGCTTAAATAGGCTTTGATTTAGAAGCCAAACGTTTGCTTTAAATCAGCGGCATCTGCTGGCAGGGCGAGGACGATTTTAGACGGATCAGACGTAGAATAGGTAACTTTAATGACTGTGCCCGGCTGCAGACGGGCTAGCATTGTATCCCTTATCTCCTTCGTCATGGTCACTTGAAACGTGTCCCCGTCCGCCTTCGTTATCGCCAGATCCAGCCGCAGCTTGAGCTTGTCGTTCGGCGTGCTGCAGAGCGGGGTGGCATTCAGCACTTTGGCATAGGCTGCCCCATTCTGAAAGGAAACAGCCTCGACAATATAATGATTCCGAAGCCTTTGGCCATTAAGAGAATGAACAGCGGCATGCCAAGCCAATAAAAAGGGTCCTGCCAAATATAGTTGGCGATAGCGGCATACAGGCCAAGAGCGACCATTTGCAAAATGCCAATCCATCTCATCCATTTATGCATCGCGGGTTCCCCCTTCGTCCTTTTCTAAGGCGTCAGCAAGCCCATGTAAATCAGCTCGGAAGGATTAGCAGGGTTTTGGCCAAGCCCGATTAGATCGCCGGGGCGCGGGATTTGCAGCTTGGAGACGAGGGTTTCCATCGTTCTCTGATAGCTGCGACCGTCTGGCTCGGTGACGTTAAGTGCAAGAATGACAATCGGATCAAAGTTGACGAGCTTGCCTGTATCGGTAATCGAAAGCACGGTCGCAGTTGCGGCTATAGGAATTGCGCCAGTGGACGCCATATGCGCCTGCTTGGCTTGATTGAGGCTTTGATTCATCATGTCACGATGCTCCTTAGGGACAAAACCTTTCATCATCATGCCAGTGAACCCCTTGTTAAGCTTCTTATCCGCATACTCCAAAGCCTCTTCTTTGCTTTTCTTCTTTCCGAATAAGTTAAACATAACAACACCTCATTTTCATCGTATTTTGTAGCTTAATTTAAGTATGAGGCAGACTGGAAATCCTTTCAATACAATCGGGCACATGTAAACAAATCTTAAAAAACGATGCTTGAGCAGCGAAAATGGGTCGTTTTTTTGTGCCGGAAGGCGCTTTGAGCAAAAAAACAGCCCGTTTTGGCGATTCAATGAGCCACATCGCCCATTGTTTTGCGGTATTCGCTGCGGCTGTCCCCTTGCTTCGCCTATTTATTTCGCAATAAATAGACCAGCTTGCGGTAATACAGCGCTGATTCCTTGTAGCGGCGACTGTCTTCGGAGGCGACAGCTAGCGTTTCATAAAGCTGCTCCAGACGCATCGTCTGCTGGGTCTGCTCGAAATAGGGCAGGCAGGATAAGGCGGCCTCTATAAAAGCTTCCCTTTTATCGCTCGACAGGGCAAGCTGGCTTTCATAAAAAACGGCGGTCCTTTGCTGATCCTCCGTCAGCGGGTAGCTGGCAAGCAAGCTAAGCCCTTGCGAGAGCTGGCCCCAGTTTTTGGAGGCGAAGGCCACCTCGCAGCGATAGATCAGTAGAAGCGGCGCAAGCAGCTGCTTCATCTCGTCCGTTTCCTGCTGCGCGAGCTCTTCAAAGCGTGCGATTTCATCGGATGCTTTATCCAGCTCGCCGAGGTGCGTCAGCATAATGATGCGATTATTCATAATGGACGGAAACAGGTCGCCAGGGCTAGGCGTATAGACGAGATGGGCTTCCGCCATCGACAAAGCGAGCAGAGCTTCCTCATAACGTCCCATCGCAAAGCAGCAGCCGCTGTAGGCCAGATGCTGGCCGGATAATCGATGATACAGCCGTTCGCTGTACACATACTGCATCGTTTGCTCATAAATCGCTTTAGCCGATTCATATTGCTTGCTGTAAACAGAGGCTTCCATTAAAAAGTTTTGCACCGTTAACCAAATTTCCGAGCCTTTTTCCACAAGTGTGCTTAAACGCTGGCTGTTATTTAATGCTTCAAAATATTGATTTTTGGAGCGGTAATGCTGAATCTTATACAAAAATAGCGCCTTTTTGAGCGGAATGGGCAAATCCGGGTCATCCTCACGCCCAAACTTCTCTAAATAATAGTGAAGATAAGTACGGTGAATATATTCATAAGCATCGCCATTATTTATCTGTTGATAATAGACGGCTTTCATTAAAGCGGTAGTCAGCTCAATCGTCAGCGCGTCATTTTTGTCATCAAGCTCATTGACATCAGTCTCAGCCAGCGCTGGAACAGGCTGCGACAGCCGGGTGAAAATCTCCTCAGCGCGCTCAAGCGTGACCTCATCCTGCAAGGCGGCTTGAGTTAAATACTCGGGCGAGACGGAAAGGCGGGCAGCAATCAGCTTAGCCAAATCGTCGGCAAACGGATAACGCTCCGCCAAAATATTGGCGAAATGCGCTTGCGTCACCAGCCCCTCGACCAAATCCTTGCGCGCTAAACTGCGTTTTTTACATAGAAACTCAACCCGTTCCTTTAGCAAATTCATCCTCCTCAGGTTAATAATCTTTCATCTTGCCCATCTGGTTGCATAATTTATCTTATAATAGTAACTTACCCCAAGCTCCAAGGGGAATAACCCGATGCTAAGGAGCTGCGAGGAAATTAGCGGTACTTTTTTCGTCGCAGTCTCTAACGACTAGAAGGAGGAAAAAAATGCAGTTCAAAAAACGAATATTGGCTTCATGGATGGTGATGTCGCTTTTCATAGGCGCGGCCATTCCCTTCTCCAATGCTGTTATCGCGGACAAGGTTCCACAGATTGTGCTCGGCAGCGATTTTGAAGATGGCAGCCTGCAAGGCTGGAAAGCCAGAATCGGACATGAGAAGCTTAGCCTCAGCAAGCAAGAGGCGAACACCGGCAGCGGGAGCATGCTGGTAGAGGGGCGAAAGCGAACCTACAATGGCCCCATGCTCGATCTTAGGAAGCAGCTGCTCCCTAATAAAGAATATGAAATATCGGCGTACATTAGGCTGAAGGAAAAGCCTGCCAAAGATATAACGATGCAGTTGACCGTTTATAAAAATTCAGGGGCGGCAAGCTGGAGCCCGCTGAAGCAAATGACAATCAAGAAGGAGGAATGGCAAGAGTGGCATGAGCTCAAGGGAACGTTTCTTCATGGAGACACCCCATCCGAGCTGAAGCTGTACCTGGAAACGCCATACATAACGGATGATACAGTTGATACGACAGCTTTTTATGTGGATGATGTATCGATTGCGGTTATTTCTGACATGGCGATAGAGGACGATATTCCGGCAATAAAGGAGGTTTATAAAGACGATTTTACGATTGGAGCGGCGGTATACCCGTGGCAAATGGAAGGCATTTATGGCGATTTGCTCAAAAAGCATTTCAACAGCTTAACCGCAACCTACGAGATGAAGCCGAAATTTCTGGCACCGAAGCAGGGGCAATATGCCTTCGCGGCAGCCGATCGTTACGTCCGTTTTGCACAGGCGAATGATATGGTGGTGCGCGGCCATGCGCTGATTTGGCATACGGATGCGGCGGAATGGATGTATTGGGACAATAATGGCAAGCCAGCTAGCCGAACGCTGGCGCTATCGCGTATGAAGCAATATATCGAGAAGGTCATGAAGCGCTACAAGGGCAAGGTGTATGCATGGGATGTCGTGAATGAGGCGATTGCGGACACCGGCGGCGATAAAAACGGGCTTCGCCAAACGTCATGGTATAAAACGATAGGACCGGATTACATTGAAAAAGCGTTTGAGTTTGCTCGCGCCGCCGATCCGTCCGCCAAGCTTTATTACAATGATTATGGTACGGAAACGCCGCAGAAGCGTCAGGAGATTTATCAGCTGCTTAAGCGCCTGAAGAGCAAAGGACTGATTGACGGCGTAGGGCTGCAATCCCATTATAAGCTGGAGTCGCCATCGGCGCAGGAGATCGAGAAAACGATCAAGCTGTATGCTGGGCTCGGCTTGGACATTCAAATTACGGAGCTGGATATTGATACCCGGATCAGCTTCGGCACGGCAATACCGGAGGCGATTGCGGTACAGCAGGCCTACCGTTACAAGGAACTGCTGGAGCTTTATAAAAAATACAGCAAATCGATCTCATCTGTGACCTTCTGGGGTGTGCAGGATGAGAAGACGTACAACAATCAAGCGCTTTTATTTGATACGGAGCTGCAAGCTAAGCCAGCTTATTGGGGAGTGGCAGATTCGTCCCAGCTGCCGTCAGATCCACAAAGCCGGACGGCTGCTCTAAGGGCTTCGCCAAGAGTGCAGCAGACAGCCGATCCCATTTGGGATCAAGCGGTCTCCTCTCAGCTTACGCAATTGGGCAACGAGAAGACGAGCTTTAAGACGCTATGGGATGGGACAAATCTTTATGTACAGGTCATTGTAGCGGACAAAACCCGCGATGACGCTGATCAGGTAGAGCTGTATGTTCAGGAAAATGGGCAGGAGGGCAGCGATAATGCACAAGAAGCAAGACGGCTGATTTTCCCTCGTCTGAATCATCAAAAGGGCAGCTATTCTTATGTAACTAGAGCGCTTGCCACTGGCTATATGGTGGAAACGGTCATTCCTTGGCAAGCAGTCAAGGGCTCAAATGGGCGGGAAATTGGTTTTGAGGTGAAAATCATAGATGGATCGTCCGGCGCAAGCAAGCCCATCTATTGGAACGACAGTGCTTGGCCGAGCGATTCAGTGGGCAAGCTGGGAGCGGTCTGGCTGGCCGATATGCCGAAATAAGGCTGAATCACCGCCGGAGGTGTTCTTAACCGACAGATAGACTGCGGCGAACGCCTTTGCCTTGGCTTTTGAGCTTGGTAATTAGAGTGGGTCTATAGCGATTGAGGATAAAGCGGATGACAAAATAGCCGATTAAGGAAAAAACAATGCTATTGACGATGGAGCCAATCAGAAAATTCATGCCCAAATGGCCGAAGGAAGCAAAATGTCCGACCTTATGCGTAACCGGCGGCGCAAGCGCCATATGGGCGGGATGGTTGGCGGCTGGAGCGCCGACGAGGCGATTCAGCCAAAATCCGACTTTATAATTCAAATAAAAAAGTCCCGGCCAAGTAAAAGAGCCGATCGTCGAAAAAATAACGCAGGCGGCCAAATTGCCGCGAAGCAGCCGAGTCAGCAGCAGGGAGATCGGCAGTCCGACGATAAAAGTCGGAAACCAGCAGTGCAGAAAACCGAGTACGCTGCCAAGCGCAACGACATGGTCGCTTTTTTTTATACGGAGCAGGCGCAAGCAATAATATTTGAATTTTCGCAGCATTTTTGTTCTCACGATGAACGGCTCCCAGCTGTATATGATGAAAGTATCATAACATATTCGTGTGGTGGAACAAAGACAGATGCTGCTTCGGAAGGCTGCGTTTTCGCCAAAAAGAGACAAAAAAGCAGCATACCGACAAACAAGCCTCTAAATACGCTGCAATAGCGTATTTAGAGGCTTGTTTAAAATATAAGGATTTATAAGTTTCACCCTCGAAACGGCAGCTTTGCCGCCAAAGGACGGCGACAGCCGTTTCGCCAAAACGATGGCGTCTAATAGAAAGGACGCCACAGGCGTTTTTCTTATGACCCTTTATTTGTAATAGGAGGTTGTGAGCGGAACGAATACAGCTCCGTCCTCTTTGGCATCGGCATAAACGTACAGCTGGTTTGCGCCGCCGATATCCACTTCAACCGTGACAAGGCCGTCGGCTACGTTAATTTCTGTCGTTTTCAAAATCGTATCCGTACCCGTGTCCTTCACCGTTAACTTGCCCAAGTCTTGCCCAACGGCTGCGATTTGAAGATACAGCTTTTGGTACTTTTTCTTAGGCTCCAAAATAAACGAGCTTGAACGGGAGCTTTCTGCATTATCAAATAGGGCTTCTTTATAATCTTTGCCGTTATAGGTTGTTTGCGCAGAATCTTTCGTGCGGTACGTATTGGTGGTCAAGGAGCTTGAGATGGAAACGCCTTCTACTTTTTCACCAAGCTGAATCAATTGCGTCTTGCCATCATAGTCAACCGCAACGCCAAGCGCATCGGAAATTGATCTTACTGGAAGATAGGTTGTGCCTTTATAGCTAATCGGAACAACGGTATTATTATTGCCATCCCGCAGCTGCACAGGCTTGCCATCCACCTTAAAGGCAATGTCTTTATTCAAATAAGCTTTAATTTCTTGCAGCTTCGTTGCGCCGTAAGCACCTGTTGCCATGCTTGCAACAATCGTCGTGCCAAGAACTACAGCTATCGTGAGCTTTTTCAAAATAGGCCACTCTCCTGTTCTGGTTTGAAAAAATGGTCGTACGCATATCTAATGCTTGGAAATGCTTACCCTATTATAGGTGCGGTGCAACAGAGGGACAAGCCCACTGGGACTATTTTCCTCTAAAAATAAGTCTCTAGAAATGGATTTGTTTTTGAAACGCGAGCCGTACATGCCACGTACAAGGAAGGAGAAATGTGGTTAATAGGTATAGAAACGGAACATGATAAGGAGGAGAAAAAATGTCAGGTGTTTGGATTCAGCATTCGGTTATTTTTAGCTTGAAGCACGCGGAGGGCTCCGATGAGGAGCAGCGCTTTCTGGAGGATGGACGTACCATATTGAGTTCGATTCCGGTCGTTCGCGATTTTGAGGTGTATTTGCAGGTAAGCCCTAAAAACGATTATCGTTTCGGCTTTTCCATGGTATTCGAAAGCAATGAGGATTATGAAGCTTATAATGCGCATCCAATGCATGTAAAGTTTGTTGAGGAGCGCTGGGTTACGGAAGTAGAGAAGTTTCTGGAAATTGATTATCAGAAACATGTCACGGTCGTTTAGAAGGAGGAGACAACGTTGGAATTGCTGTTGGAATATGGCTGGGTATTAGTGGTCTTGGTTGTTCTGGAGGGTTTGCTGGCAGCAGATAATGCGCTCGTGCTAGCTGTAATGGTTAAACATCTTGATGAGAAAAGCCGGAAGAAGGCGCTGTTTTACGGATTGTTCGGCGCATTTATTTTCCGTCTAGCCTCCTTGTTCGTTATCTCGCTGCTTGTGAATGTATGGCAAATTCAGGCACTCGGAGCGCTGTATCTCTTATTTATTTCAATAAGCAATATCATTAAGTTTTTACGAAGGTCCAAAGAGGCCGAAGAGGAAGAGGAGACAGAGGAGCAGAAGGAGAAGAAAAACTCCAAAGCTGGCTTCTGGTGGACGGTTCTGAAGGTCGAAATCGCTGATATCGCCTTTGCGATCGATTCTATTCTGGCAGCGGTAGCGCTGGCAGTGGCCTTGCCTCCAAGCGGTCTGATGCAAATCGGCGGCATGGACGGCGGACAGTTTATCGTTATTTTCCTCGGCGGTTTTATCGGGCTTGTCATTATGCGTTTCGCGGCGAACTATTTCGTGAAGCTGCTGCATTCCCGTCCCGCGCTGGAGCTGACAGCATTCGTTATCGTCGGCTGGGTCGGCGTTAAGCTGGCCGTGCATACGATGGCGCATCCATCCATCCACTGGCTGTCGCATGATTTTGTAGAAGGCTCTGTATGGAAAGCGACCTTCTACATCGTACTCGTCCTGATTGCTGTTGTTGGCTGGTTCTTGTCGGGCCGCAGCAAAGTGGAAGGCGAGCATGGAGATGGATCGGGAAAAGCCGCAAGCTTGGATAAACATACGGGTTAATCAAATGACATAAACCGTTTAATAAATGAATGAATGAATAAATGAATGAACAAGGGGAGCCATCTACACAGCTTTATGCTGTGAGGTGGCTCTTTTATTCCGCATAATTTGACAATTGCCTGTCATGCATTGCCGAGTGGACGAGAAAGGCATATAATTAAAACGGCAAACATCGTACTTTTTCGTACAAATATGAACATTAGGGGAGGCTGTACTTGTGAAGAAAATCAAGGTGCTTCAACAAATTGTAGATGCTGGCGTCGTCGCTGTACTTCGCGCTGATTCGCCGGAGGAAGTTGTAGAAATGTCCCGCCATGCGATAAAAGGTGGGATTAAAGCGATTGAAATTACGCTGACCGTACCGTTTGCGCTGCGTGCGATCGAGCAGCTCAGCAAGGAATATTCGGTAGATGCGGACCCGCAATCGGATCAATTTGCTATTATCGGAGTGGGAACGGTACTTGATCCAGAATCGGCACGCGCGGCGATTTTGAGCGGCGCGGAATTTGTCGTTTCTCCGGCACTTAACCCTGATACTATAAAGCTGTGCCATCGTTATGCCATTCCAGTTATGCCGGGCACGATGACCGTTAATGAAATTCAACATGCGCTGGAGCTGGGTGTTGATGTTGTGAAGCTGTTCCCTGGCAATCTGTATTCGCCAAGCGTTATTCCTTCGATTAAAGGGCCTTTGCCGCAAGCGAATGTCATGCCGACTGGCGGCGTATCGCTGGATAATCTCGGCGAATGGGTGAAAGCGGGCGCGGTTGCTGTTGGCATCGGCTCCGATTTGACGAAGGAAGCTGTGAAAACAGGCGATTACACCTTAATTGAGGCAAAAGCACGCGCTTATATGGAAGCTTACCGCAGCGCGAAGCGCTAAAATTAACGTTCGGCCGCTGCTTTTTATGTAAGCGCATTAGCGAAAAGCGGCAGAAAGCGGCTATTGCAAGGCGAGTGGGCAGCCTATTCGCAAGCAATTAAAGGGCTTTTGACGCATTTGGATGGCGAAAGCCGTTTGCGTTTGATAAAGTAGGAGTAGGTTGTTCAAGATTTTTAAGGAGGCTACTTAAAAGATGGAATATCGGATTGAAAAGGACACAATGGGTGAAATTCAGGTTCCTGCGGACAAGCTGTGGGGCGCTCAAACGCAGCGCAGCTTGCAAAACTTCAAAATCAGCGGAGAGCAGATGCCGATTGAGGTCGTTCATGCTATGGCTATTATTAAGAAAGCTGCAGCTATCGCCAATGAGAAGCTGGGCGTGCTGGATGCAGAGAAATCTGCGGTTATCGGTGAAGCGGTAGATGAAATTTTGACTGGCCGCTGGGATGAGCATTTCCCACTCGTCGTTTGGCAGACGGGCAGCGGTACGCAAACGAATATGAACGTCAATGAAGTTGTAGCTCATCGCGCCAATCAACTGCTTGAGGAGCGCGGCAGCGCCGTTCGCATTCATCCAAATGATGATGTTAACCGCTCCCAAAGCTCTAATGATACGTTCCCTGCGGCGCTGCATATTGCTGGCGTAGTAGCGGTGGAGCAGCGCCTGATTCCGGCTATTGATGTGCTGGCAAGAACGCTGCAGGACAAGGCTGAGCGTTTCAACGATATTGTGAAAATAGGCCGTACGCATTTGCAGGACGCGACTCCGATTACACTTGGCCAAGAAATTAGCGGCTGGTACGCCATGCTGGTTAAAACTCGCAAAATGATCGTGCAAAGCGTAGACGAAATGCGCGAACTGGCGCTAGGCGGCACAGCGGTCGGCACAGGCCTTAACGCGCATCCGGATTTCGCGGTGCAGGTAGCGGAGGAAGTAACGACGCTTACGGGCAAAACGTTTATTACAGCAGAAAATAAATTCCACTCGCTAACGAGCCACGACCAAATCGTCTATACACACGGTGCTGTTAAAGCGCTGGCGGCTGATTTGATGAAAATCGCCAATGACGTTAGATGGCTGGCAAGCGGTCCGCGCTGCGGAATTGGCGAAATCTCGATTCCTGAAAATGAGCCGGGCAGCTCGATTATGCCAGGTAAAGTTAACCCGACGCAAAGCGAAGCGATTACGATGGCGGTCTGCCAAGTTATCGGCAACGATGCAACGATTGCTTTTGCGGCGAGCCAGGGCAATTTTGAGCTGAACGTATTTAAGCCGGTTATCATTTACAACTTCCTGCAATCCGTTGCTTTGATGGCGGACGGCATGATTTCCTTCAATGACAACTGTGCGGTTGGCATTGAGCCGAACGAAGCCGTGATCAAGCGCAATCTCGATCAATCGCTCATGCTCGTAACAGCGCTTAATCCGCATATCGGCTATGAAAATGCAGCAGCCATTGCGAAAAACGCGCATAAAAAAGGGCTGACGCTGAAAGAATCGGCAATTGCGAGCGGCCTCTTGACGTCCGAGCAGTTCGACGAATTTGTGAAGCCGGAAGCGATGATTGGCAAACGCTAAGCCAGTGACACAGCAGCAAGTGCTGCATTGTTCTTGCTAGCGGTACGATAAAATTTTAAATAGGTATAAAATTTAGCCTCTAGTGTCCTAAGAAATATAGGATGCCAGGGGCTTTTTTCTGTGGAAAATGGGATGAAAACAGACTGAACAATTGATTCTCGACATATTGAACATTTGATCATTCGGAGGGGCGACAAGCGAAATGTTAAGATATTATATTCATTTTCATGACCGAATGTTAAGACAATGTAAATTTAGATAACAATTAAAGATAGCTTAACAATATTTTTTTGTCAAAATGTTTACAATAGGCCTACTCTACTTTATATTAAATATTAAATAGAGAGAAAAAGGTTTCTTTTTTTCATTGATTCATAATAATATGAAATTTTGATAAGGGGTTGATGAATGAAAAATGCACAAATAGCAAAATAGTTGTGGATTTTTCTTATTTTCATCTGATTTATTGCACGAAATGACAACAATTATCGACAAAATGATCTCAATGTCACATGTATGTGAGAAAAAAGAACTATCTATGGAATTAACCTAGGAAAAAAGGAGAGATTGTCTATGAGGCGAAAGTTTCAGGCGTTTAAGCGGCCAGTAAGCCTGTTTTTGGCTGCTATTTTGCTTGTAGGAACGATATTGGGTGGTTTTGGTGCACCTGTGCAAGCGGCTGTAAGCAATGACAACATTGTCATTTCACAAGTGTATGGGGGCGGCGGCAATGGAGGCGCGCCACTCAAACAGGACTTTATAGAATTATACAATCCAACCGATTCACCGATTTCCCTCGCAGGCTGGAGTGTGCAATATGCTTCGGCTGCAGGAGCTTTTACAGCGAATATACACAATTTAAGCGGAACAATTGCCGCTAAAGGCTACTTCCTTATTCAAGAGGCGGCGGGAGCAAGCGCGACGGCTGCTGATCTGGAATCGCCAGATGCAATTGGTACGCTTAATATGGGTGGTACCGCTGGTAAAGTTAGACTGCTTAATGTAAGCAGCGCAGTGATTGATCTAGTTGCTTACGGTTCAACAGCGACTGGTGGAGAGGGTGCTCCAACTGGCGATTTGGGTGCTGCATTAGCAGCTATCCGCAAAGCGCTAAATCCGGGTGACCGCGCGCTGGATACGGATAACAATAACGCCGACTTTACAGTAGCTGCTCCAAGCCCTAGAAATTCTTCTTACGGCGTGGTTGCAAGCGTAACGGCTAGTCCAGCGGCGGGCGAGGTTCCAGCAGGAACATATGTAACCTTGTCTACAGCAACGGTTGGATACAGCGTGTATTACAGCGTCTACAGCCCGGATGCGCCGGTTGCTCCGGAAAATTTTGCAGCTTATGCTTCGCCTATCGAAGTTACAGCTCCAATGACCATTCATGCGTATGTGAAAAATGCAGAAGGCACGATTAGCGGCCTGACTGAATTTGCCTATACGCTTGCGAACCTTACACCGGTTGCGATTTCGGATGTGCGAAGCGCGGCAGTAGGCTCTAAGCTTGTGACGCATGGGACAGTTTCCCATCGCACAGAATCTGGCGGCAAAGTAAATCTGTTTGTTCAGGATGCCACTTCTGCTGTCGTTGTTAGAGGCGCGGATTCAGGTGCGCAGCCAGGCGATGACATTGAAGTTTACGGTCAAACCTCGCTGTACAATGGCATGCTGCAGTTGGACACGGATCTGGTAACAGGCGGTTATGTGACAGTTAACGGTCAGGGTCCGGTTCCTGGGCCAACGGTCATTACTTCAACGGCTTTTGGCACGGGTGATGCGGTTCGCAATTTGTCCGAAGGCCGTCTGGTGCAAATCAATGATATTACAATCAAACGTGCGGCAAGCGGCGTGTTTTATGCGACGGATGCTGCCAGCAGCCAGGAAATTGCAATTTATTCCTCGGATGCGGCGTTTGCTCTGAACAAAACGTTTGAGCAAGTAACTGGCGTAATGACGTATTACACGGGTGTCGGTATGGAGCTTGTTCCAAGAAACTCTTCCGATATCGTAGAGCGCAAGCTGTCTGTAAATGCCAGCGTACCTTCTGGCGGTATTGCCACGGGTGGAACGGTTGCGCTCAGCACGCTGATGGATGGCGGCGTCATTCATTTTACAACGGATGGCACTACGCCGACAGCGGCAAGCGCAGTCTACAGTGCGCCAATTGTCATTAATGCAGATACAACGATTAAAGCAATCGTAGTGGCGGGTGCCGACACGAGCTCTGTATATACATTCGAGTATACGGTGCTGCAAAACACAAACGGCATCAAAATTCATACGATTCAAGGCAAAACCCATCGTTCTATTTATGAAAATGTAGCGGTAACCAATGTTTCCGGTATCGTTACATCAGTAAGCGCAAGCAGCTTCTACATGCAGGAGCCAGATAGCAGCATCGATAGCGATCCTGCTACTTCAGAAGCGATCCAAGTGTATAAAGCGGCTCACGGCGTTGCCCTAGGAGATGCGGTAACGGTAGATGGCACAGTTGTCGAATATGGCACGAGCCCGGCACTGACAGTTACGCAAATTACCGCTACAAATGTTACGAAGGGACTTCCTTCGCAGCCATTGCCTGCGCCAATTGTTATTGGTGCAAATGGACGTATCGTACCGAACGCCATTGATACCGACAGCTTTGGAGCATTTAATCCCGATGGCGATGCGATTGATTTCTTCGAAAGCCTGGAAGGCATGCGCATCCAGTTGAATGATGCCCGCATTACTGGCCCTTATGCCAACTCGGTTACGCCAGTTACTTTCGACAATGGTGCTAACAATCCGATTAAAACCGATGCAGGCGGCATTGTGCTTACAGGTGATGGCACGCAGCCATTCGACAGCAGTCTGAATCCGCAGAAAATGTATATCGCGGCTAAGCCGGCCGGCCAGGATATTAAAACAGGCGACCAATTTAATGGCCCGATTACAGGTGTATTGAATTATACGAGCAATTTATTCAAGCTCATTCCGGATGGCTCATTGCCAGCTATTACGTATTCCTCCCGTGCGCAGGGTGTTGCGTCCACGGTAGCTGCGGCTGAAAAGCTGACAATTGCTACGTTCAACGTAGAAAATTTCAGCAGCAGCCAAACGGCTAAAGCTGCAAAAATCGGCGGCATTATCGTAAACAACCTCAAAACGCCTGACATTATTGGGCTTATGGAGGTTCAGGATAATAATGGCGAAACAAACAATGGCGTTACGGATGCGAGCCAAAGCTTCCAAGCGTTAATCGATGCTGTTGTTGCCAAAGGCGGCCCGACTTATGCTTATACGGACATTGCTCCGGTAGATGGGCTGGATGGTGGAGCTCCGGGCGGAAATATCCGCGTAGGGTATTTGTACAATACAGCGCGCGTAAGCCTTGCGACTGGAACGAAAGGCGACTCGACAACTGCTGTACAGGTGAAAGGCGATGGCAGCCTGTCTGTGAATCCGGGCCGAATCAGCCCAACGGATGCAGCCTTTAATGCTTCCCGCAAGCCGCTTGCCGCTGAATTTAATTTCCAAGGCAAACGCGTTGTAGTCATTGCAAATCACTTTAATTCCAAAGGCGGAGACGGCATTCCTTGGGGAACGATCCAGCCGGTTATCCGCAGCAGTGAAACACAGCGTGCTCTGCAAGCTGGAATCGTAAATTCCTTCGTATCGCAGCTTGTGGCTAGCGATCCTAATGTGAACGTTGCGGTATTAGGCGATTTGAATGACTTCCAGTTTTCGAAGACGCTTGATATTTTGAAGAAGGACGCTCTGACTAATCTGGTTGAGACAATGCCGGAGAAGGATCGTTATTCTTATATTTACGATGGCAACTCCCAGACGCTTGACCACATTCTGGTTAATGATGCTCTGAAAGACTATTCCAATATAGAAGTTGTCCATGTCAATGCAGACTATACAGATTCAATGGGACGCGTGAGTGACCATGATCCGCTGCTTGCCCAGCTTGATCTTGGCAGCAAGCCATCCGTGGATGATGATAGCCTCTCGCTGCGTGTGCTGCACACAAACGATACGCATGCGCATCTCGACAATATGGCTCGCCGTGCAACGGCAATCAATAGCTTGCGCGATAAAAACACACTGCTGCTGGATGCGGGCGATGTATTCTCGGGTACGCTCTATTTCAATCAGTTCAAGGGTCTTGCTGATCTATGGCTTATGAATTACTTGAAGTACGATGCGATGACATTCGGCAATCATGAGTTTGATAAAGATGCGGCGACGCTTGCTGCTTTCGTTAGAGGTGCGAATTTTCCATTCGTAAGTGCGAATGTGAATTTCAGCGGCGAAGCGGAGCTTAGTAGTCAGTTCGTCAACAGCATTCCGCAAGTGAATGGTACGGCGAATGATGCTAACATCTATCCGGCTATCATTAAAGAGGTGGATGGCGAGAAAATTGGTATTTTCGGTTTGACGACACCGGATACAGCGCTTCTTGCTTCACCTGGCGGTGTGAAGTTTAATGATGTTAAAGCAAGCGCAGAAGCAACGGTTGCTCAGCTGGAGTCAATGGGCATCAACAAAATTATTGCTTTGTCGCATATTGGTTATACCGAGGATCAAAAGCTTGCGGCTGCGGTAGACGGCATTGATATTATTGTCGGCGGCCACTCCCATACGAAGCTGGATGAACCGACTGTTTACCGCAAGGATGCCAATGCAGCGGCGACGCTGATTGTGCAGACTGGTGAATACGGTGTGAATTTAGGCCAACTGGACGTTAAGTTTGATGCGGCTGGCAAACTTACCGTTTGGGCTGGCAAGCTGGTCAATGTGGATCAACAGGTGAATTCCCAATATGTATTTGCTGCCGATTCTGTGGCGGCAGCCAAGCTGCTTGAATACGAGGCCCCAATTAAAGAGATTGCGAAAACAGTAGTAGGCAAAACGATTGTCGATCTCGATGGGCTTCGTAAAAACGTCCGCAGACAGGAAACAAATCTGGGTAACCTGGTTTCGGACGGTATGCTGGACAAGGTGAAAAATAGTGCGCTAATCGACAAAACAGGCATTGCTGGTTTTGTTGCAATTCAGAATGCTGGAGGTATCCGCCAGTCCATTCCGGCAGGTGACATTACGCTCGGCAATTTGCTTTCGGTTATGTCTTTTGGTAACAATCTGACGGCGCTGAAGATGACGGGTGCGGAAATTACTTCGGCACTAGAAAACGGCGTCAGCGGATCTACACCAACGAGTGAAGAAGGTAGATTCCCGCAAGTAGCGGGCATGCGCTTCTACTATGATATGACGAAGCAGCCGGAGATTTATAATTCGGTGACAGGTGAAATCACGCAAGTAGGTAAGCGGGTTATGAAGGTTCAAGTACTGAACGATAAGGGCGTTTATACGGATATTGACGAAAATGCCTATTATATCGTAGCGACCAATTCCTTCATGGCAAACGGTGGCGACTTCTACCTGTCGATGAAGGCAGCCAAGGATGCTGGACGCTTCTATGAAATGAACCTTGTAGACTATGAAGTATTTAATGAATACTTGACGAAAATCGGTACGGTTAACATTGGTGTAGAGGGACGTATTACTGATGTGCAAGGCGCATTTGATCTGCGCGTACTGCATACTAATGATACCCATGCCCATCTTGACAACGCGCCGCGCCGCATGACAGCTGTCGACCAGATGAAAAATGATAATACTCTACTGGTAGACGCAGGTGATGTGTTCTCGGGCACGCTTTACTTCAACCAATTCAAAGGGCTGGCGGATCAATGGTTTATGAACCAAATGGGTTATGACGCTATGACTTTTGGAAATCATGAGTTTGACAAGGATGCGGCAACGCTGGCTGCGTTCATATCCGGTGCAGAATTTCCTTTCGTTAGCGCAAACGTTGATTTTAGCGGCGAGGCTGAATTGGGCTCCCTGTTCTCGCAAGGAATTAAGACGATATCGGATGACTCGGAGAACGGTAAAATATCTCCGGCTATCATTAAAGAGATCGATGGCCAGAAGGTTGGTATTTTCGGTCTGACGACGCCGGATACAGTATTGCTTGCATCGCCGGGCAAAGTTACCTTCAAGGATGCGGTAGCGAGCGCGCAAGCAACGATCACAGCTCTTGAGCAAGCGGGAGTCAATAAAATTATTGCCCTGTCGCATCTAGGCTACACAGAGGATCAGAAGCTTGCAGCAAGTGTGGAGGGTCTGGATATTATCATCGGCGGTCACTCACATACGAAGCTGGATGAACCAACCGTGTACCGTAAAACAGCTGATGCAGCAGCTACGCTTATCGTGCAAACAGGTGAGTATGGCGTGTATCTGGGCAAGCTGGATGTGTTGTTTGATGACCATGGCGAACTTGTTGTTTGGGACGGCAAGCTGGTCAATGTGGATCAGCAAGTGAATTCCCAATATGTATTTGCTGCCGATCCTGATGGTGCTGCAAAGTTGGCTGAATACGAGGCCCCAATTAAAGAGATTGCGAAAACAGTAGTAGGCAAAACGATTGTCGATCTTGATGGGCTTCGCAAAAACGTTCGCAGACAGGAAACAAATTTGGGTAACCTGGTTTCGGACGGTATGCTGGACAAGGTGAAAAATAGTGCGCTAATCGACAAAACAGGCATTGCCGGTTTTGTTGCAATTCAAAATGCTGGAGGTATCCGCCAGTCCATTCCGGCGGGTGACATTACGCTCGGCCATTTGCTTTCGGTTATGTCTTTTGGCAATAATCTGACAGCACTGAAGATGACAGGTGCGGAAATTACCGCGGCACTCGAAAACGGCGTCAGCGGATCTACGCCAACGAGTGAAGAAGGTAGATTCCCGCAAGTAGCAGGCATGCGCTTCTCCTTCGATTCGACAAAAAAACCTGAGATTTATAACTCCGTTACTGGTGTTATAACTCAAAATGGTGAAAGAATCGTGAAAGTAGAAGTATTGAACGAGCAAGGGAATTATGTAGCAATTGATCCAAATGCGTATTACATCGTAGCGACAAACTCATTCATGGCAAACGGCGGTGACTTCTACCTTTCTATGAAGGCGGCGAAGGATGCTGGACGCTTCTACGAAATGAATTTAGTTGATTACGAAGTATTTAACGACTATTTGGAGAAAATTGGTACAGTAGATATCGGTATTCAAGGAAGAATTACTGATCTGTTAGGCTCTGGAAACCCGGGCACAGGAAATCCTGGCACGAGCAATCCGGGAACAAGCACACCTAGCCCGAGTCCAACACCTTCTGTATCCCCGAGTCCAGATCCGAGCCCGACGCCAACTCCGGTTGTGCTTAAGGACGTAGCAGGACATTGGGCAGAGCAGTCGATTAAGCAGGCGGTAGAGCAAGGAATTGTAAAAGGATTCACCGACGGTACGTTCCGTCCAGAGGCGAATGCGACTCGTGCAGAGTTTGTAACGATGGTAAGCCGTGCATTTAAGCTGGAAGCTGCAACGACAGTGCCGAATTTCCGCGATGCGGATGCAATTCCTGTATGGGCACGCTCCTTCGTAGCACAGCTGTTAGAAGCGGGACTCATTAGCGGTTATGCGGACAATACGTTCCGACCAAGCAACCCATTGACCCGAATTGAAATGACGGCCATTATGGTACGTGCACTAGACCTTCCGGTTGATCCGGCTGCAAAGGTAGATTTTGCCGATGCGAAAGAGATTCCGGCTTGGGCAGTTCCTTATGTAGCTGCGGCAGCCAAAGCAGGCATTGTACAAGGGGCGAACAATAAGTTCAATCCAAATGCTAAGGCAACGAGGGCTGAGGTTGTCACCTTGCTGCTGAATGCAACGAAATACGCTGAAGCAAGCAAATAAGTAAAAGGCAGTTAATGAAATAAGCGAGGCCGTCCCAAGGCAGTATTTACACTGCTTTGGGACGGCCTTTGTTTTGATTAAACAGCAGCTCCATCAGAAATTTGAGCAATTTGTTCATTAAGCTGACCGCTGCATAAACCGCCATGATAGCAAATAACATGCTGGATGGGGTAATCTGCAAGCGCTTTGAGCGATTGCAGCGCCATTCCATAATCGAGCGTGGCAGCAAATGCAGGAGGGGCAAGCTTGCCATTTTCTGCGATCAGCGCATCTCCGGCTATTAATGTTTGGCTCGCGTGATGATATAAGCTGATATGTCCGGGTGTATGTCCCGGCGTATTAATAATGCTGATGCCGCCGCATACATCAAGCTTGTCGCCGCCCAGCAGCTGCGCTGTCACATTTGCGTGGGGCGGATGCTCCAGCATTTTTCGAAAAGCGGCGCGGAATGCAGCGGGCGTTTCCGGCGGAAACATCAGGTCGAGGTTCGCGAGCGCCTCGTCGGTTATTTTGAGCAGACGCTTGCGTCCTTCGATGTAGGGCTTCTCGATGTCGCTGCTCCATACACGCGGAGCGTAATCAGCCTGTTCAATGACAGCTGGCAGACTGCCAATATGATCGATATCTTGATGGGTAAGTACGATGTCGGTTATTTGCTCGAGGAGAACGCCTTCTTGTGCTGCGGCCTCCTGAATCAATGGAAGCTGCCCAGGGTGGGCAGTGTCTATAAGGATTTGGCGATCATTATCCCAAATAAGGGTAGGGTAAATCGTTGTGGATTTTCCCATGATGGCAGCTGTAATCTCCAGCATGGCAATGCCTTTTGCAAGTAGCATACGATCCCTCCGATCAACATCAGCTCAGATTGTGCTTGGCCAAGCTTTTATATCATAAGGGATAAATATAAAGGTGTAAATAATAAAATATTATATTATACCACATAAAAATATTTTTGTCAATACTTAATTGAGGTGGCTGCTAAGCGGGGTGGAGGGGCGCGGATTATGATATGATAGTTGGAAAGGGCGGCTTCTCCAAGTGTTATATGGTAGGAGAAGCTGGCTTGGAACAACTATTTCTGATGTAAAGTAGGTTATTGCGATGCATTTATTATCAGTCGAACATATTACGAAAAGCTACGGGGAAAAAATGCTGTTCGAGGACGTTACCTTCGGTCTCGAGGATGGCGACAAAATCGGCATTATCGGCGTCAATGGAACGGGCAAATCGACGTTTCTTAAAGTGATTGCCGGGCTTGAGCCAGCCGATGCAGGCAACATTTCCATTGGGAACCGGGTGACTATTCGCATGCTTTCACAGGACCCGGTGTTCGCTCTAGGGGAAACGGCGCTTGAGCATGTGCTTGGCGGCGATTCGCCGCAGCAGCGTGCTGTGCGCGAGCATGTGGAGGCGCTTGAAGCACTGGAGCTTCATCCAAGTGACGAGGCGCTCCAGCAAAGGTTGATTAAAGCGAACCAGCGGATGGATGAATTCGACGCTTGGACGCTGGAGAGTGAAGCGAAGATTGCGCTCGCTAAGCTTGGCATTCTTCATTTTGACGAGAAGGTCGAGACGTTTTCCGGTGGACAGCGCAAGCGGGTAGCGATGGCGGCGGCTTTGCTCCAGCCTTCGGACATTTTGATTTTGGACGAGCCGACGAACCATATTGACAATGATTCGGTCGCTTGGCTGGAAGGCATGCTGCAAAAGCGCAAAGGCGCACTGCTTATGATTACCCATGATCGCTATTTCCTTGATCGGGTCAGTAATCGGGTTATTGAGCTGGACGGCGGACGTGCTTATTTCTATGAAGCGAACTACAGCCGCTTTCTAGAGCTTAAGCTGGAGCGGGAAGAGCGCGAGGCGGCAACAGAAAGCAAACGCAAAAACCTGCTGCGCAGCGAGCTGGCCTGGATTAGGCGCGGAGCCAAGGCGAGAACGACAAAGCAGAAGGCGAGAATTGATCGCTTCGAGGACTTGAAGGCGCAGGCGCCTAAGCAAAGCGCGGGAAAAATGGATGTATCGGTTGCCTCGACTCGCCTCGGACGCAAAATCGTCGAGCTTGAAAAGGTGACGAAACGTTTTGGCGAGCGGACGCTCATTCGCGATTTCAGCTATATTGCCGTACCGGAGGACCGTGTAGGCATTATCGGACGCAATGGCAGCGGCAAATCTACGCTGCTTAAGCTGATTGAGGGCAGGCTGCAACCGGATGAAGGTACAGTTGAACTGGGCCTCACCGTTAATCTCGGCTGGTTCTCGCAGGAGCATGAAGAGATGGACGAGTCGCTGCGCGTCATTGAATTTATCCGCGAAGGTGCGGAGCAGGTGAAGACGGCGGATGGCTCGCTCATTTCAGCAGGGCAAATGCTGGAGCGGTTTTTGTTCCCTCCTGCGATGCAATGGAGCCTGATCAGCAAGCTGTCAGGCGGCGAGAAGCGCCGTCTCCAACTGCTTCGCGTGCTGATGAAGGCGCCGAACGTGCTCCTTCTCGATGAGCCGACGAATGATTTGGACATTGCGACTTTGGCCGTATTGGAAGATTATTTGGATGATTTTCCGGGCGTCGTATTCGTCGTATCCCATGATCGTTACTTCCTTGACCGGACAGTCGATAAAATTTTATCCTTTGAGGATGGCGTCATTACGCAGCATACAGGCAACTATAGCGAATATCAGGAGTTTGTAGAAAAGTATGGCTCGGCGGCGGCTGGTACATCGCCAGCAACAGGTGGCGCCTCGGCGGGCGGAAGTGCGAAATCTGCTGCTGGGGCAGGCTCGGCGAGCGCTGCTGGAAGCAAGAGTGCGGCGGGGGAATCAAACGCAAAAGCCGGAACGGGCGGCGGCAAGGAACGTGCGCTCAAAATGTCCTACAAGGATCAAAAGGATTTTGAGCAAATTGACGGCTGGATTGAGCAGGCTGAAAATGATCTTGCGCACATTGTACAGCGTATGGAGGAATCCGGCAGCGATTCGGTGCTGATTCAACAGCTATCGGAGGAGCAGCAGCAGCTTGAAGAAAAGCTGGAGCAGCTCATGGAGCGCTGGACTGAGCTTAACGAGCTTGCGGAGCAAATTGCTGCTCAGAAGAAGGTTTAATTAAAAGCGAGCCTATAAAACGGGAGAGGGAGATGGAGATGTTTTCAGAAGTACGCAACATTTATTGTATTGGGCGGAATTATCGTTTGCATGCATTAGAGCTGGGCAATGAGGTGCCTGAATCGCCAATGGTATTTACAAAGCCGACTCATGCGCTTGTGCCGATGGATGGCAGCGTAGTGGAGCTGCCGGGCGATCAAGGCGAGGTGCATTTCGAGCTGGAGCTGGTGCTGCGAGTGGGCCGGGCGCTTGAGCCGGGCATGGAACCTGATGCATGCATCGACGGTTTAGCGCTGGGGCTTGATATGACGCTTCGCGATGTGCAAAGCAAGATCAAGGCCAAAGGCCAGCCATGGCTTCCGGCCAAAGGCTTCAAAGGCTCCGCTCCCCTTGGCGCATGGCTGCCGTATCCTGGTGCGGAAGCGCTGAAGGCGCATGATTTTGCGCTGCTTCGCAATAATGAAGAAGCACAGCATGGCAATTCTTCCGATATGCTGTTTGATATTGGCACGCTGCTCCGGCATATTAATGACAACTACGGACTTGGGCCCGGTGATCTTATTTTTACCGGAACGCCAGCAGGTGTTGCGGCCTTGCAGGATGGCGACAAACTCTCGGCATTGTGGCAAGGCAAAGAAGTGGCTAGCTGTTCAATTAAGCTCAAATAATCGGTCGGATTCAAGCAACTAAAAAACCTTCAAACCCGCGCAGGTCGCAGAGTTTGAAGGTTTTTTTGCGTCGCAGCCTGCCCTTGGGGGAGAGGCTGTGACAGCTAATTATGTGGTTCGCCTATACGTTTAGGCGGCCTGATTTTTTTTGAATTAAGCGTTAAAAGCTTTCAGCATCCATACATGTTTCTCAAGCGCGGTGTGAATCGCAAGCAGCATATCGGCTGTCGTCTCATCATTCGCTTCTTGCGCAATCGACATGCCGGCTTTGAGCTCCTCGATAATCGTCGAGAAGTCCGTTATAAGAGACTCAACCATAGCAGTAGCGGTTTCTTTGCCTGTAGCATCTTTGATGGAAGCCGTCTCCATATATTCTTTCATTGTTGCGACAGGCTTGCCTTCCAGTGCAAGCAGGCGCTCAGCCAGCTCATCCACATTCAAAGCGGCCTCTTCATAAAATTCTTGGAACTTCACGTGCAGGGTGAAAAATTGCGAGCCCTTCACATACCAATGGAAGTTGTGCAATTTAATATAAAGGACACTCCAGTTAGCGATTTGTTTATTTAAGACCTCATGTGTTTTTTTCATGATCGTTCATCCTTTCGTTTCCTGATTTTATGTTTCGTAAAGAGCAGCTTGTTTGGCGAGAACGCAACGGCTGGAATGGCTGTTGTTTAATTTATAATAATTACTTATTTATAATTATTACAAATAATAAGCGTTTTGTCAAGCTCGCCTCACTGCATTCATCCGATAACATACTATAAACGTCCGGGCATTATTTTAAACAAGCTGCTAAACAAACAGGGCTATTTTATGCGTTTCATTGTCTTTTTAACCAAAGGCGGTATCCGCCATAAGACAAGGCGAAAAAAGCGGCGTATACGCCCGCGAATAAGGCGAAGCTGGCCCAATCTTTAAACATATTTTGTCCCATATAAGCAAATAGCAGCATAAACGGGATTTTGCCAAGAGCCGATGCAACGGCATAAGGAAGCAGCCGTACAGAAGTAACCGCGGGATAAATATTGACGACCATATGCGGAATGATCGGAATTAATCGTGCTGTCAAAATCGTCAGAAACGGCCGTTTTTCCATCGTGGCCTGAAGCTTGTCCAGTTGGCTGAATTTATGGAGGAAAGCTTGTCCCTGCTCACGGAAGAGATAGCGAGCCAGCAAAAATATGATGATGGCAGCAAGTGAAGCAGCAAGCCAGCTAATCAATGCCCCGAGCAGCGGACCGTACATAAAACCGAGTAGGGCAATCATAATTTTGAACGGAACGACGGGCACGAGTACGAGAAACAGAGCGACGAGAAAGACGATAAATACAGAGGGCGTGTCATTTTGCAGCCAATCGAGCAGATTGTTTTTGTATATAAAAACGGTGGCGAGCAGTAAAGCATAAATAATGGCGGAAACCCATTTCAGCATAACTATCTCCTTTAGCATGTCCTTAGCGGTACTTCTTTAATCTTAGCCTTTGCATAGTAACGGGTGCAACAAAGGATAGTGTGAAATGCCAGTACCACATAAACTTGGTACTAGCTGGATGCTGGCCTTTCGCTAAAATAGGAAAAAAAGCCTATGGGGCATAGAAGGGGGAGCATTCGTTGAAAGTGAGAGATTGGAGTACGATTATTTTAGCTGCGATACTTATTAGCTTTCCGATTATTTTTTTTACTTGGCTCACTTCTGGAGTCGTCATTTTTTTAACAGGCTCTAAGATATATGGAGTATTAGTCATCACGGCTTCTGCGCTTATAAGTATCTTTTATTTTCTAGCTTATATTGATGTGCTAAAAGAAAAGGTTTTCTGGTCATTGTGCGGTTCAGCTATTCTAATCATTGCAATTTCATTTGTCATCGGCTGGCGTTATGAACAATACGTAGAGAAGCTGAAAATCGTCGATGATCAGGCGATAAATATGAGAGATTATGAACCTTTCCGAGAGGGAACGAAGGCGGTATCGCTGCCAGAGCCGGCAACGCTCAAAATCCGCAGCAAGCTGCCGCATCTGGATGGCTCAACCGCCCTATATCCGATGTATGCGGCATTCGTTCAGGCGGTATATAAGCAAAAGGAGTATTCCTACTATGAGCAAGACAGCGAGGTTCAGGTGAACGGCACGGAGGATGCGTATAATCGTCTAATTGAAGGTGATGTCGATCTTATTTTTGCACCTGCACCGTCTAAGGATCAGGAAGCGCAGGCGAAAGCGGCGGGTGTGGAGCTTAAGCTGACGCCTATTGGCTATGAGGCATTTATCTTTTTCGTAAACAGCCGCAATGAGGTGCAGGACTTGACGCTGGAGCAGATTCAAGGCATTTACGCCGGAGAACTGACAAACTGGAAGCAGGTCGGGAGAGCGAATGAGAAAATTCGACCGTTCCAGCGCTCAGAGAACAGCGGCAGCCAGACGATGCTGCAAAAAATCATGAAGGATAAGCAGCTGATGGAGCCTGCGAAAGAGGATATAAATTCCGGAATGGGTGATATCATTAAACAAACCGCAAACTACCGCAATTATAAAAATGCGATCGGCTTTTCGTTCCTTTTCTACGCCACCGAAATGGTGCAGGAGCAGCAAATCCATTTGTTGAAAATAAACGGCGTGGAAGCGAACCGCGAGAATATTAGAAACGGTACATATCCGCTTACGGCGCCATTTTATGCGATTACCGCAGGCACTGACAACCCTAAAGTACAGCCGCTTGTTGACTGGATTTTATCGCCGCAGGGGCAATATTTGATTGAGAAAACGGGGTATACGCCGCTGAAGCCGTAATATGTATTTTGTAACGAACGGTCATTGCAAGGGCGTGTATGCGATCAAGAGCGAGCCAGATCCTGATCGGAATTAGCATCAAGCGTATTCCCGCATCAACCAGGAATGAAACCCCTTATGGATGTGATCCGGATTTGATCCTACGTGCGAAAAGGCAGCTTCATATTTTCGTTGTAGTGGCTTCCGCCCTGCGGAAGATAGACTTTGGTGGACACAGCAGCCGCTATTTCAACAGAATCACGGGTTTAGGATATTACGTGGACACAGGAGCCGCTAATGCGCTGTCCATCCCCATTTTGACGGGATTTTTAGGGCGATAACGGATCTCCTGTCCGCTTAAACCCTGAAATCGAATAAAAAGCCATAATAGCGGAATCTCTGTCCTTCAAAAATAAAGTGTGCACCCAAGCTCGGCTATCAGTACTTAAATCAAAATGAAACCTGCTTAATTTTTTTGGAATTAACCATCTTGGAAAAACAAGTTTCACTACGTATGCTCAAATAAGCTGGCTTCTGTTGCAACCTTAAATATGCTCAAATAAGCTGGTTTCTGTCGAAAGCTTAAGGTAGTGCCACCTTCTAACCATCATGCTTTTTTATCCTTCATTCCGCCCTTCTTAACGGGAACATGCATCGAGGACTCACGGACGATCAACCGATGCGGAATAATGGTGCTGGACTGGTGAATCGGCTCGTCTTGAATGAGGCGGACAAGCTTCTGCGAGGCGGTGTAGCCAAGCTGATAAGTGCCGATATCGGTGGAGCTGATCGGAGGCGTGGCAAGCTCTGAGAGCGCAATATTGTTAAAGCTTACGATGCAGATATCGTCTGGAACGGAATAGCCCAGTTCGGTAAGTCCACGCAGTACGCCGAAGGCGACTACATCATCAATGACGATGAGCGCGGTAGGGCGATCAGGCATTTCCATCAGAAAAGACATCGCTCGAAAACCGCTTTCCTGCAAAAACTCCCCCTCAACGACCCATTCCGAGTTCAGCTTCAGCCCAGCGTTAGCTAAAGCTTGGCGATACCCCTCCATTCGGTCGTAAGAAACGGTCAAATTCCGCGGTCCACTGACAAAGCCGATTCGCTCATGGCCCTGCAAAATCAAGTGCTGGGCCGCATCATAAGCCGCCTGCACATTATTGTTGTTAACCGTTAAAATATGCGGATTCGAATCGTCTGTACGCCCAATTAGCACGCTCGGAAATCGCTGCTCATTCAAATATTGAATAAGCGGATCTTTCACGCGGGCGGATAAAAGAATGACGCCATCAACCCGGCGCCCTAGGACGAGCCGGGATACCGTTTCAATTTCATCATGCTCGCCTGTGGCGGTGGTAAGCAGCATATCATAGCCGGCTCTGGTAGAATGGGTCAGTATGCCCCGCAGCAGCTCCCCGAAGAAAAAGTCCTGGAACAGCTCCTCCGCAGGCCTTGGCAGCATAATAGCCAGTGTATTCGTTGTTTTGGAGACGAGGCTTTTAGCCATTGCATTCGGATGATAGCCCATTTCCGCCATAATGCGTTTTACTTTATCTGCGGTTTCTTTACTGATGCGAGGGTGCTTGGAGACGACTCTTGAAACGGTCGAAGGAGACACTCCTGCCGCTTTTGCAATATCTTTTATCGTTACCATCGTTTAATCGGGCTCCTGTCACTTGAACTATGCAATCGTTTGAACACTACAGTTACATGTTAATGCAAGCGCTATCGAAAAGTAAATACGCCTGCATCACAAAAGTGGAAAAATGATGAAATTATAAGCAAATGGAAGGAAAATGCAGTGAATAAGCGAAACAAATGGATAATTCCAGCAATTTGAGCTGTGCAAACGTTTTAACAAACCTTTGTCCGTATTGTATGATGAATTCATTAATCAAGCGCTTACATCGCAATTATCGAATAGACTCAAGCTATTTTATTGATTTCAAGCTGCTTGAATACTTTTCGCACGATCATTTGTACAAACGTTTGCACAAAACAGAAGGAAACGTTTGAAGCATCGGTATCGGTAGGCGTGCAACAGAGGCAACACATTATGGAGGGGGATTTTTAATGATGAAAAAGTGGTTGGGAGTATTAATCGTCTGTGTGCTCGTATTTACTTTGGCGGCATGCGGCAATGCGGGAAAAGGCAGCAATAATGCGATTACGCCAGAAGCTTCTTCGCCGCCTGCAGAGTCTGGTGGAAATAATGCGGTGACTGAGGAGGAAGGCGAGCTGCTGCCGGAGGATGGAGCAAGTCTCATCATCTGGGAAGGCAAATCTCAGCGCAATTTTGTAGAAGAGTTGGCGCAAGAATTTACGGAGCAATACGGCGTTCCAGTCAAGCTGGAGGAGGTCGAAAATCCCGATCAGGTGACGAAGCTGACGACGGATGGGCCGGCAGGGCTGGGAGCGGACATCGTTGTATTCCCGCATGATCAGATTGGGCGCGCCGCTTCTGCGGGTCTCGTGCTGCCGAATGATTGGTTCGGAGAAGAAACGGCAAGCGAGAATGACCCTAATGCCGTAAGCGCGGTAACTTTTGAGGACATCCTATATGGCTATCCCCGTTCCGTTGAAACGTATGCGCTGCTTTACAACAAAAAGCTCGTTTCAACCCCTCCAAAAACGTTCGACGAGGTCATCGCTTTCAGCAAAACGTTTAATGATCCGAAAAAAAATAAATATACGATTATGTGGGAGCTTCAGCAATTTTATTATGATTATGCTTTCCTTGCTACTACGGGGGGATATATGTTCGGAAGCAATAATACAGATAAAGAGGACATTGGCCTAAACAATGAGGCGGCTGTCGAGGGCGCCAAGTTCCTTGCTTCGTTGAAAGAAAGCCTGCTGCCGCTCAATACAGGAGATATTACATTTGATATTAAAAAGGGACTGTTCATCGAAGGCTCCTTGGCGATGGATATTAATGGACCATGGTCACTCGCGGATTACAAGGCGGCCGGAATGGATCTTGGCGTAGCGCCGCTGCCATCGATTGACGGGAAGCCGATGAGCTCTTTCTCTGGCGTTCAAGGCTATTATGTAAACGCGTTTACGAAATATCCGAATGCGTCGAAGCTGTTTGCACGATTCCTGTCTACGAAAGAGTCGCAGCTTCGCAACTTTGAAATGAACGGCACGATTCCGGCAAATTTAGAAGCTGTTCAGGATCCTAAAATTCAAAACGATGAAATTACGAAAGCCTTTTATGAGCAATTTTCGCATTCTACACCAATGCCAGCTATCCCGCAAATGGCAAGTGTTTGGGGGCCGATTACAGCAGGCATCGCTGATATTTGGGACGGGGGAAAAGATGTGAAAGCGACTCTCGACAACTCGGTAGCGCAAATTAAAGATGCTATTGCCAATCAATAGAACGATAGCGACAGCTTGTTTTCACCCGCCGGAGGAGCAGCGGCGGGTGATTTTCAGTCGGAGGGAGGCCGGAGCGCAATGAAGCAGCATCGCACAATTGCTGTACTATTATCGATCGTGCTGCAAGGTTTAGGACAAATTTATAACCGGCAGTGGTTAAAGGGCATTCTTTTTATGCTGATAGAAGTGGCGGGCTGCATCTATATTGCTCCACGACTCGGTGGGGCGATCTGGGGCCTTGTTACATTAGGAGAGAAGACGCAGAAATTCGTAAAGGTTGGCAAAGTGGCGCAAATGGTCAAGGGCGACCACTCGATTTTTTTAATATTGGACGGGTTGATTATTTTATTTCTCGTATTTGTGCTGCTGGGCGTGTACGTGTGGAATATCGCGGATGCTTATCGGAGCGGCAAGCTGCGGGATGAGAAGAAGGCCATAAACACGTTCAGGCAATCGTATGAGCATGCCACGACCTTTTATTTTCCTTATTTTATGCTGGCGCTTCCGGCGCTGGGCGTGCTTTTTTTCACGATTATGCCTATCGTATTTACGGTCATGCTCGCTTTTACAAACTATTCTGCTCCTGATCATATTCCGCCGGCGAAGCTTGTCGATTGGGTAGGGTTCAAGACGTTCGTCGATCTTGTGAAAATGAAGTCATGGAGCCATACGTTTGTTGGCGTGCTGTTCTGGACGATTATTTGGGCCGTGCTGGCGACGGTTACGACTTATTTTGGCGGAATTCTCGTTGCTCTGTTGATCGAGCAGAAAGGTATTCGCTTCAGGAAGCTGTGGCGCACGATTTTTATTATTCCGTATGCGATTCCGCAGCTCATTTCATTATTGGTGATGAAAAATTTGTTTAATGGCCAATTCGGGCCGATTAATCAATATTTAGGCTACTTTGGGCTTGGCGGACTGCCGTGGCTGACCGATCCTTTCTGGGCCAAGGTGACGGTCATTACCGTCAATATGTGGATTGGCATACCTGTCAGCATGGTGCTTATTCTGGGTATTTTGACATCAATTCCGCGTGATTTATACGAGGCTGCTGATGTGGATGGGGCGTCGACGCTGCAAAAATTCCGCATTATTACGATGCCGTTTATTTTGTTTTCAACGATGCCGATTTTGATCATGCAGTTTGCAGGCAATATTAATAACTTTAATGTGATTTTCCTCCTGACGGGAGGCAATCCAGCGAAGGGTGATTATCAGTTTGCCGGGGCGACCGATCTGCTGATTACTTGGCTGTATAAGCTGACGCTCGATAACAATAAATATAATGTGGCTTCCGCCGTTGGCATTATTATCTTTTTAATCGTAGCTATTTTCTCGATCTGGAATTTCCGACGCTCGAAATCGTTCAAAGAGGAGGATATGATCCAATGAGAAAATGGAAAAATAACGTCCGTCTAACCTTGAGCTATGCGCTGCTGCTGTTGATCTCGGCAGTCGCAATTTATCCGGCGCTATGGGTCGTGTTGTCTTCGCTGCGTCCGGGGGGCTCGCTGTACAGTGAGCATTTTTGGCCCAGACAATTTACGCTTGTCCATTATGCGGAGCTGTTTACGAGCAAGGCTTATCTATATGGCACATGGTATTTGAATACGCTGAAAATTGCCGTCGTCACGATGATTTTATCGACGATACTCGTTACGCTCAGCATGTACGCCTTATCGCGCTTCCGCTTTCGCGGACGCAAGACAGCATTGACAGTTATGCTGGTGCTCGGGATGTTTCCGAGCTTTATGAGTCTCATTGCGATCTACATTATATTGCTGCAATTAAATTTGCTTGATACGCATATGGCGCTTATTCTCGTCTATTCGGCTGGGGCCGCGCTAGGCGGATTTATTGTAAAGGGCTTCTTTGATACGATTCCCCGCAGCTTGGATGAAGCGGCCAGAATCGATGGAGCATCGCATTTGCAGGTATTTGCGAAAATCATGCTGCCGCTGTCAAAGCCAATGCTCACCTACGTGGCGCTGACCTCGTTTACTGGCGTATGGGGCGACTTTATTTTCGCAAGGCTGGTGCTGCGTACGAAGGAAAACTGGACAGTGGCAGTGGGAATGTGGGATTTGGTCAATTCGCTGCAAAATAGCAATTTCACGATGTTCGCTGCTGGCTCCGTGCTGATTGCGATACCGATTACGCTGCTCTTCATCTTTCTCCAGCGGTTTCTCGTGCAGGGACTCACATCTGGCGCTTCGAAGGGGTAAGGCGATGGGGATTAAAGCCGATGATGGAAAGTACGCCAGCGTTAAAGAGGCATGTCTAGCTGCTCTTATTCTGTTGCCGCTGCTGTTGCTCGTTGCCGCTTGCAGCTCCGACTCTGGCTTCAGCTCCAGCCCCAGTTCTAGTTCTAGTTCTAGTGACAGCGACAGCCCCAGCCCCACGCCCAGCTCAGAAGTAGGCAGCTATGAAGTGGATGAACAGCCCTCCACTGTGTATTATGAAATATTCGTGCGGTCGTTCTATGATACGAATGGCGACGGCATTGGCGATCTGAACGGTGTAACCGCAAAGCTGGATTATTTGAAGCAGCTTGGCATAGGGGGGATTTGGCTTATGCCCATTCAGCCCTCGCCAAGCTATCATGGCTATGATGTGACAGACTATTATGCGATAAATCCCGATTATGGGACGATGGAGGATTTGCACAAGCTTCTGGAAGAGGCACATGAGCGAAATATTAAGGTCATTATGGATTTGGTCGTAAATCATACAAGCACGGAGCATCCGTGGTTTAAGGAAGCAGTGGCAGATGCTGCAAGCCCTTATCGCAGCTGGTATCATTTTGCTGAACAGGATGAGCGGGTGCAGTTGGACGGGGCCGTTGGGAGCAATCCTTGGCACGCTGCCGGGAGCGGCCGTTATTTGGGTGTTTTTTGGGAAGGGATGCCGGATTTGAATTTTGATGAGCCTGCCGTAAGGGACGAGATGATCCAGATTGGGCAGTTTTGGCTCGAGCAGGGCCTTGATGGCTTTCGGCTTGACGCAGCCAAACATATTTATGGCGATTTTGCTTCGACGGTTAACCGTGATGCTGTGAAAAATAACAACCAGCGCTGGTGGCAGCAATTTCGCAGCGGACTTGCGAAGGTGAACCCAGGCGTCTTTCTCATTGGCGAGGTATGGGATTCAGTGACGATTGTTGCGCCCTATTTGGATCGGGCATTTGATTCGGCTTTTAACTTTGACTTGGCGGGGAGCTTGCTGCGCGCAGCGAGTTATGAGAGTGACCCGGATGCTGCTTTTTCCCTGAATCGGGCCTATAAGCTGTATGGAGATGCCTCTGGAGGGGCGTTTGCTGATGCTCCTTTTCTGAGCAACCATGATCAAAATCGTGTGATGTCACTGTTGAACGGAAATGCAGCGCATGCCAAAACGGCGGCCGCTTTACTGCTGACACTGCCCGGCAATCCCTTCATTTATTATGGGGAAGAAATCGGCATGAAGGGCATGAAGCCAGATGAGCATATTCGCGAGCCGATGCTTTGGTACTCCGCATTAAGTGGCGGTGAAGGGCAAACGACATGGGAACGTTCCAGCTCAAATGCCAACCCGAATGCAATATCTGTGGAAGCGCAGCTCAACGACGAACAATCGCTGCTGGCGCATTATCAAATGCTGATTGGCTGGCGCAATGAGCTGCCGGCTCTGCGGGACGGCGGCATAGAGGAATATCGTCTTGATCCGCCATTGAGGCAGGTTAGCTCGTATATAAGGGCAACTGCTAAGGAACGGGTGCTCGTGCTTATTAACTTGTCCAATGAGCAGCAGATTGCCGAGCTGCATGAGCAGGAGCCGTTCGGCTTATTCGATAAGGTGATGCGCGCGAGCCATAAAGAGGTGGAGATTCAAGAAGGGCTCATAAGCTTGCCGCCATACAGTGTGATTATTGTAAAATGAGGCGACTGGAGTGGGGCTGAGTTTAAGGCAGCCTTGCTTGAAACGTAACCGCGCTTGAAGCGAAACTGTGAAAAAGGAGAAAGACAGGCGAGTTTGCTGCCTGTCTTTCTCCTTTTTAAGGTTAAAAATAAAGCTTACGCCTGCTGCTATTCGCCTGCTGCTATTACAGCTTTTGTTGCAGCAGCACCTCATAGCCATAAGCTGGCAGCTGCAGTGTGATACTGCTGGACTCTGCATATCGGGTTTGTTCGGTATGACGAAGCAGAGACACCCACTCATAACGCCCGCTTAGCGCTTGGGCGGCTTCTGTTGCTGTTGCTGTTGCTGCTTCTGCTGAGGCTCCTGCTGCAGGTAAATCGCCAATTATGCTCGTTATTCCGTTCACTGATGTGCTTTCTAACGTGCTGCTGGCCTTACTGCTCCTCGTGCTTTCCACTCTCAGATCTACGCTGCTTTCGTCTGCACTTGCGGCGACCTCCCGCGAAGCTTCCTCGACCGCATTATCGTCTAAGCGAATGATAACCTCAGCCGGTTCGGCTCCGGCATTCATCGCGATAACGATTCGCTCGTCGCCTGAACGGCGCTCATAAACGATGATGCGCCCTGTTTCATCGGCTTGGATGAAGCGAATGTCCGCACCGCGAAGAGCGGCATGGCTGCGCCGCAGAGCGATCGCTTGCTTAAAGAAATCAAGCAGCGCAGCGTTCTGTCCCTCTGATTCCCACACCATGCATTTGCGGCATTCGGGATCGCCGCCGCCATTTAAGCCGATTTCATCGCCATAATAAATGCACGGGACGCCGGGATAGGTCAGCTTGAACAGGGTGGCCAGCTTCATCGCGCCAAGCTCATCTCCGCAAACTGTCAATAGTCGTGGCGTATCGTGGCTGCCTAGCAAATTGAAAGCCGTCTCGGTTACCTGCTGCGGATAAGCGGCGAGCTGAGCGCCAAGCGCATTAGCGAAGGTGGAAGCATCCATTGTCTGATAAGCGAAAAAGTCGAGTACAGCATTCGTGAACGGGTAATTCATGACGGCGTCGAATTGATCGCCCTGCAGCCACATAATCGAATCATGCCAAATTTCACCGAGGATGTAGGCTTCGGGATTCGCTTTTTTCACAACGGCTCGGAACTCGCGCCAAAACTGATGATCCACTTCATTGGCGACATCGAGCCGCCAGCCGTCGATTCCGATTTCTTCAATCCAGTAGCGGGCGGCCTTAAACAAGTATTCCTTAACATCGGGATGCTCGGTATTGAGCTTTGGCATCAGCGGCTCGAAGGCGAACGTCTCGTAGGTCGGTATGCGGTCAACTAC
This sequence comes from Paenibacillus sp. JT22N7, assembly GCF_059383875.1. NCBI lineage: Bacteria > Bacillati > Bacillota > Bacilli > Caryophanales > Paenibacillaceae > Paenibacillus > Paenibacillus sp. JT22N7. The sequence continues at coordinate 200,795 of NZ_JBXENY010000013.1, forward strand.
ACGCAAAGGCCATTCCCGCACATGAAACCAATCGGCGTAAGGTGATTCCGCACCGCGCTCAAGCGCATCCACGAACGGTGGAAATGTTCTTCCGGAATGATTGAAGACCGCATCAAGCAGCACGCGTATGCCCCGCTGATGGCAGGCGTCCACCAGCTCCTTGAGCTTCTCATTCGTACCGAAATGCGCATCTACCTTCATATAATCCGCGGTATCGTATTTATGGTTAGTCGTAGCTTCAAATAAAGGATTGAAATAAATAGCGTTTATGCCAAGCTCGCCGAGGTAGTCCAGATGGTCAATGACCCCCTGAAGATCGCCTCCAAAAAAATTGCGTGGCGTCGGATCGCCGCCCCAAGCCTCGGTCGCTTTAGGATTCAAAGTCGCATCGCCGTTTGCGAACCGCTCGGGAAAAATTTGATAAAATACAGCATCCTTCACCCATGCAGGAGGGGCAAATACATCAATAGGGTTCATATACGGATAGTCAAAAAAGCTGTTCGAGTTTTCCGGCATCTCTCCATGAAAGCCTGTTTCCGTCAAAATAAGCTGCTCCAAGCCGCTAGTCAGCTGGAAGGCGTATCGCAGCCTGCGAAAAGGCGGTATTACCGCAGCTTCCCAATAGTCGAACAAGGCGTCGGAGGATAGCAGCGACATCTCAATCAGTTCCTGGGTTTCCTTCCAGGCATATTTGTCGCCAACGATGGCGTGGACTTGGTCCATATCGCCTTTTTTGGTGCGCAGGCGGATATGCAGCGTTTTTCCGTCGTAGGCATACGCCCAGTTTTGCTTTGGTCGATGATAAATAGCTTCCAATAACATCATTCCACTCTCCTCAAGTTTAATGGCTTAAACGAGCAAGAAGAACGCAAAAAAGGTACAACCCGCACCTTTTCAGCGAGGTTGTACCTTCTCCATAATCGATCCGTATTCGATCGTAATGTGTTGGGTAGCATTGCCTTTATCTTCAGCTTTGATTATACATCTAAAAGGGAAATCATGCCATCATTTATTTAGGGAAAAAGAGCTTAAGCATGGACCGAAGCGGCATGAGCCTGGGCTTCCAGGAAACGCTCGGCGTCGAGCGCCGCCATACAGCCGCTGCCAGCAGCAGTAATCGCTTGGCGATACTGGCGATCCTGTACATCGCCACAGGCGAATACGCCAGGGATGTTCGTCTCGGAAGTTCCGGGCTTCACAATAATGTAGCCTTGCTCATCGGTGTCGATTTGACCGCCAAGGAAGCCTGTGTTCGGCGTATGCCCGATCGTAATGAACACGCCGTCTGCCTCAATCAGCTCTTCTTCGCCTGTTTCATTGTTGCGGACTTTCAGGCCCTGAAGCCCGGTATCTCCGGCTGCTACCTCGAGCGGGGTGCGATCGAGGCTCCAGGAGATTTTGTCATTGTCGCGAGCGCGGTCTTGCATGATTTTCGAAGCGCGCAGCTCGGAGCGGCGGTTAACGACCGTTACTTCCGACGCGAAGCGAGTCAGGAACACCGATTCCTCCATGGCGGAGTCGCCGCCGCCGACAACGAGAATCTTTTTGCCACGGAAAAAGAAACCATCGCAGGTTGCGCATGTGCTGACGCCGCGTCCAATGTTCTCCTGCTCGCCGGGAATGCCGAGATATTTCGCCGAAGCGCCGGTTGAAATAATGACCGATTCAGCTTGCAGCTCGCCGATTCCTTCAACATCAAGCGTATAAGGGCGTTTGCTGAAATCAACGCTTTTTACAGAGCCTGTGCGGAACGTAGCGCCGAAGCGCTGCGCTTGCTTGCGCATATTGGACATCAGCTCGCTGCCGAGAATGCCGTCAGGGAAGCCGGGAAAGTTTTCGATTTCGGTCGTTGTCGTCAGTTGGCCGCCTGGCTGCCAGCCTTCAATAACGAGCGGCTCCATGTTGGCGCGAGCCAAATAAATAGCAGCGGTTAGTCCCGCAGGTCCAGTACCGATAATAATTGTTTTATGCATAAATGATTGCCTCCATTCGATAGCTTCTGATCATAAATTCTAGTTTAAAATTATTACAATTAACGGGTACTGTCAAACATGTTCATCTTAAATTCATCTATATGTATTATGGTAAGGGAAAGTCGAACAACAGGGGTGATCCGCATGCCGAAAATATTAGTCGTAGATGACGATCCAAACATTCGTGAGCTAGTCAGCATTTTGCTGCGCCGTGAAGGTTTTCAAATTATAGAAGCACAGGATGGACAAGATGCGCTGGAGCGGTTGGAGACGGTGCTGCCGGATTTGGCTGTTATTGATGTCATGATGCCGCGCATGGACGGCTGGACCTTATGCGAAACGCTGCGCGCCTCGTATGATATGCCGCTGCTTCTGCTGACCGCTAAAGGCGAAACGGCGAATAAAGTAAAAGGCTTCGGCCTCGGAGCCGATGATTATATGGTTAAGCCATTTGAGCCGCTGGAGCTGGCTGTACGCATTAAGGCTTTGCTTAAGCGCTACCGCATCGCGGCTTCACAGACCGTGGAGCTGGGGCAGCTGATTCTCAATTTGAGTGAATTTCATGTCACGATGGCTGGCAAGCGGATAATGCTGCCGCCTAAAGAGTTTGAGCTGTTGTTCAAGCTGGCAAGCTACCCGGACAAAACGTTTTCAAGGGAACAGTTGATTGAGCAAATATGGGGCATGAACTATGAAGGGGATGAGCGGACGGTGGATGTGCATATCAAACGGCTGCGCGAGCGCTTTACCGAGGAAGAGGCGGGCATTCGGATCGTCACGATTCGCGGACTCGGCTATCGAATGGAGGAGCTTGAATGATTCGCAGCCTGTATGTTCGCGTGACCTGGACGTTTCTGGTCATAGTGGTCATCAGCATGGGCATCGCTTATTGGATGGCGGATCAAATTTTCACAAGGGATTTAAGCGGACAATTTCCGGCTCAGCTGGATCGCTCGATTGTGCGGATTGAGCAGCTGTATGCGGCTTCCTCGCCGAAATCCTTGAGCATATTCATCAAGCAGGTTGCCGATATGCAAAATTTAGCGATTGTAGCCGTTGGCCGTGGTGGCGAAATCATTGAGGCGGGCAAGACCAGTGCGGAAATCACACAGCTTCTAACCCCGGCAATTATCGAAAATGTTTTCGCTGGACAATTGCAAATGCTGTCCAGCGAGGAGGAGGGCGAAACCAGCCGGCCGTCGTCGCCTCCGGCTTTGGGGCGCAAAGCTGTGCTTGGCGAGAGTGATTGGGCGTTCTTCGTTCGGCCCGATCGCGTGCCGGAAATTCGCAGCTTTCAGCGCAACACCTACACCATATTGATCACCCTGCTGGTCGTCGGCTGTATTCTAATTCCGATTGCGGCCCGCTACTTGGTCAAGCCGCTGAAAATGATGACCGAAGCGACGAAGCGCATCGCCACCGGAGATTTTACTGTGCAGCTGCCTGTGCAGCGCCGGGATGAGCTCGGCAATTTGGCCGACAGCATCAATCGCATGACAGTAGGCTTGTCGCAGCTGGAGACGATGCGGCAGGATTTTGTATCCAACGTCTCCCACGAAATTCAATCGCCGCTGACTTCAATCGGCGGGTTCGCCGAGGTGCTGCGCAGCGAGCAGCTGACCGATGAGGAACGCGATCGCTACGTCGGCATTATTAAGCAGGAGAGCAGCCGCTTGTCCCGGCTGAGCGAGAATTTGCTTAAGCTGGCTTCGCTGGACTCGAAGCAGCATCCCTTTGAGCCGCGTGCGATCAGGCTGGACCGCCAGCTGCGCGACGTTGTGCTTTCATGCGAGCCGCAGTGGATGGCGAAGCGGCTCACGGTTGAGCTGCTGATGGAGGAGACGGTCATCGTCGCGGATGAAGATCAGCTGAGCCAGGTTTGGAACAATCTGCTGGCGAACAGCATGAAGTTTACGCCGGATAATGGGCACATCCGCATTACGCTGTCCGAGGAAAACGGCTGCGCAATTGTGCGTATTGCCGATAGCGGCAGCGGCATTTCCCCCGCTGATCAGGAGCGGGTATTCGAACGCTTCTATAAAGCGGATGCGGCGCGGGACCGGATGAAAGGCGGCAGCGGACTGGGGCTGTCGATTGTGAAGAAAATCGTCGATATTCACGAAGGTTTGATTGAAATCGAATCAAGCATCTTAGCTGGCGAGGGAAAAGGGACACCATCCGGCACAACGATTCGGGTCATGCTGCCGCTTCATTCAGCACTGCTGCAAGCGGCTCCGACCGCCAGCGGTGAGAATGACGTTGGCTAGCTGGAAACAGGAGCCAAGACAAGGTATGATGAGGAGAGCTCTACACGAACAATTAGCGAAAGATGGAGGCGGCGACGTATGGGAAAAAAGGTACGCAAAGCGATTATCCCGGCAGGCGGACTTGGCACAAGGTTTTTGCCAGCAACGAAGGCGCAGCCTAAAGAAATGCTGCCGATAATAGATAAGCCAGCGATTCAATATATTGTAGAAGAAGCGGTGCAGTCGGGCATCGACAGCATCGTCATTGTGAGCGGCCGCCATAAACGGGCGATCGAGGATCATTTTGACAAGTCGGTTGAGCTTGAAGGAGAACTGGAGGAACGCGGCAACGAGGAAATGCTCAAAGTTGTGAAAGAAATTTCGCAGCTGGCTGACATTTATTATGTTCGCCAGAAGGAGCCGCTTGGTCTGGGACACGCGGTGCTGTGCGCGCAGCGTTTTATTGGCGACGAACCATTTGCGGTGCTGCTCGGAGATGACATTTTGACATCTGAGCCGCCGTGCCTGAAGCAAATGATCGATCGTTACGAGCAGTATTCTTCCTCCGTCGTGGCTCTTATGGAAGTGCCATGGAATCAGACGCACAAGTATGGCATTGCCGATATTCGGGACGAGGCGGGACATATCCGTGAGCTGATCGAGAAGCCGCTGCCTGGGCAGGCGCCGTCGAATTGGGCTGTTGTTGGGCGCTATGTGCTGGAGCCGGCTATTTTTGACCTCTTGTCTAAGGCCGAGCCAGGCAAAGGCGGGGAGATTCAATTAACGGACAGCCTGCAACGGCTGAACGAGCTGTCGCCGATTATTGGGCATCGCTTTACGGGCAAGCGCCATGATGTTGGAGATAAGCTGGGCTTTGTCCAGGCGACGATTGATTTTGCGCTGGAGCGCGAAGATTTGCGGGAAGACGTCCGCCGCTATGTGCTGGAGCGTCTGGCTGCCTATACGCATAGCTAGTCTGCATGAGGCGATGATGTATTTTTGTGTCAATTTAGTAAATTAATTTCCTGCTCATCTTTTTTTAAGGTTATTTTCATAAACCGCTTTTATAATAACACTACATTAAGTAGTTATAGCAAGGTGTGAGGCAGTCTTGGGAACAAGTGACATTCAGACAAAAGGGCTGGAGAGGTTTTTTGGCCCGCTGGAGGCAAGAATTATGACCATCTTGTGGTCGCAGCCTGATAGCTACATCAAGGATGTACAGCATAAGCTCGAACAGGACAAGCCATTAAATTTCAACACCGTCATGACCGTCATGAATCGGCTTGTAGACAAGGGGCTGCTCGTGAAATCATCAGGCAAGCCTTCGAAATATACGCCTGTGCATACGCAAGAGCAGTTTCTGAGCATTCAGTCCCGGGAGCTTCTTGAAGATCTTGGCCCGCTCGTCGTCAACTATATGTTCGATGCGATGGAAGAGGTTGATGAGGAACTGCTGGATAAGCTGGAGCAAAAAATCAAATCGCTTAAAGAGGGCAGACGCCATGAGCTGGAGTCTTAGGTCGAAATGGATGTTTGGCTTGTGCCTGATGCTGATTGGGTTCACGCTGCTGCAAATGGGCATGTATGCGACGCATACGCTGTTCGGCTGGGAGAAGGCAGCGTTTAATGTATTTGAAATTTGCGAGAGCCTCATTAAGAGGTACAGCCTGCTGCTCCTTAGCTACATCATGAAGCTTGCCGTCTTTGGGACGTTCGTGCATCTGATGTACGTTACGGTAAAGCATTGGCTCGGCGTACGGGCTGCAAACCGTAAAATGAGCGTTTTACAGCATGGCGGTTTATCGGATGAACTGAATGCGCGTTATTTTGCAGGCAGCAAAGCGATCATGGTCGTTTCGCATCCAGAACCGATTGCGCTGACGCTTGGCTTTCTTCGTCCCAAAATCATTTTATCTACTGGGCTTCTCGATCTGCTTGATAAGGAAGAGCTTGAGGCGGTCATCGAGCATGAACACTTTCATTACCGAAATCGTGATCCGCTGATGATTTTGATTTTGCAGGTAGGTGCAACGGTGCTGTGGTACATGCCGATTCTTCGCTTTGGAGTCGAGCAGTACAAAACGACCCGTGAGCTGTTAGCCGACCAATTCGCATTGCAGCGCCAGGTGAGCGAGCATAGTCTTGGCAGCGCGCTGCTCAAGCTTGTGAAATACAGCCGTGGGGAACGGAGCAGCCGGACCTTTGTCCATGCTTCTTTCGCCGACCATTCGATTAATTATCGATTAATGAGGCTGCTGAATCCCGAGTCGCAAGAGCTAAGCATGCGTTGTCCAGTGGTGGCATTGGTATTATCCATACTGACCTTCGGATCGATTTCCGTCATGTATCTTCCTATTATGCTGTAGAAGTTCAAGCTTGACGCCATACTAATCTTTCAAAATGCAAGCTTTATGCGAAGCGCATAGCTCCCTTCAGGGGAAGGCGCGCTTCGCCTTTATATAACTTAAAACACTACACAATGTAGTTTTAAAAACAAAGGAGGATTTTACAATGAAGAAGAAAAATGTAGTTATTGGTGCTGTCGTTGCGGTTGTTTTGCTAGGTGGAGCAGGTGCATATGCCATGTATGATTCGTTTACGGGCAACAACAAGGAAATCAAAAGTGTTATTGGCACGGAAGCGGCCGCTACAAACAGTGCAGCAGGTACGACTAGCACAGGTTCTGGCTCTACTAATAGTGCAAGTGGTACGCAGACGGCTGCTGTTGGCGCTGTGGCGGATATAAACGGAGCATGGACCATTGATTCCACCTCCAATGTGTATTTCTCGGTTACGACTTCCCGTGAGACGGTTAACTTCGAAGTAAATGGTGTAACAGGCACTTGGAATGTAGATACGGTGGATGCGGCAGCTAATGCGGCGGATGCAAGCCTCGATATGAACGTACTAGATTCGGGCAATAGCCAGCGCGATGGGCATGTGAAGGGAGCGGATTTTCTTGATGTGACCAACTTCCCGAACTCCACGTTCAAGGCGACATCATTTGAGGCGCTGCCAACGGAAGTGAAGGACGGCGAAACGTTCCCGCTCATCATGACTGGCGACTTGACGATTAAAGGGATAACGAAGGAAGTTACTTTTATAGGACAAGCGGCATACAGCGACGGCAAGCTGAATGTGGAGAGCGAGACGGTCGTCACGTTTGAGGACTTCGGCATGCAGAATCCGCATAACGTCGTGATGGATACCGAAAATAACGTTACCGTGCAGCTGCGCCTTACTCTATCGCAAAATGCCTAACACGCGATTGGCGAGCCGCCAAGCGGTATCTTCTTTAAGCAAGAGCAGGGCTTAGGCCTTGCTCTTGCTTTTTTTATGGAGAAGGAAACGTAAACATATATCAATAAGGTAATTATCTTATTTTGGCTAATTCAAAAGGAATGTTATGATAGGCTAAAGCTGATGCGGGTGAAGCGAGCAGGCATGCTCGCCTAATTCAACCATAAGTTTATTAAGCTTATTAAATTTTTTAATTTCCCATCATTTAAAAATGGAGATCATTTACTATTTCATATAGAATAGAGGGAAGGACGATTAAAGTTTGATTGCGTCAGGAGATGAGCACAGGTGCATTGCCAACATTGCGGAAATAAATACGAGCCTAGTGCCGTTTACTGCAGCAAATGCGGGAAACCGCTGCTTCAGGACGCGCAGGCAAATGAGCAGACGCAGGCCATTGTCATTCAAGAGCATGAATTATTCATTCGGGAGGCAAGCGCCTCATTAGTGCCAGAGCAAGCGCCAGTACGAAACAGAAGAACCCGTGCCGGAGCTGGGCGTAAGTTTATTATTGCGCTTGTGCCTGTTGTTGTGTTCATTTCGACCTCTGCCGGGGTATTTTCTTATTACATATATGAAAGCGATTTGAATGATCATGTCGCCGAATGGCACGAGCAAGCGAAGCAGAAAGCTTGGGGAGGCAAATATCACGAAGCGATGGTCCAGCTTGAGAAGGCAGCGAAGGTGCGTCCAGCCTACGGTGCTCTTCAGGATGATATGGATATTGTCAACGAGGCGGTTGCGATCGAAAATAAAATTAACCTCCTTGCCAGCGAACTGGACAATGGATCTTTGACGGAGGCTGGACCGCTAGTGAAGCAGCTGAATACGCTGCTTGCAGGCCGGGAGGAGCAGATTTTTTCTCCGCTGCGCGAGGCGTTTGCCGATTTAAATGTTAGAATGGTCGTTGTACAGGTGCAAAATGAGCTGGACCAAATAGATTCGCTAGATGCTTTGGCGGTGAAGCTTAATACCGTTAATGGTTTAGGCGGCGAAGAAGCGGTAGCTGTGCGCAAGCAGATTGTGGACAAAATCGCGATTGTATGCCAGCAGCAAACGAAGGAGCTGCTTCAGAAAAAAAGCTTCTCCGAAGCGATCGCCATGGTACAGAAGGGAATGGCCTATGCCCCGGAGGATACGAACTTGACGAAGCTGCTTGAAAGCATTCATGCGGAGAAGCAGGCTTTTGAGCAGGCGGAGCAGGAAAGAATTGAGCGTGCGATGCAGAAAGCGGCGGAAGAGGATTTGCTTAACCAAACGGCGGCCGTTGAAGTGGTGAAGGTGGATACGAGCTTTGATGAAACGGGCATCTTCAAAATCCATGCCTTGCTCAAAAATGCTGCCACTAGGCCGATTTATTCCGTTGAAATCCAATATTCGGTGCGCGGCAAGGATAAACAGATTTTAAAGAAGGGTACGTCTATCGCCATGCCTAACTATATAGAGCCTAACGAATCCTTTACTTTCGACGCAACTGTGGAAGGCATTGAAGAGACCGATGCTACTGTCGTCATCGATCATGTCACATGGTATTTGGACTAGGAGAAGATATTGATGAGAAAAGGAACTTGGCTTAGCCTTATAATGTCCGTTGCTTTTCTGCTTTTTGGAGCTGGAGCGGTCGTATTTATCCGTTCCGAAATTCCCAAGCAGCTCAGTGGCAAGCCGCTGCTTGCCGTGTCAGATACGCGCTCGGAGAAAACAGGCAAGCCGCTTAAAGACGTCATTTATGAAACGCAGAAGCTGGTCGTCATGATTGAAAGCGGCAATGGCAAGCAGGGATCAGGCTTTTTGTACAATAATCAAGGTGATTTGATCACCAATGCGCATGTCGTATCCGGCGTTCATAAGGTGAAAATCCACACGTCTGATGCGCGGGAGCTTGATGGCGAAGTAATTGGCATCAGCACGGAGACGGATGTCGCGGTTGTCCGCGTCCCTGGACTAGTTGGCGAGAAGCCGCTTAAGATGGTTCGCAATAAAAAAGCGGAAATCGGCGATGAAGTGATGGCGATCGGCAGTCCGCTTGGTTTTCAAAATACAGTAACGACTGGCATCGTTAGCGGCTTGGGCCGTAATTTTACGATTGAACCGTATTCGTATAAGGATTTGTATCAAATTTCTGCGCCCATTGCGCCAGGAAACAGCGGTGGCCCTCTGGTCAGAAGAGAGACAGGCGAAGTGCTCGGCATTAATTCAGCAGGCATTGAGCAAGGTTCGATCGGGTTCAGCATTCCAATCGTCAATGTGCTGGCAACGGTGGAAGCCTGGTCGACGAAGCCGATGGAGGTGCTGCCTGAGCAGGAGGGCACGAATAGCACGGGCATGGCAAAGCAGGAAGCGACGATGAGTGAATATGCCAGCTACTTGGTTACTCATTTTTACGACAGCTTGAACAATGCCGATTATGTTTATGCCTATTCCTTGCTGGGCGGCAGCTGGAAAGAGGGTACAAGCTATGACGCATTTCGGGAAGGTTATATGCCAACGCGCAATGTCGTCATCGACGATATGCATGTCACGGTCAACAACGATCAGCAAGCGACTGTAACGGCGATTATTTCAGTAGATGAACGAGTAAGCGGCAAAAACAAGCTGAGCAAATATCAGGTGATTTACGAGGTCGGCTATGAGAACGATCAGCTCAAGCTGATAACCGGCAGAGGCAAGGTCATTGAGCAGGCCGCACATGAGAAAGAACAGCATTAACGCTAATTGCAGAGAAAGCCAGCATACCGAATGAGGAATGCTGGCTTTTTGTCTGCTAAATAATTGGAGGGAAATAATGATTAATGTTTTTGAATTGACATTTTTTCCTATTCCTATCGATCCGAGGGTTATTGCGGCAATGTGAAATAGGAATGATTATTTACTAATAATTTCTTCATTATAAATTCTAATTATTGACAATTTAATTTTTATAGTTACAATAAGTTAATGAACACTACTAATACCAAATTAAAGAAAGGTTGATCATTTTTGAGAAAAAGAATAAGTTTGGCTCTATCTTTGATCCTGTTTTTCACCCTCTTTCTTAATAGCTTTAGCTTTGCAGCAACTCCAATAGACTCATCTGTTAAAGAGAATATTCAATATCAAAAGGATTTATATACCGCTATAAAAGAAATTGAAGAAAATAACTTAAATAGGAATCCTGACGGCACCTTCGAAATTATTGGAGAACCCTCAGTAGAACAAGAAATTCTCGATCATCTTGTAGTCAGTGTCCATAATATTAATGATCTAATAGAGTCCGGTAATCTTGTTACGGACGAAAGTTTTCGTGTATACTCAACAGGAGATATTCAAAAGGGTAACTTAGAGACTAACAAAACCGTTTATGTAGAATATGATATCTTTTTTGAAGATGTCATTAATAGGGATCAAGGCATATCCGTTGAGATGGGAGAAACAAACTACTCCCTCTCTTTTAATGGAAATACTGTACATGCAGATAGTTATAATCCTCCTGTTGGTTTGTATTTTTATTGGTGGGGATGGGAACTTTCTCTATCTGAGTATGCAACGCAGGTTTTAATTAATGGATTGAATACCGGAGCAGCTTCTGCTGCTGTTGCCTCAGCGTTACAAGCGGCCGGTATTATTACTGCTGGTACTGCAGCAGTAACAGGAATTATTGCTGCAGTAGTATGGTTTGGAGGAGCTGCTATTGGTTTAGCAGACAGTTTGGGTGGAAACAAAGGTATCTATTTTAGAGGTTTATATGCTCCTCCTGTTTACTATGTTTGGGCACGTTCATAAGATAGTATAAGTTTGGAGGTAATAAAATGAGCAGTTGGCTTTTATACATTAATTTATTTATCGCGATTGTTCTTGTGGGATTAGGTATCTTTAAATTAATCACAGATATATCACAAAAGAAGATATCTATTATCCTGATAGTAGCAGGAATCATCGGTATTCTAAGCTCTATTATCCAACTTTCAATTCGAACTTAAACTTTTTTTGAAATTAATATATATTTTTGGATTAGTAGTGTTCCTGAAAGCATCATATTTTTCAGGTATCCAAATTAACATTACGGAAATGACACACTAAAGCTGGTTTTTTCGAAAATGGGAAGGGGTGCAGCCAGTAATCTTCTTGAACTGCTGCACAAAATAATCCGGATCTGGATAGCCGACGCCAGCAGCGATGTCGGCTATTTTGCTGCTTGTTGTGGCGAGCAGCAGCTGCGCCTTATCCACGCGAATTTGATGGACGTAATCGTTGAAATAAATACCGGTTGCCTTGCGGAACAATTGCCCGAGATAGAAGGGATGGAGATACGTTTTGCCGGCAATTTCCTTCATCGTCACCTGCTCCTGATAATGCAAGGCTACATACTCTTTGACAAAAGCGATAGGATCATCCGAAGACATCCCCATCCCCATCTCAATTCCTATCTCCGGTTCCGCAGTGCCGCCTGCGCTGGAGGCTGTGCTGGGCAAAGCCTTGAGCAGCCGTTTTTTCACCCGCAGCAGAGCGCCAATCAGCTGCTCCTCCTCCACTGGCTTCAAAATATAATCAACAGCGCCACAGATAAGCGCCGTCTTCACATACTCAAATTCGTCATAGCCGGATATGACAATAAAGCAGGTATCCATGCGCCCTGTTACTTCCTTCATAAGCTCAAGCCCTGTAATGCCGGGCAGGCGAATGTCGGTAATGACTAGCGCGGGCTGCTCGCGTTCGATTAATTCGAGCGCCTGCCGTCCATTTTCCGCATCCCCGCATACATTAAAGCCGTACTTTTCCCAAAAAATAATTCTTTTTAGCCCTTCACGCATCCGCGGCTCATCTTCAACGATCAACGTTTTCAACATCGACGATTCTCCTTTCACCTATAAATTCATCCTTAGCGAAGGCAGCGGGCATTTGCAGTTCAATCGTTGTGCCTTCCCCATAACGGGAATCGAGGCTAAAGCTGAACTCGCTCCCAAAATGCCACTTGAGCCGGTCATATACATTTTTCAGCCCCACATGCTTGCCCTGCTGATGCTGCACGCCGGATTGCTCCAGTCGGGCAAGCCAGTGTCTGAGCTTCTCCTCTTCCATGCCAATGCCATTGTCCGACACGCGAATGACTACGCGAGTGCTGTGAAGCTTAGCCGATACGGTAATGCTGCCGGGCTGCTCGGAATATTCAATGCCATGAATGCAGGCATTTTCAACGAGCGGAAGGATGCTCATTTTCGGCAGGGGCAGCTCCAGCACCTCCTCATCAATATCGAGCTGATAGGAGAGACGGTGGCCGAAGCGGAAATGCTGAATGTCCAAATAGTCGGTGACGAATGCCATCTCCTCTTGAAGCGGAATCATATCCTCGCCCCAGCTCAGCGATCGGCGAAAGCCGCGGCCGAGCAGCTTAATGACCGATGCCGTTTCCTCTTCACCTTTAATGACGCAATTCATTCGAATGGCATCAAGCGTATTAAACAAATAATGCGGATTAATTTGGCTTAGCAGAGCATTAAACTGCGCCTGCCTCCGGTCCAGCTCCGCCACGTACACATCTTGGATGAGGCCGTTGATCTGCTGCGTCATTCGGTTAAATTCCTCGGTCAGCTGCCCGATTTCATCGGATGCCGGTTTGGCCTTCAGCATTTCAAAGCGCTGGTTTTTCACCCGTTTAATGCCGCCGAGCAGCATGCCCAGCCTAAGATTGAGCGACCGGGCAATGAGCAAAATAATAATGCTCGGAAATAGCAGATTTGCGCACGTCAAATAAATAATAAATTTGCGCGAATCAAGCAGGCTTTGATTGACAACCTCATTAGGGTAGATGCCTACCATCTCCCAGCCTTTCAGATAATCGACGCCTTCAAACGCGCTGGCGATAATGGTTTTGCCCCGTTGAGCTTCTTCATGGATGAAAGCTGGCGGCTCTGCCTCCGACGAATAAATGACATCGCCCTGAGGATTCAGTAAATAAATTTCACCGGGAAACGAATGATCGAACAATGTGTTTTCCAAATAATGCGGCAAAATATCTACTCTGAGAATTTTATGGTAGCTGGAATAGGCTTTGTAAAAATCAAGCTCGCGAATCACGCTCAAATAAGGAGCGCCGCATTCGGCCGACCCTGCTCCCGCGCCTGTCTCCCCGCTGGCTGCTAACGAAGCAGCTGTTGCCCCAGTTTGCCTGCAAGTCGCGGTCGGCGTGTTCGTATAAAGCAGCCATTTTCGGCTTCGCGCCTGATCGGTAGTCGCTTGATACCAGCCCTCCTGCTTCGTCTGCAAGTCGATGAATTGCAGGAGGCCCGAGTGAATCAGACTGTCGTTGTCGGTAAACAAATACGCATTATAAAACTGCTTATTCAGTGGCACGAAGCGGTTAATCGAGTTGTTCAGCACCTCGCCATAGGCTGCAATAACTTCGCTTTCGCTCGCATAAGTGCGATCCAATGCGCTATAGAGGACGCCATCATTATAGATGACCGAGGAGAAGCTGATGACGCCCTCCAGCATTTTGCGAAAGTTATCCTTGTTTCTTTCAAGCGATTGCCGAAGGTCCTGGACCTTCTCCGTTCTGACATTGCCTGCGGTGATCGTATAGAAAAACGTATTCGTCAGCATGACCGGAATAAAAACAGCGGCAAAATATAAAATCATCAGCTTGTTTCGCAGCCGCAAGTCGTTCCAGCGGAAGGGACGGAGGTTTTGCATCATTTTCATCGCGTGCTGCTCCTTTGGCTAAAAACTAACAAAACCATTCTGTTAGTATAATAGTGTTATTTGAAAGCTAATTAAGCGTTTTCATTAGTAAAATTAACACTTATTTGTTGAAATAGCTACCCTAAATTAAGAGAATTTGGTAATTTACCAGCCCATAGCTGAAGCAATAGCTGTCAATCTCATTAGATTTGCGGGGTATGATGTTAAGGTTTTTCGGGTACCTGGGCAGCTTCCTGTTTGATACAGTTAATTTATATTAAAGGGAGGGTGGCAACGATCTTGAGTAAAAAAATAGCGCTTACATGGATCATGGGGGCATCTTTGGCCTTGTCGATGATAGTAGGAGGATGCAGCACGGAGAGTACGAATACGGCTGCTGGCACCAGCAAAAATAACAGCGGCGAGGAACTGACCACATTCAGCTATTTCATCTTTGATCCCGGCGACAATGTTCCCGAGCATACAAAAATTGGCGACATGATTGAACAGAAAACAGGAGTAAAGATCAAATATGAGCGGCTCGTCGGCGAGAAGGAGCAGAAGGTAGGGGTAATGATCGCCGGAGGCGATTACCCTGACCTCATCAATACGGATCAGACGGTTAAATTCGAGGATGCGAATGCGCTTATCCCGCTGGAGGATTTAATTGAGCAGCATGCCCCGAACATTAAGCGCATCTATGGGCCCTATTGGGAACGGCTGAAAACAGCAGATGGACATATTTATGCGCTGCCGCAGGTTGCGCCTACGGGGACGCCGATTAAGGGCATTAGCGCAGCCTTCTGGATACAGAAGGAAGTGCTCAAGGACGCAGGCTATCCGAAAATTACGACGTTTGACCAATACGTCGATGTTTTGCGCGCCTATTATAAAAAATACCCGCAAATCGATGGCGCGGATACGATTCCTTTTGAAATTTTGACCTATGACAACCGCAATTTCACGTTGACGACTGCGATGCAATTTTTGGCCGGCGGCCCTAACGATTCTCGGGCTATTGTTGACCCGGTGGCGAACAAGCTGGCCTTCTATCAGACGGACGAAAACATTACGAAGCGGTATTACGCCAAGCTGCATGAAATGTACCGGGAAGGCATGATCGATAAGGAAGCCTTTGTGATGAACTATGAGCAGTATTTGGCTAAGCTGTCCAGCGGCCGGGTGCTGGGGATGTTTGACCAGAAGTGGCAGTTCCAGACGGCGCTTGACTCCCTGAAGCAGCAGGGCAAGGCGAACCGGATGTTTGTGCCGCTCCAGCTTACCTTCGATGATACCATTCAGCCGGATTATTTGGATGTGCCTTCGATGAATTACAATATGGGCTTCTCGATTACGATAAATGCGAAGGATCCTGTAGCGGCGATCAAATATGCCGATTACATGGCAAGCGAAGAAGGACAATTGCTGCGCAACTGGGGCGTGGCGGGCGAAGACTATACGGTCAGCGACACCGGGCGGTTTTATCGCAATCAGGAGCAGCGGGACTTTTTTGCCGATCCGAAAAACGGCTTGAAAACAACCGGCAACATCCTCTGGTACTGGCCAGGCTCTTCGGGCACGATGGCTGACGGCAACAGCTACCAGCAGTATCAGCAGCCGGAAGAGATTGCCGCCGGATATGATGAAATGGATAAGGAACTGCTGAAGGCTTACGGCGCAACGACTTACGAGGAGCTGTTCGACGGCCCGAATCTGAACCGCAAATATTTCCCGCTCTGGAGCATCGAGCTGACGGAGACAAACAAAGTATTCAACCAGAAGCTTAACGATATTAATAAAAAATATCCACCGCAAATGGTCGTTGCCAAAAACGCCGATGACTTCGAAAAATATTGGAATGAATATGTCGCTGCCGTAGAGAAGCTGGACGTTCAAGGCTGGCTCGATGAGCTGACGACGAAGGTGAAGGACCGCCAAGAGAATTGGTAAGGAGCTCGCGGCGAGGAGGGAGAGAGAGCGTGCGATGTCTGTAACGGTTGAGCGAGTGAAAGAGCATGCCGGAATCAAAAAAAGTCGGGGCAAGTGGAGCAAGCTGCGCAGCCAGAAGGCGCTAATGGTCATGTCGATTCCTTTTGTGGTGTACGTCATTATTTTTGCATACTTGCCGCTGTATGGGTGGATGATGGCTTTTCAAAATTATAAGCTTGGCTCGGCGATGCTGGATAACGAATGGGTGGGGCTGGCCAACTTTCGCGAATTGTTTCAAGATGAGAACTT
Organism: Paenibacillus sp. JT22N7; assembly: GCF_059383875.1. NCBI lineage: Bacteria > Bacillati > Bacillota > Bacilli > Caryophanales > Paenibacillaceae > Paenibacillus > Paenibacillus sp. JT22N7. The sequence continues at coordinate 217,212 of NZ_JBXENY010000013.1, forward strand.
TATCCGCGTCATACGCAATACGCTCGCGATGAGCTTGATTAATCTTGTGTTCGGCTTCGTCAGCTCGATCGGTCTGGCGCTATTGCTCAATGAGGTGCGCAAAATCATGTTCAAGCGTATCGTCCAGACGGTCAGCTACCTGCCGCATTTTTTATCGTGGGTTGTGGCCGCGAACTTGATTATGAACGTGCTTTCCATAGATGGGGCTGTCAACAAACTGCTAGTGAGCCTGCATATTATTAAGGAGCCGATCATGTGGCTTTCCGAGCAGCATTATTTTTGGTGGATTATTGGCGCCTCAAATGTGTGGAAGGAGATCGGCTGGAGTGCCATTATTTATTTGGCAGCGATGACGACGATTGATCCTTCGCTCTATGAGGCGGCAAGCATCGATGGAGCGGGACGGTTTCGAAAAATAAGGCATATTACGCTGCCCGGCATTCGCAGCATCATCGTTATTCTGCTTATTATGAATATTGGGCATATTTTGGATGCGGGCTTTGAACAGCAATATTTGCTGCAAACACCAATGGTGGTGGATTATTCCGAGACGATCGATATATTTGTACTAAAATACGGCATTAATTTGTCGCGGTTCTCGTTTGCAACCGCCGCCGGCATTTTCAAGACGGTTATCAGCGTCGTGCTGCTGCTGGCCGCGAATCGCATGGCGAAGCGGATGGGGCAGGAGAGGCTGTTTTAATCGGAGAAAAAATGAGCTTTTTGCCGCCCGGTCCTGGAGGGCAAAAGCCTGTTTTACACTCATGCTAGGCGATAGGGAACAGGAGGAGACGATGACAACGACGACACTCAGCAGGTCAAAGAGGTCGGCAGCTGACTTGCTTTTTGACCTATGCAATACCGTATTTCTGCTAGCACTGCTCGTGCTTACGCTTTATCCGGTTTTGAACACGCTCGCCGTTTCCTTTAATCAGGCGCAGGATACGGTTCGGGACAGCACCTTTCTGTGGCCGCGAGAGTTCACGACACTTAATTACAGCACGCTGTTTCAGGATGGGCTCATTTATCATGCTTTCTTTATTTCCGTTGCCCGGACGCTGCTCGGTACAGTAAGCAGCGTGTTCTGCACAGCAATGCTGGCCTATACATTAAGCCGCAAGGATTATGTGCTGCGGGGGCCGATTTCCTTCATCTTCATCTTTACGATGTACTTCAGCGGCGGCCTGATTCCAACCTATATGCTCATTAAAAACCTCCATCTGTACGGGACGTTTTGGGTGTATGTCATCCCGGGACTTATTGGCGCGTTCAACCTTATAGTCATGCGATCCTTTATGGAAGGCTTGCCCGAGAGCCTGGTAGAATCTGCGCAAATAGATGGGGCGACGCATTTCTCGATCTTTATGCGGATCATATTGCCGCTCAGCCTGCCCGTCATTGCTACGATTGCGCTGTTCGTCGCGGTGGGGCAATGGAATAGCTGGTTCGATACTTTTTTATATAATTCCTCGAATATTAACTTAAGCACGCTGCAATATGAGCTGATGAAAAAGCTGCAATCCGCCAATATGAGCGTTGGAGGCACAGCAGAGTCGGCCTTCGCCAGCAGCAAAAATATTCAGGCGAACATCGTAACGCCAGCGTCGATCCGGGCTGCTATTACAGTTGTAGCTACCGTGCCGATTATTATCGTATACCCGTTTTTGCAAAAATACTTCGTTACGGGGCTGACGCTCGGCGGCGTCAAGGAATAAAGGAAAGCTTGTCCACTTGTTGCAGCGGGAGCTGAAGCTGGTCAGGAATTGGAAAGAGCGGGCCTACGTTATTCGTAGGCCCGCTCTTTTTTTATCCATTATTTTAGGACTGCTGTGTGACATCGGAAATGTCAGCTAAATCCTCATCGCTCTGGCGGCCAGAAGGGGAGTAAATCAGTTCCAGAGCTACGGCGTCATTGCGCTGAAGCGGGAAGCTCAGCAGCGTGGATGGGATAACTCTGCCATTCAGGCGCAGCAGATAGCTGATATTGCCACCGATCGGAATGCCGCTGATCGAAGTAATTTGTCCGTTGAAGCCAAACCGGACAACTCCGGTTTCCCACAGCGCCTGATAAATCGTCATGCCGATACGGTGGATAACTCGGTACGCCTGAGTAACGTTTGGAAACACCCGTCCTCCGTTAATAACGACCGTTACCCTCCCTTGTGGTCCCGGAGGGAACGGAATAGGAATCGGCAGCGGAATCGGGAATGGGAACGGTGGGAACGGCCCCGGAGGGAACGGCCCTGGTCCCGGAGGGAACGGCCCTGGTCCCGGAGGGAATGGCCCTGGTCCCGGAGGGAATGGCCCTGGTCCCGGAGGGAATGGCCCTGGTCCCGGAGGGAATGGCCCTGGTCCCGGAGGGAATGGCCCT
>NZ_JBXENY010000014.1:0-150995 GCF_059383875.1 Paenibacillus sp. JT22N7
AAGCACTCCATCAACTCCGCTCGACTTGCATGTATTAGGCACGCCGCCAGCGTTCGTCCTGAGCCAGGATCAAACTCTCCATTTAGGTGTTGTTTGACTTGCTCATTACTTTTTTTGTATCGCTTTACATTAACTAAGTTAATGTGGCAGTTTCACTCGTTGTTCAGTTTTCAAAGAACAATTTCTCTTGCTTGCGTTTCGTTCGTGTCTGCCGTATGTCTCAGCGGCGACTCATATAATATATCACAGGCGCCTAGGCAATTGCAAGTACTTTTTTCAAAAAACTTTTTCGGTGTTTTTCAACCCCGTATGTACCTGCCCTTGACGCGAGATATAGAATACCATGAACCATAAGAACAAGTCAACCCAAACGCAAAAAAATCAGGAAAGCCCTTATTCCAGGCTTGTCCTGATCACCTTTAGTCCATAAACATTGCCTTCCGCTGCTTGCGGATAACTACACCATTATGTGCTGCAGGCCTACAATAAGCGCAATACCCGGAATACCGAGTACGACCACCGTTGATATCGTCGCCGGATTAATGGGGATTTTAATATCAGAAATAAGACCGGAGTAATTCAGCAAATAAAGAACTGCGCAAGCACTTATCAAGTGCAAGGTGAAGCTTTTTGCCCATGACCATGAAAGACGATGTCGAACAATTACCGCAAGCAGTGCAACCGAAGAGAATACCAGAACCACGAGTAGGATCGTATTCATCATTGGACCGCCCTCCATTCCGACCAGCTCTTGCAAGCTCTTTTGGCGGTGCGGAGCAAAGAGTCATATCGCTTTTCAGCCGTAATAATGGCGTATATCGCATAATCAATCTGATCTTTGCCCAAAGCATAGTCAAAAAAACGGTTTGCATTTTCCCATTCCAGATGGGCCTCATAAATTTCCTGGCGCAGCCGGTCGGTCCACTGCAGGGCATCCATCTCCGCTTGAGCCCCATTAACCGACTTTTTCTCCGCTGTCTTACTGCCGATTCTCCATTTATTGAGCTGCTTCATTCCCTCACGACCTCCCGCTTGTCCATTCAAAAGCCAAGGCTGCCTTTATTCCATATATAAGCGGGGAGCCTTGCAAATAGAACTAGCACCGAGATCAATCAGCCGCAGCAGCTTTCTAAACGAAAAGGCAATACGCTATACGCACCAACCCTATGTATACTTCATATAAAAAAAGCTGCCCCTATCGTTTTGAACGATAAGAACAGCTTTGCCTACTTTAACCCAGCTCTCTGCGGCCTTCCAGTGCTTTGGACAGCGTAACTTCATCGGCATATTCCAAATCGCCGCCAACCGGCAAGCCGTGAGCGATTCGCGTGACCCGTATGCCAAAAGGTTTCACCAGCCGCGATATATACATAGCGGTTGCTTCTCCTTCGACATTCGGATTGGTCGCCAGAATAAGTTCCTGTACTCGCTCATCACTGAGGCGGCGCAGCAGCTCGGCAATTTTGATCTGATCCGGACCAATTCCCTCCATAGGAGAGATTGCCCCTTGCAGCACATGATAATGCCCCATGAACTCCTTCGTCCGCTCCATCGCCACCAAATCTTTCGATTCTTGTACGACGCAAATGACGGAGTTGTCCCTGAGCTTATCTTGGCAAATACGGCAAGGGTCCGTATCGGTTATATTGCAGCAGATGGAGCAATAAGTCAGATTGCGCTTCACGCTCACGAGCGCTTTAGCAAAATCAATGACATCGTCTTCCTTCATGCGAAGCACATAGAAAGCCAGTCTTGCAGCTGTTTTCGGTCCAATACCCGGCAGCCTGGTGAAACTGTCAATCAACTTCGCTATCGGTTCGGGATAATGCAACAGGTGTAGCTCCTTTCAAATCAGAACGAGCTGCGGCTTGTTTTTAGAACAAGCCTGGGATTTTCATGCCACCTGTAAATTTGCCCATGTCCTGGTTCGCGACATCGTCCACTTTTGACAAGGCATCGTTTACAGCTGTAATAATCAAATCCTGCAGCATTTCAACATCTTCCGGATCGACAGCTTCCGGTTTAATTGTAATATCAAGAACTTTTTTGTGGCCGTTTACGGTAACGTTAACTACGCCGCCGCCTGCTGTGCCTTCAACGGTTTTGTGGACAAGCTCTTCCTGTGCTTTCATCATTTGCTCTTGCATCTTCTTCACTTGCTTCATCATTTGATTCATATTGTTCATTATAATCACCTCTTATTTATAGTTAAAAATCCTCTTTCACAACGACGAGCTCTTCACCAAAAAGCTTAACCGCTTCTTCTACCCATTTAGGCTGGGCTGGTGCTGCGTCCGGCATATCCGATTGCAGTTCAAACGCTTCGTCCGGCGTTCCTGAACCATTATCGGTGGCCGATTGCCATTCTTTAATCATAACCGTTGCAAGCTGAAGGGGCTGCCCAAACACACTTTGCATAACCCGCTCAATAATTTCTTTATGCGTCGGCTTCTCCGTTGTTTCTCGGTGCATCGTATTTTTGAAAGCAACCAATACGTTGCCGTCCACAACGGATACCGGCTCGCCATCCATCAACCACGCATGAACCGTGATTTTGGTTTCCTTCACCCGCTGCAGCAGCTCGCTCCACTTCATGCGAACTTGCCCCGTTTCACTGCTGCCAGCAGCGGATAAATATGGCCCCAGCTTAACTGGCGTCCGAACAGATACCGAGTTAGAGCCGCCGCTGCGGTTATTAAAGGCAGGACGATTGCCATTCGCCCCAGCCCGAGCCGCTGCGCCGCTGGCAGACGCTCCTCCGCCAGCAGCTGGAACGCCATTTTGCAGCAGCTGCTCCAGCTTATGCTCAAGCTGCTCCACCTGCTGGCGCAGACGGCCCACCTCTGCGGAAGAACTCGCCGTCCCACCAGATGGCTGGGCAGCGTCCCCCGCAGATGCGCTTTCGCGGCTATCGCCGATGGTGCAAATTTTCATCAACGCGACTTCAAACAGCGTCTGCGATTGAGCAGCATGCTTCATTTCGGATTGATAGCTGTTCAGCGTATCAATCATGCGAAACAGGCGGTCCGGCGTAAAAGCATCCGCCATTGCCTGGAAGCGTTCTGCATCAACGACGCGTTCCGTCGCCGCTCCGCCTTGCGGGGCAAGCTTGAGCACAAGCAAATCCCTGAAATAATAAATCAGGTTTTCCATGCACTTATCCGCGCTTTTGCCCGCTTGCGTCAAGCTTTCGACAAGTGGCATCACAGCACCAACATCACGGTCGCGAACCGCTTCCGCGAGCTCGTAGAACTGGTCGGCCGCCATTCCGCCCGTCACATCGACAGCGCCGTCGAGCGTAATGCTTCCGCCTCCAAAAGCTGCTACCTGCTCCAGCAGGCTGATCGCGTCACGCATGCCGCCTTCTGACAGCCTTGCAATATAAGCAATCGCATCATCTTCGGCGGTAATGCCTTCTTCCTTGCAAATCTCATGAAGCCGCTCCGATTGCTCTGCAAGCGACACCTGCCGAAAATCAAAACGCTGGCAGCGAGAAATAATCGTTGCAGGAAGCTTATGCGGTTCAGTTGTTGCTAATATAAAGATAACATGTGCAGGCGGCTCTTCCAATGTTTTGAGCAAAGCATTGAATGCCTCTGAAGTAAGCATGTGCACCTCATCAATAATGTACACTTTATATCTCACTTCAGATGGGGCGTAGCGCACCTTATCCCGAATATCGCGAATTTCGTCGATGCCCCGGTTGGAGGCAGCGTCAATCTCCACAACATCCATAATATGACCAGCTGTAATACCGCGGCATGCGTCGCATTCGTTGCAGGGCTCCACTGCCGGGCCGGATTCACAATTGACTGCTTTCGCCAATACCTTAGCTGTCGTCGTCTTCCCCGTCCCCCGGGGACCGTTGAACAAATAGGCATGCGAAACGCGATCCTCTTTTATCGCATTTTGCAGCGTCTGCACAATATGCTGTTGTCCCACCATGTCCCGAAACGTCTGGGGACGCCAGGCACGGTACAAGGCAATATGAGTCACATGGACCGTTCCCTTCTTGTTTCCTTACAGGAATTCTGCAAAAATACTCTATAATACTCTATCTCTTATTATACATCATCAAAGCCTCAAGCCAAACAAAAAACACCCGCAGCACCATTCGAGTTCATCGAAAAGCGTCGCCGGTGTCTGTTAACATCCGTAATATAAAACTTTAATACCGTGCACCTGCCCTTGATTAATGTAACCCAGGCGGCACTCTTGCACCACAGCTCGAGCCAGGCACTCCCCCGGCACATGAACTAACTTACTTACGGCTGCTTCCTTCCGGACCTGACCGAGTTCACAAGCGTCCATTGCGGAGGACCCAACTGTCAACACTGCTCGCAAGCGCCAAACCCCGCATAGACATAACCTCAAACAGGAATTCAACCTCGCTAAAGCGGATTGCGAGTTACAGGGCACCGCTAACTCCCCATCTAGCACGGCAAAAATAAGTATAGCTGATAATGTTACAAAGCGCAACTTTTCTGAGGACAAGACATAAAATGCGCCTTGTCATCAAGCGTGAACAGCTTGCCCTTTCCTTGACGAAAGGCGCCGTTTCGCTTAAAAACGGGTATTATCGGCTCGTTTTGACCCGCACCTCATAGCGCGGCATATTATATTGCAAAGTCTCCTCTGCTTTATGCTGAAGCTGCTTCACCTGTGCATCGGACATGCCCGGCTTGGCAGTCAAATGAACGACCAGATGCTCCCCGTTAAAATGAATCCAGCTTTTTTGAACGCCGTCCATCTTCTTAATCAACTCGCCGACGAACTTGCCGTCTGAGCCATAATTTAAATACGAATGCTTATTCGGTATGTTCGGGTTGCTGTTGGACAGCCCCATATAACCGTCATGGCCATAGGATTGCATCTGCTGTTTATGATCAGGCTGGCCACAGCCGGCAGCACTTGACGCTGCCAGCAGCAAGACACCTGCCAATAACAGCATGCGCGAGCTTTTTAAAGGCAATACGCTCTGGTTCAATCTCATCAAAAAAACCTCCCTTATAACCATTAGAATGGCTACGGGAGGTTCTTGTATTCTGCCAAATATAGACAAAATAGACATCACAGCAATTAGATGCCGTATTTCTTTTTGAAACGATCGACGCGGCCGCCCACATCCAGGAACTTCTGCTTACCCGTATAGAATGGGTGGCATTGGGAACAAATCTCTACACGAAGGTTCTGTTTAATGGAACCAGTCTCGAAAGTGTTACCACAAGCGCAAGTTGCTGTAGTGATATGGTATGTCGGATGAATAGCTTGTTTCATCTCTTTCACCTCTTTCTGCCCTGAGCCACAGGCGGACCCAGAATTAAGTCATACATCTCTGCATTATAGCATAGCCCCGTCCTTGTTGTAAAATACAAAAGAAGGAGCTGTCCGTCACCGGAACAACCGCTCCTTCTGGGGCATCAAGATTGAATTAAGCTCGCAGGCGGAACATGCGTGAATGAGCCAATTACGACATCTGGCAGCTCGTCGCGGAAAATTTCCAGCATCTGCTTCATTCCATAAATTTCGCCTTGTGCCGGCGGAATCAAGGACAAATAGCTTTCCGGGTCGATGTTCAGGTTCCGCATTTGGATAAGCTTAAGGCCGGTCCGCTTTACAAAGCCGATCATGGCCTCCATCTCTTCCTCACGATCCGTCACACCAGGAAAAATCAAATAGTTGATCGACGTATAAACACCCTTGTCCGCCGCATATTTCAACGACTTCTCTACATTGGCGAGCGTATAGCCACGCGGCTTGTAGTAGGCATTGTAATGGTCATCAAGCGCACTGATGGTGCTCACACGCATCAAATTCAGTCCCGCATCAACAATGGCACGGATGTGATCTGTCAGCCCAGCGTTCGTATTAATGTTAATGTAGCCAAGCGACGTCTGGCTTCTCACCCGGCGCATCGCATCGACAATAATCCGCACCTGCGTTGAAGGTTCGCCTTCGCAGCCTTGGCCGAAGCTAATAATGGAATCTTCATGGCGAAGATGCTCCAGCATAATCTCCGTCACTTCGTCCACCGTCGGCTTGAAATTCATCCGGGTTTGCGGAGCAACAAAGCCGCTGTCATCCGGCTGTTCGGAAATACAGCCAAAACAACCCGCATTGCACGAATACGATACCGGAACCGCACCTTCCCAGCGCTGCAGGAACGTATTGGACGACGTCAAGCATTCATACCCCAGTGCACAGTTCGACAAATGCTTGTACAGACGATTTTCTGGATATTTGGACGTGATGCGCTCGACTTGCTGCTTTACCTCATCGCGGTCGCAATTGAGCGGATCCCAGCGCTCCGGATCATCGCACTGCTCAGCTGCAACATAGAAGCCATTGTTTTTCCATACGACAGCCGTATAACCGAACAAAGGCAGCTTTTCATTTTTATCCGCTTTGACATAGCCTGGCAGGGCAAGCCGCGTAAAGCCTTGCGGCAAAAGTGCGCCTACCGCCTGCTTATTGCCTGGAAGCAGCTGCATTTCGCCCGTATCCGGGTTCAGGCCAACCGCCTTCGTAAATGGCAAGCTTACAAGCGTCGCCCCTTCCGGCAACGGAATGAGCTCGTCCTCCATCATTTCGACAATCATATCGCCGCTGCGGCCTAAAGCTATATAGTGAGGATGATCAAAGACATTTCCTTGCTCATCAGCATATACAAGATTCATGATGTTCTCCTTTCAGGCAGCGCTATGAGCTATGCGTCGTGCGAGGGGCTGCCGAACGGCGTCCAGCCGCTGGCGTTGATGATGACGACGAACTGGTACTGCTGCTTTTGATCGTGCTGCTGCGCTGCGGCGGCTTCGTCTCTGGCATGGAATCGAGCGACATGAGAAATTCACTATTCGTTTCGCTGTTTTTCAGCTTTTTGAGGAAGCCGTCAACGAACTCGATGGAATCGTTCATATTTTTGCGAACTACCCATAGCTTCTCCAGTTCTTCTTGCGTCAGGAGCATTTCTTCTCGGCGCGTGCCCGATCTGCGGATATCCAGCGCTGGGAAAATCCGGCGTTCAGCCAGTTTTCTGTCCAGGTGCAGCTCCATATTGCCGGTACTTTTAAACTCTTCATAAATGATGTCATCCATACGCGAGCCTGTCTCCACAAGCGCTGTCGCGAGGATCGTCAAGCTTCCGCCTTCTTCCACATTCCGCGCCGCACCGAAAAACCGCTTCGGACGATGAAATGCAGCAGGGTCAATACCACCGCTCAGCGTACGGCCGGATGGCGGCACTACCAAGTTGTAGGCACGAGCCAGACGCGTGATGCTATCCATCAAAATAACTACATCCTTCTTATGCTCCACCAGTCGCAGCGCTCTCTCCAAGACAAGCTCTGTTACCTTAATATGATTTTCCGGCACTTCATCGAAAGTGGAAGCGATGACTTCGCCCTTAACCGAACGCTGCATATCCGTTACTTCCTCAGGCCGTTCATCAATAAGCAGTACGAACAGCTCGATTTCAGGATGATTGGTAGAAATGCTGTTGGCAATCTCTTTGAGAAGCAACGTTTTGCCGACTTTCGGAGGTGCAACAATGAGTCCACGCTGGCCAAGTCCAACAGGCGCAATTAAATCCATAATTCGTGTGGAAAGTTTAGAGGATGCCGTCTCAAGCACCAGTTTTTTCTGTGGAAAAAGAGGAGTCAATGCGGGAAAATGTAACCGTTCAGCTGCGAGTTCAGGACTCGTCCCATTAACTGCATTTACTTGCAGCAAACCAAAGTATTTCTCCGAATCTTTCGGAAGCCGGCATTTGCCGGATACGAGATCGCCCGTACGAAGATCGAACTTGCGAATTTGGGAAGCCGAAATATAAATATCCTCTTTGCTTGGCAAATAGTTGATAGGCCTAAGAAAGCCGAAGCCTTCCGGCAAAATTTCCAGGACGCCTTGCATGAACATCAGGCCGCTTTTCTCAGCCTGGGCCCGCAATATTGCGAAAATCAATTCCTTCTTCTTGAGTTGGCCATAATACGGAATTTGATACTGCTTCGCCAGCTTGTACAAATCCGTCAGCTTCAACTCTTCCAGATCGGCGATCTGAAGATCTGTCATGTTCTCACCACTTTATTCAGTTTTATGGTACAGCAAACCGCTATATTCCGATCTATCAGTATATACCAGAGTTGGCGCCGGATATTCCTCATCCCATTGAACCAGCGCCAAGCTCCAATCTTCCTGCCTATTTAGGAGGTTTCCGTCTCGCGCCACACATCGGCGCCTAGTCTGCGCAAATTATCAACCAAGTGGTCATAGCCACGGTCAATATATTCCACACCGCTTATTTCGGTAATGCCTTCCGGTACAGTCAATCCAGCAATAACAAGCGCCGCGCCTGCGCGCAGATCTGCTGCTCGTACCTTAGCGGCGTTAAGCGGTCCGCCTTCAATAATGGCCGATCTTCCTTCAACACGAATGTTAGCGCCCATGCGCGCAAGCTCAGGAACATGCTTGAAACGATTACTGTATACATAGTCGGTTAAAATGCTTACACCGCTCGCTTGGGTCAGCAAGCTCGTCATAGGGGACTGCAAATCGGTCGCAAAGCCCGGATAAACCAATGCTTTAACATCAATGGCATTGTACTTTGGAGCGCCTACGATGCGGATAGATTCATCCATTTCGTATACGGTAACGCCCATTTCCTCCAGCTTCGCCGTCATAGCTTCCATATGCTTCGGGATGACGTTGTCAATCAGGACATCTCCACGCGTTGCCGCGGCGATAATCATGTAAGTTCCAGCTTGGATGCGATCAGGAATGATGGAGTGGCGGCAGCCGTGCAGGCTATCCACTCCTTCAATCCGAATGGTTTCCGTGCCGGCCCCTTTGATTTTTGCGCCCATGGCATTGAGAAGAGTAGCTACATCTATAATTTCAGGCTCTTTTGCCGCGTTTTCGATTATCGTAGAGCCTTTGGCCCGAGAGGCCGCAAGCATAATGTTGATCGTTGCTCCTACACTTACCACATCAAGATAAATTTTCGCTCCCCGCAGCTGCTTCGCAGATATGCGCATCGAGCCATGCTCATTTGTTACAGTTGCACCCAGCGCTTCAAAGCCTTTAATATGCTGATCGATAGGCCTTGGTTCAAAATTGCAGCCGCCAGGCAAGCCAATAACGGCTTCTCCAAAGCGTCCTAGCATCGCTCCCATCAAATAGTAGGAAGCGCGTAGCAGCTTAACTTTTCCATTCGGCATAGGCTTTGCTTTAAGATTAGAAGGATCAATACGCATCATGTCGCCTTGCCAGTCTATGACCGCACCAAGATCTTGCAAAATTTCGCTATAAACAGCAACATCACTCAAATGAGGCAAATTGTCCAGCACAACCTCGGACTCCGCTAGTATTGCAGCGGGAACCAACGCTACGGCGCTGTTCTTAGCACCGCTGATTTGGACCGTTCCTTGCAGCGGACGTCCGCCGCGTATCATCAATTTCTCCATCAATTTTGTAGTCCTCCCGTTGTATCGAAAGAGAACAAAGGAAAAACCGCCACAGCGAGCACACGCCGCCGCATGCACACTGTTAGAAGGCGGTTCGTCATCCCGTGCTCCTGTTGTTACGCTTGATTGTTACTTCCGAACAAGCGGATTTTCTCTTGAAATACGGCTTGCTTTGCAAAGCGAGCAGGAGCCAGGTGCCTCCATGGATGAATGCCTTGTCCATTCGCCGACATCATTTTCGAGAATTGCAGAGCTGCAAGCCACTTGGTTCTCTGTGTTTACATTTATTTTACCAATACCTAATGCGATAGACAAATAAACAGCTTGATTCTGAGCCATTATACCATAATGGCGTCAGGAATGGTAAAGCTCTTTTGCCAAGGTACAAACCGTAGAATAATAAAAAAGGGCCCGCTAATCAGGACCCTATCGCGAAACGACTGCTGGAACCGCCTTCTAGCTGCATGTTCACCGCTATTCGCATTTCATCAATATCAAACGGTTTGGTGAAATGCATCAGAGCTCCGAGATCGGTCGCTTCCTTAATCATATCCAGCTCACCATAAGCCGTCATCATAATGACTTTTATGTCTTTATTAATGGCTTTCACATGCTTTAAAATTTCTAAACCGTCCATCCCGGGAATCTTCATGTCAAGCAGCACCAAATCAGGGCTTTCCTTCTTCACAATTTCCAAGGCAAGCTTGCCGTTGGAGGCTTGAAAAGTCGCATAACCCTCGCTGCTGAACACTTCCATCAAAAGCACACGGATTCCATTCTGATCGTCCACTATTAATAGCTTCTTTTGTTCCAAAATATAATACCTCCCACGACAGAGCGACAACAATTGGTCAGCTCTTCCATCATCGTTAATATATTCGCGGATCAAGTCGGAATATCCTTCTGCCCCAGGAAAAAAATTGGACGGTTTATACATTTATGTTACGAATACACTATCTCTCCGAAAACGCAAGCGCAGCGCGGACAAAACCGCGGAACAGCTTCTGTGGACGATTAGGTCGGGAAGTGAATTCCGGGTGGAATTGCACGGCCAAGAACCAAGGGTGATCCTTCATTTCCACCATTTCTACCAGTCTGCCATCCGGCGAAGTTCCCGAAATGGTCAAGCCAGCTGCTTCCACTTGCTCGCGGAATTCATTGTTGAACTCGTACCGGTGACGGTGACGCTCATAGACGAGCTCATCATCATATTCTGTAGCACCAAGCGAGCCTGGAATAAGCTTGCAAGGATACAGGCCAAGACGCATCGTGCCGCCCATGTCTTCAATGTCCTTCTGCTCAGGCAGCAGGTCAATAACAGGGTATGGCGTCGATGGGTTAATCTCCGAGCTGTTGGCGCCATCAAGGCCAACCACATGACGTGCATATTCAATAACGGCCACTTGCATGCCAAGGCAAATACCAAAGAACGGCACTTGCTGTTCGCGAGCATGGCGAATGGCAATCACTTTGCCTTCAATACCACGATCACCAAAGCCACCTGGCACGAGAATGCCGTGAACGCCCTGCAAACGGTCTGCTACATTGCTGTCCGTCAGCTCTTCCGCATTTACCCAGCGGATTTTCACTTCGGAATCTGCATCAATACCTGCATGAGCAAGGGATTCCACGATGCTGAGGTAAGCATCATGCAAAGCTACGTATTTACCAACAATTGCGATTTCTGTTGTTTTGTGCAGCGACTTCACGCGCTGAACGAGGCTCGTCCACTCCGTCATATCCGGCTCGTTCGTGCCGAGCTTCAAGTGGTTGACGACGATATCGTCCAAGCCTTGCTCGCGAAGCATCAAAGGCACTTCATACAACGTGGAAGCGTCGCGGCATTCCACAACTGCATTTGCATCAATATCGCAGAACAAGGCGATTTTGTGCTTCAGGTCTTCAGCCATCGCATGCTCTGTACGGCATACGATTACGTTCGGCTGGATGCCGATGCTGCGAAGCTCCTTTACACTGTGCTGAGTCGGCTTCGTTTTCACTTCACCAGCAGCTTTAATAAATGGAATCAGTGTAACGTGAATATACATCACATTGTCACGGCCAATATCGCTCTTGATTTGACGAATAGCTTCCAGGAATGGCAAGCTCTCGATATCGCCAACCGTACCGCCGATCTCCGTAATGACAACGTCGGATGCCGATTCTTTGCCTGCGCGGAATACACGATCCTTGATTTCATTCGTAATATGCGGGATAACCTGCACCGTTCCACCTAAGTAATCGCCACGGCGCTCTTTGGTAATAACGTTAGAATAAATTTTGCCTGTCGTTACATTGCTGTTTTTGGAAAGGTTGATATCGATGAAACGCTCGTAGTGGCCAAGGTCAAGATCCGTCTCTGCGCCATCATCGGTTACAAACACTTCACCGTGCTGATAAGGGCTCATCGTTCCCGGGTCTACGTTAATGTACGGGTCGAACTTTTGAATCGTTACTTTGAGGCCTCTGTTTTTCAACAATCGACCAAGCGATGCGGCTGTAATCCCTTTACCCAAAGAAGAGACAACGCCTCCGGTTACGAAAATATATTTTGTCACTGTGCCAATACCCTCCAAGCTCTAGTGTGTATTCCTATAGGTTTCCCAATCTATCCAATAAACATAGGCGCTTTCGCGCCACAGCGGTTTATCTGTATCATCAAACGAAAAGCCGGAGCCTTCCGTCGCCGAACATGTTCTTCTACAAACAAAAAAAGTGACACCCGTAGAGTACGGGGCACTTTTCGTTTGGCGTATTATTAAGCGGTTGTCTTAACCGAATCTAAAGCCCATGCAATAGTTTACTCTGACGTATACAACCTGTCAAGTATAAACGGCGCTGCCTGTCATACTTGGCGTCAGCGAGCGTTCTGCCCAGAAATAGAAGGGATGGTTAAGAAACCTCCTTACCCTTTCTTCGATTTCAAGCCTACACGATTCATGGGTGAACAAGGACTTACTTGTCGTCCTCTTCCTCTTCATCTTCTTCAAAATCGTCCGCTTCCTCGCCGTCTTCCAGCTCCTCATCCGAATCATCCTCTTCATCTTCCAGCTCTTCGCCTTCGATTCCGGTTTCTTCGTCTGCTTCGGCTTCTTCTTCAGCTTCCTCGAACTCACGATCTTCATCATAAACATCGTAGTCCTCTTCGTCCGCTGCGTAAGTTTCCTCTTCTTCATCCGCGAACAGATCATCATCATCGAGATCGTCGTCGTCGTTAATGATTCTGGAGCGTTTGGCGTTGGAAATTGGATCTTCGCTGCGCTCTACTGGATACCAGCGCTTAAGGCCCCACATATTTGTGCCGACGCAAGCGAAACGGCCGTCAATATTAATTTCAGTATATACTTGTGCAATGACCTGATTAATCCCATCCGTAGACAATCCGCGTATTTTAGCAATCTCCATCATGAGATCACGGTAGTAATACGGCGTATTAGCTGTCTTAAGAAATTCAAATGCCAAATCAACCATTGGCATTTCCTTAATCCGCTCAGGGTCCAGCTTCAAAGTGATGTTGCTGCCGCTCATATGGACACATCCTCTCTTGCCATCTTCATTCATTATCAAACTATAGTAAAACCTATTTCTTTCAAAAAAGCAAGCGTCAGCCTATCCATTGTAACGCTTGTCCACAAAGCTCACACCGCGATAATGAATTTATTAGCGCTAGAGCGGCTTGAACCGCTCTTCACAGCTTGGACAACAGGATAAAAAGCGAAGGAATCCCTTCGCTCTGACTGTATCCATCCGGGCCGCGCTGGCCGCTAACGTTCCGGAGAGGTAAGAGCCCCATAGAACTCTTACATCATCCTATGTGCGACTGTGCATTTTGACACGGTTTCACGCCTAATTATATCAAAAAAGGCAAGTGGCTCATGCAGCTTGCTCCTCTCCGTCATACAATAGCTCAGCATCGTCCGTCGGGAGGGGACGCGAAATTTGGACACCACCGTTTTTCTCCATTGGTTGCAAGGCGCGATGGCAAGCTCGGAGCAGACAACACCAAAGCGCATTATCCGTTTTTACCATCAGAGCGAGTACCAGCGCTTTATAAAAGACTGGTCGGAGCTGCCGGATGGCAAGGCTGCGCTTAAAGCCGTCAAACAGATGCCCATCATACGCGCTATTTCCTGTCGTCTGCCTGTCGAAGAAACCCTCGCCCGATTCTCCACAGGGGTATGGATTGAGGAAGATCGACGCATTACCGTTCATGCCGCTACACCCAAATCCTTAATGTCCGAAAAAGGAGTTCCTTGGGGCGTGCAGCATGTCAAAGCTCCGCAAGTCTGGGGCATGACTACCGGCCATCGCATTAAAATTGGCGTCATTGACACCGGCGTCGATTTCAGCCATCCCGACCTGCGCCAGTCGCTGTCGCGCGGCATTAATTTGCTGAACCGCAGCATGCTTCCGCATGATGACAATGGACATGGCACCCATATTGCCGGAACAATTGCAGCCGCCAATCAGATGCAGGGCATGATTGGCATCGCTCCGCGTGCGCAGATTTATCCCGTGAAAGCGTTCGACCACAACGGCAGCGCTTTCGTCTCGGACATAATACTCGGCATTGACTGGTGCGTAAGAAACCGGGTTAACATTATCAATATGAGCTTCGGCATGAAAACCCGCAGCAAAGCGCTGCTTACCGCCATTACCAATGCTTATAACGCAGGAATCATAGTAGTCGCCTCATCAGGCAACGACGGAAAACGCCGCTCGGTTGATTATCCGGCCCGTTATCCGCAAACGATTTCTGTAGGCGCGACTACACGGCTTAGGCGCGTCGCCCCCTTCACCAATCGTGGTGCCCATATCGATATTTACGCCCCTGGCGATAAAATCGTTTCCTCATGGCTGCGCGGCAAATACCATGAGATGAGCGGCACCTCCATGGCAACCTCTCATGTCAGCGGCGCCATTGCGCTGCTGCTCGCCTATAAACCGGGCCTATCGCCCGCCGACATTAAATGGATACTCAAGCGATCCACCCAGCCGCTGAGGGGCAGCAAAGCCCAGCGGCTCATCGGGGAGCTTGATATTATGCGCATGCTGCAAGCCGCCGACCGATGAGGTCAGCGGCTTTTTCGCTTGCTGCTGTCTTAACGCAAATCAGACTGCAGCTCGCGCGTACAGTCTGTTGCTTTCATCCCTCATGCCCGCTAGCAGCCGTGCAGCACCGCTGCGGCGCAAGCCCCATTTAAGGCTTCGCCGGCGCGCTGGAGGCGCCCTCAGACGCTGCGGCAGCATCAGTTGATGCGTTGCCTGCTGCATCTGCCGCCGGTGCTGTGGCCCCAGCTTTGCTTGCTAGGTCAGCAAGGCTGCGATTGATTTCTTTTTCAGCCTGATCCAGAATGGTCTTCGGCTTCCAGCCTTTCTCCATGCCTTTGGCAAGCTGCTCATTCCAAAGCTTCTGCACATCATTATCCAGCGCCGTGTATTTGCGCTCATGCATCTTGCTAGCGAGCTCTACATTAAGTGGATAAACGATTTGCCCGCCTAAAAATGTCGAAGGCTCCGGCTTCTGACTGCTCTTGCTCAGCACGGGAGCATAAGCCGGAACCGCATTGCCGAGACCGTATTTCGCATGATCGGTTACGACGTAGTTCATGAACGCCCATGCCATCTCCTTATGCTTGCCGCCGGAAGGGAGCAGAAATACGGAGCTGTTCTCCCAGCCGTTCAATTTCAGCGGCAGACGGGTTTGCCGCCACTTGCCTGCCGTTTCCGGCGCCCATTGCTCCAGCACAGAATCCCCCCAGATGCCCAGGTACACCATAGCCAGCTTGCCGTCACGAATTGCCTGTTCACCTGACTCTTCCCAGATGTTGACGCCAGGCACATGCTCCTTCAAGCGCTGCGTCAGGGCAATCGCCTGCTCAAACGTATCATTATTGAAGGCGAACTGCTGGTTATCATTCACCAAGCCGGTCTTTTGGGCGCTGGCGAATAGATTTATCGTCTCGCCGTACCACTGCGTAATGCGAACGCCTTTATTTTGCAGCGTATTGTTCATCTTGACCCAGTTGTCCGGGTCATCCATATACGTCGCCAGCTTCTCCGGATCGGTAGGGAAGCCGTATTTTTTCAAAATATCCTCGCGGTAATAGGTCACCTTTGGCGATGAGGAGAGCGGCCAGCCGATCAGGCGCTTTCCGTCGAACGAAAGGTTGCTGTCCCACAGCGGCTGGCTGAAGCCAGCCTTGTACTCGCCAGCATTGTAAGGAGCGTCGAGCAAATTTTCCAGCTTGTCGCTATCCCCAAAGTTCGGAAAGGCGGCACTATCGAGCATAATGACATCGGGAACGCTGCCTGAGGCAAGCGCTTCGGTATATTTTTCAACTTGATCGGCGTAGGTAACCTCTGTCACCTTAATCGTAACCTCCGGATGCAGGTCGTTAAAGGCTTTAATCGTGTCCTCCCAGCCGCCGTAATACGTCCAGAAGGACAAGCTGATTTTCTCCGCAGGCTTTGACGGAGACGCTTCCGGAGAGGCACCTTGCTGCTTCGTTTGGCCGAAGGCCAGATAGATACCTATCACAAGCACAAGCAGCGCAAGGACCACCCACATTTTTTTCATCACAAGACCCCCATTGTAAAATCATTCTGGCTGCAGCTGTCGTTGTCCCATTCAGAATACAGCTTTATTCAAGCGTTTAAGCAGGCGTTTGGCCTCCTTCCCATCGATACCGAGCCAATTCCCGCCCAGCTTGATATATTCGTTGCCCGTGATCATCAGGCTGGTTTTGCTGCTCCACCATTTGGCGGCGTTAAACTGCGGACTTTCGTAGCTGGCATAGGTGAGCCGAAAATGCCCATCCTCAAACGTTTGCTCAAAAAGATACCTCGCGCGGCGCATATGAAAATCAGAGGTGACCACAATAGCGGAGCTGAGCCCATGCTGGTCCATAAGCTCCCGTACGTAAGCCGCATTTTCTTTCGTGCTTCGCGCCTGCGTCTCCAAATAAACCCCGCTTGGCGGCAAAACAGCAAGGCGAAGCTCCTCTTGAATATAATGGTCGTTTGCGCTTGAAATAATGAGTGCTTCTGCTCCATATTGCTGAAAAACTTCCAGACCCTTCGCCAGCCGCCCTTCTTCGCCGCTCAGTACAATGATCGCCTGCGAGGGAGCAGGGTTCGGCGCAACCGCCAAAAAGTAGCCGGCGCGCCATACGGCAAGCGCAAGCATAACGAGCAGCATGCCGAGCGTCCATAAGGTGACACGTTTCCTTCGACTCCATTGCCGCTTCACGCCTCGTCCCCCTTAAAACTGAAAATAAATAAATGGTGTGGAGGCTGTTGGCATAAGCAATAGGAGTGCGAGCAATACGAAAAATAAAATAAACAAGCCGCCAAAGGTCGTTAGCTTAACGCGAGGGTAATCTTTCAACCGTACACCAACGATATGGCCGGCCAGTACAAGCACAAGTACGAAGCCCAAATAAGGGTAGAACCACATGAGGCCGCCGGTGTCGATGAGGAACATTTTGCGCAGCACCAGCCAAGAATGCTCAAAGCTTTGGGAGCGGAAGAACACCCAGGTGATGCAGACAAATACAAATGTAAGCGCCCATGCAGCCGTTCGGTACAGCCAGTGGTTGATTTCCTGTTTTTTGAGCACATGGTTGAAATAAAGCTTATGAATGACGAGCGCAAGGCCGTGCAGCAGCCCCCAGAATACGAAATTCCAGCTCGCTCCGTGCCACAGGCCGCCAAGCAGCATTACAAGAATGAGGTTAATGTTTGCACGGATAGGCCCTTTGCGATTGCCGCCGAGCGAGAAATACAAATATTCTCTCAGCCAAGACGACAGCGAAATATGCCAGCGCCGCCAAAATTCCGTCACGCTGCGGGACAGGTACGGCATATTGAAGTTGCGCGGAATGTCGATGCCCATACATTTTGCCGAACCGATTGCCATGTCGGAATAGCCGGAAAAATCGCAATAGATTTGCACCGCATACGCAATGACGGCGAGCCATACGGTTAGTGGCGAATATTCGCCGGGACTTGCGAATACCGGATCGACAAACATCGCCATATGATCGGCAATAATAATTTTTTTGACTAGACCAAAGATGAATATTTGTCCGCCTTCAATTAAGTTGCTGCGCTTGATGACGATGTCACGGGCCATTTGCGGCAGAAAATGCCGCGGCTTGAGAATCGGCCCTGCGATCAAATGCGGAAAAAACACGATTAAAAGCGAGAAGTCCCAAATGGACGACGGCTTAATGTCGCGCTTGTACACATCTATCGTGTAGCTCATTACCTCGAACGTAATAAACGAGATTCCCACGGGCAGCACGATCGAGAGCAGCGGAAACGTCATGCCAAACTGATCCAGCAAGCCATTCGCCGAATCTATGAAAAAATTAAAATATTTGAAGAAGCCAAGAATTGTTAGATTGGCAATGACGCTGAATATGAGCCAGCGCTTGCGCACCGCAGCCTCTGTTGCCCGGTCGATCGACACGGCACTCACATGGTTTATAAGCGTCATCACGATCACGAGCAGGACGAAGCGGTAATCCCATACGCTGTAAAAATAATAGCTGCCGATCAGCAAAACTGCTTTTTTCAGCGCATGTATTTTAATAGTAGATAACAGGATAAGCATTACGGCAAAAAACAGCAGATACTCCCAGCTTGAAAATATCATTTTCTCATCTTCCTTCGAAATAATTCGCTACTGCTTTGCTCACTAAATCATGCCCCGAGCTGTTCATATGCCCAGTTCCATACGTAGTGTTGGAGAAGCCATAGGCTGGCAGCCCCGTATCCTGATAGGCCTTCACAAAATCCTGTCTCATATTCAGCATCGGAATACCCTGCTCCTTGGCCGTACGCTCGGCTAGCTCTTCAAAATAACCCGGCTGCTGCTCATCCTCTGGCGACTGAAAATCGATTTGCGGTAAAAAAACGAAAACAAGCTGCGGATATTGTTCCTTCAAAATTCCGAATATCCACTTCACCAGCTCTGCATCCCCCGCTTGAGGCGTGAAGTCCGAGCCTTTCGTTTCTTCCGCTGCCGCATCGTCCTTCTCCAGCAGCTTTTGCATGTGGTCCGAGCCAACACGCACTACCGACAGCCGCAGCAAGCCGTAAAGAGCTTGAAGCTTCGCGGCAACCGCATTGCGGCTAATAAAGTCTTCATTAAAGACAAGCTTATACGAGTCTCCGTCCTTCTTGGCATAGTAGCTCGTATTTTCACCATATAAATCCTTGAGATCATTCTCATTAATTTGGATGACAACGGCATCCGGATCGACCCGCTTCTTATAAAAGTCCGCCAAATAGGCATAATGCGCAGGGGAGGCAGAGCTGCGTCCAGCATCATAGGTCATCACCTTGCGGGAATCCAGCTCGGGCATCCTTGTCTGCACTTGGCGAAAAAACTTCACTTGATCGCCAACTTGAAGCGCTTCCGTATAGGAGTCGCCCAAAAACAAAATCCGGTACTCTGCCTTGCGGGCAGCGGCCGTCTCATTGGGATCAGGGAAAGGCTGTGCGATGGCGCCTTCCGCATAAATTTTAGTGATGCCGTAGCCTTCCTGCCCATTTACATACAGCCCCGGGTTCAAGATGCGCCCCAGTTCCGGATGCTGCTGGAAGCCTGTCGTACGAATCGTTGTAACCTCCAAAATGCCTTCCCAGGCCACGAGCGCAACTAGCAAGGCCAGCAGCGCTTTACCCGCAAGTTTGTACCTCATTATTCCCACACCCCATTATCAACTTCCACTGCGCAGATACCTTCTACCTTGTACTTTCTACTTTCTACCTTAAATCTTTTGTTTTCGATGTTCTAAATCACAAGTGGCATCAGAAAACACGAGATTGAAGCACACAATTTCAAAAAAATATTTTGTGCATCACCTGATGTTAAGCAGCTGCAATCCAAACGACAGTTTAGAAAGTGATCGTTCCCTACGAATAGTAGAGCTGGCGGACACCAGAGCCGTTATTTCGGTAAAATGTCGCCTTTTATCCGCTAGCCGGACACCAGAGCCGCTATTGGTCCATTTCCCCTTTGTTTTTCGGGGTTTTGAAGGGAATAGCGGCTTCCCTGTCCGCATAACTGCCCATTCTTCTTATATCCGTATCAATAGCGGCATCTCAGTCAGCTGACACTATTCTTCCGCCAAGTAACCTTCTACCAAGTAAATACGATCGAACACCACACGAACCCCACACCTGTCCACGCAGCGCAGCCCTCTCTTCACCAAGCAAAGCCCTATTATCCGCCGCTATAAACCGCAGGGTAATGGGTGGATCTCGTAAAGATACCAAACGAATTAATAACCGCCTTGCCGCTGCCAGCTGTAACGCCGACCCAAATCTTCTTCACATTATCCTTCACGTCGAAGTAGATTGGGTCCGCCATATCGCGAGCAGACATATAAACACCGCCGTACGTATCGGCGAAATAAAAGCTGTTGTTGCTCATGCCGCGCAGCCAATTGCCCGAGCTGCTGAGCTGCTTGCCATTTTTGTCATAGCCGCGAACAATAACCCGTCCACCCAGCTCATCCTGCGCCGCCCGCTTAATAACGAACTGCTTAACGACCGAGACATCAACCATGGCACCCACAGCTACACAGCCATTGGCAAAAGTAACAAAGCCTTTGCTGCTGCTGATGCAGGCAAAATTATTCGTCGCTGCAGGCTCTCCGCCCGTATTGCTCAAGAAGGACATGCCGTCAAGCGTGACCGCAGTATTCGTCTTGCTCCAGCGCTCCGACAAATTAAACGATTCGCGCAGCGTGAACTGGTCAAAAAAGCTCGATTCCTGCGTCGAAACAATTTGATTGCCGAACTCCGACTGGTCATCCAGCTTGGCGTCGCCGTAGCTGACGTTAAAGGTGTTGTTGTTGCTTTTATTTTTCAACCGGGCCATATAAACGCCATTCGTCTCATTGCGAACATAATCAAACGTATTGTTTAGACCATGTTCAATGACGATTGGCACACTTTCGGCAGAGCCCGTCGTATTTCGCTGATTCAGCTCAAAGCTAGGCTTCACGAATACATTGTTGTTGTTATTCGTATAAGAGCCATCCTCCGTCGTAATGACAATGCCGTATCGGCTCTGCGACGTATTGTTGCCGCTCCAGACTGCAAAGTTGCCGCCCGAATACAAATTCTCATTGTTCCAGCCGGATACTTTGGCCTTATTGCGCTTGTTGGTCACCTTTAGGCCGATTTGGTTGGAGGTGATTTTGCCAAGCCGAATGTCATTATAGGCGAAGCCTGTCCCAATCCCGATCGTCTCTACACCTACGGAGAAATTTTCAGCACGTTGAATGTGGATACCGGAATTGTTCGCATTTATCACAAGAATGCCGATGGACTTGCGCGACTTGTCCTTGGACCAATCGACCAGCTTGCTTCTCCGAACATTAAGGCCGCTATATTCAGCTCCCGTTACTGTACTTTCCTCGCCCAGCGTCAGAAATGGCACATAGGCCGTTCCGGAATAAATGAGCGGGGCACGCTGATCCACCGAAATATTCGCTGGAATCACAATTGCCTTGGAGGAGCGGAATTCCGTTAGCTCCGGGAAAAGCAGCGTTACTTGCCGTCCCTTATCCCGCAGCGCCTTTGCCTTGGCAATCGCTTTGGAAATCGCGCTCCAATCATCCTTTTTCCCGTCACCTACTGCACCGTAATCCACTACATTGATATAAGTGGCATCTGCGCTGTTTGTCGCTGCGGCAGCGCTCGCCACCGGATTCCCCTCTACCTCCAGATGGAAGCCTGTGCTCCCGCCAGTAGTAGAGGTTTGCGCCTTGTCCGACTTCAGCGATGGCAAAGCCAGCGCGGCCAAAATGACGACTACCAAACTAATTCCCCAAATCCAGCTGCGTCTCATCGTGTTGTTGTTTCCCTCTCTCGTGAATCGGCTCATTATATCGTCCCATGCTTGCGAAGCGCTGCAACTTCCAGCACGATCGCTTCATCGAAGCCAATCGGCTTGAAATCCAGCTCTTTCGCCGCTTTGGAATAGTCAAAGTTTTTGTCCTCATTCAAGCGGAGAACCTTCTCGTAATTAATAATCCGGTTCGGTATTTTCTCTCCGATTCGGCCCGCGATGAGAGCAAGCTTATAAGGAATATGCAAAAATACAATCTTCTTGCCCATCGCCCCCGCGATCAGGCTAAGCAGCTCCTTGTATTTCAGCGGCGCCTTTCCCGCGACATCATATTCCTGGCCGCGTGTCAGCTCCTCGCGATTCAGCATCGAGACGAGCACCTTGGCCAAATCGTTGGCGTAGATCGGATGCATGAGGCCATCCCCAGCACCCAAAATCGGATAAACGGGAAAACGCTTCATGATTTTGACGAGCATATGGATGTTGCCATCCTGATGATTGCCGCAAATCATCGACGGACGAATAATCGTATAGGTCAGACCGCTGGCACGCAGCAGCTGTTCATTTTGCAAATCAATATGCGATGAGCTCTTGAACTTGCTGTAGATGCCGGTGCTGTTCACGTAATAAATGCGCTGGATGCCATGCTGTAGGCAAGCTTCAAGCACATTTTTCAGTTGATTGCGCGGCGCCAGATGCAGCACCTCCGTTATACCTTCATGGCCGAGAGCCTTCCTCACATCGTCTGCATCGCGCAAATTGCCGTAGACGAAACGCTCGCCTTCCTTCATCCAGGATACGTCGCTTGATTCCCTGACCATGTAGCATACTTGATCACGCTTGAAATCCCGCTGAATCTGCTCATATAGAAATCGGCCCGTCAGCCCTGTTATGCCCGTTACCAGAATCATTGCTCCTACCCCCGCCTTAAGCTTTAATATCGCTTGCTTTGAAAACTTTGAAAATAGTGATGAAAATAATTTTGATGTCAAAGCCGAAGGACATCTGCTGCAAATAATGCTCGTCCAGACGAACCTTCTCGTCATCGGAGATGGAATCCCGGCCCGACACTTGGGCGTAGCCCGTCAAGCCCGGCTTAATATCATTGATTTTCCGGTCATTTCGCTTCTCAATAAGGGAATATTGATTGTACAGCGCAGGCCTTGGGCCAACGACCGACATTTCCCCCTTCACGACGTTAATGAGCTGAGGCAGCTCGTCGAGGCTCGATTTTCGCAAAAATCTTCCCGTCTTCGTTATGTAGGATGCTGGATCCTGCAGCAAATCCGTCGCCACGTTCGGCGTATCTGTCCGCATGCTGCGGAACTTATAAATGGCGAACAGCTCGTTATTTTGCCCCATCCGCTGCTGAACGAAAAACACGGGGCCCCGTGATTCCAGCTTGATCAAAATCGCCACCACCAGCATGACCGGGCTAAACACAATCAGCGCAATGCCAGCGGAAATAAAATCGAAGGCTCTTTTCCCAAATTGATTGTACATGCGTCTCCACTCCTCCCCACACTATATGGCATCTATCTCTACAATCTCTTAAACACGGCGTTTTTAACGTAATTCGTCAAGCACCATAAGGCTTTAAACGGGTTCAGCTTCTCTACATCGCGGTACAGACGCCACATTTTGTAGACGGCTTTCACTTTATTGTTTGAAATCGAGCCTTTCACGAGGCGATAGTAGCTCAGCTCAACGGGCAGGCCGTAGGCCAAATGCCCTTTTTTCAAAATCGACAGCCACATGCCCGTGTCCTGCTTCGCCCGAATGTTCGGCATTTGCACCTGGCCGAGCTTATGCCGATCCAGCATGACGGTTAAACAGCCGATAATCGTATTTTTCAATAACGTATCGTAATTAATAGAAGGAACTACTCCGATCACACGCTCCGTCAGCTCCCCTTCCTCCGACATCACCCGGTAGCTCGTGAAGGAGAAACCGATATCCTGCGTACGCATAAAATCAAGCTGCAGCGCCAGCTTCGTCGGGAGCCACAAATCGTCGCTGTCCAGAAAGGCGAGATAACGGCCCCTCGACAAATTCATCGCAGTATTGCGGGCTACCGCCGCTCCGCTGTTCTTCTGCAAGCGATGCAGCTTAATCCGGCTGTCCAGCGCAGCTTCCGCCTCAATAATCTCGCAGGAATTGTCCGATGAACAATCATCCACGATAATCATTTCCCAATCGGTGAATGTCTGGGCTTTGACCGAAGCAATCGTTTCCTTAATAAAACGCGAGCAGTTGTAGGACGGCGTTACAATCGTAACGACCGGGTCCATCAAATTAGACACGAATATCCCTCCAGCTTATCATTAGGTGCTTGCGGCGCGGGCAGGCTTACTGCCTACTTCCTGAATAAATCCAGCGGCTTGCGCTCTTGGAGCGTAGCATAGGGCAGCAGCCAGGCTATCGCTACGTAACAGAACAACAATCGGTTCTCATTCAAATCGCCAGACACATTGGCGTTCAGGAACAGGAACACTACCGAGAAAACAGTAACTAAAGTGAAGCGGTCTGTCATTTTACCAGCTATAAAGTGCGCAGCTGCTCGAACCGCACCCCAGAATATCGCAAGAAACAGCAATACGCCAGCAAGCCCAAGCTCGCTCCACAGCTCCAGAAAAATATTATGCGGATAATTCGATACATCCTCATGGGCGAAAGCGATCGTAAAGCTGCCAATACCGCCGCCGAAGAAAAAATGATCCTGTATCATTTGCCACGCTACCGCATAACGCTCCACCCGGCCTTCCGCCGATTCTCCGCCTCCCGGCTGATTAAACAGCACCGAGATGCGATAAATGAAGGTGTCCATTACGCCAGAAGCTACGAGTGGTACTGCGAGCGCAGCGAGCAGCAAAATAATGAAAAAAAGCGTGCCTACTCCTTTGGAGAAGGTAATTTTGCCCCGGTTCACTTTCACAGACAGGAACATAATTAGCACGATCGTTCCGACCAGCGTAATAAGCGGCGTCCGGGCACCACTGACGGCAACCGATAGAAAGGTCAACGCCAGGAACAGGCTGGCGACAATTTTGGCCGGTGTCCGCAGCAGCGGATTGTATAAATATAAACCGATCAAGGCGATAACCGCGATGCCATTCGTTCGGCCAAGCGACAGATAATCCGAGCCAAGCACCTCAATCTGTCCAATGAATTGGCCAGCTTGCAGCTTCTCCAGAAACATCTGCAGGCAATAAAAGGTCATTAGCGAGGAGACGGCAATAATGCCGACGAAAAATCGCTCCAGCCCTTTTTTATCACGAATAAGCAAAAAAGGCCCGATGAAGGACCAGGCGGTCAGCAGCATGAAACGGGATGTTTTCTGAATCGCGAAGGAATAGCTTGTCGAATAAGAAAAGCTGAACAAAATGTAGCCAATCAGCAGCACAAACAGCAGCAGCGGAATTAGCGCCGGCTTCGGCAGCTCTTGGGATTGCATAAGGCGAACAAAATAAAGAAGCATCGTCACTGCCATTAGAAAAAAGGTTAAGTCGACGGGAAAGGAAATGCCCGATTTAATATAGCCGGATAATAAAAATACGCCCAGCAGAAATTCCCCTGACGCCAATATCGCAAACGGGGCAGCCAAAGCCCCCCACTTCCGCTTGGCGCCAGGCAAGAGCGTGGCCCCAAATGCATTCGATTTTAACATCAGTGACCACCCTCTCTTTCCTTCTTAAAAGTATGCTGTAAAGCTATACGGCGCTGCGGTTCTGGGATGTTATCGTCCGCTTCACGAAGGCTTTAACCTCCGACAAATCCGAACGGATAATGCCTTCCAAATGCTGAAGCTCCAGCATGACCGGCTCAATATCCTGCGCCATTGGCTTACCGATGAAAATGCGGTTGTTGAGTGTAGCCGACATGCCTTCAGCATCGGTCAGCAGCTCCTCATACATTTTCTCGCCCGGTCGCAGGCCGGTGAATTTAATGTCAATATCGCGGTACGGCTCGAAGCCGGATAAGCGAATTAAGTCTTTGGCCAGCTCATAAATTTTGACAGGCTTGTCCATATCGAGAATGAACACCTCGCCGCCCTTGGCGAAGGCGCCTGCTTGCACGACCAGTTGGGAAGCTTCCGGTATCGTCATAAAATAACGAATCATCTCCGGATCGGTTACGGTAACCGGGCCGCCCTCGGCAATTTGCGCTTTAAACAGCGGAATGACGCTGCCCCGGCTGCCCAATACGTTGCCGAATCGCACAGCTGCAAATTTTGTTTTGCTGTAAAAGCTGATCGACTGCACGATAATTTCCGCTACGCGCTTCGTCGCACCCATGACGCTCGTCGGATTGACCGCCTTGTCCGTCGAGACAAGAACAAATCGCTCCACGCCGTGCTGGTCACAGGCTTCGGCTACATTTTTCGTACCCATAATATTGTTCATGACCGCCTGCTTCGGATTGCGCTCCATCAGCGGAACATGCTTATGAGCGGCTGCGTGGAATACGACTTGGGGACTGTATTCGCCAAACAGCGCGAACAGCGTCTCACGGTCTTGTACATCGGCAATAATCGCCTCCGTCTGCAATTCCTTAAACGTCTTGCCCAGCTCCATATCAATTTGATAGATGCTGTTCTCCCCATGACCGAGCAGCAGCAGCTTGCCTGGCTTAAACGGCGCAATTTGGCGGCACAGCTCTGAACCAATGGAGCCGCCTGCTCCCGTCACCAGTACAACCTTGCCTTCCACGTAATTCGCGATGCCTTCGAGATCGATAGCCACTGGGCTTCTGCCGAGCAAATCTTCTACTTCGACATTGCGAATCGACGATGCCGTCACTTTGCCGAGAATAATGTCGTCCAGCCGCGGTACAATTTTCAGCTCACAGCTTGTTTCCTTGCAGAGATTGATAATTTCGGAAATATCCTTCTTGCTTGCCGCCGGAAGGGCGATAATGATGTGGTTGATCTCATGCTTCTCGACAACTGCGGCGATATCATTGCGATTGCCTAGTACGCGAAGGCCGCCAACGCGGTTGCCCCGCTTCTGCTCATCATCATCAATAAAACCAACCGGATAGCTGTTGTTGATGTATTTGTTTTGCTTAATTTCCTTAGCCACCATCGAGCCGCAGTCGCCTGCGCCGATAATCAATACTTTGATATCGCCAGTGCCTTTTTTGTTGTAGGTATCGCTTCTGAGACGCAGCGCAAAGCGCGTGCTGCCTTTAACGATCAGCGAAGATTGGAAGATGAACAGCAGCAGAGCTAGATCCACCCACTCCCACTTCAAAACGCTAAACAACAGTCCGCTGACGATAACGCCCAACGTGACCGCTTTGAAAATCGACACAAGCTCGCCGACGCTCGAATACTTCCATATTCGCTGGTACAAATTGTAACGAAGCATGAATAAAATCGTTGATGTAGACAGGACAGGCGCAAAAATAAGCACCGCATGCCAGTAGCTCGCTCCTTCGCCTTCATACATTAAGGCGAAGCAGATTAATGTGATGAGCGTACTTGTTAAAATATCAACGAATAACAAGAGTGGAATTCTTTTTTTCCACATCTCTCTTCTCTCCTCCTATACCAACTCACTATAATTGTAGACTCTATTTGGTCAGCAGCTGCGAGTAGAAACCAAGCAGCTTGTTCTCTTCATGCACCCAGTTCAGCTGTTCGCGTACGGCCCGCTGGCCATTACGTCCCATTCTCGCCGCTTTCGCCGGGTCGTTCTTTAGTTCATTAATCGCTCGCAGTACCGCCAGCCCATCGTTAGGATCGACCGCAATGCCGCATTGATGAAGGTTCACGAATGCTTCCCAGCTTGGAAAATTGGAGCAAATGATCGGCAGCCCTGCATTCATATATTCAAAAAACTTCGTCAGCTCTTTCTTCGCATAATGCTCCGTCGGCGGAAACAGTGCGAGACCCGCCAGCCAGCGGCTCTCGGCGTAATAAGCGTCAATCGCCTCGCGGGCGATAAACTTCTCTACACCGTCGATCGTTACGCGATCCGCCGCAGCACCGGCAGCTTCGGCAACCCGGTCTGCAATCGGCTGGGCGCATTTGCCTACATAATGCACATGAATGCGCTCATCCAGCTTTGCTATCTGAGCATGCAGCTCGGAGCCGCGATCCAATGTGACATTGCCCGTGTACAGCAGATGAATGGCATCATCGTGCTGCGCTGCGCCAGCTTCCGCGTCTGCAGCAGGCTTGTCCGCCATCGGCTGCAGGATCGGATAGTTCAGCACATCTACGCCGCGCAAATATTTGTCCCGGTAATATTTTTCTGCCAGCACAATTTCGAACTGATTAATACAAAGCTTCTCTACAATGCGATAAATGCTCGCAAGCGTATTTCTAGCCCAAACCGGCAAATATTTCTTCTGCCGAATGCCCGTTTCGTAATCCTCATGGATGTCGTAAACGACATGATTGGATTTATTTTTGAGCAGCCACCCTACCCAAATCAGCTCGGGATCGTGAAAATGGTACACATCCGCCTCAAGCTGCTTCGCGAGCCGGTAAGCCTGCCAGCTGTTCTTCGTCATACGAACCCAGCGGTTCGCTGCTTTCTGAAGCTTGATCAGCTTGAAAGCCGGTTTTACTCGGTCCAGATCCGGATGGTCCGTCGCAATCAGCGTCACATCATAGGCCGCATTCGCGAGCGAGGCGCATTCTTTATGGAAAATGCGGGTATCCATCGGATGGTGCACCGTTGTCATATGAACCACCTTATGTTGAACCATTGTAAACCACCTTCTGCCTGAAAATTTAAGCTTGCCGTTTTCTGCGCACCTTGCCCAGCACCTGCTGCATTTTGCCCCGGAGCGCCGTTCTGCTGGTATGTACCATTACTTTAGGGAACAACAGTACAACCACTGCAAACCATACCATCGCAAAAATGCCTGATACTACAAGATTTACAAAGCTGACCATCCCAAGCGGCCTGATCGCCTCCGTCACGGCATATAAGCCAATCAGCGTCCACACACTGCCGAGCAGCGCAGGCAAATGCGCCTTCCCCAGCTCCCGCCACGTGCACGACAAAATCGTTTTACACAGGTACAGCATATTGAAGTAGTGCAAGCTTATG
The DNA here is from genome assembly GCF_059383875.1 of Paenibacillus sp. JT22N7. Taxonomy (NCBI): domain Bacteria; kingdom Bacillati; phylum Bacillota; class Bacilli; order Caryophanales; family Paenibacillaceae; genus Paenibacillus; species Paenibacillus sp. JT22N7. The sequence goes on from NZ_JBXENY010000014.1 coordinate 28,395, forward strand.
GCAATTAAAACGCCGAAAGCGGCCCCGGACAAGCCCCAGCGCATGCCAATCCCTGCGCCCGCGATAACAAGCAGAACATAAAGCACCTGCCGTGAAGCCCGTTTGTACACATACCCTCTTGCCAATACGAGTGAATTGCTGATTTTGTAAGTTGTACGGAATAACATGCCAACGCATAAAATTTGGAATGGAATCACGACCTCCGTCCACCCGCTTCCCAGAACGACAGCGACAATCTCGGGAGCTAGCAAATAACAGATGACGCTAATAGGAGCAACAAGCAGGGATGTATAAGAAATGCTTCTTATATAAGAGGCTTTTAGCTGCTGAAGATCATCCTGAAGCTTGGACATCGACGAAAACAGCACTTTATCGAGCACTTGCCCAAGCAGCGTAGCCGGAAGCACTGCCAGCTGATAGGCTCTGCCGTACAATCCCAGCGCAGCTGCGCCAAGCCCGCGGCCAATGATCAAATTATCGCTTTGGACCGCCAAATAATTGCTTAGGCTGTCGATGGTTGCGCCACCGCCAAATCGCAGCAGCGATTTCGCTGCCTGTGCATGTCCGCTCGTCTTTTCCCGCAGAAACCGGGGCGGCTGTGCGGCAATCAGCATCGTAAAGCGGATAGCCGTCTGCACCAAATGCGCTGCTAACAGCGCCCAAATGCCATAGCCATACACACCGAGCATAATGCCGACGATGCCGTAGCCCGCCGTATAAGATACGATTTGCGACAGCGATAGCTGACGGAACTTCAGCTCCCGTTGCAGCAAAGCTTCAGATACAATGGCAACGCCATTGAGCGGAAACACGAGCGCCAATATGCCCAGCACTTCTGCAAGCTGCGGCATTTTGAAAAAACCTGCCAGCAGATCAGAGGACAGCCAAAGCACCGCTGCCACTACAACGCCAAGCATTGAAGAAATAAAGAAGGAAACCTGCAAGTCGACCGTGTTAATTTCCTTGCGCTGAATAATGGCCGGACCTACACCAATACTTGCAAACAAGGTCGAGAAGCTGACGATTACGAGCGCCATATTAATGAGTCCAAACTCCTCGGCACCGACGAAGCGGGCAAGGACGACAAGCACGACCATCTGGATGACATTTTGCAATCCGGTTCCCGTGAATGCCCACAGAAAGCCCTTGCGGGTTCTGCGGGTCAAGCCAGCTTCCGACACGTGATTATCCGATTTGGCTGGCATAAGCGTTAATATCCGGGCGGCCGATGGAAGCATACACGAATTGCCGCTTCTCCATCTCTGCCAAATCAAATATGTTGCGTCCGTCGATCAAAATTGGCTGCTTAAGCCGCTTTTTCACTTCATCCAAATCCATCTTCACCACTTGCGGCCACTCGGTCAAAATGACGCAGGCATCGCAGCCGTCGACCGTTTGCAGCAGATCATCCGAATAAACAACATCTGTGCCAATAACCAGCTTCGCTTGTTCAACCGCTACCGGATCATACGCATGCACTTCAGCACCGCGGCTGATAAGCTCGCGAATGATCGGAATCGAAGGCGCAGAGCGCATATCATCTGTCTCCGGCTTAAACGCCAGACCGAGCACAGCAATTTTTTTGCCTGCTACAGAACCTACAATTGTATCGATTTTTTGCACAAAATGGATCGGCTGATTTTTGTTCGTCGTAATAACGGATTCAATCAGCTTGAATTCGTACCCGACATTTTTGGAGATGGAAATGAGTGCCTCGGTATCCTTCGGAAAGCAAGAGCCGCCAAATCCGATACCGGCATCTAAAAATTTATTTCCAATGCGGCTGTCCAGTCCTAGCCCGTAAGACAAATCGACCACATTCGCACCGACCCGCTCGCAAATATTGGAAATATCGTTAATGAAGGAAATTTTCATCGCGAGGAAGGCATTGCTGGCATATTTAATCATTTCAGCCGTTTCAATGTTGGTCTCGACAATGGTCGTGTTGAATGGTTCATGGAGCTCGCGAATGAGCTGCATCGCCTGTTTGCTTTCAGCGCCGATGACAGCGCGCTCCATATTCATGCAATCCTTAATGGCCGTACCTTCACGCAAAAATTCCGGATTGGATACGACATCAAAGCCTGCCTCTCTTCCGCCTAGATGCCCCCGAATGATCGACTCTACCCGTTTGCCTGTTCCAACAGGCACTGTGCTTTTGTTCACGACGACTTTATAGCCGTTCAGCGACTTCCCAATCGTCTCGGCCACACCGTCAACATAAGTCAGATCCGCTTCGCCGGTTGGCGACATTGGCGTGCCCACTGCAATATAAATAATATCCGAAGCCTGAATAGCCGCTTCCACGTCGCTTGAGAAGGCAAGTCTTCCCGCTTGGCGGTTCGCGTGTACCAATTCAGCAAGGCCCGGCTCATAGATTGGAATTTGACCGTCATTCAGCTGGTCAATTTTGTTTTGGTTAATGTCGGCACAAATGACATGATGGCCTTTCTCTGCGAAGCAAGCGCCGTTCACCAGGCCAACGTAGCCTGTACCAATTATCGTAACTTTCATTATGCATTCACTCCACTTTTCGCACGGCTTAAAATCTGTTCAAGCGATTTAATTAAATCTGCGGAAAACTCCTGACGTTCGAGTGCGAACTCTACATTTGTCAAAATAAAGCCCGGAATTTCACCGACATCGTAGCGTCTGCCCTCAAATAGATATGCGAGTACGTCCTCGACTTGGTTCAGCTTTTGCAGCGCATCGGTCAATTGGATTTCCTGGCCAGCTCCGACCTCTTGCTGCTCAATCAGATTGAATACTTCCGGCGTCAGCACATACCGCCCCATAATGGCAAAGTTGGAAGGCGCTGTGCCCAGCTTCGGCTTCTCTACCAGATTGTTCACTTTAATAAAACGATCATTCACCTCAGATGGATCAATGATGCCATAACGCGCCGTTTCTTTATCCGGTACATGCTGTACGCCGATAACCGATTTGCCCGTTTGCTCAAAAGCATCAATCAACTGCTTCGTGCATGGCGTCTCGCCTTTAACGATGTCATCACCAAGCAGCACGGCGAAAGGCTCATTGCCGATAAACTTGCGTGCGCACCAAATCGCGTGCCCGAGACCTTTTGGTTCTTTTTGACGAATATAATGAATGTCGACCTTGGAAATTTCCTGTACCTTCTCAAGCAGATGCAGCTTTTGATTTTTCAGCAAATTCGCTTCCAGCTCAAACGCATTGTCAAAATGGTCTTCAATCGAACGTTTGCCTTTACCCGTTACAATAATAATTTCTTCAATCCCGGATTGTACGGCCTCTTCTACAATATATTGAATCGTTGGCTTGTCCAGGACGGGGAGCATCTCTTTCGGCATCGCCTTTGTTGCTGGCAAAAACCTCGTTCCAAGTCCGGCTGCCGGAATAATCGCTTTTGTTACTTTCATCGCAAATCCCTCCCAAGTTAGATAAAAAGTGGTTACACTTCAATAAACACGATACTATTTATCTGAACATCCGTTGCCGCAAGACGGCTTTTCCACTCCTGTGCAACCGGAGCGAGTACCCGGTTCTCCTTGATCACGAGCGTATGCCAATCGACCAGCTCTGCAATCGTCTGCGCTTCCGAGCAATGAACATAAGAAGGCAATTCCCAGATTACAACTTCGTAGCTATCCCGAAGCTGCGCCATCAATTCCTCAGCCGACGTTTTCATGGAAAGGCCTCCGCCTACCACGCATACTTCGATGTAATCCAACTGCTGTCCGGCGGTTTTGATTTTGCCATAAAAGCCTGGGCTAATTGACCATTCCGCATAGCCTTTTTTGCCGGAAGCCGTACTTGGCAGCTTGCCGTTCGGGTTAAACCTCACCCAAGCGACCTTGCTTTCCACAGCCAGCTTCTGCGCCAGCTGCTTGCTGATATTCCCGCTCGCACCTTTGCGGTCAAGCGTTCCAAAGGCCAATGTACGCTTCCCGCTTTTCTCCATCACATGGCGGTAACGCATTGCACGCGACTTCGCTTCCTCTGCCGCACGGCGCTTCAGCCATCCCCCATAAAACGGGATAGCAGCTTCCGCCCAGCTGGCGAGCTTCGTCGTTTCCATCGGAACCTCGGCGAATATCGCTTGCACCTCCGGCGCTGTCTGCAGCTTGCGCGACATCATATGCAGCAGAAGCCATAAGCACAATAGGATAATCAGTCCGCCAACAAATGCGAGCAGCACATAAAATAACGGATTGGGGTTCACATAAACCGCCTTCTCCGCACTTGCTTTATGCAATAAAACTACGTTGTTGATTTTAAACAGCTCCAAGCTTTGCGAACGGAACACGCTAACGATGGTGTTGGCAATGGACGCTGCCTGCTTACGGTCACCATCGGTTACGGTAATTCGGATAACCTGCGAGAGCTCGACGCTTTTCGCGCTAACTTTGGCAGCCAGTTGATCTGTGCTGTAAGGCAGGCCAAGCGCCGCAATTACCTGCTCCAAAATCAGTGGATTTTTCAAAATCACATTATACGTATCCATCAGCTTGAGACTGCCTTGAATGGAAGTGAAATTATCACTTGTCTCTTGTGAGGTTATTACAATTTCAGCCGTTGCCTTATAAGACGGAGGACTTTGCATTTTCACATAGCCCACTGCGACTGACAGCAGCAGTGCCGGAATAATGACAAACGGCAATCTGCGGATGATCAGCTTAACCATTCTGTGTATTTCCAAATCTCTCATCCCCTTGCAAAACAATCATTCGCCCGTCATAGCCTGGCGTTCATTCCTATTCAGACTGTCTATGACTTGGAGTTCGCTTCTGCTGGTACAATGCCAGAACGCAGCTCCTTGCTTGGCGGTATGCTGCTGGACTCCCCCAGCAGCAGGCTTAAATCAAAAGCTTCATCGAATACAATGGCCGCTGTCATCTTATTGCGTTTGGCCCAGCTTACGCGGATAAGACGACCGTTTGCCTCGAACGCCGAGCCGATAATTTGCAGCCTGACCTTCTTGCCTTCATGCATCGCCGCCTTCTGCGGGAGTTCAATTCGGCAGCCCGTGTAGCTAATATCAAGCAGCTGTGTCCGGTAGCGCTCTTCTTGATCGACCACGATCGAAGCGCGCCGCTTCAGCCTAACTCTCGGGGACTTGCGATTTATCGACTTATAGGTGTACTTGAAGTTAGAAAGATAACTGGTCACAGAAGTCCACACGCCCGCCTGGAAAATGCCCTTAACGAACTCATCCGCACTGCCATATACTTCAGCAAGCCATTTGCGCTCCTCATCAATGTTGCTCCAATGAAGCTTGAAGCCCACCTGAAATCCGGAGCCATGCTTATCATAAAATATTTTTTCGGCAGCTACGCGTATAGCGTCCTGGGATAACGGAATATCCAGCTCCATGCGCTCTGGGAGCGGCAAAATCGAGTCCGTATAAATACGGCAGCCTGTCTCGCTAATATCCAGTGTCCTGACGTTTTCCATCTTCAGCTCTTCATCATCCATATAACGAAGCGTGAGCGGCAGCTCCTTGGCAAAGCGTTCCGCCTCCCGCATGCGCGGGCGTTCAAAACCAAGCAACAGCGCGAGAAGCAGGAATACTCCGTTATAACCGAGCCAAAATAAATTAATAAGCATAGGCTGCAATTCATTTTCTCCTGCACCCGCAATACGCCCCACATTTAAACCCATCAGTACAATCGACAGCGCAAGCAGAACAAACAATGGCATCATATAACGATAATTAATAGACGTTTTGTTCTGATAAATGCCTTTCGGCGTCACTTCAAAGGGAATAGCCTTGCGGAAGATTGTTTCCTGAAGGGCTGCGAGGAATAGCGTTGGCGTCATGGCCGTCTCGTAAACATTGTTCCAGAACACATTAAGCTTCTTATTCGTTAAATAAGGTACAACGGTAACCGAGAACAAGAAATACGGCAGCCAGAAAATAAGCAGTTGTTTCAAGCTTGTTTCAAGAATCGCCACACCAAAGGTCAAAAAGAGCATAGGAGACAATATGTACATAAAGCGCGTAACGCCAAAGTACCAATACAGCAGGTTGGAGAAATAAAGCAGGCGCTGCATCAAAGATAAACCCTTAGCCTCAAGCGGATTGGACATCCTCGTCGTCTGTATCGTGCCCCTTGCCCAGCGGGCCCGCTGTTTGATTTGATCGGATATGGACTCAGACGTTAGTCCTAGTGCCAGCACCTCATTCAAGCAATAAGAATCAAATCCATTGGATTGAAGCTTCATCCCTGTAGCCAAATCCTCTGTTATCGTACCGATAACGAAACCACCAATATGGTCAATGGCGCTGCGCCGGAAGATGCAGTTGCTGCCCACATAAATAACAGCGTTAAAACGGTCTCTTCCAGATTGAATAAGCCGCATAAACATATCTTGCTCGTTCGGAATGTTGCGCCCTTGGTAATAGTTGTATTGGAAAATATCTTCGTTGTAAAAAACTTGGGGCGTTTGTACGTAAGCAAGCTTCTCATTCTCTGCAAAAAATCCTACCGTTCGCTGTAAAAAATCCGGTTTGGGCATCATATCGGCATCTAAAGTAAGGAGCAAATCGCCCTTCATCTTCGTCAGCGCATGATTCAAATTACCCGCTTTAGCATGTTCATTTCCGGGACGATCGAGATAATGAACGCCTAAACCTTCGGCTAATTCTCTCATTTCCGCTCGCTTTCCATCATCACACACCCAAATGTTTAACAGATTTTCCGGATAATTCAAGTTTTTACAAGCAAGTATGGTTTTTCTAACCAAGGATGGCGGTTCATTGTAGGTAGCGATCGTAACATCCACAGAATAAAGGTTGTCAGGTAATGGCGCAGGCTTTCTTTCAGTGGGTTTTAGCAGAAGAATGTGGAATAAAACGGATTGAAAAATAGAAATGATTTCAAAAAATAGTAACAACGATCCAAAAATTAATGACCAGCCAGATGGGAGTGTTTGTACAAGTCTCCATACTAGATACACGATCATGATAGCAATGGATAGCGTTGTTAATATGTACCTAGCTTTTGTTTTCAAATAACCCCAATCCTTTGCGCTCTATTTATTCGCCATAATTCCATTCCTTTTCTGACTAATCTACAACATGGATTGACTATACTGTCTAATTTCGCTGTCGATATTTGTTAAATCGGCCGGAAATATGATATTTTTGGCGGCTAAGGCTCAAATTCAAAGTTATCTTATCACAATCCTTGCCCCTTTAAAAGTTAATTTTTCTTCTTAACATTGTAATCTTATTGGCAAAAGTGTAGAAAAAAAGCGAAAAAACTCTAATTTTACGCGGTTTACGCGAAATTAGAGTTTTCTCAGAATACCTATTTAGTATTATATCAGCCAGTGTTTGATAGAGTTGAGACCAGGACTTGACGACTAGCCCCGTCTAATCTTTTAAAGCGTTTTTTGCAGCGTTTGGTAAGCGCTCAGGCTATCAGCCGACGAATCGATATGCCAGTCCAGCTCTTTGTTCTCGTTGAACCAGATCAAGCCTTTAATTTGGCTGTACGCTGGCGATTGCACTTGATTCATCGCATCAATAACCCATTCGTTTTTGCTGCCGCCGCTTTCTGTTGTGCCAGTTTCAGCGATAATGATCGGCTTGCTCGAAATGCTTGTCAGCGCTTGGTACGAAGCGTAGAATACGTCGTTAAAGCTTCTCCACGAGCTCCACGATTCTTTCGTTCCAAAGTTGTAGCCATCGATCGAAAGCAGGTCTACGTAAGCATCGCCTGGGTACATAGCTGTAAACGATGCGTTTTTGCCAACATTTTCAGCGTTTACGTTGTACATGAATTTCACATTCGTTGCGCCTTGCTCTCTGAAAATCGTAACGACACGTTGGAATGCCGCTTTGTAAGTCTCGTTTGTGTTAACTGTGCTGTCGCCAACGCCCCAGCCGTACCAGTTGCCATTGCCTTCGTGGAAAATGCGAAGCCAAATTTCAGGGTTTTTGTTAGCTGCTTGCCAGTTAACCAGTTGTTTTGCCGTTTGTTTCAGGTAAGCGTCTACTACGCCTCTATTAATATCAGCAGTCGAATATTCTTTGTAATTTTTATTTTTAAACTCAAGGGTAAGTAGGTTAATCGAACCATTATTATTTACATAGTCCATAAAGCCCTTCCATTCATTAATCCCTTGGTTCGAGTTGACAAAAGTATGTACAACATCTTGGTGTCCACCGATTAGTTGCTCGTAGGCAGCGATGTTGTTCAAGCTTTGGTTCGGCCAAGTGCCGATCCATGCTCCGTTGTAAAAGTTGGTTTGCGCGCTAGCAGGGAGTGCCCAGAGTAATGTCGAAGCGAGCATAAGGAGTGTAAGAGCGAATTTTGTAGTTTTCATAGTAAGTTCCTCCCCCGAGCGAATGATGGTCGTGGTCCGAAGAACACGCCGCACCTTCATCAGGCAAAGGAGGCTATGTCGGGCTTCGGCAGCTGGCGAGCATATCCTGTTTAAGGATGAAGCCCCTATAGCTTTGCGCACATCAGGTTTCCCTGAGTTTGCCTTTTCGTGTAAGCAATAAAAAAAAGATAGTCCCTGCTCCCGAAAGAACAAAGTCTACCTTGATTAATAAAGGAAGAATCGATGTTGAATTCGGTAGCTGGCGAGCATATTCCGTTAGGAATGAAGCCCCTGTAGCTTTGCGCACATCAGGTTTCCCTGAGTTTGCCTTTTCGTTAAACGATCTAGGTATAAAGTACGAGCTAAAGTAATATGGTGCTATTGTACACCTTAAGCGCAAATTTCGTCAATTTATTTTTTCATAAATTTATACAACGAAAAAATATCCATTAAAGTAGCAAATCGCATACACAATATGAAGCAGGAAAAACATCATGAAATAAAACATTTGCAGCGCCTTATTATTTTTCAGCACATCCGCAAAATAAATGTAGAAGGGGAACGCAACCATGACATAACGTGGAATGCTCTGCAAAAATTCGGCGCTGGCGAACGGAATGAGCATAAGCAGCAATCCATAGGCAAAAAACAGCCATTCATGAGCATTACGGCGAATATCTTTCCAGCGCATAATAAGAAAGGCAGCAAAAATGACGAGGACGGCATTCGCGATAATAAAGGCAAGCAGGCCATTTTCCCAGCCGCCATTTCCTGAGAAATAAGGCTTTTGGATAAAATGAATATAGTTCGAGAACGGAGCAACCGTCTTGCGATACCAGTTGATGCTTTGCTCGGTAATCGGAGCCAGCAAATCGCCAGTAAGCCATTTCATGTACAACAGATAACCGGCTAGCGGCAGCGCCGAAATGATTGCATAGCCTAAATACTTCGTGTCCTTCCACTTGAAACGGTACAGCCTGTGTTCGATCAACAGCGTACCCACAACGAAAAACAAGTTGACGAAGCCCAAATTGCGCGTCACAGCGGACAAGCCCCCGAACAGAAACGCGAGAAAATATCGTTTTTGCATCGCATAATAGACGGTCATTAGCGACAGCATGAGGAACAGGCTCTCTGTATAAGGCACGGCATAGAAGATGGCGGTCGGAAAAATGAGCAGCAGCAGCACCGCGACTTGGGCGTGCTCCTGTTTCAGTCCTCTTTTTAAACAAATGCCATAAAAATAAAAAAGTGATACGAGCAAAAACAAATTCGATAAAACCGATCCCACGACTGTCGCATCGTATTTAGAAATAGACTCCACCAAAAAGACTAACAAAGGGTATAAAGGGAAAAACACCCAATTTGCACTAGGATGCGATTCGTTGATGTTATACGTATCATAGCCATTTTCGGCAATTCCCAAGTACCATACGCTGTCAAATTTCCTTAGATCCTCGAAGCTCGGCTTCTTCAGCTGTGAAATATCCGTCTGGATCGAGAGCTGGCTCGATGTGAAATCATGCCCCTGCACGACCGTATAGTCCGGCGGAATTTGATAGTTCGAAAACAGATTCATGCCGAGAAAGCCTGCAAAATAAAGCAATATTCTCGTAATGACAAACAAGGAGAGCAGGAAGATCAAAACTTGCGTATTCGATTTTGCTTTAAGCAGCAGCGATTCCATTCGTCACCTCGTCTCTTGTAATTGCTGCGATTTCGTTTCCACCGGCACAACGTTATGCAGCACGGTTTCCACGAAGTATTTCGGGCGTTTCTTCGTTTCAATGTAAATTTTGCCGATATATTCGCCAATTAGTCCAATGCACAGCAGCTGAATGCCGCCAATGAACCAAATCGAAAGAATCATCGAGCTCCAGCCGGATACCGTGTTGCCCTGCAAATGCCTGACGAATACATAAAGGGCGAACACTAGGCTCATGACCGACATAAAAAAGCCGACAACCGACACCGCGCGGATAGGAGACACGCTGAACGAGGTAATGCCTTCCCATGCGAAGATAAGCATTTTTTTCAGTGGATATTTCGATTCGCCGGCGGTTCGCTCCAGACGATCGTAATACACACTGTCGGATTTGAAGCCGATGGTAGGAATAATGCCACGCAGGAATAGATTGACCTCCTGGTACTCCTCCAGCTTGTCAACGATCTTCTTGCTCATCATCCGGTAATCCGCATGATTATAAACGACATTTACGCCAAGCTTAATCATTAATTTGTAGAAAAATTGCGCGCTGAACTTTTTGAACATCGTATCGGTCGTTCGTTTGTTCCGCACGCCGTACACGACTTCATAGCCCTGCTTGTACTTCTCAATAAACTGGTCGATCACCGTAATATCGTCCTGCAAATCGGCATCGATGGAAATAATGCAATCCGCATATTCCTTCGCCGTCAACAAGCCTGCCAGCAGTGCCCGCTGATGCCCGACGTTCCGGGAAAGCTTCAGCCCGCTCACAAAACGGTTGCTCCGGTGAAAGGAATCAATGAGCGACCACGTTTTATCTCGGCTGCCATCGTCTACAAGCAGCATTTTGCTGTGCTCGGACACCTTTCTCTCCTTCACCAGCCGTTCCAGCAGCAGGGACATTTGCCGCACCGTTTCCGGCAGCGCTTCTTCCTCGTTATAGCAGGGCATGACGATCGATACAATAGGCAAATCGGACTCATCGCCTCTCATGACTTTTCCCTCGCTCTCTATGATGTTGTCCATTTTTCGACAATTAGTATAATAGCATTCCTTGGTTAAAGTAAAGTTAAATCGCTGCTATTTGGCTGGGCATTTTTCTTTAAAACGTATTATGCACCATTTTCAAGAAAAAAAGCCCTTGCTGCAAGGGTAGCTGTCTGCCACCGCTGCCGCAAAGGCTGATCTTTGTTGCATGGGAATATTACATTTGCTGAGGAGCCGAAACGCCCACGAGGCGGAGCGCATTCGCAATGACGGTGCGAATAGCGCCAAGCAGCGCAAGGCGCGCCTGAGTCTGCGCCGCGTCCTCGGTAATGACGCGTTCTGCTCTGTAATAGCTGTGGAACTGGGAGGCCAGTTCATATACATAGCGAATGATGCGATGCGGCGCATATTGCTCCGCCGACTCCGCCACTTCCTGCGGCAGCTCGCCGAGCTTGCGCAGCAGGTCGTATTCAGCCTCCGACGTTAGCTTGCTGAGGTCGATCTGTTCAAGCGGCAGCAGCGCGAGGTTCTGCTCCTGCGCCTGGCGGAAAATGCTGCAAATACGCGCATGCGCATATTGCACATAAAACACCGGATTCTCGTTGGATGTAGAAATCGCGAGATCCATATCAAAATCCAGATGCGAGTCCATGCTGCGCATCGTGAAGAAATAACGGATGGCATCTACGCCTACCTCATCCATCAAATCCTGCATCGTAACCGCTTTGCCGGTACGCTTGGACATTTTCACCTTTTCGCCGTCCTGGAACAGGCTGACCATCTGGGCAATCAACACGACCAGCTTGCCTGGGTCGTTGCCTAACGCCTCCATCGCCGCTTTAACGCGCGGAATGTAGCCATGGTGGTCTGCGCCCCAAATGTTGATCATCCGGTCGTAGCCGCGGCTGTACTTGTCCATATGGTACGCGATGTCCGGCGTCAAATACGTGTAGGAGCCGTCATTTTTGACGAGCACGCGGTTTTTATCGTCGCCGAAAGGCATCGTGTCGAGCCAGGTTGCGCCCTCTTCCTCATAGACGTGGCCCTTCTCCTTGAGCGCCTCAAGCGCCTGTTCAACCTTGCCGTTCTTGTAAAGCGACGTTTCGCTGTACCAGATATCGAAGCCGACGCGGAAGCGATTAAGATCATGCTTGATCTTGTCCAGCTCGCGCTCCAGGCCGAACCTGCGGAAAAACTCCAGACGGTCCTCTGTGCTCAAGCTCAGCAGACGATCGCCCTCCTGCTCGGCAAGCAGCTCTCCAAAGCCGACAATATCCGCGCCGTGGTAGCCATCCTCCGGCATCTCCGCTTCCTTGCCCAGCGCCTGCTGGTAGCGCGCTTCAATCGACTTCGCCAGGTTGTTCACCTGATTGCCGGCGTCGTTAATATAATATTCGCGGGTTACTTCATAGCCCGCATATTCAAGCACATTGCACAGTGCATCGCCTACCGCTGCGCCGCGTGCATGTCCAAGATGCAGGCTGCCCGTCGGATTCGCGCTGACGAACTCCATCTCCACGCGCTTGCCTGCGCCGATTTGCGTCCGTCCGTAGTTGTCGCCACCTGCGACTACCTCGCCAACGACGGCGTACAAGTAGCTTTTGTCCATGCGGAAGTTAATGAAGCCTGGGCCGGCAATTTCAGCCGATTGAATCGATGCTTTCGCATAATCGAGATTCGCGATAATCGTTTCGGCAATCATCCGCGGATTTTTTTTCGCCAGCTTGGTAAGCTGCATCGCTGCATTGGTCGCCAAGTCGCCATGCTCTTTATCCTTAGGCACCTCCAGCACGAATGCTGGCAGCTCCTCGCGCGCTGCGAGCCCGCCCGCTACTGCCGCGTCGGCAATAGCCGCTTTTACCTGCTCATACAATTGCTCTAATACATTTCCACTCATCGTTACTGTTCCCCCTGAATATGCAGCCGAATATGAAATCGGCCAGATAAATGCTCGTCAATCCACAAATCATATTTCCACTCTATTGAAAAAGGAGGCTCCGCCAGCTCTCCCGCAGCAGCGCCAGCCGCATGAAGCACAAGCTGCTTCGTCTCCGTCTCCATTTGAAAATTCATAAATGGGGACCGATAGCGCCCAGCCCGCTTGCCGCCCACAGCGAAAAGCTGCTCCGATTCTACCGCTCCCCTGCGCGTAATAAGCAGCTCGCCTTGGCGATAGCGAATAAGCGACCTGATTGGCTCCGCATTCGCTTCTCCCTCGATCGGCTCCTCATAGCGGATATAGAGCGAGCGATCCTTGCGAAACAGCTCCCCGCGATGCTCACCCACCTGAACAGCGCCATCCTGCCTGCTTTCCAGCTTAATGCTGACGTTCATTCTTTCTGACATCCTCGTGCTCCTGTATCTTCAGTCTTGACGTATGCTTCTACTATATACACGTATCCTTCCAATTTCAACGATTACCGTTGATTACTGCTCCTCTAGAAAAGGAACAATGCCGCGCCACGCTGCGATCCGATCTTCGAGATTTCGCATTTTCTGCGTCGGAATCGGGCTCGTGGACGGCATCTTGAGCAGCGCCAGCGAGTCAAACGCCGGATGCTTGCGAAAATATTTTCGAAACGTATCGTACGCCTTCGTACCATTAAATGCAAAGCAGCGCAGCCCCGGATATTGCGCCAGCAGCGCAGGCAAATCATTCGGCTTCTCATCCTTAATGTTCACATCAAGGCTGCCTTCGCGCTCGCAGGATTCAATGACGTCGAACACCGCCAGCCGATGCTCCTGCAAAAAAGCGAGCCGCTTCGCATAATCCTCATCCGGCGCCCCAGCATCAAACAACCCGTACACCATTCCCCAAAAATAGTTCCGCGGATGACCGTAGAACTGGCGATGCTCCAAAGATTTCACGCTCGGCGCCGTCCCCAGCACCAACACGCGGGCCCGCTCATCAATGACGGGAGGAAAAGAATATACACGCTCTGTCATCGCTCTGTCACCCCCTGCCAGCTGTTTTAACTATTATGGCATTTTTGGCGGGAAATTTCTCGCACGAGCAAGGTGAAACGGCTGTCGCCACCCTTTGGCGGCGCAGCGCGTTTCAGTCCGAGAAATATAGAGAAAGGATTGTGTTAGGATACCCTTTCCTATATTTCAAGGTGAAACGGCTGTCGCCACCCTTTGGCGGCAAAGCTACCGTTTCGAGGGTGAAACTTATAAAGTCTCATATTTCAAGAAAGTGTAAATTTTACAATTATTGCTTCCGATACTATAAAAGAGATGGATATAACAAGATTATACTTAAAAAGCAGCTAGGAGGGAGTATCATGCAAGCATTAAAAATGCAACAAAAGAAAGCAGCCGGTGGACCAGCTGCCCCAGCAAGGCTTTCTATTAAACATGAAGGGGAAGCTTTTCCGCTTGAAAATATGACATTGACGATGGAGAAGCACCCGAATGAGCATACCAAGGTACGGCTGAGAGGTATAGCCAGCGAGGAAACAGTTCTAAAACTGATGCGTTCCGCCAGTATGAATGCTGACATTGAGCTGTTCTATGAAAATAGCGAGAGCAATCGAAAGATTTTCCATGGCATTATCATTCATATGGACGCAGAGGCGCAAGGCATTGAAGCTGGCGCTGTCCATTATTTGACCATTGAAGCACTCTCACATACGTATTTGATGGATATCGTCACCAAACAGCGCTCCTTTCAAAATATGAATATGACGTACGAGCAGCTGATTAAAGAGGTTTTAGAAGACTATCCCAAGTCTGATTTTTTACACTACGGCACTGCTGGGGATACTTTGAACGGTATTACACTGCAATATCAGGAAACGGATTGGTCCTTCATCAAGCGGATGGCTTCACGGCTCTATATTCCGCTCATTGCTCACTCTACATTCAACTCTCCCAAATTCGTGCTCGGCGTAGAAGAAAACACGGCCATATACAGACTGGAATCTGCAAACGAGAAAGTATTTAAAAATGTCGAAGCGTTTCGCAGCCATGCAAATAACCACCTGGCAAGCGTTCAGGAATCCGACTATCTCGTCTACGAAATAACCATTACTGGCGAGCATGCAAAATGGTTAGAGCTGGGAGAACCCGTCCTTTACAGAGAGCGTACTCATTACGTCCTATCGGTCGTCACCACGGTCAAAAACCATTTGCTCTCTCATACTTATCAGCTTTCTCGTTTAAACGGCTTTTTCACTCCACCTAAGTTTAACGAAGCCATTGCAGGATTAACCTTGCAGGGCAGCGTCATTAAAGTATCGCGCAATGTTTTAAAGGTTCATCTGGACATCGACCCCTCTCAATCCGAAAACTCCGCCTATTGGCTTAAATATTCAACCTTCTACGCCACCTGGTATTGCATGCCCGAAACAGGTGATCGCGTAAATGTGCACTTTCCAACCAAGGATGAGTCCGATGCGCTTGTCATCAATTCGATCAAGCATTCCTCATCCGGGGGAGCAAGCCGGGTACAAAGTACCGCGGGAACGGGAAACGCAAGCAGCGCAACAAGCATATCGGCGGTGTCAGCGACGCAAGCAGCCCCTTCTATACAAGCGGCAAGCACTGGCGGAGCCAGTGCGGCTAGTAAGCCGAACTTTGAATTCAGTTCTCTAGCTGAAGACAATAAGGTGAAAATGATTGTTACGGAAGGCGGAAAAATGATTATTTTGGACGACAATTCCTCCAGCGTCTCCATTGTATGCAATGACAGCACCTTCATTCGCATTACGGATGGAAGCGGCATTTCAATCTCCACCGATATGGATATTACATTTGAATCAGGAGCAGACATCAGCTTTACGGCTGAGGAAATGATTTATATGAAAGCTACGGATAAAATCGCGCTGCAATGCGGCGAAAGCCAGATGGAGATCACGCCGGAGGAAATTAAAATCAAAAGCACCGACATTAAATTGAATACTTAATTGAAATACGCAAAGGAGAGATTTCCATGCTTGTTACAGGTGCTAAGAAGCCTGATGAAATCGAGCAATTGCTCACGAAGCTCGTCATGAGAGGACTGCTCGGATTGCCTGTAGTCGGCGTATCGGTGCATGCTCTAAAGCTCAGCAAGAAGAAGCTGAGCAACAAGCTCTATATGAAAGATATACAGTCTGCAATCAGCGACCATTATAAAAACCAGCAATAAGAGGGGATTTAGGTGAATACAGCAGAAGCTCTGGACTATTATTTGGCAAAGGACGTACTACCCGCCGCTAAGGCATTATACAGACAAATTATGGACTATTTTATTAAACATAAGCAAGGGGTACTGAGCGAGTTTGCAGCCGGCTTTCGGCGATGCTGTACGTTTTTGCAGGAACAGCGCGCCCAGAGTAACGAGCATATAAATGCTTCATATATCCAATACTCACTCTTGCTCAGCCAAGTGCTGCTTTCTAGGCCAGCCTATCTCATTGAAGCTTTTGACGACGGCTATTACCTCGGAAAGCAGCTCGCCGCAGTAACCTATCATCCTTACTGGCTGTTTGATCCACTCTTCGCTTTCTATGAGCAGATCAAGCAAGCAGCCAAGAAATATGTGCAGAAGATCAGCCTTCTGGAAGTAGAACGCATCTTTCTCATTGAGCTGAAGCAATATGAGAAGCTCATGGCCTTTATCGCCAAAGAGGCCATCGAAGCGATTCTGGATACGCCCGAATATGAGCATTTGCCTTATGAAGGGGAGGTACAGTTCCGAATCGGCGTCTTCCGCGGGGAGACCGAGCTGCTTTTCATTAAAAATGAAAAAAATGATGCCGTCTGGAGGGAAATCCATGCAATACTTTCGCATCAGACAAGATAACCGGACGGAGAATGCCATCCTTCCACAGCTGAACGTGACGAAGGAGCTGTGGACGAGCGAGCAGCCATTGTTCATCCCCGTCAAAGCCAGAAATAATAGCGGGCAGCTTCATTTTCTCCCTTTCATCGAGAAACCAGTCGCCATGGTTAGCGACGCCGCTAAAAAAATATTTGAAGTTTACCAGAGCAAAACCTTGTACCGCCCTTGCGCCGTTGGACATTTAGAGCAGGGCCGAACAGAGGTGTACTGGCTCATACAACCGCGCATCCTCCCATGTCTGCATGAAGCTGCCACCTATTTTCCAGACGGCTCCTTGAAGGAAATCGTCATTGATCGGCAGAAAGCCGGATTCAACAAATGGTTCATGCTTGATCAGGTTAGGGAGGCCTGCTGGATTGTAGATACCGAGGTTTTAGAAAGACTTTGCAGGGCTGGCATTACCGAAATACAAATTTTGCCCGTCCGAGCCCTATGAGAGGAGAATGAAATGGATAAAACGTACGCCGTCGAGACCGCTCTCCTCAGTTGCGAATATGGCAGCAACCCCATTCCTTTGCAAGTGCCTGAGCATCGCCATATTTATGCTGGAGATAAAAAGCTATCCAATATCACAGATATTGACGCCTCATGTATTGGATGCTTCGGTTCGTGCAGCAGCCCCTATCTTTTAACCTACAACCCTGCGGTAATGGATGAGCACAGCATCAGCAATATCCAGCAGGCACGAGCCTTTGTTACAGGCAATGCCTGTACGTCTCTCGTTAAAATTCCGTGGCAAAATGCCAAAACCGATGTGCTGGCCGGCCATTATCAGGCTTTGCTTGAAGGAAGCTGGACCGTATGCCAGAGCGGATTCGGCATCATCTCCGTCTTGCATCATGGTCAGACACCTCAGATGACTCTGGAGACCGCTATGGCTCAGCTTGCCCAGCTGGAGCAGGCAATAGATCAGTATATGAAAGACCATAATATCAATCCCAAAGAGAAAGAAAAGCTGCTGGCGAGCCTCCTGCTCTGGGATGATTATGGTGAAACCTTCTGGGAGAAGGAAAGTGATGCACATACACGAGGACTTGCCGGCTTTTTAAAAAAATCAGACCCTGCCCTGTTTAATTTTTTTGAAAGAAAGATCGTATTAAACGAAGGGGTGCCTGGTCAGGAAGTAGATCTAACCTACTTCATAGGATTGATGACAGGCTTCCGCAGCCGCGTCGATCCTTTGGGAGCCGTCAGCCCGGACATGTTGAAAAATGAAGGCATGATGAATGCTTATCTCGATGCCGCTCAGTTAGACATGGGACGTACCGACGCAGCAAAGGGAAAGTCTCTGCTTGCGTTAGTAAATGAACGGTACGGCATGGACAGCGGGGCGAATGGGCTGAATGCCACGCGCTATACCGATTATGTGGAGTATGTAGCACCTGCTATTGAATGGTATAACCCTATGACTAATGTGCTGGAATACCAGCAGTCGTCGGACGAGGAAAAGAAGTTCACTATTTTAAAAAATATGATCAGCGGACAGCTGGAAATGAATCATTCTACTGAAAATGCCGAACAGATCACCGACCAATGGCTCCAGCTTATTCGCACGGGCCTAGCTGCTGAGCAAACACGGTAGAAGGAGACGGCAATATGATAGAAACCTGGGGTTATCATACGATTTTACTGGAAGGCCTGGATGGTGTCCTTCACCTGCAAGAGCTAAGCATTCATCAGCTCATCCATGCACACGCCACCTTCTCCCTATCCTTTATGCTGGATGAGTCGAAAGCGCCAAGCTATATAAACGCCTCGTTTAACAATCGGAAAATCGTGCTTAGACATCGGGAGCAGGAACGGGAAATATTGTTTAATGGCCTCATTCGCAATAGCCGCCTGGAGCGGATCGACGGTATTTATTATGTGCATATCGACGGCATTTCCCATACCTATCATTTGGATATTGAGAAGAAAAGCCGCTCTTTCCAAAACCAAAAACTGACTTATGATGATGTGTTAAAGCTGATCATGAACGATTATGCACATGCCGATTTTATATGGCCGGACGATTGGTGCAGCAAGCCGGTTGGGCGGTTCCTTCTGCAATACGAAGAGACCGATTGGGCTTTTATCCGGCGGCTCACCTCCTATGTGAATAATGGATTGATTCCAGAAATTAGGCGGGAGGGCCCAAAATATTTCGTCGGCTTGCCTGAAGGACGCGATGAGCGCCTGCTTCCTCTTACACCGTATCGGATGACGAGGCAAGTGGCCCGTACCCAGCGTATCATCCAAAACCGAACCATAGCGAGCCTTCACGATTCCGACAGCCTGCAATATGAGATTAAGAACCAATACGCCTGCTATGAGCTCGGTGATCGGCTGCGGTTTCAGGGCCATTCGCTGGTCGTTGTGGGAAAGCACAGCCAGCTGCACCCCGCAGACGGACTGCTGCGCTACACGTATGTGCTCGCTACGCCACGAGGCGCACAGCAAGAGCGGCTCTACCACGACAAGCTTTCCGGGCACTCGCTGACAGGAACGGTCATTGCGGTTAAAAGCCATTATACCAAGCTGCATCTGCACATGGATGAAAAGCAGGAGAAGGAAACGGCAACCTGGTTTCCTCAGCCCACCTATTTTACCGGAGGAAGCGGGAAAGGCTACGGTACGATGCCAGAGATCGGCGAAGTATTAAACCTGCATTTCCCTTTCCCTCATGAGGATGGCTGTTATATTATCAGCTCCGAAGGGAATGACTATGAGGCGATTGCCCAAAGGGTTGAAGCCTCCAGTAAAAATCCGGAGCCTCCTCCCAAGAAGACAAATAACGCTGTGTCAGCAGGATTAGCTTCCCCGGCGAAAGAAGCACCACCTCGCAACCGGAATCCCGGGCCAGCACTAACAGACGATACCATGTATCGTACGAAGCAGTGGTTCTCACCAGGCAATCAATCCTTAATGCTGAACGACCATCAGATTAAACTGCATGCCAGCGGGAATACCTCGCAGATCACGCTGCTGGAGGGCAACGGCCTGCTCGTAAACAGCACGAGTGGTATGGATTTATCCGGCAAGAATCTATCTATCAACCCGGATCACGCTGGAGCAGACGGCCCCGTCCCCGGGCCCGGCCTAACGGTTAGCTTATCCGCCACGGAGTCCCTCGCCTTCATTTGCGAGAACAGCAGTCTGCTCATGCAGAAGGATGATAAAACCGTACATTTTGTCGCTGATAAGGTCAGTCTGGAGAGTCCCAGCAATCCGATGGATTTCATGGTCATGTCTGCCGACGCTGTGGGCGCTCGGTTGGCCGCTTATGAGGAAGCTCGGCAACGGAGCCTTCCTGTATTTTTCCCGGATGGCACTCTGATTACAGGCCGTACGATGGACGAGAATGCCCTCTACCACTATTATATAAGTGAAGTGTACGATCCCTGCTCAGCCATGCCGCTCGACTTTGACGCCTGGCGTCTCGCGCATTACGGCAAAACCAAAATGGAGTCGTTCCGCGACTACTGGTCAACAAGCGGCGATTTTATCCTTAAAGGCAATTACGCCGACGAAGTCAACGCGGGCGGGGTTGGCGGAAGTATACTTCTAGGTCTGACTGGTGCCGATCTTCCTATGGATGTCCGCGATTTATTCCACAATCTCACGAACTGGGAGTGGAGCTGGGGACATGCGGGAGAAACGGGGTTAAATACGTTATCCTTCTTCCCTGTTGTCGGCGCACTTAAAAATTTGCGTTTTGTAGACGAACTCACTGACATCGCCGATGTCGTCAAGGAACTCAAGAAGATGGGCGCCGTGAAGTATACTGGAAGCTCTGGCGCTATTCAAGTCCTTCAAAAGCTGCCTGATGGCTCCTATCAGGTGCTTGATGAAAGCGGCAAACTCATTAAGAAGCTGGATAATGAAGCTGCTGCTTTTGATGAACTCGGGATTAAGATTGCTGAGGGGACGGGTAAAGCTAGCTATTCTCCTAAATTAGAAGGTCACATCAAATACATTGACCCTGAAGTACCTAGAAGCCGAGGTATTGGCGGTGCGCACAATAAAGTAGAATTCTACAAGAACGATGTTAACGTATTGAATGTTGAGAAGCACCCATCAATGCCAGGAGTTGAAAAAGTCACATACCAAATCCCTTCCATAGATGGAAAAACGGGTGAAATTACTGGATGGAAAGCAAAAGAATATGTAAAAACTATCTATGATCCAAAGGTCATATCTGATGAGGAGTATATTAAATTTGGCAAAGAGGCGGCAAACAATGCTCTTTCTAAAGGGAAACTGGGAAGAGAGTGGGAAGGTTACGATAGCAATGGTGTTAAATGGATGGGCTATGCTGATTCAGATGGAAAAGTAACATCCTTTTTTCCGGAATTTTAGTAGAGAGGAATTTATAAATATGAGGAGTAAGTTGCAGGAAAAAGATCTGTTAGAACAAATTCATTTTCCAGTAATCGCTTTTTTTAATACTGTTCCTAGTTCAAACTTTATGAGGACGGTTGAGCAAATGTCAGTAGGCATTGGCACTGGAATAAATGCGGTAGATTGTTCATTTCCAGATGATGTTGAAGAAGATGAGGAAAAGTTTGATGGTGTCAGGTTCTCTGTACATGATGAAGAAGTAATTTTAAACTATGTGACATTTTATTATTATCTAAATCTGGCATGCAAAAACTATGTAGATGCATTTCCTGATGACCGTAATGAGTTGGAGAACTATCTGTCTAGTATTAGGAAACGATATTTGCATTAGTTTCTCGTAAAGAGGTCTATTGGGGCTACCCAGTGCCGAACGAACCCATCAATCAACCAATAACACATCTAACCCATGTAAATCAAATTGAACTAATATTCCACATGCGAGTATAACAACTCCATGTGGTTTCTTTTTGTTCAAAAAAATATAAGACAAGCTTTTGCAAGAATTATTTCGATCAGTTGAAGAACAATCACAGTTATAATTCAGCTGTCGATGCATACGAAAAGCAGAATCCTTCGGCTATCAAACATGCCAATAAAGAACTGGAATCAATTATAATCATAAGATGAAATAAGCATTTAGATTTTCTTTTATAAAAGAGAATTGATCTTTTTACCGATTTCGCCGATGAAGTCAATGCTGGCGGGGTGGGCGGAACCATCCTTTTAGGTCTCACTGGCGCCGATCTTCCCATGGATACTCGCGATCTATTCCACGAACTTTCACTTCTTTTTGGTTACAGACATTGGCAAATCCTCAAAAACACCAATAATCTATAAAATAAAGCTCGTATTAAAAAAAGTGGGAGCGGAATAAACCTATGACAATCAGCGCCTTCATACTTGAACCGCAAAATGATTTTGAAAGAAGCTTTTTCATCCCAATAGCTACTGAAGCTTTTTTCAAACGGTGTTGGCTTCCCGCTATCCAATCGTTAAACTTACAATGGACTGCCATTTTTTCAACAGGCATTAATGTAGAGAAAGAGGATGTGCCCAGTATCTGTGGCGAGCTTCATCAAATTCAAAAATGGGCAGCTCAACATTTAGAGCAAGAGGAACACACAAAATTATCTGAAAGAATTACTAGGCTGCTGCAAGAACTCCCCCAAGCTTTTCAACGTGAAAATGCTGTTGTGTTTATTGGGTAAGCCTTATATCCATCCCCAATCCTCTTCCCCATTCAAAAAAAACACCCGCAGCCTGAACGCCATTTGTAAGGCCTCCAAACTAACGGGTGCACGTTCATTTTTCTAAAAGACTTCTTTCCAAACCCCTTTACTGCTTAGCAACTGTAACGTAATCAAAGTCTGGCAATAATGTTCCTGTTGCGTCTCCCAACTGATCTTTATTGTCACCATTCACCTTGACGTACTTGATTTGAATGTCGGCACCTGCATTAATGGCATCACTAAACCTTACGGAGTAACGATCAGTAAAGTCTATTCCAACACCTGACCACATCAGCTGCGAATTGCTATCATAACCACTCGTGTGGAACAAAATACTGCCTCTGAGTGCATATTCGATACCATCTACCTTTAATACAAAACCAGCTCCTACTCCCAAGTTGCCAATTTCATATCCGTTCTCAAAAATGAGCTTAATCTGTCCTGTGCTTCTTGTATATACAGCCGTAGGACTGCCTGGTTCTGCAATTTGTACAGCAGAGGTGGATACAAGCTCAATAGGGTAAGAGTCTTTCGCATAATCGACTATTCCTGCTGTATTAATGCGTATTTCAGCATCTCCTTGCGGCAATGCGGTATCAAACTTAATAAGATAAGCCATATCCGTTAATGAGTAGCTATATGAAATGCTTGACGGAGAGAAGCTACCCTGTCCCGCTATATTCATCACAAAGTCTTCTTTCGTCAATCCTCTGATCTCGTTATCATCGGGGTTCCAGCTTGGATTAATCATGACTTTGGCCGACTTGCGATCCGAGCCGATTTTGACAGTTGCCGCATATACGGAAAGCGAATTAATTCGTTTATTCGAAAAAGCAGCCACTTTATTTCGGGCATCCGTTAGATCCCGCAGCGTAGAACCCTGATAACTGATCGCAAGTACACTAGCATCCGATTCCGATATGCCACTTACTCCAAGTTTGACGTATGATTTAACAATTCCATAAAGAGATTCTGAGTTGTGCAAGCTCACCTCTTGTATCTGGCCCGCACTCAAAGCAAACTCGCTCGCAGCAGGCACAGCACTGCTATCTAGCTTTTTATCGAAATAGACATAGACGGTATCGCGCGATTTATTAATGAATTTAGAGCTGTCATACGACTTTGGCGGAGTGGAATCCAACGCCCCTATCGTTTCCCGATCAAACAGAATCGTTGTGACCTTGCTTGACGTATACTGATTCACCGTATCCATAATAGCAAATTCAATTCGCAGTTCTCCTTGAGTTGCTGCGGAAGGTGCTACTCCAGTATTAAATTCCTGCACTTGATTGACATCTGCTGCTTCAATCTTAAAGTAAGGCCACACATTTCCTTGCACGATGTCGTTATTCACACCCGCATGCCCTTCAATAACAGCCTTTACATCAGACTTCCAGCGTCCATTCATTGCATTAACTACCATATACAGTTCAGCTGGCTTATTTAGCGCATACTTGACGCGAATCGTGCCATCCTTTACATAAGCTTGCGGATAATTAGCAACAAAATAGGGATCAATAAAATTTTCAATCACGACATCATTGCTTCCAACCGCTCTGACAATCACTTCATATTCTTTCGTTCCGAAGGCTTTGCCGCCCAAAACCGCTGTCAGCTTGGCGAACTTGTCATTTTGGCTGTCTCTTGCGACGATACCCGTATTCGAAACCGCTTGCTCATTGTCCGACGTCCAGGATATAGTCACGCCCGGGAAAGCGGGCAAAGCCGCTGGCAGCGTCAGATTGGATACAACACCCATCTTGCTTTTATTGCTGCCAAGATAGACAGACTCAATTCCCGCGAATACTTCATCGGCATTGACTGCTTTCTCTACCGGGCCAAATGCTGGGCTTAGCGCCGAGCCGCTTACTTGCTGCTCATCAGCAGAAGCAAGCACCCGAATGTATTTTCCACCTTCCGCTGGCGTGAGTATATAGCTGGAAGAGGAAGCACCTGTAATCGGAGCATAAAAACCTTGCTCTGTATCTGAGGAATACCACTGGTAAACTACATTTTGATTAGCTGGTGCCCCCTCGTAATGAAGTGTTCCAGCAGTTAGCTCACTTCCAAATGCAAGGTCCCCTGTAATTGCGCCAATCGTCTGCAGGACGACCGTGCCAAGCGGACGATAAGTCAGCCATACCGTTGTGTCAGAAAAACCTTCCTTCGACAATACCAGCTTGAATGGTGTAACCACATCCGGCTGTTCAATAGCAAGCTTCAGAACAAAGCTTCCCTCCTGATGCTCCGCTGTCAATCCTTCACCAAACACAGGATTGTACGTTGAATCGTTGACGGTCAATCCCACATTCGAAGTATCTGTCAACAGCTGGCCATTACTGTCCGTCAAACTAATGACGGCATACAAGGCATGTTCGCCTTCGGAGTCTGCTTGCAGAGCCGCTTGAGCCGTGAGCGCTGCGCTGTATTGATTTTGGACAACGAGAGACGGCTGAATTGCACCGATGCTTACGCTTGCGCTATTTTGTCTCTCAGCCTCCTCTAGCTGTGTTTCGCTGGCGATGAGCGCTCCTTCATAGTTCGCGAGCTTGATGCTAAAAGCCGGTGGAAGAACCGACACAATTGCGCTGGCCGTATAACCTCCGTCCGCTGTTGTTACCGTAACCGTTCCAGTACCGAAGGCTTTGGCTGTGACAACGCCTGTCTCGCTCACAGCGATTATATCCGCGCTGCCTTCCGCAATGCTCCATATCAGGTTTTTATTCGCAGCGTTTGCCGGAGCTACCGAGGCTGTAAGCTGCTTGCTCTGACCCACATTAAGCGAAAGCTGTGCAGGATTAACTGTAACTCCGCTAACCGCAACGCTCTGACCGCCGCTATTGCTGCCTCCGCCGTTTGAACCACCTGATGAACTACCCGTTGAACTGCCGCCAGCGCTACTCGTTGAGCCGGATGGCTGCACGATCGCACCATTTACGGTCACGGTGAAGTTAGCGCCGCCTGCCTGCGTTACTTTTTCAACCGAGGCACCGCCTGTAATAGTCGTTGCGGCTCCAGCTACCAGCTCTTTAATACTGCCGGAAGCTGTAATTTCAACGTCCGCTGCCTGATTCACAACTTTCGTGAAGCTGCCATCCAGCTTGATCTCCTGCCCTGCCAAAATATCTGCCGGAATTTCCACCGTTTCAAACCCGCCCCCTGTAAGCTCCTTCGTTACAAGCATAGCGCCGCTTTCCAAAATCGTTACCGACACAGAGGTGCTGCCCGTCGCAAGAACGCGCACCTTTCCGTTATATTTATTGACGACCAAAGCCCCTTTTACATCGACATTATTAAAAATAATCGAGTGCTCGCCGCCGCCTTGCACATACACGCCACCTGTAATCGTAACGTTGTCGAGCGTAACTTCACCTTCGCCAACACCTTGGGCAATATACAGGTCGCCCGTGATCGTCATATTTTTCAAAAAGACATCCGTCGTATTAATCAACAGATTCCCTTGCACATCCTGCGAATATTCACCGGAAACAGAGATAAGCTCCTCTACCAGATGATCAAAAAGCGTAACCGCCTCTGCGCGTGTCAGATTGGCTTTCGGCTGAAACGTGCCGTCCGGTCTGCCGCCAATGACCGCTTTTTCAACCAAGCCTTGAACAGCCCCCTTCGCCCAAGCGGCAATTTGGTCGCTATCCTTGAAGGTTAAGACCCCTGCTTGCTCCCCCGTCTGAAAAGCTTTCGCCAACATGACAGCTGCTTCTTGGCGCGATATTTGGCTGTCCGGCAAAGCTTTGCCGTTAGAGCCTTTGAGCACGCCAGCTGCATATAATTTGGCAATAGCATCGTAGTGCCATTGATTAGTACTCACATCAGAAAATGAACTACCCTTTGAATTAACATATTTCATCACATTATTAATCATAGTTGCGAATTCCGCTCTCGTTACCGAATCATTAGGACGGAATGCACCGTTGTTTCCCTTCACGACGCCGTAGCTGCTCCACTGCTCTATCGCGCTGCGTCCCCAATGGCCGTTCGTGTCATTAAATGCGGCCGTTGCAGTTGTCGGCGTCGAACTAGCGCCTTGCTCTGCCGCCGATGCAGCAAGTGCAGGAACTACGCCAGAGAACACAGTCAGAAACGCTGTGCTTAGTGCAATGATCTTTCTGGATAAAGCCTTCTTCATGATTTCCCAATCTCCCCACTATATTTTTCTCCTACTGTATTGCAAGACTTCAAAACACAACCTTATACCTATAAAAAGTTAGGAAAAAGGAGTATTAAAGACCCACATACTAGTATATTCGGATGATATATGGCGAAATTAAAGGTTTTCCATAAAATTCATTAGCACTAAATCATTTGTACCCTATTAATGTTCACTAAATCTTCATATTATTTAAGTACCATAAAAAAATGGTACTATTTTATGCATGCCTGTAGCCTTAAAATAAAATTATTTCAATTTATAAATTATCTCTAATCGTAATTTTGCAAACATTCACAAAATAAATATGCAACTCGCAGCAAGGAGCTGATCAAATGAGCAAAGCACGCAGTATGCTTAACCTATTAGCCGCATTCATGGCACTTTTAACCTTCTATTTTTTAATGACAAAGCAGCAGCTGTTCGGTTCGCAGTGGCTTATTGGGTTTGCAAGCAGCCTGGCAGGCTCGATTCTAAGCTTTTGCGGCCCGTTTCAGGCTAGAAAACAATCCATTTGGCACGCAGCTGTCGCTTGGGTCAACTTCCTGCTGTTCGGCTGGTACATTTTTATGTTTTCACCGCTCGCCGTGCTTTTTTTCGGGCCTTAAGCTGAGGCAAGCAAAGCCTCTTCGCTTACCACCTGGCCTCACTTACCCATGCATGAACAGCCCCGTCAGCCAAGGCAGCAGCGCCAGTGAGATAAAGGCGGTCGCGATCATCGCAATGCTCGCAATCGATCCCGGAACAAGCCCAAACTCAAACGCTTTATGAGCACCAGCGCTATGCGCGCTGCTCCCCATTAGAACCCCTTTTGCGATATCGCTGCGAATGCGTGCCATTCGAATAACGAGCGGCCCGATAATCGTGCCAAGGATGCCTGTAAGCAGCACGAAAATAGCCGTCAAGGTAGAAATGCCGCCGATCATATCATTAATGGCCAGCGCAATCGGCGTTGTCGTCGAGCGCAGCAGCAGCGAGTCAATCAGGCTATCGCTCAGCTTCAGCGAACGGCTGAACAACAGCGCCGCCAGCATGCCGACAATCCAGCCCGATAGAACGCCCGCAATAATTTCAAGCACATGCTTTTTCATAATAGCTGCATTCTTATACATAGGAACCGCCAAAGCAATCGTTGCCGGGCCAACCATGCTGCTGAGCAAATGGCCGCCTTCATTATAATTTTGATAAGGGATTTTCCCTAATGCCAGAATAAGAATGACGGCAATCGGTGTCACAAGCAGCGGAGACAGCAGCAGCATGGGCTTCAAGCGATGAAGCCGCTTTGCTCCCCAATAAATGCCTACTGTCAGCAAAATATAGATCAGCGCCATCATCCTCTTCCCCGCTCTTTCCTGCTCGCTACGAATTGCGTCATTACGCCAGCGCACACCATGACGAGAATAGAAGTCACCACAATAACGAGCAAAATTTGCACGCCGCTCCCCAGCAATAAATCTTTAAACTGCATCATGCCCGCAGCAGGAGGAATGAAAAACAACAGCATTTCCGCCACCAGCCACTTCGAGCCCAGCTCGACCCATTCCACCTTGATCACTCTAAAATGCAGCAGCAGAAAGACGAGAATCAGCCCCAAAATGCTTCCCGGCACCTTCAAATGCAGCCAAACCGATAATCCATTAAGCGTCCAAAACAGTGCTACAAAAAAGAGAACCTGGACGAGTCCAAGTGTTATTTTTCTTATCATGCGTATAGCCCCTTCCTTCATCCAGTGTATACCTGCGAATTGACATAGGTAAAATGAATAATTAGAATGATCTGTATTGATATTATCTATGCCAGAAAAATAGGAGTGCCTGAATGGACATTCGTCATTTGGAATATGTGCTGGAGGTCGTGCGCCATGAAAGCTTCACGAAAGCAGCCGAGGCCCTGCATATTACGCAGCCTACCATTAGCAAAATGATTAAAAACCTGGAGGATGAGCTGCAGACTCCCCTATTCATTCGATCCGGGAAAAAAGTGCAGCTGACCGATGCAGGTCAAGCTATCGTAGCCCAGTCGCAGGATATTGTCCGCCTGTTCAAAACCTTGCAAAACGAGCTTAACGATGTAACTGATTTTCGCAAAGGGCTGGTGCGCATTGGCCTCCCGCCGATGATCAGCTCGATTATGTTCCCTGAGATCGTCAGCCTGTTCGTGAAGCGCTATCCCGGACTGACGATTCGGCTGATCGAGGAGGGCTCGCTGACCGTAGAGGCCGAAGTAGCTAGCGGCGCCATTGATGCCGGGATTGTCATGATGCCTGTGAGAAATGACCAATTCGAGGTTTTTCCGGTTCAAAATGCAAGCCTTAGAGTCGTCATGCACCGCCAGCATCCGCTGGCAGGACGCAGCAAGCTGACGCTGCGCGAGCTTGAGCAGGAGGCGTTCATTATGTACCGCGAGGACTTCGCGCTGCATGCCCGCATCATAGACGAATGCGCACGTCTCGGCTTTAAACCCAAAATCATGCTCGAAAGCTCCCAGTGGGATTTTATTTGTGAAACGGTGGCGGTTGGACTCGGCATCGCTCTGCTGCCCGAAGCCATTTGCCAGAAACTCGATACGTCGCGCATCAGCACGATTGCTATGGTAGATCCCGTCATTCCTTGGAATCTTGCGATGATCTGGCGTCGAGACGGGTATTTATCGTTTGCCGCCCAAGAATGGATACGGTTTACGAAGGCTTATTTTGAATCGAAGGGGTCTTGATTTACCAATTTATTGAAAATTATCATAGCGGCTTCTTCCATAAAGAAGGATTCACGCGATTTTTGTCGAATGCTATCTTTAAAATATAAGACATTTTAAGTGAAGAGCTTATAGATGAGCTTATAAATGGACTTATATTTCTACGCGATGAAGGAGGCGACAGGCTATGGCTGGACCTTATATCTTCATTTTCACCGGTACTAGCGGATCTGGAAGAAAAACGATGGCTCACCGGATTGGCAAGGAACTTGGCATCAAGCATGTCAGCTCTTACACAACACGCCCTCCACGAGATTCTGAGCCGCCTGACCGCGACTATCACTATATTGAGCAAGAACGATTTGACCGGATGAACGCAAGCGGCGATTTTATTGAAACCGCCGTTATCCATAAGCATCATTATGGAATCCGCACTCATGAGCTTACTGACTTACTGAGCGAGGGCAAGCATGTGTATATGATTCTCAACAGCGATGGCGCTTCGCTGATCAAGAAGCTGTACGGCGAGCAAGTCGTCCGCATCTTCCTGTACGTAGAGAAACGCACCGTCATTGAGCGGCTGGAGGCGAAGGGGCTTCCTGCGGAGGTTATCAACAGCTACATGTCGATTTACACCGAAGAGGTCGTCTACCGCAAGCAATGTGAGCATGTGCTGGAAAATCTCGACCTGAATCGCACGATGATGAAAATTCGCGAGGCGATTCAATCGCATTTATAATTACAAAAACGGGTACTGCTCTACAATCAGAGCAGTACCCGTTATTTATTTTACTAAAAGCTGCTTCCTTCTCGATTAGTCTCCGCCCTCATGCCACAGCTCCAGCGGCAGACCGACTAGCGCTTTGCCGATCCACTCTCTTGCAATATTGTTGGAAGGCCCCATCGCAATGCCAGCTCTGGCATCTCGAAACAAACGCTCGAATACGCCTTTTTTGTAGCCATAACCTCCTGTTACATCCAATGCCGCTTTAGTCGCTTTGTTCGCCACCTCGGCCGCATGCACCTTAAATTCCACCAGCGGCAGCAGCAACTCTACCTGCGGCCTGCCCTGCGCTTGGAGCTCATCCAGCTGCTTCGCCAATGCTTGCTGCCACGGCTTAAGGCTTTCGATTAAAATTTTCACTTCGGCCAGCTGCTGGCGAATAATTTGATAATCGGCCAGCCGTTTATTGAAATCCCGGTGAACCATGCCTTTCACATAAGCGGTCGCCGCCTCCAGAGCAGCCTCTGCAACGCCCAGCCAGGTTGATCCTAGCCCAATCAGGTATACCGGAGATACGCCGCTCTCCAAAATCTCCCGGCCTTGTCCTTCGATTCCTAATTTGTCCTGAGCCTCAACCCGTACACCCTCATAAGTAATCGGGCCGCTATGGTTGCCTCGCACACCTAATGCATCCCATACGCCAGGTGTAATGCCCGGCAGCTTGCTATCTACAAGGAAAAAGCTAACATCGGTAGGGGTCTGCGCACCAGGCGTCCTCGTCTGGAACACATAAAAATCCGCCTGGCCCGAGCTGGTTGTAAACGACTTCTCGGCATTCAGTATATAATCGTCCCCATCGCGGGAAGCTTCGCTGAAGTTGAACCACCAATGACCGCCCGATGCTTTCTCGCTTGTTGAATAGGTGCCTACAAGCCCCTCGCTTACCGGCACAAGCCAGCGCTCCTTCTGATCGTCGTTACCGTACAGCGCAATCGTCTGGACGGCGCCCACATGCATCACATATACGAGCGAGGTAGAAGGGCAGCCCTTGCCGATTTCCTCAGCCGCAATCGCGAAGGCGACATGATCCAATCCGCGCCCCTTCCATTGCTCAGGGATCAGCACGCCATTCCAGCCAGCTTCAGCCAGTGCTTGCAGATTTTCTTTAGGAAAGCGGCCTTCTCTATCCGTGGTCTCCGCTCTTGGCTTAATCTCCGCTTCTACCAAGCTGCGAATTTCTTCCCTTAGCTGCTCATAGTCAGGCTTAACATGGTCTGCAGTCGATGCTATTTGTACACTCATCTTCATCTCTCCTTAAGTTTCTTATTATTGGGATGCTACGCTCAGCAACGCTGCTTCCTTCTCCCGAACGAGAGGAATCACTTTTTCGCCGAATGCTTGAATGTCTTCATCGTAATGCAGAAAGGCGGTCAGAATGAGGTCCACCCCAATGGCCTTTAGCGCGATGATCTTGTCAGCCACCTGCTCAGCCGTGCCAATGAGACCCGTCTTAAAGCCATCGTTGTACTGCACCAGATCGTTGTAATCCGAGTTCGCCCACATCCCCTCCTTCTCAGGCGAGGCTTTCCCGGCGAACTGCACTTGACTGCGGAAACCTTCTACAGCCTCGGGGTCCGAATACGCAATAATGTCCCTCAGCACCTGCCTGGCCTCTTCTTCCGTATCCCGCACGATGACAAATGCATTTGCCCCTACCCGCAGCTCACGATTATTAGCCGCCGCAGCCGCCTTAACCTCATCAATTTGCGCCTTGAAGCCGTCGATCGTATTGCCATTCATAAAATACCAATCCGATACTAGAGAGGCCATCTTTCGTGCTGCCGAGGAATTGCCACCTTGAAATACGGGTGGAATGACGCTCGGCTTCGGCTTCAGGGGTGCGGAGTTAAGGCGGTAGAAATCGCCGCGGAAGGAAGCTTCATCCTGCGACCACAGCTCTTGCAGCACGCGGATAAATTCCTCCGACCTGCGGTAGCGCTCGTCGTGATCCAGCCATGGCTCGCCATAGCCATGAAACTCTCCCTTAAACCAGCCGCTGACGATGTTAACGGCAGCCCTTCCATGGCTGATATGATCAATAGTTGAAATCATTTTGGCTACTGTCCCCGGATGCCATAAACCCGGCAATACAGCCGCAATCAATTTAATCTTTGAGGTCACTGCCGCCAGCGCAGAAGCCAGACTAATCGCCTCCAACTGATTGTCTGCTCCATAACTGGCAATGAAACGGGTCTGGAGCAGCGCAAATTCGAAGCCCGCTTCTTCTGCAATCTGCGCATATCTCGCATTATCATCGAACGACCATCCGGTTTTTTGCGGAATTTTGGAGATGACCAAGCCTCCGCTTACATTTGGCACCCAATAAGCAAATTTCAAAGTCATTTTACTCACCTCTACTGATTTTTTAGTCAAGAGGATAGCCTGCGCTATCCCTCCTTGCGGCCCAATTTTTGCGCACGAAAAAGACACCTGAAGCTTTACTTAAATCAGGTGCCTTTAGTGGTCTAATCGGCAGTTTTTGATAATGAAACGTTTTAAAAAAAAGAAAGCATTTAATTCCGATAAAATTAATCGTATTTGATATTTATAATAGCTAATCACGCTAGCAATGCAACCGCCATTTATAGCGAATTTGTTGGATATCCTACATTTAGCGTATGGAATAGCAGGGATCAAAACAATAATCCACTTTGCAGCTGAATCTGTAGTGAGCTTATTTTTGCAGCCCCATTGCCGCATACGTTCCCGAAAGGGAGAGGCGTGTAAGCTGGAGGGCAATGTAACGCGGGGAATAAATCATCCGCTGGTCAAGCCAGCTTTGGATGATGCCCATAATGGATGCGCTCATATAATCGAGCAGCAAGTCCATAGGAACCATCATCTTCTTCTCCAGGCTCATCGCTGATATTTGGGCATAGCAGCTTTCCCGAATGACATCCGCCATTTTCACCCCGAAAGCTTCGCTCGGCTTTTTAGCAAACATCGCGCTATAGAAGCTTTCATTGTCCGCAATATGCTCGAATAAAGCGAGAAAATAAGGATCAGGCGCTTCAAAACCCGGCTGCTCGCGCTCCGGCTTCGCGAGCTCATGCTCCATAAGAATGCGCAGGGCAGAAAACTTTTGTTCCACGATTTTATCCAGCAAATCATACTTATCTAAATAGTGGGCATAGAACGTTGAGCGATTCACATTGGCTTTCTCCGTAATATCCTTAATGATAATGCTTGAAAACTCCTTCTCCATCATGAGCTTCACAAATGCATCGATAATCGTCTGGCGCGTGCGTTGAATACGGCGATCAACAGAATGAGCGTTTGAATGTTCCATCTGATGAACTTCAGTCCTCCTCCGCTTAGTCCGACACATGAATTGAATATGTTGGAAAAATAGGCTATGGGCAAAGCACGGCAACATATGGCCGCTTAATGTTGGTTTAGCAATAAAACCAGGCAGATTGTTTGTTGCTGCCTTCAGGTTACTAGCTATAATAATAAATAAATCAAACTAAATCAATTGGTTTTTGCGAGATTAAAAAAGCAAGGGTTTACCCATGAAAGGAGACCAGCTTCAGTGCGGGGAGGACATTTTCTTCAAAGCTTGAATGATGGGAGAAGCGTATGGCTTGGAGGAGAGAAACTAAGTGATTTGCCTGCCCATCCAGCCTTCAAAGGCACGCTTGAGACAATCAAAACCTTATTTAATCAACTCGACGACCCGGAAGTGCGGGATAAAATCGGCTTTCAAGTTTCAGGGACCGACCGCTATGCCCACAGCTCCTTCCTTGTGCCCTATACTTCCGAGCAGCTTGCGAAACGCAGCGAGTCGTTTGCTTTCTGGTCACAGGAGACGCACGGCATGATGAGCAGGCTGTCCGACTATGCACGGTCGATGGTAACCGGCTGGTATGCGGCAAGATCCGATCTGGGTCAGCTTGATCCCCATTTCGAATCCAAAATCACCGCCTATTATGAGAAAGCGCGGGATCAGGATTTATTTTTGACTACCGCCATTATCGACCCGCAGATTGACCGATCCAGCAGTTTGGAAGACAGCCGCATCTCTGAACGTTTTCTGCATGTGGTGAAGGAGACGAGCGAAGGCATCGTCGTACGGGGTGCCAAAATGATTGCGACAGGCGCGCCCTATACCCATGATTTCCTCATTTTCTCCTTTCTTAAATTCAAGTCTGAGGAGCGCAAGCACGCTCATGTGCTGATCGTACCGGCTAACTCGCCAGGGCTGCATATTGTTTGCCGGGAATCCTTCGCGGACGGCAGAGAGCAGAATCATATTTTGAGCTCCCGTTATGACGAGATGGATGCGGTGCTATTTTTCGATGATGTGCTCATTCCTTGGGAAAGGGTGCTGCTGCACGGTGATTCCGAGAAGGTGCTCGCGCTCAGAGCGAACAAGACAGCCAATGCGCTGGCTTTCCATCAAAATGTTGTGCGCTATGTCGCCAAGCTCGAATTTGTAACCGGCATTGCATTCGCGATTGCGGAGGCGATTGGCGCCAATGGCTTTCTGCATGTGCAGGAAAAGCTCGGGGAGCTGCTGACACAAATTTCGGTCATGAAGGCGCTTGTCATCGCCTCCGAGACACAGGCCCGGCCCGATGCTGCCGGCGTGCTCGTTCCGGATATTTCCTACATTGATGCAGCTCGCAATATTGGAACGAAGTTTTACCCGCGAGCCATTGAAATTGTCCAGCAGGTCGGTGGCGGCGGGTTTGTGCAGGCACCCGCAGGCGTCGAGGACTTTTATGGCCCCATCTCGAAGCTGATGCATCTTTATTTTGAGGGTGCCTCCGTCAGCGCCGAGAAGAAGGTCCAGTTGTTCAAGCTGGCCTGGGATTTGGTCGGAAGTCCGCTCGGGTCACGGCATGAGCTGTATGAGCGTTTCTATGCCGGCGATCCCGTCCGGGCTTATGCCAACCAATATCTCGGCTTTGATAAGGAAAGCCTGACAGACCCCGTCTGGCGGCTGCTTAAGGAAAGCAGCAAGCGCTGAATGACAAGCTTGCGATAAAGCAACGATTTTAATAAAGGAGGCCACTACGGCATGGAAATATTCTGGTTTATTCCCACACATGGCGACGGGCGATATTTAGGAACACGCGAGGGAGCGCGGGCCGTCAGCTACTCCTATTGCAAGCAAATTGCCCAAGCAGCGGATGAGCTCGGCTACAGCGGCGTTTTGCTGCCGACGGGCAAATCCTGTGAGGACGCCTGGGTCGTCGCCTCCAGCCTCATCCCCGTTACAGAACGGTTGAAATTTCTGGTGGCGGTCAGGCCCGGGCTCGTATCGCCTACCCTTGCCGCACGCATGTCCGCGACGCTAGACCGCTTCTCCAACGGTCGATTGTTGATTAATGTCGTAGCGGGCGGCGATCCCGTAGAGCTGGCTGGAGACGGCCTTTTCCTCAGCCACGATGATCGGTATGCGTTGACGGACGAGTTTTTGGAGGTGTGGCGCAAGGAGCTCGAAGGGGAATCGGTGGATTTTGCAGGCGAGCATATCCGGATCGAAGGAGGCAAGGCGCTGTACCCATCGATTCAAAAGCCCTACCCTCCGCTCTATTTCGGCGGCTCCTCGGAAGCAGCCATGGAGGTCGCAGCCGAGCATGTCGATGTGTATTTAACATGGGGCGAGCCGCCTCAGCAGGTCGAGGAAAAAATCACCCGGATGCGGAAGCTCGCAGCCGCACAGGGCCGAACACTGCGGTTCGGCATTCGCCTGCATGTCATTGTCCGTTCTACTGATGAAGAAGCATGGAAGGCTGCAAATGAATTGATTCAGCATTTAGATGAAGATACGATTGCTTCTGCCCAGCAAATTTTCGCCAGAATGGACTCTGAGGGCCAGAAGAGGATGGCGCAGCTGCACGCCGGCGACCGCTCCAAGCTGGAGATCAGCCCTAATCTGTGGGCGGGCATCGGACTTGTTCGCGGCGGCGCAGGTACGGCCCTGGTCGGAAGCCCGGACAGCGTAGCTGCACGCATGAAAGAATACGCGGAGCTGGGCATTGAAACGTTTATTTTGTCAGGCTATCCGCATCTGGAGGAAGCTTACCGAACAGCCGAGCTGCTCTTTCCGAAGCTGCCCTTAAACCTTAGGGATACCGAAAGCAACCCTTCCTTCATCAGCCCGTTCGGCGAAATGATCGCCAACAATGAAATACCGGGCGGGGAGAAGCTGTCGGCGAAGCGATGAAATGACGAAATAGCCTTCGTTTCAGAAGTAGAAATCCTGAGTCTGAATGAAAAAGAAGCTTGCCCCGGCAATCTATGCCAGAGCAAGCTTCTTTCTGATTTCAAGTGCTGCTTATATTCAAGTTCTACTTAATAAAACCAAGCAGCATTTCGCGAATGACCTTCGCCGCAACGATTTGCGTTTGCTCCGTCGGGTCGTAAGCTGGCGCTACCTCGACAAGGTCGCAGCCCACAACGTTCACACCGGAAGCCGCGATAGCGTGAACCGCTTCGATCAGCTCTTTCGATGTGATGCCGCCTGCTTCTGCTGTGCCCGTGCCCGGCGCTGCCGAAGGATCAAGCACATCGATGTCGATCGTCAAGTAAACCGGACGTCCTGCCAGCTCCGGAAGCACTTTTTTCAAAGGCTCCAGCACCTCGAACGGGTGGAAATTAATGTTCTCGCGAGCATATTGGAACTCCTCGCGCGAGCCCGAACGAATACCGAATTGGTAAATGTTTTTGCCGCCAAGCAGTCCTGCTGCTTTGCGCAGCGGCGTGGAGTGCGACAAAGGCTCGCCTTCGTAGCTTTCACGCAGATCCGCATGCGCATCAAAATGAATGATCGCAAGATCCGGATATTTCGCATACACCTCTTGGAAAATCGGCCAAGATACGAGATGCTCGCCGCCCATTCCGACTGGCATTTTGCCATCGTTCAGTACGCCGCGCACAAATTCGCCGATGATTTCAAGGCTGCGTGCCGCGTTGCCGAATGGCAGCAGCAGGTCGCCTGCATCGAAGTATTCAATCTCTTCGAGGCTGCGGTCAAGATACGGGCTGTATTCTTCCAGGCCAATCGATACTTCGCGAATGCGCGGAGGGCCGAAGCGCGAGCCTGGACGGAAGCTGACGGTGAAATCCATCGGCATGCCGTAGATGACTGCTTTGGAAGCCGCATAATCCTCAGAGCTCAGGATGAAGACGTTGCCGGAATATTTTTGATCGAGTTTCATGAGGGCTTGTCCTCGCTTTCTGTACGTTTGCTTATTTAATCAGGTCTTCCACAAATTTAGGCAGCACGAATGCCGCTTTGTGAAGGCGCGGAGTGTAATATTTCGTTTCGATCTCGGCGATTGACGCTTCGTCAACCTCAAGCGGATCGTATTTTTTGCTGCCCAGCGTAAATGTCCACAGGCCGCTTGGATACGTAGGAATGTTCGCACCGTATACACGCACGATTGGGAACACTTCTTTCACATCCTTGTTGACGCTTTGGATCAGGTCCGCTTTAAACCAAGGGTTGTCCGTCTGAGCAACGAAAATGCCATCTTCCTTCAGCGCTTCGTAAATGCCTTGATAGAAGCCGCGTGTGAACAGGTTGGCTGCAGGGCCAACTGGCTCTGTGGAGTCAACCATAATGACATCATACGTGTTTTTGTGATCGTGGATATGCATGAAGCCATCATTCACGATTACTTCTACGCGCGGGTTGTCCAGCTCGCCAGCAATAGTCGGCAAATATTTTTTCGAATATTCGATAACTTTGCCGTCGATGTCAACGAGGACTGCTTTTTTCACCTTAGGGTGTTTCATGATTTCGCGAATAACGCCGCCGTCGCCGCCGCCCACGACGAGCACATGCTCAGGGTTCGGGTGCGTGAACAGGATCGGGTGAGCAACCATCTCGTGGTAAACGAACTCATCCTTCACTGTCGTCATAACCATGCCATCCAATACGAGCATCGTTCCGAATTCTTCCGTCTCAATCATATCGAGCTTTTGAAAGTCTGTTTGTTCCGTAACATAAGTTTCTTTAATCTTCGCCGTAATGCCGAAGCTGTCAGTTTGTTTCTCCGTGTACCACAATTCCATAGCGTGATATCCCTTCTTTCCGTCAATGGTTCAATCTGTATTATAGTAGAACGAGGTCAAAAAGCAACCTTTTAAACCATATCCGCCCAAAAAATTAACACTCCGCTAACATAGGATGAATATAGCCTCCCTGCTTTTTCCATACTAATGAGGAATGATCGTTCATCCGAAGGGAGCACGCTCCATGAACAAGCACAAAATCAAGCCCGCCAAGCCGTCCTTAAGACGCAAGCTTTCTGCGTTTTCTGAACGGTTTTTCCCTAGACTCCACCAGCGTCCAAACTTGAACCGAAACCGGCGCACACAAGCGGCCCCAGCATCCGCACAGCAAGCATCCCGGCATCAGACGCCCCAGCATCAGGTACCCGGAATGGTCCAGCAGCCTACAGCCTTTTATCGATTTAAAAAATGGGCGGGGCGGCTCGCCGCGCTGTTTCTGCTGCTGACCGCCTGCTTTGTCGGTGCACTGCTGTATTTAAGCATGCAGTCGCTGCCTGCGGCATCCATAAGCCAAACTTCCCAAATGCTCGACCTGCATGGCCAGGTTATCGATACATTCCATACGGGCGAAAATCGCCGTTCCGTCCCGCTCGATCAAATATCCCCCAATCTGGTGAAGGCGACCATTGCAATTGAAGACAGGCGCTTCTACGACCACCCTGGCTTCGACATCAAAGGGCTGGGACGCGCCATCGTGGCGAATACCGTTTCGTTATCAGCCAAGCAAGGCGCCAGCACGCTGACGCAGCAGCTCGCCCGCAATTTGTATTTAACGCATGAGAAAACGTGGCAGCGCAAATTCAAAGAAGCGATCTATACGATTCAGCTGGAGATGCATTATTCCAAGGACGAAATTTTGGGCCTCTATTTGAACCAAATCTATTACGGGCATGGCGCGTATGGCATTGAGGCGGCAGCGTCGTTGTATTTTAATAAGAAAGCATCGGAATTGACGCTCGCCGAAAGCGCCATGCTGGCCGGCATTCCGAAGGGTCCCAAATACTATTCCCCATACATGGATATGAAAAACGCCAAGGACAGGCAGCTTACCATTTTGTCCATTATGGCCGAGGATGGTGTGATTTCGAAGATGGAAGCGGGTAAGGCTTATAAAGAGGTGCTGCAATTCCAGCCGCTCGGAGCCGGCAACCAGACCGGATTCGCACCGTATTTTCGCGATTATGTGAAATATTTAGCCGTAGACAAGCTCGGCATCAACGAGCAGCTGCTGAACGAAGGCGGCATTACGATTTATACAACCCTTGATCCTGTGGCGCAAAATGCTGCCGAAGCCGCCGTCGACAAGGAGCTGGCGGACAGTGACGGTCAGCAAGCAGCGCTCATCTCGCTTGATCCGCGCAATGGCTACATTAAAGCCATGGTTGGCGGGAGGGATTACAAGAACAAT
Organism: Paenibacillus sp. JT22N7; assembly: GCF_059383875.1. Taxonomy (NCBI): domain Bacteria; kingdom Bacillati; phylum Bacillota; class Bacilli; order Caryophanales; family Paenibacillaceae; genus Paenibacillus; species Paenibacillus sp. JT22N7. The sequence continues at coordinate 67,915 of NZ_JBXENY010000014.1, forward strand.
CAATTTAACCGCGTATTTGCGGATACACGCCAGCCCGGCTCTTCTTTCAAGCCGATTGTTTATTTAACCGCGCTCCAAAACGGGCTGTTGACGCCCATTTCACGCTTCAAAAGCGAGCCGACCTCCTTCATCTATGATGAGGGACGCAAAGTGTATAAGCCGAGCAATTACAATGACAAGTACACCAATGACTTTATTACGATGCGGCAGGCGATTGCCAGCTCCGATAACATTTACGCTGTAGATACGATTATGGCGGTCGGCGCGGACAAAGTCATTGAGACGGCGCGCAAGCTGGGCATAACCAGCCCGATGAGCCCGCTGCCATCGCTCGCGCTGGGCACCTTCCCGGTCAGCCCCTACCAGATGGCTTCGGCTTTCGCTGTGCTGGCTAACGGCGGCAAACGGGTAGAACCGATCGCTATTACAAGAATAGAGGATCGCAGCGGACACATCTTATATGAAGCGAAGCAACAAGCCGAGCAGGTTGTCGATCCCGCAAATGCGTTCGTATTGACCAGCCTGATGGAGAGTGTCTTCGATACCGGAGGTACAGGAAATCGGGTAGCGGCCATGATTAAACGGCCTGTCGCTGGCAAAACAGGCACGACCGCTAATGATGCTTGGCTCGTTGGCTATACGCCAGAGCTGGCTACAGCAGTCTGGACGGGCTTTGACAAAGGCCGCAAGCTGACCGTTGCCGAGGCGCACCGCGCAGCGCCGATTTTCGCCGCCTATACCGAACAGGCGCTGTCGGCGGTTCCGCCGAAAATTTTTCCGATACCGGAGGATGTCGTCAGCGTCTACGTCGATCCCGCCAGCGGCAAGCTGGCAGAAGCCACCTGCTCGGCGAAGCAGCTCGAATATTTCGTCAAAGGCACAGAACCTGTCGAAGTATGCGGCGAAGCATCGGGAGAGCCCGGGGACACCTCCGTTCAGGGAACAGGAGAGAGCAAAGCTGCCGAGGAGCGAAAATCCTGGTGGAATGATTTGAAGCGCTGGTGGCAGCACGACTAATACAAAAACCTAAAAGTAAAGGCACTTCCCCTAATTTTGTCGGAAATTTGATCAAATCGTGAATTTTCTTTGAACATTTCGCATAAAGTGTGTTATAATGAGTGCAAGAAAGCACTTACAAGTAAACGGGGTGTTTATAATGACAACGAAAACAGCAACAATCAGCGACGTTAAATCTGCAACTGCAGCTAGTGTGAAACGTTTAGTAACCGCAATGACCATCATCGCTTGGACCGTTCTCTCAGTAGGCGTAGTCCTTTGCTTAATAAATCTCAGCCACTTCAGCGATAAGAACGTATGGCTTATGGTCGGGCTCGGATTTATGGTAGGCAGCGTATTTATCTACACCATTGGCACTGCCATTGGCCTTGTGCATGCAAGACGGGCCCAGCAGGCTGAAGAAGAACAGAAGTAACCGTGCTGAAGCAGCACAGCCATTGAGAACGTACAATTTAAAGCCTCACCGTCGATTTGACAGTGAGGCTTTTTATTTTTTTCAACCTATTTAATGCAGCCATAATTATGACGATAGGATTCATGCAGCAGGACAAGCCTTAGCCCGCGCAAACCGCCAAAGGACGGAGATATCCGTTTCACCTTAGATAAAGCCGGAGCTTTTTAGAGAGCCCGACAAAGACAATTGTCGAACTGGTGAACTTTCTATTACAAAAAAAAGACGAATTGTTGACGTAATTGTTAAGTCAGCAGTTATTCTCCGTAACTTCTGCTAATGTTAAGGCTAAGAGTATATCCAAGGAGTTGAACCATTTGAGACGTTATATTCGTGTATTGACACCCCTGCTCATCATGCTGATGGCCGTTCTTCTCTCTGGCTGCGGCGAGCAGTATCTGGTGCTCGATCCAAAAGGGCCAATTGGCGAGAGCCAGAAGGATTTGATTTATTTTTCAACGATCCTCTGTCTGGTTATTGTCGTGCCCGTTCTGATCTTGACCGGCTACATCGTATGGCGCTACCGTGACAAAAAAGGCAACAACGCTCCCTACCAGCCGAACTGGAATCACAGCACGAAGCTGGAGATTATTTGGTGGAGTATTCCAATTGTAGTTATCGCTATTCTGGCAATCGTAACGGTCAAGTATTCGTATGAGCTGGAGCCATCCAAGCCGATTGCTTCCGCGAAAGCACCGATAACGATTGAAGTGACCTCGCTGGATTGGAAATGGCTGTTCACGTACCCGGAAGAGGGCATATCTACAGTCAACTACCTTCAAATTCCAGAGGGCACTCCGATTCAGTTCAGACTGACTTCGGATACGGCGATGAATTCGTTCTGGATTCCGCAGCTGGGCGGCCAAATTTATACGATGTCCGGCATGGCTATGACGCTTTATCTGCAAGCAGATGAGATTGGCAATTATTATGGCTCGGGCGCCAACTTCACTGGGGAGCATTTTGCCCAAATGACCTTTAATGTGAAGGCAACTTCCGAGGATGATTATAAAGCGTGGGTTCAAGAGGTGAAGACAACCGCTCCAGCGCTGACACAAGAAGGCTTTGAGAAGCTTACTGAGCCAAGCGTTGAGACGGTGCAATCGTTCTCCTCCTTCCCTGAAGGACTGTTCCAGAAAGTCGTGATGCAATACATTGGCGAAGGCGGCTCTGCCCATCATCATGGCGGCTCCACAGCTACAGAAGAAGACACCAACAAGGATCACGACATGGATATGAGTGATATGGACATGAAAGATATGGACGGCATGGATATGAATCATGACCAAGAATCTTCAACGAACGAGCATTCACACTAAACACAAGACGAAAGGAGACGCCGCATGTTTCAGAATCTAATCGATTTCTTGCTCAATGATTTTTTCATCACTGGCGACCCGCTCATACTTGGAGCACAGGTATCCATCGGCTTGTCCATGGTTGCCGTCGTTTTCGCCCTATCGTATTTCAAAAAATGGCGCTGGCTATGGACGGAATGGCTGACCACCGTCGATCATAAACGGATCGGCATTATGTATATTATCGCGTCGATTCTCATGCTTTTCCGTGGTGGCGTCGATGCCCTGCTGATGCGGGTGCAGCTCGCTGTGCCGCAGGTAGAGTTCCTCCACGCCGATCACTATAATGCGATCTTTACAACGCACGGCGTTATTATGATTTTATTTATGGCGATGCCACTTATGTTCGGCTTATTCAATATCGTTGTGCCGCTGCAAATCGGCGCGCGCGACGTCGCCTACCCGTTCCTGAACTCGCTCAGCTTTTGGATGTTTTTCTTTGGCGCCATGCTGTTTAACGTTTCCTTCGTTATCGGCGGTTCGCCGGATGCAGGCTGGCTGGCCTATCCACCGCTTTCCGAGCTGTCAGGAAGCCCGGGTCTAGGACAGGATTTCTATATTTGGGGCATTCAGATTTCCGGTATTGGCTCCTTAGCCACCGGTATTAACTTTGTCGTAACGATTTTGAAAATGCGCGCACCAGGCATGAAGCTGATGAAAATGCCGATGTTTGTCTGGTCCGTACTTTCCTCGTGTATTACAATTATGTTTGCTTTCCCAATCTTGACCGTTACTTTGTTCCTGCTGTTTATTGACCGCTACTTCGGCGCTCACTTCTTTACGCTCGATGGCGGCGGCAACCCGATGATGTATATCAACCTCATCTGGATGTGGGGACATCCCGAAGTATATATCGTTATTTTGCCGGCGTTCGGTATTTTCTCCGAAGTCGTATCGGCTTTCTCGAAGAAAAAGCTGTTCGGTTACAAATCCATGGTATTCGCCCTGATGTCGATTAGCTTCTTCTCGTTCTTTACATGGGCGCATCACTTCTTCACCATGGGTTCCGGCGCGAACGTCAATGCTTTCTTCGCCGTAACGACGATGCTGATTGCCATTCCTACAGGGGTTAAAGTATTTAACTGGCTGTTTACGATGTACCGAGGCAAGCTGACGTTCCCAACGCCGATGCTTTGGACGATCGCCTTTATTCCTTGCTTTATCGTCGGCGGTATGACCGGGGTTATGCTCTCTGTCGCGCCTGCTGACTTCCAGTTCCACAACAGTTACTTCCTGATTGCCCACTTCCACCAAGTGCTGATCGGGGGCGTCGTATTCGGTTACTTCGCCGGACTTTACTACTGGTGGCCTAAGATGTTCGGCTTCAAGCTGCATGAAGGCCTTGGAAAATGGGCATTCTGGCTGTGGAACATCGGTTTCTACGTTTGTTTCATGCCGCAGTACGCGCTTGGCTTGATGGGGATGACCCGTCGTTTCAACGAATACAACTTTGATATGGGCTGGCAGCCGCTTAACATCGTCTCTACTGTCGGCGCGTTTATTATGGGTCTGGCGTTCCTGTTCCAAGTATGGCAAATCGCGCACAGCATCAAGTTTTACAAAAAAGAGCCAACCGGCGATTCATGGGATGGCCGTACGCTGGAATGGTCGATTCCATCTCCTGCACCGCTTTATAACTTTGCAAGAGTTCCGGTTGTAGACAGCGAGGATGCTTGGTGGGAAGAGAAGCAGCGTTTGGCAAATGGCGGAAAGCCTAAGCCGCTTGCTCCACTTGAACCGATTCATATGCCGAAAAACTCTGCCATTCCATTTTTGATTTCCGTTTCCTTCTTCGTTATGGGCTTCGGGTTCGTCTGGGATTGGAAATGGATGATTATACCTGGCGCAATCGGCGTTGCCATTTGCATGCTGGCGCGTTCCTTCAGCTACGATACCGACTACTACATTCCTGTAGATGAGATCGAGCGGACGGAAGCCGCATTAGGAGGGACAAAATAATGGCACAAGCAGTAACCGGTCATGATAAGCACGGCCATGGCGGCCACGGTCATCATGACGAGCACCATGAGCATGAACATGAATCACTCAAAACATTCGGCTTCTGGATGTTTCTAATTACCGACGTTATTTTGTTCGGTACGTTATTTGCAACATTTGTCGTACTTCGACTCAGCACGGATGGCGGCCCTACGGCCGACGAAATGTTCAAGATGCCTGGCGTTATCGCCGAAACGTTCATCTTGCTTACAAGCAGCTTTACAAGCGGTATCGCAGTGCTTCAAATGCACAGAGGCAATAAGAAAGGCCTTATTGGCTGGCTCGCCGTTACCGCAGTTCTCGGTCTTGCCTTCATCTATTTGGAGGTCAGCGAGTTTATTGAGCTGGTACACGAAGGCGTAACAATTGGCACTAGCGCTTACTGGTCTGCTTTCTTCACACTTGTCGGTACGCACGGTCTTCACGTTTCGGTCGGTATCGTATGGATGACCGCGCTGATGATTCAATTGTACCGTCGCGGCATTACGCCAGTAACACAGCGCAAGGTTAATATTATTAGCTTGTACTGGCACTTTTTGGACGTCGTTTGGATTTTCGTCCTTACGGTCGTCTATCTGATGGGGGTGATGTAGCATGGATAACCACAACTCGCATTCCCCGTCTCATGAATCACATGGTTCCATGAGGTCCTATGTCATCGGGTTTGTATTGTCGATTATTTTGACGATTATCCCGATTGTCATCGTCATGAACGATATGCTGAGCAAGAAGCTTACGATAATCGTCATTCTGATTATGGCAGCCTTGCAATTCGTCGTTCAATTGTTCTTCTTCATGCATTTAAGAGACGAGGAAAAGCCGCGTTACAACACGATGGCACTTATATTCGGGCTCGTCATCTTGCTCACCATCGTTGCAGGCTCTATCTGGATTATGTCCTACAACGTTGTAGGTTAGCTTACGCATAACAACAAGAACCCCCGATGGCGCTCCCTGAGTGCCGGCGGGGGTTCTTGTTGTTTCGCTTTATTTTCCAATAGGGCTATAGTACACTTGGAATAGCTTTTAGCCTGATTAGACAGCTGCTACGCTGTGTCTCTACAATCATTTTAGGAGGAACCCTTTACATGTTGAAAATGAAAAGCACCAAAAAAGCTTTTTCGCTGCTTCTGCTTCTGGCAGCCATGATGCTTGTTATATCCGCTTGCGGCGCAGGAAGCGGTACAGGCAGCAATTCCAGCTCAGGAGCCGCTGGATCGGCAGCTAACGTGTCCAGCGAGTCTTCGGCACCTGCTGCATCGGCTGAGCCTTCATCCAGCCCATCAGCCAATCTGCTTGACTCGGACAAGCATCCGGTCGTAACGATTCAGATGAGCAATGACACCTACATTAAAGTTGAGCTGTATCCGGAAATTGCACCGAATACAGTTGACAATTTTATATCGCTCGTCCAAAAAGGCTATTATGACGGGTTGATTTTTCACCGTGTCATTCAAGGTTTTATGATTCAAGGCGGCGATCCGGATGGAACAGGCGCCGGCGGCCCTGGCTATTCGATTCCAGGGGAATTCACGTCAAACGGCTTTCAAAATGATTTGAAGCACACGCGCGGCGTGATCTCCATGGCGAGAACGGGCGAACCGAACTCCGCTGGCTCCCAATTTTTCATTATGGTAGCGGATGCGCCAACGCTTGATAACGAATATGCTTCCTTCGGCGCCGTTATTGAAGGCATGGATGCGGTTGATCAAATCGTCAACCAGCCGACCAACAGCCAGGATCGTCCGAACGAGCCGCTTTCGATGACGAAAGTGACCGTTGACTTGAAAGGCATGACGTTCGAGGAGCCGGAAAAAACGAAATAGTTTTTGATAGGTGCATTGTATATTGTATCTGCCTTGCAACAAGGAAAGAGGCTAGCGCTGGGCGCTAGCCTCTTTATTTGTGCCAACAGAGTCGCCTTCAACCAGCGTCACATAAATCCGCTCGTTCTCGACCGGCTCTCCGGCTATGATTTTCAGCAGCTGCTCCGATGCAAGCGCTCCCCATTTATGTTTGGAATAATCAATCGTGGCCAGCTTTGGCTGCATATACGAGGCCAGCTCCACATTGTCAAAACCGATAATATGAATATGCTCGCCTACGACATAGTCTGTCTGGGATACATAGTTGTGCACGCCAATCGCCATTTCATCGTTCATGCAAAAAACAGCAGCAGGCCCCGTGTATTCAGCTAATATTTTTTTAGCTGCTTCCTCGCCGGATTCCTTGCGGAAGCTGCCTTCAATGGCTTCAAACGTCAAGTCATCGCAGCGCTCCACCGCCTGCTTGACCGCTTGCAGCCGCTGACCTGCGTCATAAGACTCTTCCGGCCCCATAATCGCATAGATTTTGCGAAAGCCCCGATCCAGCAAATGCTCCATCGCAAGTGTAGCTCCTGCCTTGTTATCAAGCAGTACCTGATTAATATTCGGGTGGTTCAGCTCGCGGTCGAGCACAACTACTTTATGCCCCAGCTCCGCGTACCGCAGCAGCTCTGTGCTATCGAACGTGGCATCGAGCACAATTGCACCGTCAATCATCCGCTCTGGAAGCATGCGATGCGAACGCTTGCCGCTGCATACAATCGTATCATAGCCTTTGCGGTGCAGCATTTCATTCACCCCTTGCAGCAAATCCCCATAAAAGGCCCCACTGAAGTCGGTCAAATATACGCCAATAATTTTAGTCTCGCGCGTCTTAAGCGTACGGGCAGCCGCGTTCGGCACGTAGTTCAACTCTTTGGCTATAGCTAAAATTTTGGCACATGTCTCCGACGTCACCTTCGGGCTGCCGTTCAGCGCGTAGGAAACCGTCGATATCGAGACACCAGCTTTCTTAGCGATATCTTTAATACTGACCACTGCACTCTCTCCAATCTGTTGCTTCAAGCGTAAACGGCTTTAGCTACCTATGGTAGCAAAGCTCGTTTCGCGTAGAAATATAAGCCTAATAATAAGAGGTTCCCCTTATTATCCTTAGATTTCAAGCGTAAACGGCTTTAGCTACCTATGGTAGCAAAGCTCGTTTCGCGTAGAAATATAAGCCTGATAATAAGAGTTCTCCTTATTACCCTTAGATTTCAAGCGTAAACGGCATACGATACCTTCGGTAATTTTTGCTCGTTTCGCGTAAAAATATAAACCGAGATTATATAAAAGCCTATTAAAGGCATTTAAACTTATAAACACTTATATTTTAAAATATTCCTGATTAATTAACTATATCATAACAGATTAAAGTTGCCTCGACTTATGTGCATACGGCGATCCGAAACGAATCGCCGTACACTTAGTCCTTACATGAAAATGTCGATAATCGTCGTTTCACCTGTTTGATGCTGCTTCAGTAGCTGCGGAGAAATTTCCAAACCGCCCGCACGATAACGATTGGAGCCGAGTACAGCTGCCATTTCATTACCATTTATTTTCACACTTTTCACAGTCGCATCGCTATCGGCATTCAAATGGTAAACGAAGGTAATCGGAGCGCCCTGATATTCGAAATCGAATTGCAGGCCATCCAACGACTGTGGCAGCACCGGATCAACGATCAGCTTATTTTCCACTTGGCGGATACCAAGCACGTTTGCTATAAGCTGGTTCATATAAATCCCCGGTCCGCTGGAATAAATTCTCCATCCGCCTTTAACCGGAGCAGAGCCATCACGCAGCTGTGCAAAACGATCCTGCGCCTCATAACGCGTATTAAATTTGCCATCCGAGCTGCTGAAATAAGAATTGCTTTGGCGAAGCTCCGCATTAGGCACAGCATCCTTCAAACCAATCGGGTTGATGATTGTAAGTCCATTCCATGCTTCATCTACCTTGCCGAGCTTAGCCATTGCTTCTACATACCGGATATGGGCATGTACATATTGCAGCCCTACCTCGCGTCCAAAGTTCGCCGCCTGCTCAGCGCGCTTGAAATGCGTGCTTACACCACCGGTATATTTCGCCGGACGGTTCATCAGCCGGACGCCATCCGGGCAGTAAAGCTCGCGCTTGATAAGCGCATAATGCGACTCGGCCTGCTCAGCTGTAAGCAGCTCAGCAATCATGCTGCGGGTCATCGGAAGCAGGCGGTATTGTATGCCTGTTACCGCATCCGATGGATGCAGCATCAGTTCCGCTTTATCTGGCTGCTCCATGTACAAGAAGCCAGGAATAACATCGGTTTGCAGCATATAACGATTGAAATCTGCTTCAATGCCCGCACTCAATGCTCCGAGCTCTGCCGCCCACTCTTTATTGTGCGTCTGCATGGCCGCAGACAGGTGCGTAAACACCTGGTACGTCAGCGCTACTGTCCAGCTGCTCACCATATACTGCTTAAGCTGGGCGTTGGCAGGCTGCAGCGTGTCATCCCAATCGCCATCGCCGTAGGAGGACAAATGGGTGTCATGCAGGAAATGTCCCTTAATATAGGCGATTTCCTTCTGCGCATGTTCAAGCAGCGATGCCGTATGCGATGTGAAAGCAAAACCTTCTTTCGTCGTATAAGGGATCTGCTCCTCCAGCACGGAATAATCCTGCGTCGCAGTCAAATAGTCGCTCAGTACCTTGAGCGGCCATACGATAATATCGCCGTGGCTTTCTTCCTGCTGTATATTCACGTAGTTGTCGAACATAAACCATTGCGGCCAATTGCCGTCTTCCTCATACTGATGGGAAAATACCGTCAGCAATATTTCGCGAACTGCGCCGTAATTTTGCATCGCCATAAAATATTCGGTCGGCCCTTGGCAAACATCTCGTGTTCCCCATGCAGCGCCGCCATATTGCTCTAGCCCGTGCGGTACCGAATAATGGACGAGCATATTGTGTGTGTACCACCATGCCAGCGTATTGAACTTGTCTACTTCAGCGGTATTGCCGCCTTTTTGCGTCAGCTCAAATCCATTCATCACCCGCTTGTAAAAAGCACGGTAAGCCTGTGCCTGCACTTCTGCATCCTCTACGCTAACGGTTGCCGCTGGAAGCTCTTCGCCTTGCAGCAAGCCCTGCACCGTAGCCGTCCATTCGCTGCTTGCGCCTAGCTCCAGAACGACTAGCGATGCGCCGCCAGACTCCATTCCCGTTACGAGCTTTTGCTCATCCGCAACAGTCATCTCCGCTCCATCCACACGCAGACGGTAGCGAAGCTTCGGATATACACTTGCGCTCAGCGCCGCCGAATCGGCCGTAAATTCAAGCCAATCCTGATTTTTGTTCATTTGATACGGCAAAATATATTCATTATCATTCATCAACACTTGGTTCGTGACCAGATAACGGTACTTTCTTCCGCTTGTCGAGCGAACATGCATCCGAACTTCCGGCGTGTCTACGGTTGTATAGTTCGTAATGATGATGAGATCATCGGACGTTTTGTAATACCATTTTGCAAAGTTAAAGCCCATTTCAAACATCGAAGGCATCGTAAGCAGACGATATACGCCATCCAGCTCTACATAAATGCGCTGTCCCGACGTTTTCGGCACATTCAGCGCGTTGCGGGCATTCGTCACCCATTTGTGGAACGTCGTGTTGCCTACAACCAGCTGCGAATTGAACAGGCCGTACATATACGAGGTCGTCGTCAGCACATGCGTGTGCAAGTGGTCATTGCCGCCCGTCATTAGAATATGGCCATGCGGACGCTCAACGAGCAGCTCTTTTTCCTTTAATACAACATGCTCATGGGTCGCAGTGAAAAAAGAAAGCAGAGACTCTCCCACATACTCCTCCTGCGAGCGTTCAGGGAACAAGCCGTTAATCTCTTCCGCCGTCATCGATACCGTTTGTAAAGGGGAACCAATAGCCTCCGCTTTGCGTACCGGATTCGCATCTTGCGATTGTAAAGCAGGCGCAGCACAAACTTGCTCCCACGCTTGCTGCACTTCCGCCGTAAAGGCTAGCGACGTTACAGCCTCAGGATGATTGGCTTTAAACAAGCCGTAAAAAACAACATTCTGCTCGCCGTCCACCTTAACAAGCGGTGTTTGCAAAGCTGTATATGCAAATTCATATTGGTAAACTTCATTAGCCAATGATGGCTTGGTCAATGCTTCAGCAATATCCGTTTCCTTATAGCTCAAGCCATAGAACTGGAAGCCGTCTGTCGAATAGCCAGCCACCCCTGTCCATGCCCCTTGCTGCAAATAAGGGAAGCTGCCGCTTTGCGGCATATTTTGGCGGGAACAGACGACATAACCGCGCTGCCCGTCCTCAAATACGGAGTGGTCAATGTATTGCGATTGATAAGCTTCATTGCTGCGAACAGCAGCTTGGTCAGCCAGCCCGATATCTTGACCGTAGATCACATCCACCGTCTCGCCATTGCCAACTACATTTACATCCCAGAACCATACGCCTGCTTCCGACAGTAGGAAACGAACTTGGTAACGAACGCCCTCCGCTTCTCCTGCCCATACGACTTGATTTGCACTATAGGAGACACGGCTATTCGATCGCACACCAAGCAGTGGAAAGGCTGCAATGCCCGATTCACGATGCAAACGCAAATATATATTATTGAGTGAACCGTCTACCGCATTGGATAGAAGCTGATTAATCATCGTGTTGTTGTGGGTAATTTGATAAAGATCGCCGCTGCTGAGAAAGGTGAATGCTAATGGCCCGGCCTCTACTCGAAAGCTGCTTGTGCTTGCTGCTGTCATGTTCATCACTCACTTTCCTGACTTTTTTAAAATATAAGAATTTATAAGTTTCACCCTTATAATCAGCTTATATTTCACCGCGAAACGGTAGCATTGCCGCCAGAGGACGGCTTCAGTCGTTTACGCTTGCTTATTTGTATACATAGGCTTTCATCAATAAACGCATAATAAACAGCTGATACCAGCGAAGTTGATGCAGATTGACGGCATTTGCCGAAATCAATCGAAACGTTTCTATTTTACAACTAAAAGGATTATAGAACGTTTTCAACTTCCCGTCAATTGCTCCCATTACCCGAATTTTATATAAGTGAAACGTTTCTATTATCATTTTAACGCCCCAGAAGTAAATTTCAATAGCCAAAAAAAATGTGTTGAATACGATTACATTCTGTTTTATAATGACATCGAAACGTTTCTATAGTCACTAGCATCTTCTGATGCAATCGCGTATAATCTAAAATCGAAACGTTTCTATGTTTCATAAGGCTTATATATTAAGGGGAGCTTTTCAGGAATATGAGAGGGGGGGCATGTCGCTTAAGGGATATGTTCAGAAGGAAGCCAGCTGCTTTAATGACAACACCATTGCATAAACCGACAACAATAGAGTCATCATTTACTTAAGCTACTGCACCTTAAATTACTGCTTCTTAAAGAGAGGAAGATTGGAATGTTTAATAAATCCGTTAAAACTGCACTTATCAGCACCATGCTGCTTTCAGGTATTTTGACAGCGTGCTCATCCAATAATACAAATACAACTGGCGAAGCCGCTACTGGCGATCAGCCTGTCACCATTAAAGTTTGGGGCATGGGCGACCAAGAGCAGACGCTCAAAACGATTTCCGAGCAATTCGAAACAGACAATCCGAACATTAAAGTAGATGTGCAAGTTATTCCTTGGGGCTCGGCGCATGACAAGCTGCTGACAGCTGTTGCTTCCAAATCCGGTCCTGACGTGCTGCAAATGGGTACTTCCTGGATGCCGGAATTTGCAAATGCGGGCGCTTTGCTTGATTTGACGCCTTACATCGACCAATATCCTGAATTTAAACCGGAGAACTTTTTCGACGGTATCGTAAATACAACGCAATTTGACGGCAAAACGTTCGGTATTCCTTGGTATGCTGAAACTCGCGTCCTGTTCTACCGTACTGACCTGCTGAAAGAAGTAGGCTATGACAAAGCGCCTGCTACTTGGGATGAGCTGAAGGATGCAGCAACGAAGCTGACTGCACGCGGCGAAGGCAAATACGGCATTGACCTCGTTCCAGGCGAGCCGACGCTGGGTATTATGTTTGCCCGCCAGAACGGTTCCAAGATTTTTGATGAGCAAAATAAACCTTTGTTCAATCAACCGGAATTCGTTGACGCTGTAAAATATGTAGGCAGCTTCTATCAAGAGAAGCTTTCTCCTGTAGATCTTGGCATTGATGCCGTTCAAGGCTTTGCTGGCGACGGTGTTATCCCGATGTTCATCAGCGGACCTTGGATGATCAAGCCAATTAAAGAGCAAGCGCCTGATATCGAGGGCAAATGGGCAACAGCCGTTCTTCCATCCGGTTCTGCGAACAACAACTCGATTCTTGGCGGTTCTGATCTGACTGTATTCAAATACAGCAAAAACCAAGAAGCGGCAGTTAAGTTTATTGCCTACATGAGCAAACCAGAAGTTCAGTTGAAATGGAAAGAGCTGTCCGACGCGCTTCCAGCTGTACAAAGCGTATGGCAGGATGCTTCCATGACTGCTGATCCTAACCTTCAAGTTATCGGGGAGCAGCTCAAGCATGCTGAAGCAACGCCAGCTCTCACCGCTTATGACCAAATTTCGCAAAAATATGTATCACACTTTGAGCAAATTTATCGCGCTAACGCTGACGTGCAGACGGAAATGGACGCTTTGAACGTTGAAGCCGAAAAATTAATTAAATAATCTTTTAGCCGGCAGCTGCTTTTGGGTAGGGTTGCCGGTTATCCCTATTATTGTCCATTTGCGCTCAAGCGTAAATTTAAAGGATGTGACTTAGCCGATGAAAGGCATATTGAATAATAAAACCCCTTATTTCTTTATTGCGCCAACTTTGATTTTGCTTGCTATGTTCTCCCTGCTGCCCATTGTTATTGCGCTGGTCATCAGCTTCACAGATATGGATCTCGCCGGCCTTGCCGATGTATCCAACATTTCATTTGTGGGCATGCAAAACTACTTGGACGTATTGACTGATCCCTTATTTCTCCAAGCGATTACCAACACGCTTTATTATGTCATTATTGGCGTTCCGTCCGTTATCGCCCTATCGCTAGCGATTGCGCTGCTGATTAACTTCGGCAAATCAAAAGTATTTACAACGTTCCGCGTTATTTACTATTTGCCGTCCGTAACCAACGTCGTTGCCGTTGCGGTCGTATGGACTTATTTGTACAACCCATCGCTTGGCTTGTTCAACTATTTGCTGAACCTTGTGCATCTTCCAGATGTCCAGTGGCTCCAGCATCCGATTATCGCTAAAATCTCGCTGATCATTCTTGCCTTATGGCGGGCGATCGGTCTGAATATGCTTATTTTTATCGCGGCTATCAAGGGCATTCCACGCTCTTATTATGAAGCTGCACAAATTGACGGAGCTAGCAACTGGCAGCAAATGCGGACGATTACGCTTCCGCTGTTGCGTTATGCTATTTTCTTCGTTTCCATCACCACAATGATTGGCTGGATTCAATTTTTCGAAGAGCCGCTCATTATGACCAAAGGCGGGCCGCTTAACGGCACGATGTCCGTAGCCTTGTTCATTTACAACAACGGCTTCCAATACAGCAAATTCGGATATGCTGCGGCAGGATCCTTTATACTATTTATTTCCATAATCGTCATTACGCTCATTCAATTTAAGTTCCAGAACAAGGAAACAGATGTTTAAGGAAAGGAGAGGGGAATAATTATGGCACCGAAAACAAAAAGCGGCACAGCCCTTCAATGGCTGCTCGGCATTTTGCTGACTGGCGGCGGGATAGTAATGATGCTTCCGTTCGTATGGATGATTATGTCGGCATTCAAAACGGAAAGCGAGGTAAAGCAGCTGCCTCCAACACTGTGGCCGAAAAATATTACGTTCGAAAACTTTAGCAATCTGTTCGTCAATATGCATTTTGGCACGTATTTGAGCAATACGCTGCTGATTGTCTTTTTCTCCTTTATCGGCTTGTTCCTGAACGCAATGGCTGGTTATGCATTCGCCAAGTTCAAGTTCAAAGGCAAAGATAAGCTGTTCTATCTCGTACTCGCTACGATGATGATTCCCGGCCAGGTGACGATGATTCCTGTTTACCTGCTGCTCAATGAAATGCATCTGACGAATACGATGGTCGGCATCGTGCTTCCGGGCTTTGTCGGCGCATTTGGCATCTTCCTGTTTCGCCAGTTTATGTCCACGATTCCCGACGAGCTGCTGGAGGCGACCCGGTTGGATGGGGCAAGCGAAGTGCGCACCTTCTTTCAAATCGTGCTTCCGATCTCCAAAGCCATTCTTGCGATTCAAGGCATTCTGACGTTTATCGGCGGCTGGAACAGCTTCCTATGGCCGCTCATTATCGCCAATGACGAGAAGCTTTACACGCTATCCGTCGGGCTGGCTTTGCTTAAGGGAGAGCATGGCAGCAACTATGCTTTGCAAATGGCAGGCTCCACATTTATGGTACTGCCAGTCGTTATCGTATTTATTTTCTTCCAGAAGCAAATTATTGAGAATTATTCGATTTCCGGCATTAAATAAACGCAGCAGCTTTCACGATGTGAATAGGCTATCAAGAGTGCTAACAAGGAGGTTCCATTGCAATGGCCTTGTTTCAATGTGATTTTTACTCAGAAAAGCTGGGCTTCTCGACCGGGATGTCGGTTATTTTGCCGCAGCCGTCATTAGCTGAACTTTCTTCCCGCAAGGAAGGAACGGATTACAAATATCCGGTGCTGTATTTGCTGCACGGGCTGTCCGACGACCATACCGCCTGGACGCGTTATACGTCAATTGAACGTTATGCTTCCAGCAAAGGGATCGCTGTCGTCATGCCTGGCGTGCATCGCAGCTTTTATGCAGACATGGAGCAGGGCGGCCGCTACTGGAGCTTTGTCAGCGAGGAGCTGCCGCGTGTGGCCCGCTCCTTCTTCCCGCTGTCAGCTCGCAGAGAAGACAATTTTGTCGCCGGCCTCTCGATGGGCGGCTATGGCGCGTTCAAGCTGGGACTGCATCATCCTGAGCGCTTTGCAGCTGCAGCGAGCCTTTCTGGCGCGCTTGATGTTGTCAGCCGGCTCCAGCATCCCGACTTCTCTTATACGGATGAAGGCGAGTTTGGACGGTTGTACGGCAGCATAGAGAAGCTGGAGGCTGGGCCAAGCAATTTGTTTAACCTTTTAGCCTCTGCAGCTGAACTCGCCCCTGAACAGCAGCCGAAGTTTTACCAATGCTGCGGGACAGAAGATTTTCTATATGAAGATAATCTTCGCTTCAAGGCAGCGATGGAGGAGTATGGGCTGACTCTCGCCTATGACGAGGAGCCGGGCATGCATGAGTGGGGCTACTGGGATCGCAATATCCAGCGCGTCCTTGATTGGCTGCCGCTTTCCCGCTAGAACGATAAAACGCTTGCTCCGGATGTTATCTGGAGCAAGCGTTTTATCGTTCTTTTTTATATAATCAATGAGTTCTTAAAAACCGCGCTGCTCGATTTTGATAGACTTCGGCAATACCAGCGTCATTTGAGCGTTATACATATTCGACTGAATCGGTCCGTTATGCCGATCAAATTCGCCGACCATCACATACATGACCGATCCCACTACGCTTGTGCTAACGAGCTGCTCTGAAGTGTCGATCGGCTCTGCAGCCCAGTACTGCACCTGCCCGAGCAATTGCACCTTTCCACCGTCTACTTGATCTACACTTACCGGACGGAGCGCTTGCACGACGATTTTATCGACCTTCTCTGGCACGGAAATAGGCGCCGTCTCAATAAGTGCCGTCCGTTCCATTTGGCGCATCGCCCCGCGGAATTCATCCAAAATCCCAGTTGAAATCAGGCCCGCCATCGCAAGGCTGAAGCTTCCGATCATCCCTACTATAAATAGGCTGATCCAATCGTAACGAAGCGTCGTCCGTTCGCTGCCCGCAAACCAAATGTACAATAAAATTTCTGCTCCGAGCAAAATAAAAACAAGCGGTGCCACCCACAGCAGCATATCGTATGCCCCCGTGCCGCTCCAGATGGAAACCGCCACAGCGATTCCCATCAATAATAAGGCAACGCCCATCGAAAGCGTGCCTACACGCCACTGCTTCATTCGCTTTTCCCCTTCCGCAGCGATTCCGTTGGTGTCCAATCTTTAGGGGGAAGCCCCTTATTTCGTTGGAATCCTCTGCCAAATGCCATGCGCAGCCCAGCGGCGATCATGACAAAGGCGATAAGGGCGGTTGGCAAATTATATTTTATATTTTGATACTGGGCATACCATCTTGGAAAATAATTCGCAGCGTATTCGGCCAGAACACGATCACCCATAAAATACAGCCCGATCAGCAGCAGACCGATGCCGATCCAGCGCTGATAAGGAGCAAACTGCGTAATAATCGCTTGATCCTTTAAGCCTTCCTGCGGTTCAGTCGACAGCTGCCGCATGACATCGAAGAAAGCGAAAAACCAGAATAGCGGCATAAGGAATAGAAACATCGACAGCCGCATCGCATCCATTAAATAGACGGAGGCGAGAAAGCCTGCCATAATTTGCAGGCCGCGTGTTTGAAGCCCGAGATATAGATGCCCTGCACCGGGAAAGAGCGACAGCGTTGCAGCGAGCGCTTTATTTTTGCGCCCCTTGTTCATGTACTCCTCCATCTCTTCGAAAAACGGCCGATCCTCCAAGGGCTCGCCCCGTTTCTTGCGATGCAGCTGCTGTGAAGCATCAAAAATGCTGTAAATCCAGATGACGGGCACGCCTAGCAGGAAAATAAGAAACTCTCCTGTTCCCGTTACCATCGATATAAAAATAACAACTGCGAATAAGCCGATGGATGCAACGAGAAAGGCAATGCCCCGCTGCATCAGCCCAAGCGCCATATGGCCCAAACCGGGAACGATGGAGAGCAGCAGCGTGTTCGTACGCTCTTTCTGCTCGCTGTAGGTTAAAATGTCTGCTTGTGCGCGCATCGCTCCCGGCGGCAGGTTGCTGTACATCTGATCTGGACTTGGAGGTGCGCCCACACCATAGGCGGCCTCATTCGGATGCGGCTGCCGCCTGCCAATGAGCGTTACAATCATATCAAGCATATTGATGCCCCAGAAGAGAAACGACAGCAAGCATAGAACAAAGGCCGTATCGTCATTAATATGATCCGCGATTGCTATTAGAATCAGAAGCGCAAGAGGTCCAAATCCTCCTGCCGCATATAGCACAAACCTTATCGGACGCCCCATATATGCATGGCCGAAACCGGGAAGCATGGACAGCAGCAGCGCAACAAGGGGCTTTTTCTCCCTATTCATTCCTTGATCTCTCCTTCATCATTCGTTATTTAAACCGTTTGGAGGCGATGCCGTCCAGCCAGAGGGAAGTGCGGTTCATCATTTGCTGCGACCAGGTGGACTCGCGCTGCTCCTTGTCTCGGATGAGCTGCTCCTCTTTATGCTGCAGCCTGCTATGGTCTATTTTTTCAAGCTCCTGCGAAATGTTGTTCAGTACGCCTGTACCGAGCAGCAGCAGGGTAATGACCGCCGCAGCGGTATAGTGGGTTGCCGGATGCTGGAGCCAGGATCTGCGGCGGTATGATTTCTCTTGAAGGAACGGACCCGGCACGGACAGCAGATCCTGTTTTTCGGATTCCGACGCTCCGAACAGCTGCTTGCTGAGCTTGTGGCCCATCTGCTCAAAATCCGGAAGCTCAATCGCCTGATTTAACGGACTGGCTCCTGGAACGGCTCCTGCTATATGAGGCTCAGACGTAGGGGGACTCCCCGCCATATCCGCCTCCAACACCAGCATAAATTGCTCTAAGCATTCGTCGCATTCTGCAAGCTGCCGCTCGATCTGCTCGCGTTCAGGCTCGGAAAGCACATTCGCCACGTATTGCTCCAGAAGGGAAGCCTCCACATGATTCAAATGATTCACAGGATTGCATGCTGAGGATGCTTCATCCGTCACTGGCATGATCGGCTGTTCTATCGGTTGTTCTATGGGCTGCTCTACCTGCTTGCCCTGCTGTTTCGTCCTTGAACTCTCGCTATGCTTGTGTTCCTCATGATGACTCATTCAAAGTCCTCCCTTCTCCAGTGCCGCTTAATCCAGTTTCTTGCCCGGTATAGGCGCGATTCTACACTTTTGCGCTCCAGTCCGGTTGAGGACGAAATTTCCTCGTATGATTTCTGTTCTATATAATAGGCGTTTACGACTTCACGATAATTGTCCGGGAGTTGCTCGACCTGTTCTCTTATGTAGCGTTTTTCCTCGCGCTCGATCGCAGCGCGCTCCGCAGGCATCGCAGTTCCTTGCCCATCGGTGCCGGGTCCCAGATTGTCCACATATTCGCTCAGTTCTTCCGGCTTGCGTGCCTTGCTCCTCTTCCAATCAATCGCACGGTTTACAGCAATGCGGGTCACCCAGGTTTTAAAGCCTTCCAGCCTGCACTCGGGGAGAGAGCGGTGAATTTGCAGCAGCACTTCCTGGGTAACATCCTCCGCATCATGCGGCGAATGAAGCACAGCATAAACCGTTTTATAAATATGAGCGCCATATTCCTGCACGAATGACTGGAATTCTGCAGGCCCGCCGTCGCGGAGCGCTATTAACCATGCTTCATCTTGAATCTCTCTCTCCCCCTTCCCTTTATATTAGACGCCAAAACGATGGCTATCCCCTGCACCTGCAGCAATATTTTTTATAAAAAAGTAAAAAGGCTCCGCTCCAGCGCAGCAATCGCTGCTGCATTGGGGCGGAACCCGTCACTTATAAGCTTCCCAGTTAGAAGCTGCCTTGGTCATTCTTCTGTCATTCTTTCTGTCATTCTATGCCTCCAAAGCCTGCTTCAGCTCATCGGAGGAGTTGGTCCACCATTCTTCATTATGCTCGATTAACAGCTTGCGGAACGCAGCCTTTTCTTCCGCACCCAGCTCGCCCAAGTTGTAGCGGCGCTTAATCGCATGATCAAGCTTGTTTACATGGTCAGCGAGAATTTTCCAGCCGCGGCGTGCTTCCGTGTCGATCCACATTTCGCAAGCCGTTGCGCCAGCGTAGTTCGTGCCGTTCTCTCCACGTTCTACCGCAACCCATACAATCCAGCATTGGCGGCCATTAGGCGTGTCCTCTTTATTAGGAGAAAACTTGATGCCGCGCTCTACTTTGCTTTTGGCATGCATCGCGCCGTCGTCGATATAAGCGACGCCCGCATCAATAATAACGCAGGATACTTGGCTTAGGTCGATGGTGCCTGCACCAAAGCCTTTATGCTGTTTGTTGCTCACGACGTTAAGCGCGAGTGATTTCTTTTCTTTTTTCTCCGGTTGTCCTTGCTGTTCCATCCGTTCGTACACGTCCTCTCGTCACATTTCATCTATTGTACTGCCGCAGCAGCTTGCAGCCAATCTCTCCTTTCCATTTTGAACGTTTTTTCGCAATAACACAAGCGCACACGGCACAATTTCCTGCCGAATCCGCAAGCGGCTGCCGCTTTACACGCCTTCATCAGCGCCGCTGCAAAAATCCACAAGACTATTCCGGTACAAGCCGACATATACATGCTGTAGATGCTTGTCAACGGGAGGGAAACGTTCAATGACTCCAGGACCTTTCAAACGAATCGCGCTCATTATGCTCTCGGCCGTCCTGCTCGGACTGTCGCTGCATCATGGCTTCGGCAACGCTTGGCTATCCCAGTATACGTACGCCTCTGGCGCCACAGACCCGATTGGCATTGCCGATCTCACGACAGCAGCAGTAGAGCAAGCTGCTCCGCAAACGGCCAAGCCGCCTGCCCCGGCACCGCCAGCACAGCCCGACCCTGCCCAGATCGAAACGGTACAGACGCTTAGCAAAAGAGTCGTCCAATACAACATGCAAGTGGCGCTTCGGGAGGATATCCGATATTTAGATGGCTCCCAGACCGTAACTTGGACGAACCCAGGCAAAAAAACGGTGTCCGAGCTGTATTTTCATCTGTATCCCAATGCCTTTCAGTCCGAAAAGTCGACGTTCATGCGCGAGTCTGGCGGTCAGCTGCGGGGTGATAAGGCCACGGTCGACAGCCAAGGTTATATGAAGCTGCTTACCTTGCAAACGCTGGAGGGCGAGAGCTTGCTTCCCCGTCTGCATTATGTTCAGCCCGATGACGGAAATACGGACGACTTTACGCTGACGAAGCTCAATCTTCCGGTTCCAGTCGCACCGGGCAAATCAGTAACACTCTCCATGACCTATGAGGTCAAGCTGCCCGAGGTGTTCGCTCGCATGGGCTATTCCGGGAGCTTTGTTATGGCGGGCCAGTGGTTTCCGAAGCTTGCTGTTTATGAACTGGCTGGCACACGCGGCCGAACGAATGAAGGCTGGAACGTCCACCAGTATCATGGCGATTCGGAGTTTTACAGCGATTTTGGCTTGTACAGCGCCCAGATTACAGTGCCAGAAAACTTTGCGGTCGCTGCTACCGGCATTCAGACCAGGGAAGCTGTGACGCAAAATGGCACAAGCACCTATCAGTTCTATGCCGAAGACGTGCATGACTTTGCTTGGTCAGCCTCGCCGGACTTCATATATGCGGAGGACACATTGTCAGGAACGGGTATTCCGGGTGTTCGCATTAAGCTTTATTTGGACCCTGCCCACGAAGGGCTGAAAGACCGCTATATGCATGCAGCAAAATCAGCACTGTCCAAATACGCGGAGTGGTACGGCGATTATCCGTATTCGACGCTGTCCATTATCGTCCCTCCGAAGGGTGCGAATGGTGCAGGCGGCATGGAGTATCCAACGCTCGTAACCGCTTTAGCTGCTGAATCCGATAACCCTGGCTACAGCCTCGAGCGCACCGTTGTACATGAAATTGGCCATCAGTATTGGTACGGGATGGTTGCATCGAACGAGTTCGAAGAAGCGTGGCTCGACGAAGGCTTTACTTCTTATGCGGAGGATAAGGTGATGGAGAACGCCTATGGCGTTGAGCCTAACTTGGCTATGGAAGCCAGCTATATTACGGCCCCTGCCCCGCTGAAGCAGCCTTCATGGGCTTATCACAACAGCGATGAGTACGCGGAAAATGTATACATGCGCGCCAAGCTTGTGCTGGTCGGCATTGAGAAGCAGGTCGGAGCAAAGACGATGTCAAAAATTATGCGCACATATTTTCAAAAATACAAATTCAAGCATCCCACCACGTCTGATTTCCAGCGTGTCGTTGAGCAGATTACGAAGGAAAAATGGCAGGACTACTTCCACCAGTATGTATACGGCAGCCTGATGGCGGATTTTTCAGTAGAGGCTATTCGAGTGAATGAAGTGGAGCAGGATGGCCAAACGGAGTACGAGTCTACCGTGCTGATTAAGCGCAATGGCGGGCAAAATGGGCCAATCCCGCTCGTATTCTCCTTTACCGACGGCGAAAAGATTTCGAAAACATGGGATGCCGCCGAGTCGCATATCCAGTACAAGGTTGTGCATGCTGCTCCGCTTGCCTGGGTGGCGGTTGACCCGAAAAACAGCAATGTGCTGGACAACAAGCATATTAACAATTTTATGCGCGCAGAAGTGCCCGAGCAGTCGCGCATTCGATGGAGCCTCGGCCTGACGAAGCTCATCGAAGGCTTGCTCGGATCCGTAGGCTGGTAGAGAGGAGGTTGAAAAATGAAGCAGCATATGAAGCAAGGCTGGCGGCTCGCTATCCGCCATTTCTATATCGTCATTCTGTTATTCCTTTACCAGCTATTATGGGGACTTTTCCTTTACCGTTTTGTTGATATGACTGTACTGCCGCTGCTGCGGCGCTTTCCGCTCCAGCATCCGTCTGACTCGGCCGTGTCGCTGTTCTTCAGCGAGGCCCAGTTTCAATTGACGAAGACGGATTTGATCAATCCTTATTTGTGGCTTCTGGGCGGCTTGTTCGCTGCCCGCATGCTGCTGACGCCGCTGTTCAATGCGGGGCTGCTCTACTCGCTGCATCATATGGGCGAAACAGGTGAAACACAGTTTCTTCAAGGCATTCGCAAAGCTTGGAAGCCCGTGACGCTGCTCTATTGGCTGCGCACGCTGCTTATTTTCGCACCCGGCTGGTTCCTGCTGCCTCGCGCCTTCAAGCTGCTTATGGAGGGCCATTCGCTGGGCGAGCTGCTGCAAGGCACGCTGCCGGGCTTTGGCGGCTGGCTGCTATGGAGCTTCCTCGTTCACCTGCTGCTGCTCGCTATGCAGTTCGGCGCCGCCTCCGGCACGGGCTCCTTGCGCTGGCTCAGCCATGCGCTCCGAAATCTTTTCCCTTATGCCGGCCTCTCTCTGCTGATGTGGCTGCTGGCTGTTGCCGCTTCGCTCGCTGTGTCTGGGCTTTCCTATGCTTGGGCAGGCATGCTGGCACTCATCATGCATCAAGCCTATCATCTGCCGCGCACCTTGTTAAAAGTATGGACGCTCGCTGCCCAATACGATTGCCTGCAATCAAAGCAGAGCTGAGACCCTTAGAAAAATGAGGGCAACCCCACCTAATTCTCATTTAGTATTCTCATTTTTCTAAAGCCCTTCTCATAAAAAAACCGATTGCGGCCAAAAGGCCGAAATCGGTTTTTTGCCGTTATCCTGCACCTGCAGGTAAAGCCTCCATTTACTTCCCAGCCTATATGGCGACCTAGCTCAAACTCTCTAAATCTTCATTTTACGCTATAATTCTTGCCTATTCACACGATTCATAGCATATTAGCTGCCTATTTCTCATATAAACTGACAAAATGTTTTTTTGCCCAAGAACGGCGATAGATCGAACATTTATTAGGCAAGAAACTTGTTTTAACGCAAAATTGAGCCAAAAGGTTACATGAGAATTATTAGAAATTCATTCATATAGAAGGAAATCACATGAAAAAAACGAATTATTAGCGCAGAGCAAAATTAAACCAGCCTAATTTTTTATACCGCAAAGGTATAGAAATACGGGGGAACCACTTTGGGTGAATTGATTTCGATGCTTGGACGGCTTGATTCAAGTGTCTTGGAAATCATAGGGAACCTTCACAACCGAACCCCACAGCTAACCTCGTCGGCACCGGAAGGAGTTTCAAATTTTGAAGAAGGTTACTGCACTACTCGTTGGTCTTGTATTAATGCTTGCTTTCCAAGCAGGCAGCGTGTTCGCGAGTTCGAAGATGGATGGTGTTATCGCTGATCTGATCGGCACACCGTACCAAAGCGGCGGAACGACTACGAAAGGCTTCGACTGCTCCGGTTTTACGAAGTATGTTTTCGACAAAATGGGCATCGATCTTTCCCGTACTTCCCAAGCCCAATCGAACGATGGCAGTGAAGTGAAGAAGAGTGACCTGATCGCTGGCGATCTCGTATTCTTCAACACGAGCGGCAAAGGCATCTCCCACGTTGGTATTTACGTAGGCGATGGAAAGTTTGCACATGCTTCCTCGAGCAGAGGCGTTATTATTAGCAAACTTAGCGAGTCTTATTATGCTGATCGTTACGTATCAGCTACACGCGTTATGAGCCAAGACGCTTACGACAAGTACGCAAGCGAGCAATAGAGCCAGGCCACGCTTTTTTCGCTTACATAACGAAAAGCTGCTGTCTCAATCAGCAAAGCCGCAGTTGTTTGTCTTCGGACAAATAGCTTGCGGCTTTGCTGTTTTCTGGCAACGCCTTATGCAAGGGCACGCGACCACGCTATGCAGCAGGTTGTACGCGCAGCGGGACGCCGCTGGATGACGCTCGACGATGCGCCGCTGGCCGATTTGGAGGAGCTCCATACGTTTTCTCGGCGCAGTGAGCCTTACAAGGTATTTACGCCGTTTTACCGCATATGGCATCCTTTATGCAGAGCCACTATTCCCCTGCGGGCGAGACAACACTGCAGCAGCTTAATACGCTGAAAAATATAGATGCCAGCATGGCAGAGCGCTTCAGTCTTCCGCGGGAGCATCTGGCTGCGGCAGCCTTTCGGCAGATAGATGACTCAGCCGGGCGCGGCCAATCCCACGCGAGCCATGCAGCCGAGGTGTTGGAGCAATTTCTAAATCAACGCCTGTCTGGCTATGAAGGCGGCCGCGACCAGTTTGCGGACGACCATACGAGCCATTTGGCGCGTTATTTGAATACGGGAGCGCTGTCAGCACGGCAAGCCTACGAAGCGGCGCAGCAGCAGTTTGGAGCCGAGGCGTGGATTAGACAGCTGGCATGGCGGGATTTTTTTCTATATCAAGGAAAATACAATGAGGACTTCTACCGATATGAGCAGAAGCTTGATTTATCTGCGCTAAGCGATCAGCATTTCGAGGCATGGAGCGAAGGAAAAACGGGCATTCCTGTTATTGACGCCGCTATGAAGCAGCTAAATGAAACGGGGGAAATGCCGAATCGGCTGCGGATGGTTACCGCCATGTTTTTGACGAAAAATCTGTTATGCCCATTTACGCTGGGCGAGCAGTATTTCCGCCGCCAGCTGGCCGATTATGATCATACACTGAACCGAGGCGGCTGGCTTTGGAGCTCGTCGCTCGGCTACGACGCCGCGCCATATTTTCGCATTATGAATCCGGCCACGCAGTCCGCAACACATGATCCGAGCGGCACTTACATTAGACGCTGGCTGCCGGAGCTTGCCCATCTGCCTGATAAGCAAATCCACCTACCGCAGCCGCATGCCATCGTTGATTTGAAAGCTTCACGCGCCCGCGCGATTGAGATTTATAAGGAGATTGTATAATGATGACAAAAGCAAATGCTGCTCCTGCTGGCGCCCAGCCGCCATTTGGCTGGAAGATTGCCGCTATGGATGAATCCCATGCCCGGCAGTTGTGCGATTGGCGGTATGAGCCGCCTTACGGCATCTATCAATGGCCCGCATGGGAGGTTATGGAGCAAGCCGAAATGGAGTTCGGTGATCCCGAGCTGCGCCAGAGGCAATATGCTGCTATTTTAGACGATCGCGGGGAGCTCGCTGGTTTTGCACAGTTTTTCCCGCTGGGGGATGAAGTGCTGCGGCTTGGATTGGGTCTGCACCCACAGCTTTGCAGCAGGGGCTCAGGCACCGCCTTTGTGGCGCTGCTGGTAGAGGAGGCTTGCCGCCGCGCTCCTAATAGCGAGCTGGATTTGGAGGTGCTGACCTGGAATGCACGTGCTATTCGTGTATACGAGAAGGCAGGCTTCCGCATTACCGACACGTATATCCGCCCGACCCCGCAAGGCGCGGCGGAATTTCATTGCATGGTTTACGGAGGAGGGGAAGAAGCCTAGCGTCTCTCTTACCCCTCCACTTCCTTTCCGCTTCCTTTTCTAGCCCTTTCCTTACCCTCTCCGCTCCCATCAACCGCCGACCCGCTCCAACTGCTGCAATTGCAACGGTTCAGCCTGCCTCGTCTGGCTCATGTAACAGCCCATTCGCTCCAAAGCCTCCGACAGCTTTGCTGATGATACCGAATAGGAACAGCGGATGCGCCCTTCACCGCCCGGGCCAAAAACATGGCCTGGCACGACGGCCACGCCCGCTTCCTTCATGAGCTTGAAGGCGAACTGCTCCGAGCTTAGTCCCGTATGGGCGATGGATGGAAAAGCATAAAACGCCCCTTCCGGCATATGGCAGGAAAGCCCAAGCTGCTGCAAGCCGCCCACGAACATCGCCCTGCGCTGCTTGTAAGCCTCCTTCATTAGATCCTTGTCTGCCAATCCGCTGCGCAGCGATTCCAGAGCAGCAATCTGTCCCATAATAGGCGCGCACATTGCTGTGTATTGATGAATTTTCAGCATTTGCGAAATAATTTCCACAGGGCCGCTGGCATAACCAATACGCCAGCCTGTCATGGCAAAAGCTTTCGAGAAGCCATTTATGACGATCGTCCGCTCCTGCATGCCAGGCAGCGATGCGATGCTCACATGCTGGCTTTCATAAGTCAGCTCCGCGTATACCTCATCGGATACGACGATTAGATTATGCTCTTTCACCAGCTCAGCAATGGGGCGCCAGTCCTCATAGGACATGACCGCACCCGTTGGATTGTTCGGATAGTTGATCAGCAGCACCTTGGAGCGCGGAGTGATTTTTTCCCGCAGCGATTGTGCCGTTAGTTTGAATTGCTCCTGCTCATGCGTCTCAACGTTTACAATACTGCCGCCCTGCAGCGCTACAATGGGCGAATATGCGATATAGCTTGGAACCGGGATCAGCACCTCGTCGCCCGGACAAATCAAGGTTCTCATCGCCAGATCAATCGCCTCGCTGCTGCCCACCGTCACGAGAATCTCATCCTTCGGCTCATAATTTAATTCAAAGCTGCTCGCCAAATAACGGGCGATTTCCTCGCGCAGCTCCATGAGTCCGGCATTCGGCGTGTACATCGTCTGACCGCTTTCCAACGCTCGTATGCACGCGGCGCGCACGCGCTCCGGTGTTGCAAAATCCGGCTCGCCCACGCCCAGCGAAATCATATTTTCATCCTGCCCGGCCATATCGAAAAACTTGCGAATGCCCGAAGCGGGCAAGCTCTTTACAAGCGGTGAAACGTTATACTGCACCATAATGCCTGCATCCCCTTTTCAAAATAATCAAATGTATAGTTGTCGCTCTATTCCTTATGAAAGGCCCCACAGCTGTTTTGCCGTATCGCCGATAATTCGAATACCATGCACAATATCCTCATCCGCCACGCGGGAAAACCCTAGTCGCAGCGTATTGTTGCCCCGTCCATCCGTAAAAAAATGATGGCCTAAAGTAAAAATAACGCCTTGCTGTGAGCACGCCTCCAGAAGCTCCCGCACCTTGCATGCTTCCCGAAAGGTCACGAACAGATGCAGCCCGCCATCCCCCGACAGCGTCTCATAGGGAACATAGGCTTTGCAGGCTTGCAGCGTCAGCTCGTATTTACGCTTGTATTCCGCCCGCGCCCGCTTCAAATACTTATGCAGATTGCCATTATGCAAATATTGATAGAGCAGCGATTGGTCAAGCGTCGAGGTATGAATGTTGCGGGCCCGCTTCATGCTTTCCAAATAATCAATCAGCTCTCGGTCTGCCAGCACCCACCCCACCCGCAGGCCGGGGAACAGCACCTTCGAGAAGCTTCCAATATAAATGACGCTGTTGCCGCTGCCCGCCGATGCGATGAGCGGCGGCACATGCGCTCCGGAATAACGCAGCTCCTCATTAAATCCGTCTTCAATGACGGGAATTTCATAACGGCTCATGAGCTGCATGAGCGCCAGCCGTTTCTCCATCGACATCACGATGCCTGTCGGATTGTGATAGGAGGGGACAAAATAGGCACAATCGTAGGGGCGCTCCTCCAAAGCCCGTTCAAGCTCCCCCAAATGGATGCCATCCGGCTCCATCGTAACGCCCTTAATGTCAAAGCCATGCAGCTTGAGATTTTTTATCGCGGTATGATGGGTCGGATTTTCGCAGAGGACTGCGCCGTGCTTTTGCCTGAGCGCAGCCAGTACAAGGTCAAATCCTTCCGTAAATCCGGCAGTGATGAGCATATCCTTGCCCTGCACATCCACGCCCTTGTTCTCCATATAGGTCATCAAATACTGAATCAGCGGCTTATAGCCTTTGGCATAACCATAGTTCAGCAGCACATGGCCCTCCACCGACATACGGCCCAGAAACGCCTGCTTCACATGATCCAGATCAAACAGCTTCTCATCCGGGGCAATGCTCGTAAAAGAAATCGTACTCTTACCTGCGCGAATGCCGCGCTTCATGAGGTCCAGCTCCTCCGCAAGCAAAGCCTGCCTGCTCAGACGCTCCTTCCATGGCAACTGCCAAGACAAGGACGACGGGGCGGCGCTGCCCGCCGAATCCTCTGACACATAATTGCCTTTGCCTTGCAAGGCATATACGCGGCCCTCGTCCGCCAGCTCCGCATAAGCGGCAATGACCGTATTGCGGCTCACGCCGAGCAATACGCTAAGCTCGCGTGTCGAAGGCAGCTTCTGATGGGGCTGCAGCGCGCCTTTTATCATTAAACGCTTCATATAATCTTTCACTTGAATCGATACTGGACGGCCTTCTATGAGCTTGAAATCATGATACACTTCTCAACGCCCCCACCTTTATCATGGCATATGGTCCCGCCCGAGCGTAAACGGCTGTCGCCATCCTTTGGCGGCAAAGCTGTCGTTTCGCGGAGAAATATAGAGAAAGGATTGAAAAATCATATACTTTCCTATATTTCGAGCGTAAACGGCTGTCGCCGTCCTTTGGCGGCTCGGCGCGTTTCAGTCCGAGAAATATAGAGAAGGGCTGAAACCATCATATCCTTTCCTATATCCTAACAAAAGAACCACGACGCCGGATTTTTCATCCTGTCGTGGTTCTGCAAGCAGCGTCCTCTCGTTGCCGATCCGTCTGCTGTTCATCATCCTTCATATCTGCAAATAAAATAAGGCCGGGACCTGCAAGGACCGATACGGTCCGAATCCATTCACATGTATCCAAATCGACGTAGGCACGCGACACTAGGGTGCTCTGCGTCTCGCTTAACTGCGCAATGGTAGGAATGAAGTAGGGGCGCCAGCTCCAATTCGCCCCATAATATTCCTCCTGCCGCTCCCACTCGCCAGCCTCCACCCTGCAATAGTTGGCCGATAGCTGAATGCCGTCCTCCCGGCACAAATAAATGCGAACGCAGCTCGGCGGCAGCTCCTCCAACAGTCCGGCAATCCATCCATTGCCTGCTCCGGGTTCGTCCTCTCGACCGAAAGCGAAAGCTTGCTCCTTGTCGATGAACGCAGCAAGCTGCGCCGCTTCCTTCTGCCAATTCCTCTCGGTGCGCAAGCGCTGCTGGACATATTCCGCAAGCTCGGCCTCCAGTGCTGCGGCGAAACGATCCGCTCGCTGAAATTCCGGCTCGGCCTTGGAGAAGAAGAAGCCCTGCACATAACGGGTACCCGCTTCAATCGCACGCACCAAATCCTGGCGCGTCTCCACTCCTTCAGCGAGCAGCGACGCCCCGATCTGCTCTGCCAGCGCGGAGAAGGAACGAAGGGCGCCTAGATAGCCATTGTGCGTCGCGCTCTTTTTGATCATATGAATGTCGATTTTCAGTATATTCGGCTGAATATGGGCGATACGATCCGTACTGCTGAATCCGCTTCCTACATCATCGATCGCAATGAGGCACCCTCTCGAACGGTACAGATCCACAATGGAGCGCAGCTCATCCATCGGGCCATTAAAGCTTTCCTCGGTAATCTCGATGACGATGCGGCGCGGATCAATCCGGTATTTATCGATCAGCTGCAGCGTAAACAGCTCGCCGGATTGCTGATAGCGATGAATCCAGTTCGGCTTTAAATTAATAAACAGCAGCGACTCGGAATTTTCCGCACCCAGCTTGCGCATCGCCTGCTCCCGCAAAATCCGATCGACCGCAATATGATCCTCTACCGAAATGGCGGCGTCTCCAAAAAAAGGGCCCAAGCTTCGCACGCGCTCGCCTGCATAGGCTCTGCCCAGCACCTCATACCCCATAATGGTTCTGGTGTCCATCGCCAGAATAGGCTGATAGAAGGCAGCAAGCTGCTCGCCCTTAAGGCCTAGCGATTCCGGTATCTTTCGCATCGTTTGTCGGTCCTTCATCGCGTGCTCCTCTACATAAAAACGATGTCATATATTCTTCCATTGTTAAAGTTAGACCCTATTGTAGCGGAATCGACATTCG
The DNA here is from genome assembly GCF_059383875.1 of Paenibacillus sp. JT22N7. Lineage (NCBI taxonomy): Bacteria > Bacillati > Bacillota > Bacilli > Caryophanales > Paenibacillaceae > Paenibacillus > Paenibacillus sp. JT22N7. The sequence goes on from NZ_JBXENY010000014.1 coordinate 98,297, forward strand.
TTGTAAAGAAGCGACAGCGTTCGCTAAGACCGATTTTTCCCCAGCTGTTCGGGCTCCGAATGCCCTGCTCGCCCTATGCTCTAAATCAACCGCACCATATGCGTGACATTATCGCCCTGCGCGACCTCAATGACATGATGCTTCGCGTGATAGGAAACTTTGCCTGCGCCCACCTCGATCAGCGCTTGCTCGCCCAATCCGAAAAACACATCATCGGCCAACGCCTCCATCACCTCGTGCTTTTCTTCTTCTCCCAATGCCTCCCACTCTTCCTTTTCCATTTCAAAAAAAGAGTAGCTTCCCTCAATCGCGCTAACCGCTGTTGTCAGTTCCTTCAATATATCCGCATATTCCCTTGCATGCTTTACGCCCATAATAAGGTTCCACCTTTTCACTGATTTATATGATTCATTTTACCTCATTTTCACAATTTTTAATGCCTTTCTGTTTAAATCCTTTTCAGGTCTAATCTCACCGCCCCCTTCTGTCGATAATATAAATAGAGAACTTTCGAAATTGTATTGGACGGGGTGTATAATGAAAAATTCAACTATTATCGGTATTGTTCTAGCTATCATAGGTATCTTTGGCGGGATGGTCGTCAAGGGAGCTCCAATTTCCAGTCTCTTGAATCCTGCTGCCTACATGATTATCATCTTGGGTACCGTCGCAGCCGTAATGATCGCTTTCCCCATGTCAGAGCTAACAAAAATCGGCAAGCTGTTTAAAATGGTATTTGGCACTCAGAACTTGACTTCACGTGAACAACTCATTACTCAATTTATGGAATGGGCCGGCATTACACGCCGCGAAGGCCTGCTCGCTCTTGAAGCTAAAGTAGATGAAATCGAAGATAATTTCCTGCGTAACGGCATGCGGATGATTATTGACGGCAACGATCAGGAATTCGTTCGTGACGTTCTGCTTGAGGATATTGCCGCTACAGAAGACCGCCATAAAGTCGGCGCGCTTATTTTCACCCAAGCAGGTACATACGCTCCTACACTCGGGGTACTCGGCGCCGTGGTCGGCCTGATTGCCGCCCTGTCGGATATGAGTGACATTGAGAAGCTGTCCCATGCTATCGCCGGCGCGTTTATCGCAACGCTGCTCGGTATTTTCACAGGTTATGTGTTATGGCATCCATTTGCCAACAAACTCAAGAGGCTTTCTAAAGCCGAGGTTCAAATTCGTCTAATGATGGTAGAAGGCTTGCTCTCTATCCAATCAGGCGTATCCACCATCGCAATCAACCAAAAGCTGTCGGTATTCCTGACTCCGACTGAGCGTGAGAAGATGAGGGAGAAGGAGGAAGGGGCCGTTGAGCAAAAAGCATAGGCACGAAGAACATGAGGAGCATGTTGACGAATCCTGGCTCATTCCTTATGCCGACTTGCTCACTCTGCTGCTGGCACTGTTTATCGTATTGTATTCAATGAACTCGGTAGACGTAAAAAAATTCGAGGAAATGAGCAACGCCTTCAATATCGCCTTCACCGGCGGTACAGGCCTGCTTACCGATCCAGCTGCGGTCACTACGGGTGATCAAAGAGACAAGCAGGAGCCGTCACCTAACGATTCAACGCAAAACCCAGCTGCTGGTGATGACGAGAAGGACGATGCGCAGAAGCGCCGTGAAGAGCTGATGAAGCAGGAGCAAGAGGATCTGGAGAAGCTGAAGAAGCAAATCGATGACTATATTAAGAAAAATGGTCTCACCTCCGACCTTGAGACGAAGCTCAACCAGTCCCAGCTGATGATTACTATTAGCGACGAGGCACTGTTCGCATCTGGCAGCGCTGAAGTGAAGGAAGATTCGCGCGAGCTCGCCATTTCCATCGGCACGATGCTCCAGCAGTACCCGGACTACGAAATTATCGTATCGGGACATACGGACAACAAACCGATTAACACCTATCTCTTCAGATCGAACTGGGATTTAAGCACCTCCCGTGCTGTACGTTTTATGGACATTTTGCTTGAAAACCAACAGCTCTCACCGACCAGATTTACCGCAAGCGGCTACGGAGAAAATCGCCCGCTTGCCAGCAACGACACCGAGGAAGGCCGAGCGAAAAATCGCCGCGTTGAAGTATCCATTATCCGCAACTATGTAGATTTGGAGAAAGCGCAGGAGCTTAAAATCAAACCAAAAGAATAACCGGCTTGGCAGCACGAATGGGTAATAGAAAAGCCGTCGCCCCTATGCTTATGCATCGGAAGCGACGGCTTTTTTTGCTATTAATGAAAGTAATCGCATTAGTGCTTTTATTTCGACAGAACATTTTCACTAAACCACTTTCTAAGCTGGTTGATTTGGGCTTGGTGGTAGCGGCTATGGTCAGCCATATGCCACAACCCCCAGCGTATAGTTGCTTGCTTTTCATTTTCATGACCGAAAGTGACAACTTTATCTAGATCAGCATCTATTAATTGTGCACATATGTCTTTCAACATATTTAAAACATCCTCATAGCTGGAAATAAGCGTGTTCAAGGGCATGCCTTGGACCATGGGAAGCCGGTTATTTTCATCTATCATAGGGCCATATTGTTCTTTCAATAACTGCGGAAGCGGCTGTCCTTTTATTCTATAAACCCAGTTCAGATCAACATAGAGGATATGTTTGATTAACTGAGCCGTACTATTTGAATGATGGCTAGGCCCCTTGCTGTCTACTTCCTCTTGCGACATGCCGCTTGTGATGAATTTTAGTCGCTCACTGTTCTCTTTTACAGCGGAATATAGCATCCCCACAATCGGCGACATATTCGCTTCACCTTTTAAATCATGCAGCATCCTAGCTCAGCCCCTCGTCGTTATTTGCTAGTGTTATAAAAAAAGAAAGCTCCCGAGCCTTCGCTCGAGCTGCTTCCTCCACATGATACGACCATTTCTAACTATTGATTCGATTCTGATTTAGACCCTGCTTGTGCAGACGATGACGGCGACGGCGAAGCTGGCGTATAATCCAGCAGATCAAACAGCTGCGCCTTCTCCAGCTCCGTCAAGTCTCTCCATTCGCCGTTAGGCAGCTCGCCCAGCTGAATGTTCATAATGCGTACCCGCTGAAGCTTACGCACATGGTAGCCAAAAGCTTCGCACATTCTGCGAATTTGGCGGTTGCGCCCCTCGGTCAATACGATGCGGAACACGCGGTCCGCACTGCGCGTCACTTTGCAGGGCAGCGTCATGCTGCCCAAAATTTTGACACCCTCCGACATGCCAATAACAAATGATTCGCTGATCGGACGATCCACGGTCACAATATATTCCTTCTCATGCTTGCCCTCCGAACGCAAAATCGGATTCACGACATCGCCGTCATTCGTCATGAGAATAAGCCCTTCCGAATCTTTATCGAGTCTGCCAATCGGAAAAATCCGCTCCTGATGGTGCACATAATCAACGATGTTGCCCTCAATATGCAGCTCAGTCGTACAAGTGATGCCAGCTGGCTTGTTTAAAGCGATATACACATGCCCCTTATGTTCACCAATACGGTTGCCGTCAATGCGCACATCATCGCCGTGCTCGGCTTGGCTGCCTAGAAGCGCCGTGTGACCATTAATGGTCACACGTCCGTTCTCAACAAGCTTGTCCGCTTCCCTTCGCGAGCAATAACCGGTTTCACTAATAAATTTATTAATTCTCACTTGCGCTCACCTCATTCAAGTATGCCGCTCATTCTGCTGTTCATATTAACCTGCAGCGCTTGCTTTTTCTACTAGTATACCTCCGTCTCCCTCGTCTTTCAAAGCAGGGAGCGTAATCGTCACCGTTGTTCCGGCGTTCACTTGGCTTTGAATATCAATCATGCCTTGATGGCTCTGGATAATACGCTGGCTGACCATCATGCCAAGTCCGGTACCGCTCTCCTTGCCCGTCACGAATGGACTGCCGATTTGCGAAATCAGTTCCTCTGGTATGCCGATGCCTTCATCTGCTATTTCTATCGTAATGTGGCCCGTATTTCGTTTCAAGCGTATGTAAATGGGCCCTCCAGCCGGCATCGCTTCAATCGCATTTTTCAGCACATTAATGAACACTTGCTTGAGCTGATTTTCCTCACAGGAAATCAGGCAGGGCTCTTCGGCGAAAACGGTCAGAAATTCCGCATTATGCAGATGAGCCTCGCTATCGAGAAACAGCAGTACGTCGCGCAGCACCTGCTTAACATCCTTTAAGGTAAACTGTGTCGCCTGCGGCTTGGCCAAAATCAAAAATTCGCTGACAATCAGGTTAATGCGATCCAGCTCCGACAGCATCAAGCTTGTATGCTCGGTATTGCCCGTACGATTTTTCAGTTGAAGCTGGAGAAAGCCTCGCAGCGTCGTCAGCGGATTGCGTATTTCATGGGCGACACCAGCCGCCAGCTGACCAACTGTCGTCAGCTTCTCGGAGCGGCGCAGCAGCTCCTCCATCTTGTTGCGGCTCCTCATGTCGCGAGTAATGCTCGCGAACGCCTTCACCTCGCCCGCGCTATCGCGAATAGGGGATATCGTGACGCTAACGGGGATAATCTCGCCCAACTTCGTTAAACGCTTCGTCTCCTGTGCAGGGAGCACCTTGCCCGCTAGAAGCGAGGCAAGGATCAGCTTCATTTCGCCCCGGTGGCTTTCTGGTATGAGCGTAAGTTGGCTGCCAAGCGCCTCTTCCGCTGTATAGCCATAAAGCTGCTCGAAGGCTTGATTCACTTGAATAATGATTCCCTGCAGATCGACAACATGGATCGCATCACTCGTATGATTAATGAAGGATTGCAGAAAATTTTTCATCCGGCGGTTTTCTTCAAAAGCTTTGCGCAGCTTGTCCATGTAAATGCTGAGATTTTGCGACATCGCGTTTATTTTCACAGCAAGCAGGCCAAACTCATCCCTGCTTCTCACTTTAATGAACGAATCAAAGCGGCCGTGAGACACCTCATTGACCTTCCATAAAATCGATTTAAGTGGACGGAGCAGCATCCCCGACAGCAAATAGCTGCCAAATAAAATAAATAACATAAAGATGCCGGCATATTTCAGCCAATCCTTCACCTTGTACGCAGCCCGATCCTGAAAGTATTCGTAGCTATAGACGATGCGGATAACAGCGGGCTGCATATTTTTATTGCTGTAGTAGCTCTTTAAATAAGCGGCCCCGTCCGTTTCGATTTCATTAACCCGATAAAGACGATCCTTGGCTGTCAGATTAATCAGCTCTTGTTCAAACTCGGCGTCATAGAGGCTCTGTTTGCCGTAAATAATATCATAGCTAGCTACGCTCGTAATCTGCTCCTCATGTTCCTGAGGCCGTAATATGGTTATATCCAAAATGCGTGCGTCCCAACGCTTCCAGTCTTCAATCAGCTTATTAAGCTGCTCCTCCGTCTCTGCATCAAGAGGCATGCCCGCCGCCAGCTCGTTATTTGATAAAGCCAGCGTCTCGTAGAGCTGTACAGATGCTTTGCTCAGCATGCTGCCAAGATTTTTGTGCATATTGCGAAACATCGAATATTGGTCCACAATAAGTAGGGTAACAAACATGGAGAAGAATGCTATCGCAATCAGTAAGCAGAGCTTGAGTTTGAATGGCACTACGAAGACCACCTTTATCGTCGTAAATTCGAACGACTTATCCACATTTTATAAACAATATACGCTACTTATACACATACTGGTCGAATATTTTGTGTATAAAAAAGTGTATAACCAGAAAGTTATCCCCAATGTTATCCACCACATGTTAACAACAGAATATTTGTTCGCTGAATAAACGCAATTGATTTTACATATATAGGAGGGATTGCATCATGCTGCAAGAGCAGGAAGACGAATTTTGGATGCAACAGGCTATTGAGGAAGCCAAAAAAGCTGAGCAAATTGGTGAGGTTCCCATAGGAGCAATTGTTGTTAAAAATCATCAAATCATTGGGAGAGGTTACAATCTTCGAGAAACGCAGCATGATCCTACTGCCCACGCCGAAATGGTCGCCATTCGCGATGCATGCAAGGAATTGGACGCTTGGCGGCTGCTCGATTGTACCTTGTATGTAACATTGGAGCCATGTCCAATGTGTGCTGGAGCTATCGTCCAATCCAGAGTGAAGCGTGTCGTTTATGGTACCGGCGATCCCAAAGCAGGATGCGCAGGCACGCTAATGAATTTGCTGCAGGAGCCGCGTTTCAACCACGAAACGGAACTGACTAGCGGCGTATTGCAACAAGAATGCGCCACAATGCTTACCCAGTTCTTCAGGAAGCTGCGACGGAAAAATATATAGTTGACTAGTCGTGTTTACGACGCATGGAAGAACCAATCATCTCATCACGCTGCATCTGTTGAAGGGCAACGATTAGTTGATCTGCTTCCTCGCTAATCGCAAGAACGTCAGGGTCTGTCAGACTACCTCGTGCTTCGGCTATCTCATGGAGCTTTAGCCTTAGCGATTGCAATTGATCGAGTAGAATTATTTTGTCCATAGCTCGCTTCGTGGCCCACTCCTTAAATATAGCGCTCGTGTGGCAATTTTATTTTATTATACGCTTATTCCGGTGGGCTGTTTGTAAAAACGTGTCGACAATCACCTATAATTTTCAGGCAACTTTCGACAAAATCAGGATTAGCTTCCAAAATAGTAGTCCATTATACCCATTTTTAAAGTTTTAATGATTAACCAAATCAGCAACATATTGGTAAACCTGACATTCATGAATGGTTGCTGCTGTTCATTTCTTCATTTGGGAAAGTCATTTTTATTTTCCCGACATGCGATGTCGATTTATCCACCACGATTTTGTCGTAATACATCTTTTTTTGTAAATGAAAGCTGACATTATCATGGAAGGCGCGGCTATCTGTGCCGTATCTTTATGCATTTTGCATAGCATAGAAGTACACCCCTAGGAGAAACCTTGATATAGCTGACATTTTGAAAAAAAGCCCTGCCTCCTGACGGTTATCGCCAAGGGGCAAGGCTTCTCTCGCTTGCAAAATGCTGAAAGCGTTTGTCCCAAACAGATCTTTCATTCTGGAACTATGATTCCGTAAGATTGTAGGAAATCATCTGATCAGCTATGTCCTTCATCGATTGGCTTGAGCTTTGCAGACGCTCGATCACGCTCGTAAAAGCGCTAACCATGGAAGCCTGCTCCTCGGATGAGGCCACAATTTGCGAAATTTCGCGTTCCATGCCTTTTATCGACGTCTGAATATCACCAAGCGCCTTCTCAATTTCTACAGTCGCTTTTTTGGAATCGACGGACAGCTTGCGCACCTCGGTGGCCACGACGCCAAAGCCTGCTTCACCTGCGCGCGCCGCTTCAATTGCTGCGTTCAGCCCGAGCATATTCGTCTGCTCAGATACCTCTTTAATAAAGCCCGCTACTTTGTTGATTTGCTTCGAGTTTTCCGCTGTTGTTTTCGAATTTTCCGAAATTTGTTCACTTGCCGCTTGCAATTCCTCGGAGTGGGCTGCCATTTGCTGTACCATCTGCACCAAATGCTCTGTAATGGAATGACTTTCGCGCACAAGATGCTCCAGCTGATTCTGGTTCGTTAAATTATAAGCAACGCAAAAAACAGCCTCCACCTCGCCATTCTCGTTCTTAAGCGGTATATTTACAACATCCATTGCAATTCCAAACGTTTCCTGGGGAATATGGGTGATGCTTTCCTCCCTGCCATTTTTGAGCGCGGCAAAATTCATAAAACCCTCAGAAAGCGTATCGCCTGTTTTGAAGCCCATATCGACTCCCGGCATAGGCAAATAATAAAGCATATGAGTGCGGTCATATAGAGACAGGCTTGCACTCTCCCGCATCATCTTCCGGATGTAAGGCATGGCGTGGAGCATAGCTTGGACTGAATTCATATTGGTATCCCTCACTGTCTAATTCAAGTTGTTTAATTATATTTCGGTAAAAAAGAACTGATTTTTTAGGTCTTTTGAATTATTTTTTATTAAATTTTTAGTAAAAACTCTTTAATCCGTTCGACAATATGTTCCACATGGAACATTATCCTTCGCGAATGCTGTTGAATTCATGATTTGAAAGAAAGCCAAAAGCCGCTTGTTTCGGGAGCTTGCTGCAAGGAGCAAACGCTCAAAACAAGCGGCTTTATGCGACTTCTTACCCCATCATATACCTTCATACAGCTTCAAGCTGGAAATAACGTTTTATTAGCAAACGAATGAACGGCTTTTTCTTTGCGCACCCTTCGACAATGGCTGCTAAAATAAAATGATACCCGCTGCCCCTGCTCCGGCAATGATAATAAACGGATGCAGCTTATAGCGCATTAGTAAAAACAAGCTGCCTGCAACGATGAGCAGCATTCCCGCGAACGACCAGCTCAGAATCGCGCCATCATTCGGATAACCGAAATGAATGGCCGCATAGACCATTAGGCCGGTAATCATCGGCTTCAAGCCGTAAAAGGAGGCCGACAGCCATTTATTATTTTGAAGGCGGAGGATAAACGCTGACAGCACAATCATGAGCACCAGCGACGGCAGCACCATGCCAGCAGTCGATATGATCGCTCCCGTGATGCCGGCTGTCTGATAACCGATTAACGTCGCCGAATTTGTTGCAATGGAGCCCGGCGCCATCCCGGCAAGGGAGACGGCCTGCTCAAATTCCCCTTGCGTCATCCAGCCTCGGGATAGAGCCTCATATTGAATAATCGGAATAACCGCGTAGCCCCCTCCAAACGACACACAGCCTATTTTCAAAAAAACAATAAACAGCTCTCCGAGCATGCTCCGTCCCCCCTCCCCATTTCCCGTCTAAATGTAGTATTCAATTTCGCTGCTGCTTCTGCTGACAGAAGCTTTCTCCGTCAATACCTTCATCCCCAGCAGCTGCTTGCCCTTCGTGAATATGATGCCTCCAAGCAGCCCCGCCATGACGACGTAAATCGGATTAATCGCAGTAAACAGCAGCACAGCGAGCGTCACAACCGCTACGAATGTCGTCGCAACATCAAACAATGCCGTCCGCGCCATGCGGTAAGCGGCCATCACCATTAAGGCGATGACCGCCCCATGTATCCCTTTAAGCGCCGCCACCAGCTTCGGATGATCGCCAAAGGCGCGTATAAACAAGCCCAGCAGCAAAACGAGCAGCAGCGTAGGGAGCGTTATGCCAACGATGGCGATAATAGCTCCTGCGGCACCGGCCTGGCGATAGCCAACCATCGCTGCAGCATTGACGCCTACACCGCCTGGCGCTGACCCTGCTAGCGAAATGAGCTGCGTCCATTCTTTTTCATCCAGCCACTGCCGCTTCTGTACGGCCTCCCGCTCGATCATTGGCATCATCGCATAGCCGCCGCCAAACGTTGTAGGTCCAATTCGAAAAAATATCCAAAACAGCTGCAGCAGCATGCCCAGCCGTTTATTTTGTCCATTTGCCATGAGGTTCCCTCCATTGATGGGGTGATGCTTTCTCTCTATTATACCACCTTTATTCCATATTGAATTTAAGTAATTGAAAAAAGGCTCGTAATTTCGTTTTATCGAAGCTATTCGATTGAATTATGAGTGATTTGGGTTGAGTTTATTTCTTTTCGAATAAATGTTCGAAGCAGACATGAACATAGCGACTGTCCATGAATTACGATATAATGAGGAGTGGCACTTTCATTTTTTTCATCCTACCTACAGTAAGCAGGGATTAGTTATGTACAAAGCGGAACGGAGCGTTCCCTCTCATAAAGAGCTTATTTATACACAAATCGCCGAGCAAGGCACCGTATCGAAAGCGGAGCTGCTGGACAGGCACAAGCTGACGAGCAGTACGCTAACGCGTGTATTGGAGGAGCTTGTGATGGACGGGCTGATTCAGGAGACGGGTCTTGGTCCCTCCAGCGGCGGCAGACGGCCGATTTTGTATCAGATTCATGCGGAGTACCGGTACATCTTTGGACTCGAAATTTCGCGTTTCTCTTCGACATTAGGCTTATTCGATATGCAGCTGAATCAGAAATCACTCGTTCGCTGGCGGATGGATGAAGCGATGACACCGCAGGCGCTGGTCGACTACGCGTCGCAGCTGATGCGTACCCTTCTTCGGGATCACCGGATTGAGCGGGAGCAGATTCTCGGCATTGGCATTGGGGCGGTTGGGCCGCTTGACCGGAGCAGCGGGATGATTTTGGACCCGCTGTATTTTGCGGCCAGGGGCTGGACGCAGGTTCCGATTTGCCAGATGTTTGAGGAAGCGACCGGATTCACAGCGTTTCTCGAAAATGGCGCCAACACCGCGCTGCTCGGCGAGCGCTGGGCGCTGCGCCATGAAGACATCGAGCATGCGCTGTATGTGCATGCCGGCGTCAGCCTGCGCTCCGCGATCATGTCGTATGGCCGTATCGTCCATGGCACGATGGATATGGAAGGCTCGATCGGACAGATGATTATTCACACTGATGGGCCACGGCTGTCTTCGGCAGGAAATTACGGAGCGCTGGAGGCGTACGCTTCGATTCAGGCGCTGGAGCATCAGGCACGCTCCCATGCGAAGATGGGGCAGGATTCGCTGCTCAAAGCGTATTCCGTCACGCCCGAGCAGCTGAACTATGAAGTGCTGCTGCAAGCTCTGTCGGCCGATGATCCGTATGTGCGGGAGCTGTTCCAGCAGTCCGCCGTCTATTTCGGCGTCGGTCTGGCGAATTTGATTAATATTTTTCATCCGGAGCTTGTTATTCTGGGCGGCGCTTTAATTAATTCAAAGCCTATGTATTTTCAGACCGCTACAGATACTGCGAAGAAAAACACCTACTACTCCCCCGCCTATGAGCCGAGATTTTCCAAAGGCCAGCTCAAAGAGGATGCCGTCGTAACCGGCGCGGCGCTGACTGTGCGTAATAAAATGCGGATTTAAAGAGCGTGGTGCAAATCGTGCAACCGTGCGGTAGTACAGCAAAAAAGTGAAGCATACTGACGATTCCTAAGCTGGATAGGCTGACCAAGCGGTTAGACAGGCAAGTATTGTTGCTTGATCCCGCCTTCCATGGTAAAATAATCAATGCCGCGCGCCCGTAGCTCAGCAGGATAGAGCGACAGTTTCCTAAACTGCAGGTCGTACGTTCGAATCGTATCGGGCGCGCCATAATAAAGACTTCAAGCCCTTATTCTCTAAGGTTTTTTCTTTTTTACACACTAAACAAATTGGACTCTAGTCTGATTGGTTACCAGTTAGGCAAGAGTTGGGAATAATTTAAGAACATTTGGGGGCCATTTTTTCAACTGGCGTGCACACCCTGCAACAGCAAAGAAGCCCCATTAACCATACGGTTTCTGGGGCTTCTGAACTTTCGTAAATAGCAAATCAAATACAGGTTAGATCCTCATTTTAAGCTTACTTCCTATTGAGCAGTTCATTCAGGCATACAGCCCCATGCTCACGCACATTTACGACCAGCACCGGCGTCTCCAGCATTCCGCCAATCCATGACATGTAGGCATCTGCATGCTCGTTAGGAATAATCGTCAAAATCACTCCTGCGAAGCCTCCGCCATGAATACGGCATGCGCCAGCGCCGATTTTCTTCAAATAATTTTCGGTAAGGGACAGCGCAATCGCAATCTCTTGATGTTGAACAGCTCCGCTTTGATATACGTTCTGAAGCCACTTCCACGAAGAATTCCCCGAATCCGTAATGAGCGTCAAGAAATCATTGAACCTGCCATCCTCAAGTGCCAGCACCTGCTCATCGACGCGCTGATTTTCCGCAAAGAAATGCAAGGCGCGCAGTACAGCCCGGTCTCCAGCCGCTTCTCTAACCGCCTTCAAATTAGCGTAAATATCCTCTGGCGCTAAATCACGGCAGACCGAAGCTCCTAGCGATTTGGCTACCGCATACATCTCATTAGGTACCGCCGCATAATCCTCTGTTAAGTCCGCATGATTCCCGCCTGTATTTACAATGACCAGCGAGAAGCCATTTTTCTGAAAATCCCATTGAACGGGTTTGATTACAGGCTCTTTGGGCGTCTCGAAATCAATCGCGATTAATCCGCCATAGGCGCAGGCCATTTGGTCCAGCAGGCCGGACGGCTTATTCCAATAGCGATTTTCAGCAAATTGGCCGACTTTAGAGAGCGACACAGCATCAAGCTTTCCATCATTATAATAATGATTTAGAATCGTGCCGATTAGCATTTCGAAAGACGCAGAAGAGCTTAATCCCGATGCAGCAAATACGTTGCTCGATATATAAGCATGGAAGCCGCCTACTTGAAAGCCCGCATTAATGAATCCGGCTGCAATGCCGCGAACCAACGAGGTCGTGCCATCGTCTCCAGACCGAGGCTGTATATCCTGAAGATCAATCACATATTTCGTTGCATAGCCTTCCGAGAAAAAGGTAATAACAGGCTCGTCCACCTTCACCGCCGCCCCAATCGTATCCAGCGTAATGCTTCCCGCTAGAACCTTGCCGTGATTATGATCCGTATGGTTGCCGCCAATCTCACATCTTCCAGGGGAGCTAAACAGTCCAATCTCCTGCTCTCCGAAATACGTCTGAAATTGCTCAACAAGCGATTGATACCGGTTAGTTTGCTCTACAAGCTGCTGCTTGCCATACATTTGGACAAGCAGCTCCTGTCCCTCGGCCGTTTGCAGCCTTTTTAGCATTTGATTACTCATCTTAATTCCTCCTATATGTCACCTTTAATTGACTTAATAGACTTGATTAACTCGATAAACTTGAACCATACTCTTATCTACAGCCGCTTCATCACAATTATCTCAAATTATGTCCCTATATAGTAGGGCACGAATGCAAGATATACGCTCTTCTTAAACGCCTAGTCCATCCTCCCCAATTCACGCCTCACATAGGAATATTTAACTATTTTTTACAAATTCATATCACTATAGCAGATGTTCACATGCTAGAATATGGACGAACGCTAAGATTAATGATTCATGGGAGGAATGGAATTGATGAAGCTTACACAACGGAAGTCATCCTTGTCACAAAAATGGATCAAGTCGCTCATCGCTCTATCTGTCGCTATTCCGCTGCAAGCTGGTTTATGGGGCGGTACGACTGCGGTTCACGCCGAAGGCCCTGCAGATCCGGCCCCTTTTATCCAGCCTAAAGTCGTGAACGAAAACGCTGGAAAAAAGATTTTGTTCGACAATACCCACGCCCAGACTGCTGGAGCAGCAGATTGGGTCATTGACGGCGGCTTCTCTGATTTCGGCGACGCACTCGCTAATGATGGCTATTATGTTCAAGAGCTTCGCAAAACAACCCCATTTACCTACAATGATTTGAAAGATTACAGCGTATTCGTCATCGCAGAACCCAACATCCCTTTCAAAGCAACAGAACAAGCTGCTATGACGCAGTATGTAGAAGGCGGCGGCAGCATTTTCTTCGTTGGCGACCACTACAACGCCGATCGCAACAAAAACCGCTGGGACGGCTCCGAAGCGATCAACGGCTACCGCCGTGGTGCATGGACAGATCCGGCAAAAGGCATGAGCGCTGAAGAGCGCAGCTCAGAGGCCATGCAAGGCGTAACCAGCTCAGACTGGCTGTCCGACCATTTTGGCGTTCGCTTTCGCTACAACGCGCTTGGCGACATAAGCGCTAATCAAATTGTACCGCAAGAGCAGGCCTTTGGCATCACCGCTGGCGTATCCGCAGTTGCGATGCATGCGGGCTCCACGCTTGCGATTACCGACCCAACCAAAGCCAAAGGCATTGTATATTTGCCACAAACGAATCAAGCTTGGGGCAGCGCCGTAGACCAGGGCGTATACAACGGAGGCGGTGTCGCTGAAGGGCCTTATGTCGCTGTCTCCAAGCTGGGAGCAGGCAAGGCCGCTTTTATCGGGGACTCCTCTCCGGTTGAAGATGCTTCTCCAAAATATTTGCGCGAGGAAACCGGAGCGCGCAAAACGACCTACGACGGCTTTAAAGAGGAAGATGACGGCGTATTGCTTGTGAATTTGGTTAATTGGCTCGCTGAGCAGGAAAGCTACACGAGTCTAACTGAGGTTGACGGGCTGCAATTGGACAGCGCTACGGCACTGCTGCCTTTTGAGGACCCTACCGCTTCGACGGAGCCGCAGCCGGAACCATGGTCCGCGCCAAGCGCAGGCTACAAATGGTACGACCGTTCTACGTTTAAGCCTGGCTCGTACGGCGGCCCAACAGCGAGCGCCAATGCCGCTTACAGCTTCGTCAAGCAGGCGACGCTTCCGAACGCGCAGGATTTTCAAATTCGTGTTGTCGCCGACAATTTGCCTGCCAATACGACCATATCCGGCTTTAGCGCCGGCATTTATTTGACCGGAGGCACGCAGGTCGCCATGGTTCAAAATGAAAATGGCACCTGGCCGACTGCCTACGGCTACAGCTCAGCTTTTAGTGTCACATCGGACAGCAAAGGACATGCCTTTAAAGATTTGACCGTCCGCATTAAATCTGGAACGTCCGGTGCAGCCAGCTTGCGCCTGCGCTTGAACGGAAGCAATCTGATTACGAACGCAGTAACCGTAGGCAATGTACCGGCAGAGCCGCTTCCTGAAGAGGAAGGTCCGATCCCTGCTCTGGTTCCCATTACGGAAGCTCGTAATAAGCCAGTCGGCTCGACCGTAACGGTTGAAGGAATCGTGACGACGGAGCCGGGCGCATTTGGCGGACAAGCTTTTTATTTGCAGGATGACTCAGGCGGCCTTTATGTGTTCCAAAGCGCAAGCGGCTTCCATCAAGGCGACCGCATTAAAGTGACAGCCGCTACAGCTCTATACAATTCGGAGCTTGAGTTGACCGATGTTATCGCTATCGAAAAAACCGGCACAGCGCCACTGCCAGCCCCCCTTGCAGCAGACCGCGTCTCGGCAAATAACCAGGGTCAGCTTGTTCAGCTTTCAGAAGTAACGATTCAAAATTTGACGAGTGCAACGCCAGTCGGTTCTTTCGAGTTTGACGCCGTCGATGCTGCCGGAATCAGCAACCATATCCGCGTAGACACACGCACTGGCTTATCGCTAGCTTCCTTCCCTTATGTCGAAGGCCAGCAGGTTAGCATTACAGGCGTTGCCGCTATTTTCAGAGATGTCTTTCAATTGAAGCCACGCGGGCTTAGCGATTTCACCCTGCAAGGCGATACAGCCACTCCGGAGACAACGGCTTCCCTTTCCGCTTCGCCTAATGAGGCGGGATGGCTGAACCAAGACGTTTCCGTAACCTTGACAGCAACCGATGACGCAAGCAGCACCTCCCCTCTTCGCACAGAATACGCCGTGAACGGGAGTGTCTACCAAGCCTATGAAGCACCATTTCTTATTAATGAGGAAGGAAGCTCTGTTATTTCTTTCTTCTCTACAGATGCGGCTGGCAATAAAGAAGCGGTGAAATCTGTAACGGTCAAGCTGGATAAATCAGCACCCGACGTGATTTTAACGCAGTCCGGAGGCGCGATAGCTGATGCTTCCGAGACGGATACGCTTATTTTTGCGCTGAGCAGCTCGGATGCCTTGTCTGGTATTGCTAGCGAGCAGCTGCTGCTGGACGGCCAGCCTGTTAACAGCCCTTATTCCATTAAAGGCTCTGAGCTTGGCATTGGCACTCATAACGTTGCTTACTCGGTAACGGATTTTGCCGGCAATCAAGCTTCCCTGCAAGCTTCTTTCCGCATTACCGGGCAGCCGCTTGCGGTAGGTGCTCCTGGAATGCCTGTGCTTTCGAGCAACAACGGCTATGATACAGGCTTGCAAGACGGTGACTATACGATTTCCTTGAATATGTGGTGGGGCAACAATGGGACGAGCTACAAGCTTTATGAAAATGGCGAGCTGATTGACAGCCAGACGCTGCCTGATGTCTCCCCCTCTGCCCAATTTGCCCAAACCCATGTAAGCGGCAAGGCCAATGGAACGTACACGTATACCGCTGAGCTTACGAATGCCAAGGGGACAACCCGCAGCGAGGTCTTAACGGTACGGGTGACCGATGCGTCTCCGGGCAAGCCTGTGCTGTCGCAAGACAACTGGGACGGTGACGGCCAATACAGCATTACCATGAATATGTGGTGGGGAACGAACGCGACGGAATACCGTTTGTACGAAAATAACGAGCTCATCGATACCCAGTCGCTGAAAGCAGCTGCTCCTGCCGCTCAACATGCCGTAACAGCACTGTCTGGCCGCCAGCTTGGGTCTTACGAATATCGGGCCGAGCTTGTGAATGCAGCAGGAGTGACAACGAGCGAAACGATAACCGTTCAAGCAAGCGTAAACGGCTGAAGCCGTCCTTTGGCGGCAAAGCTATCGTTTCGCGGAGAAATATAGAGAAAGAGGATAAAATAATCATATAATTTCCTATATTTCAAGGTGAAACGGCTGTCGTCGTCCTTGGCGACGCGGCGCGTTTCATTCCGGGAAAAATAGAGATAGGATAACGAAAGAATATCCTTTCCTATATTTTTAAAAAATAGTTCTGCCTATTCTGGCGACAAGCTCCCAGTACCGGACAGCAGCGCTTGCTCATCCATTCTTGCTCACAAATTCAGCTCTCGCGATTCCTTTATGGAAACACGAGAGCTTTTTTATTTAGCAACGGTATTTGACGCACACAAACCTTTACCCTGCTGTAACCTTCCAATTCCCCGCGCGAGGGGCATCCAGCGGCTGATGCTTGCGGATGTAATTTTCTGCGAGCATCGCCATATCCGTATCACCGGCAAAAAGAACAGGCTTTCCTGCATACATCGCATAATTGCCGCCGCCAGCCGCACGATAGCTGTTCATTACAACCGAATACTGAGCATCCATCTGCAAGGGCTCTCCATCGCGATCAAGCTTGACCACCCGGCTTCCCTCCGGCCGTGAAATATCCAGCTCATAGTCGATGCCTGCCCACATGTCGTAGTTATAATGCTGCGCCTTCGGCTCCATGTACAATGGATTTACAATAATCTCCCCCTGAACGTCCAATGAAAAATAACACGCGGCCTGCTCCAACGCAGCCCGAATGTCCTGTCCGCTTAGCCCCAGCACCGTCAGCGTGTTCGGATAGATGAAATTCGTTAATACATCCCGCATGGTCACCTTGTTCCCAAAACCGCGCGCCTCCTCGCTTAGCAAAGCGGCGTTAGAAAGCTGTGCCCCCGTAGCCTCCATCTGGACCTGATGGACAAAAGCAAGGAACGGATGGGCATCCAGCCTCAGCTCGGCCGCCTTCTGAATCGACAGATCGCCAATGATTTCGCCAATCGGCTGATCCAGCCAAGCTTGCGTACGTCGCTCCAGCTCATCGGTAAGCGTAAGAACGGCGGCGTCAGGCAAGGCAGACTCCTCTGGATAAAGCAGCTCGGCTCGCTTGCTCGCAATTGCCCAGCGGCCTTCGGGCTGCCGCTCCAGCTGTACCGCAACATGAGCAGCAGATGATCCGTTATAGCCCGTCTGCACAATCGTGACGCCATGCAGCTCCTCCGCAAACGACCGATGCTGATGCCCGGTCAGCAATACATCTATGCCTTCCACCTCGCGGCAAATGGCATAGGCTTGATTTTCACCCGTCAGCGGTTCGGCTGGTTGACCTGTTTCTAGATCATTTTCGAAGCCTCCGTGATAGCTGACTATAACGAGATCCGGTTGCTCCTTGTCGCGTATGTGCTGAACCCATGTCCGAATCGTCTCTAATGCATCAAGAAAACGCAGCCCTTTCATATTCTGAGGCTGCTCCCAGTTGGGGATGTAGTGGGTTGTAGCCCCAAGCAGAGCGACTTTTACGCCAGAAGCCATATGCTTCATGATGTACGGAGGCCCAAAAGCGGGCTCGCCACTTTGTTCATCGACGATATTAGCCGACAGCCATGGAAATTTTGAAGCCTGAACAGCACGGTTCAGCATATCCAGGCCGTAATTAAATTCATGATTGCCCATAACAGCAGCATCATAGCCAAGCTCATTCAACACCTCTATAAAAGGATGCGTGTCATAGCTGTCTTGAAAGGCAGCAGCGTAGGAAGCCAGCGGCGAGCCCTGCAGCAAATCCCCATTGTCCACCAGCAGCAGCTCAGGCGCCCGTTCGCGTTCCTGCTTAATTCGCGCTGCCAATAAAGCCAGTCCGTTATGGCTGTAGGCATTGGTCGGGTAATGGATCGGACGGATCGCGCCGTGCAGATCACTCGTCAAAATAATATCGCAGGTGTACTTGTTCGTTTGCGTCAACATAAACCTCTCCCTCGTTGCAGCATCATTTTTTTCCAATGTAACTATTCTAGCAAAATCATTTTCAACTTAGCAGTGCATAAGCTTGTTTTACAATTAATTCATTTATCGTTGATACTCCGCAAATATAAATTGAATATAGTAAGCAAGTGTCAAAAAATACAATCTCTTGGAGGGTTTTTGATTGAAAAAGATGTATGCCTTTATGTTGCCTCTGTTACTGACTACGCTCTTGCTTGGAGCTTGCGGAACGAACAATACGACTGGTTCGGCTGGTACCGAATCCGCTAGTCCTAGTTCAAGCCCATCTACAGCTGCCTCAACTGAGCCAGCACCAACAGCTAGTGCAGACACAGGCTATGTGCCAACAACACTGACTGTCCAATTCGTCCCTTCACAAAATGCAGATACGCTGGAAGCGAAAGCAAAGCCGCTTGAGAAGCTTCTGGGAGACAAGCTTGGCATTCCGGTAAAGGTCAGCGTGTCGACTGACTACAACACAATCATTGAAGCAATGGCATCTAAAAAGGTAGACGTTGGCTTCCTGCCTCCAACTGCTTATGTACTGGCTAAAGAAAAAGGCGCAGCTGAAGTTATTTTGCAGGCGCAGCGCTTTGGCGTAAACGATGAGACTGGCGCTCCTACAGACCAGCTTGTTGATTTCTACAAATCCTTGATTATTGTCAAAAAAGATTCACCGATTCAATCGGTGGAAGAGCTTAAAGGCAAAAAAATCGCCTATCAGAACGTGACGTCATCCGCTGGTTTTGTATGGCCGGCCGCCCTGCTGATGGACAAGGGTCTGAACCCGCTTAGCGATGTGCAGCCTGTAACGGTTAAAGGCCATGACCAAGGTGTTATTGCGGTAATCAATGGCGATGTGGATGCGGCGGCGATTTTCCAAGATGCGCGCAATACCGTCATGAAGGATTTCCCTACCGTGTTTGAAGACACGCGTGTGCTTTCGTTTACAGAAGCGATTCCTAACGATACGATTTCCGTTCGTTCCGACATGAGCGCGGAATGGTCTGCTAAAATTACGCAAGCTTTCATTGATATCGGCAAAGATACAGAAGGACATGCCATTATTAAAGAAATTTATTCCCATGAAGGTTATGTGCAATCCGATGACAGCAAGTTCGATATCGTTCGTCAATATAATGAAAAAGTAAAAACAGAGTAGTACGATTTTTCGTCCTGCACCGTGCGGCACAAGGCGAGCCAGTTCAGCGCAAGCGTGCGCTGTGCTGGCTTGTTGCATTGATTGCATTGTTGCCCGCCGCTATTCTCGCACCGAACTTGAACCGAAAGGATTGACGTCATGATTGAGCTTCGTCAAGTATCTAAAGTGTATCCCAATCAGACCAAGGGCCTGAATAATATTAATCTCACCTTCGAACAAGGCGAGTTTGTCGCTGTTGTCGGATTATCGGGTGCAGGCAAGTCTACGCTGCTGCGCTCGATTAATCGGCTGCACGACATTAGCGAGGGCGATATCCTCATTAACGGCAACTCGATTACGAGTGCTCAGGGCCAGAATCTGCGAATGATCCGCCGCGACATTGGCATGATTTTTCAAAGCTTCAATCTCGTCAAACGTTCTACCGTGCTGCGCAATGTGCTGGCAGGGCGCGTCGGCTACCACTCCACTCTTCGTACGATATTGGGCCGTTTTCCCAAAGAGGATGTGGATTTGGCGTTTGAAGCGCTGGAGCGGGTCAACATTTTGGAAAAAGCTTATTCCCGCGCCGACCAGCTTTCCGGCGGACAGCAGCAGCGTGTCGCGATAGCACGCGTGCTGGCGCAAGAGGCCAAAATCATTTTGGCGGACGAGCCTGTCGCTTCGCTAGATCCGCTTACTACAAAGCAAGTCTTGGATGATTTGAAGCGAATTAATCAGGAGCTGGGCATTACGACGATCGTTAATCTTCATTTTGTCGATTTAGCTAGGCAATATGCGACGCGAATTGTCGGGCTGCGGGCAGGCGAGGTCGTATTTGATGGCCCTGTAGCTGAAGCTACAGACGAGCGGTTTGCTGAAATTTATGGCAGGCCTCTTCTTGAAGGCGAGCTGCTGGGAGAGGTATCGGCATGAAAAGCCCGCTTGAGACTGGAACAAGCCAGGCGCCCCGTCCCCTGCCGCCTACGCGCACGAAGCATGTGCTGACTACGCTGCTTATTTTGCTGCTGCTCTGGGGCAGTGCCGTGCAGACGGAAGTGAGCTTTAAGGAGCTGATTGAGGGCTTTCCGAACATGTTAGATCTGCTGCGCGAAATGTTTCCTCCCCGCTGGACCTACTTTGATAATATCGTGGACGGCATGCTGGAGACGATTCGCATGGCACTAGTAGGAACAACGATTGGGGCGATTATAGCCATTCCGGTGGCTTTGCTGTGCGCGGGCAATTTGATGCCGCATCGCTGGGTGTATTATCCGGCACGATTTTTGCTCAATTTGGTAAGAACGCTGCCTGACCTGCTGCTCGCCGCCCTGTTCGTCGCGGTCTTCGGGCTTGGGCCTGTGCCGGGCATTCTCGCGCTTGCTGTTTTTTCGGTCGGTTTAATCGCCAAGCTGACTTATGAGACATTGGAAACGATAGACCAGGGGCCGCTTGAAGCGATGACGGCCGTTGGGGCCAACGCTATGCAGCGCATCGTATTTGGAGTGGTGCCGCAAATTTCGGCTGCCTTTATGTCGTACGTGCTTTATACCTTCGAAATTAATGTGCGGGCAGCCGCCATTCTCGGCCTTGTCGGGGCTGGCGGCATCGGCTTGTTTTATGAAGCGACGCTTGGCTTTCTCGAATATGACAAAACCGCTGTTATTATATTATTTACACTGGTCATTGTTCTGTTTATTGATTTTGCAAGCACGAAGCTGCGGGAGAAACTACTATGACGACGAAAAATGGGGATTACCTCATCCAAAAACCGCGGAAAAACCCGCTTCGGTGGCCGATTATTATTGCGCTCGCGCTTGTTTATATTTGGGCGTTCTCTGGCGTTCCGTTTACTGGCTTTAAAGAGACCGCGGGTCAGATCATGAAGTCGATTATGGCGGGCATTTTTTCTCCCGATTGGGGTTATGTATACTTGCCTGAAGGCGAGGATTTGCTGCGGGGGCTGCTGGATACGCTGGCTATTTCGATACTCGGTACGGTGATTTCGGCTGTGCTTTGCATTCCGTTCGCCTTCTGGTCCGCCCGCAATATGAGCAAATATCGGCCGATTTCCGGCTCGGGCAAAATCATGCTCAGCTTCATCCGGACGTTTCCGGAAATTATTATGGCTATATTGTTCATTAAAGCTGTTGGTCCGGGCTCCTTTGCCGGCGTTCTCGCCCTTGGATTGCATTCGATTGGCATGCTCGGCAAGCTGTTTGCGGACGATATCGAAAATATAGATTTCGGTCCTTCCGAAGCGCTGCTCGCTTCCGGAGCGACGCGTTTGCAGCAGCTTTGGTTCGCTGTGCTGCCTCAAGTGCTGCCAGGTTTTCTGAACTACACGCTGTACCGCTTTGAAATTAACGTCCGCTCGGCCACGATACTGGGCGTCATTGGCGCTGGCGGTATCGGCACGCCGCTGATTTTTGCCTTGAGCACCCGCAGCTGGTCGCGGGTCGGCATTATTTTGCTCGGCATCGTTGTGATGATTACTGTCATTGACCTGATCTCCGGCTATGTGCGCAAGAAACTGGTGTGAGGAAAGAACGGGATAGTGCGGACAACAGCAGGAAGCCAGATGCCTGAGTGAAACATACCCTTTAGAGTAGGCATTGGAAAACCCATATGGGAACCAATGATGCTTTAAGGGGTACTTGTATAAGGAATGGCTCCAAATTAAATAACAACCGACAGAACACATACTAAATTTCATGAAAAACTTACCACACATTCATAGCGACTAGCAGTATGAAGAGCCAGTCTCCAATGGACTGACTCTTCACCATGTCAATTTAGCCTTGTTTTTTTAGTGCGATGATTTCAGCTTCAGACAGTCCGGATGCCTTAGCTATAATAGCTGTATCAACTCCAAGCTTGAGAAGTTCCAGAGCCATCTGGGCCGCTTTCCTTTTCTCGCCTTCAGCTAACGCTCCTTCAATCATTGAAGCTTCGTCATGAAGATACTTTTGTCTGTCTTCGTACAATCGGCGGGCCTCGGCATCCTGACTAAGAAATTCTAACGTGTCCATTGCTTTCCTCAAAACAGGCTCGTTCATCGTCAGCACCTCCCAATTGGATTTATCGACACCTTTCAAGAAGAGTAACCAGTTGACCAGTCCACCGCTCTCCACAGGAGCCGCATGATCGCTAAGCTTGGGCAATTCGAGAAAATGCAGTTCCATGTCATCTATAAGCGGTATACCACTTCGATCTTCACGCAAATGAAAAACGTTATGATATTGGTTGTTGGGCAGGAACGAGTAGTTCAGGATGTTGATAGTTACACATTTCTTCAACACTTTATATGATTGGCCCTCTTGAAGCTGTCCGCTGTATAGCTTGCTCCAGTAAAAGAGGGTACGTTTCTCGGTATCGTATTTGTTGAATAATTGCATTTCAACGTTGATAAGTTCCCCGTCCGTTGTTTTGCCGCGAATGTCCAATATCGACTGTTTGTCGCGGGGGGCATCTTTTTCGGTGTAAGGATTCAGCAGGATGATTTCTGTCAAAGGCGGTCTGTCAGCTTCTAAAAAGGTCTTGTTCAAGAAGGCAAGCAGAACGTCGCGGTTTTCCTCACTGCCGAAAATCCGTTTGAATAAAAAGTCATTACGGGGATCAAGCAGTTCATTCATCTGCATTCAGCTCCAATCAGTAATAGTATATCATGCTCACAGGTTCTTAAACACACCAAGCAAGCAGGCACGCAAAAATGAATTCGCGTACCAGCGTGAACTATTGTATTTTAATGTTGCAGAGTATTCGATTCGTCCGAGTTTACCCTAAAAACTGATACGGGGAACCGTACCATAAGTAAAGACTAAAACTTTTCTTAGGGGAACTGACCCAACAATACAATTAACCAAAATAACAACACTAAGTGATATATATACTCGTGTTGCTATCGTGTTTCAATACCCAAACTTCTATTACATACATGCTTTTGTTAGATGCTAAAACGATTTAAAATATTCGGATATCACGAATCCCCTTGTCCGAACAAGCTCTCGATCAGCTCCCATGTCTTCGAATGTGAAGATACATTAAAATCCTCCGCCGCCAATAACGTCAGTACGAACAAAAATCCAGCGATAACAAGCAGACTTATTTTCTGCCACCGCTTGTACATCGACATAAATCTCGGATAAATCAGCGAAATCGTAAAAATAATCATGACAACGATGGCTAGTATTTGCAGAGCTATGCGCATGGCGGGTTCTCCTGTCCTATCTTATACCTGATCAATTAAGCTTAAAGCTTCATCACCACATTTCAAAGGGAATAGGGACCTAAACCTTCCTATGAAAAATGAAGCACTCCTGCCGTTTTTAAGCCCCACCATACTTGAAAACCAAACCTCTTGTCCTGGTTATCCAATTGTGTGCCTTATTCAATGCCAACAGCCTGCCTTTGCCGGATTGATCCGACCAAAGCAGGCTGCTGCTCTTCCTATTTGGTTACGTTAACCTCCATTTGGCTGCTTTCCGTGATGCCGCTATCGTTGGATAGCTCGACGCGGTAAGTGTAACTGCCTACAGCGCGGTCCGTTAATGTCGTAGATGCGCTTTGAGCGCTCGGCGTATTTGCCGTCAGCGTCTGCGTATCAATCAGCGTACCATTTTCATACAAACGGTATTCGGTGGCGTTCGTTCCCCACCACATGTTCATCGTCACCTTGTAGCTGCCATCCCCGTCCCAGTTGTCATTGGACAGCACAGGCTGGCCGGGAAAAGCGTCCTTAACCGTTACAGTATGAGGGGTACAGCTCGTCGTACCGAAGGAATTAGTCAGCTCGCAAGTATACGTATAGGTACCGTTTGCTTTTCCGGTAATATCTACGGACGCCGACTGCGCAGACGGCGAGTTGACCGTTAACACCTTGCTAGCAATGAGCTCCCCATTCTCATACAGCTTATATACCGTACCATTTTGCCCATACCACAGGTTCATGGTGATTTTGTAGCTGCCATCCAGCAGCCCATTGTCATGACCGTTATTGTCGGACAGCACCGGCTTGCCCGGAATATCCGTTGCCTTCTCGGCTCCTGTCACTGTAATGACGACGGTTTGCGTCGTTTGCAGCCCGGCCTCATTGACCGCTGTCGCTGTAAAGGTATGCGTTCCAGCCCGGCCAGCCATGGACAGAACGTCGCCATTTACCACTGGATCGCCGTCAAAAGAAAGCGTCAGGCTCCGAATGCCTGATTCCGGATCTTCCGCCGTTACCGCCACCGTCCAGCTGTCGGCTTCGGTCATCTGCTGCGGCGGCAAGCCTGTAATAACAGGAGGGGTTGTATCCTCTTCCTCCTGCGGCGCACCCACATACTGAATGCGCGGCATTGGCGGCTCCTCCATACCTGCACCTAGATAGAAGCTAGTGTGCGGCGGCTGATTGTAAGCTACATTTTGCCATGCAATGCCAAGGCGATATACAGGATCATGCATCAGTGTTCTAATCCGATGCTCGGTTACATCGGTCGTCGTATAAATGCGAAGCTCCGAGCTGTCTGTAGAACGCCACATCACTTCCTCACGCCAGTCGCCGAATAGATCGGCCTGCAAGCTCGGATTGGCCTTCGTCGAGTTGTTCGAGGAAGCGCCAGTCGCTGTGAGCAGATTGACCGTCGTTTCATTGACATAATCCCACTTGTCGATCCGATTGCCATCCTGCAGCTCGCGCAGCAAATCGCCATCCCACCATACGCCAAAGTTAGTCGAGGAAGGGATTTTAGTCGTGATCAGCTCGCCGCGTGCATTGTACAACCCGGTGATGGGAATGTGCTGCTCATTCGTAATCGTTGCTGACCACATTTCTTCACCAATATGGTTGGGATCAATATCTGCTGACAGTCCGCGTCCGGTATCTATGCCGGTGAAGACGCCCCAAAGGATTTCTCCCATAGCCGCATCACGCATCTCCATGCCATACTTGGAATCCGTATGCTCATGCACGCCGAACACTTCCAGTCCCGGACGGGTAGGGTCCAAATCGCCAAAATGCAAAGCATCGCCATGACCAAGCCCTGTGTTGTATAGCGGTTTGCCATCATCGTCAATCGCCATCGCGCCAAACGTAATTTCATCCTTGCCATCGTTGTCTACATCGCCAATCGACAAGTTGTGGTTGCCCTGCCCGGCATAAGAGCCGTAGCCTTCGGTATTTGAATCAAATTTCCACTGCTGCGTCAGTTTTCCGTCACGGAAATTGTAGGCAGCCAACACCGTTCTTGTATAGTAGCCACGGCTGAAAATAACGCTCGGATGCTCACCGTCCAAATAGGCGACGCCCGCAAGAAACCGGTCGACTCGGTTGCCATATGCATCGCCCCATGCGCCGACATCGCCGCGCGGCGGATCATAGGCAACGGTATCCAGTGCACCGCCAGTCAAACCATTGAATACGGTCAAAAATTCCTGCCCCAGCAGCACGTAGCCGCTGCTATTGCGGTGATCGGCACTCGGATCGCCAATGACTCGGCCCAGGCCGTCAATCGTTCCATCGGCTGTTTTCATCGTTACTTCAGCGCGTCCATCTCCATCAAGATCGTAAACCATGAACTGCGTATAATGGGCACCGGAGCGGATATTTGGCCCCATATTAATGCGCCACAGCCGTGTTCCGTCCATTTTGTAGGCATCCAAGTAGACGATGCCTGTATAGCCTGCCTGCGAATTATCCTTGCTGTTGGATGGTGTCCACATGAGTACAATTTCCAGCTCGCCGTCCCCGTCAAGATCGCCAACGCTCGCATCGCCCGCATTGTACGTGTAAGGCTGGCCATCCTTTGTATAATCGTCGGCTGGCTTTTGCAGCGGAATGGACAAATACGATTGTGTCCACACGCCGAAATCGTCAGTCGCCGGCTTCTCCACGCCGTTCAGAACAGCCGTCACCTGATAAATGGAGCTGTCTGTTCCTTCCGTATCGAGCAGGTTCGTGCTGCCTGTTATCGGCTCCGCATTCACTTTGCTGCCATCGCGGTACACATTAAAGGCTATGGATGATGGATCAAGCCCAAGCATTCTCCAGCCAATGTAGTTGCCTTCAGCCTTCTTCACCGCAACCGGAGCACGGTCCAAATACTCCATATTGCGATACAAAGTCGTTACGGCAGACGTCTCCAAGCTTTGGGACAGCTCGGAAATGCCGCCCGCATTCACAGATGCAACCTTATAATAGTAAGGAATCGTCGTCAGCACCGTTGTGTCCGTATAGGCGGCTTCCGCAGACTTGCCAATTAGCGTGTAATCGCCATCCACCTTGGTTGCCCGGTAAATATAGAACACTTTCGCATTGCTGACCGCATCCCAGCGGAATGTCAGGTCATTTTTATTCGTTTCCACAAGCGTGAGGCCTGTCGGAATGGCTGCCGTTGGCACATTTGGATCAACCATCGACACAGCAAGCGCATTGGAGGCCACCGACTCAAGCCCCGTATGGTCAACGGCTGTCACCGTATACACATAATCCAGACCGACATCAGCTGTCGTATCGGCAAAGCTACGCGCTGCCGTCTCGGTCAAAAGCTCTGCACTAGCGGCTACAGCAGCCTGACGGTAGACGCGGTAGGCCGATGCGCCTTCCACAGCGTTCCATGCCAGGGCAGCCGTTACAGGCTCGTTCTCAAGCTCCAGTTCCGTCAGCGCTAGACCTGTCGGTGCCAGCAGCAGCGGCGTAATTTCCAGACCATTCAAATGAGCCGTTTGGCCGCTGAATACGAGGTTCATTTGACCATCCTTCACGGCAATCTGATTGAATACCCGCTCGGCAATAGACTCCTTGCCGGACGTAATCGTGCCGTAATCCTTCCCTTCAATATTGACATTGGTCCGTGTCGAGCCAATCCAATCGCCCGTATACGTTTTGACCGAATAGGAACCGTTCGGCAAATCGACCTTGAACTCATAGCTGGCATTGAAATAAGCCACAAAATCGCGTCTCAGGTCGTCCGTTCCCGCCCCCCGGTCGCGGTCAATCATGCCTGTGCTGTTCGTCAGCCCATAGCCGAGCTCAGGCGTATACAGCACATTGCGCGTAACTTCGGTGTACCCAGCAGCAACGGGTGCTCCTACCGGACCGAAATCAAAACGGTACTGCGCCGATTTGGTCGTGATCGATACTTCGCTGGATGGCAGCGATTCGCCGCGGCCATTAACAGCCGTTACCCGCACGTTATAAGACTTTCCTTCCAGCATTCCGCCGATGGTCAGGGTTGGCACCGTCGCTGTGCCAATCATTGCGTAAGCCGAATCAGGCTCGGAAGCCAGCTTGCGGTAAATTTTATAAATATCGGTGTTGTCCGAAGCGTTCCACTTCAGCACAGCACCGGCGTTGCTGACACTTCCTGCAACTAGATTAGCTGGCGCGTTAGGCACTGCATCAGGCTGTGCAATTTCGCGGACAAAATCCGCCAGCGGCACCGGAAGCTGTTCAATGCCGCCTGCCAGCAGACGAGCGATTTGAATGGCCCCGTATTCCTGGAAATGCGTATTGTCCGCAGAACCATTCGGGAAGGCCCCATAAATGCCTGGCTCCACATGAAGGAATACAGACAAGGAAGCTTGCGGGCCAATGGAGTTGTAGTAGGCGATACTGAGCGCACTCAGGTCAACCAGCTCCACATTCAGCTCGGCAGCTACCTCTTTCATGGCCTGCACATACTCTGGAAAGCTAATATTAAAAATGCCTGTGTCCGCATTGAAATCACGGCGGCCCATCGGCGTTACGAGAATCGGCGTCGCGCCGCGCTGTCTGGCACCATTAACGTAGGTTTTCAAATAGTTTTTGTAATCGGCTGGCGAAGCATAGCGCTCAGGAACACTAATCGTCGCATCATTGTGGCCGAATTGGACAAGGAAATAGTCCCCCGGACGAATCGTCCGCAGCACTTCATCCAGACGGCCCTCTACAATAAAGGATTTGGAGCTGCGGCCGCCAATGGCATGATTTTTGAAAATAACATCATTGCTGAAGAAGCGCGGCAGCATTTGGCCCCAGCCAGCCTGTGGCTCCCAATAGGGATCATAGGTCTGAACGGTAGAATCGCCCGCGAGATATACGGCCTGCCGCTCTCCAGGCTGACGCTCCTGCTGTTTCTTGATGACAAGCGCGTTCAGTTTGGGCGCGGACCCCGTAAATGCAAGATTGAGCTGCCCATCCACAAGCGCCAGCTGAAAGTCCATCTCCAGATATTGGCCAGCTGCTTTGCTAGTCAGCTGTACCTTCTGAATGGTTTCGGCCTTGATCGCGATTTCGGATGCTTCGGTCGCATCACCCGCAATGAGTGAAATCGTATAGTCGCCATTAGGCAGATCGACGTTAAAAACCCCATTATTCGGTGTAACAAAATCCGAGCGCAGCGAATCAGCTGTGCCACGGTTGCCTGAGCCGATATTCGAAATATCAGTAAAGCCGTATTTGAGCGCAGATGTATAGGCGGTCTCGGCTGTTACACGGACATAGCCGTCAGCAAGCTCGCCCGATCCAAAATCGAAGCGAATGGTATCGCCTTCCGGCAGTGTAGTAGGCGGCACATAGACAGCGCTCTCCACAACTGCGGAAGCTTCCGATTCCCCGTGCACGTTAGTAGCTTTCACAGTGTAAAATTGCGCCACAGACGTGTCGACGCCCGTATCCGTATAGGCAGGAACCGTCGTTTGGCCGATTTCTACAAACGGCCCTGCTGCCGCATCGGCACGCAGCACCTTATAGCCTTCCGCTCCCTCGACAACCGTCCAGCCCAGCACAACCGCCGAAGCTTGCACGGCGCTGATGCTGACTTGGCTCGGCGCGGCTGGAGCCGTAAGCGCCGGTATCGTTATCGCAGCGGTAGGGGCGCTTAAGACCGACTCCAGTCCAGCTGCACTGACGGCAGCGACGAAGTAGCTATAGCTGCTCCCTTCTGCAACGGCCGTATCCACATAGGAGGCAGCTGCCGTTTCACCTGCAAGGACAGGAGCGGCAGCGCCCTCTGAGCGATAGAGCTTGTAACGAGCCGCACCGGTAACCGGATTCCACGCGAGCGTCACATCCTGAGGCGTCACGCGTGTCACGGCAAGCCCGCCCGGCGCCTCAGGAGCAGTAGCTACTACCTGCTCAATGACGATGCCGTTCAAATAAGCGTAGCCCGTAGTCGCCGAAATATCGACCGTCAGCTGCCCGTCATTTACCGTGGTCCGGTACGTGCCATGAACGACCGCCTGACGTGTAGAAAGCGTTCCGGCAGCGACTCCCTCCAAGGCAATATTTGTTTTAGTCGAGCTTGTGCCCGTCAGTAAATCGCCCGAATACACGGTGACATCATATTCGCCATTAGGCAAATCCGCATAAAACGAAAACGAGGTTCCGAGGACAAAATCATTCGTCAGCTCATCTCCGCCGGAGCGGTTCCGGGATGCCAACGCGGCGCTCAGCCCGTAACCAGCCTCAGCCGTATACAGCTGCGATTCGCTTACGCCGATAAAGCCTTCCTTGACAGGACTTGAGGCTGTGCCAAAGTCGAATTTCTTCACAAGCTGTTCTACTGTGCTTGCGTAGGCCGTCTGCGATCCAAGCGGCAGCCCCTGCAAAATAGTGGTCCATAAAACCGCTGCGGCAAGCAGCAGAAACATTAGCCTTTTTTTACTTCTTAACATATAAAAAAATTCCCCCCATTTTCTCAATTGAAATGTTCATTCATTGCAACAAGGTTCGACTTGCGGGTAAACTGCGTATCCGTTTTTTAGCCTCAATATTAAGTAAGCGTTTACAAAATACCGCATCCTGCTGTACGATCCTAAGCTGTCTGTTCGTTATGAGGCCATCATCCCTCCCTGCTTCTATGTTTAATGGCTATGGCAATTAGTTGAATACGCTTTCAAATAGATACTAACGTTGTTTTTTGTGAAATAATAGCAAAAAAACCGTCTTTTTTGATTAAAAATCCGGTTTTCATAGCAAAGCTGCCGCCGAAGCAGCAGCCTCTGAGTATGTTGGAGCTTTTTAATAATGCCTATGCTGCTAAATGAGAGCCAACTAGATTTTGCTGCTTTCCTTCAGCTATAGACCGGATAAACAATGCCAATATCCAGCTCTTTTTCTAAACGCCCCTCTGTATAACGAAGCTGTTCATTCCCCTTAATCTCCAAAGCGAGCTCCGCTCCATCGTAGTGGACAACTCCATTAATCGTCCTAACGCTCATGCCGATCAAGCGGCTCAGCCTGCCTGCTCGATCCGTAACGGCGCGAATGCCGAACGGGAAACGCATATGCTCCTTCCCATCTAAATAAATGACAGACTCCTCCCGAGTATTGAGCAGCTCAAACGTCGAGCCATCCACGGTTCTGCTGTAGGCTGTGCTTCCGCCTGCCGGCTCATCGCCATGATCCATCGCATAAGGCAGCAGCCCCGTAAACCACAGCGTTCCATCTGGCGCAGGCAATATACCACATAATCGCTCTACATAATCCAGCACGCTCAGTATCGCTGGCGAATACGTTTCCGTATAGCCCTCCACCCCCGTCCATGGGCTAAGCGCTTGTGAAAACCGCGTCATATTGGCCATTGCCGACACAAGCGGATACATAACCCAGGTCAGCTCTACATAACGCTGATGCTTCTCGAACGCATGGGCAGCGCGAATAATGCTAAGAAAGTTAGTCGGCCCGCCCCAGCTGTTATAGCTGGAAAACGGATCAAAACGCGGATCATCCATCGCCATCGACGTAAACGGAAATTTAGCAAAAAACTTGCTCGTATTGAGCAGATAGCGCCTTAGCATCGTATCAAAAAAACGGCGGTCGCCCACCTCGCAGGCCATAACCCGCAGCAACACGTCCGACTGCACCTTTACCAGCTCATTTTGACGGTCGCGATCATAGAAGAAATGATCCGCTTCGTCAAAGCAATATTCGAACAGGCTTGCAAGCGAGGCCTCCGCCTTCCGCTTCCATTGCTCGGAGGGCAGCCCCAACTCCTCCGCTATTAACGCCAAATACTGCCGCTGGCAATATACATTAGCTGTTAGGTCTGGAGCCAAAAATGGCAAAATCGGAGAATCCGGCTGACAATGTGCCGCATCCCCCAAATGCGGCGTATCCGGCACATGCCAGAAGCGGGGCGACAAATCATGGCCCGTATCGAATGTACTGAACGCTTCTACACAGCCCGTCCCTCTCGTATCGCGGTGAGCCGCCAGCCAGTCGTCATAACGAGACATAGCGTCATACATCGTTTGTAAAAAAGCCTTGTCCCGCCCATGCAGCGCATAATGGTTCCAAACGCTGCGGGCGAGCGGCGTCACCAGCTGAATTTGCCGGTAAGACGGTCCATTCTCCGTTATTTTGTACGGAAATAGGCCATCCTCCCGCTGAAACGCGGCAAAGGAGAGATACGTTGTCTCCGATACAGATGGAATAAACCGGGACAACAGCTCTGCGTTTATCGTCCCTGTACTTTCCAGCCAGCAGCCTAAGTAGACGCCGCCCTCATGCAAAATCGGCTTCGGATTGCCGCCCGTCGGCACGATGCAATCCAGCAAGCGGCGCATGGCCTCCTCATGTACGCCTTCCAGCCGCCCTTCGGCTGCAGCAAATTTTACTCCGCCAGCTTCCCACTCGCTTATTAACGATTGATCGGAGGCTTTGCTCCCCTGCCCCCATATATGCTTTGCAGACTTGCTCCTAAGCCGTTCCAGCAGTTTTTCTTCCATTAATTTCGCCCCGCTTTCTACTAAAATGAACGATTTCAATTGGCACCTGCTAGGTTAAAATACGCGAGCACACTCGCATGCCGACCTTAGCCCCTTCTCCGCCCTTATCGGCTCTGACAACAGCAGGCTGCCTGACGGCAGCCCGAATGAACCTATTTATATTCCAATTAGCAGGTTAGCGCGGCCTTCACCTTTGCATTTCTCTTTGCTTTCGCCTTTGCCTTTTCTCCGCCTATAAGCTTCATTGCCTATTGATTTTTCGCAAAAATTTGCAGCGTGCCGTTGTAAAAATCGGCAACTGCCTGCTCTACCTTTTTACGGCCAAAACCGATTTCCTGAACCGTCGTCTCCGCCAGCTTGGAAAACTCCGCGAAGCCCGGAGGATTGTAGCTGACTGCGAAAGGCTCCGTTTTTGTCGCTTCCGAAACGCGGCTCGTATAATCATAAACGATACGGTCCGCGTCGCTCGCTTCGGCCTGCAGCGCCTCCCGATTTTTGGACGTAACCGGAACGCCGCGGTCATTGCCGAGCACCTTGGCTGCCTCTGGATCATTAATGAAGAAGTTGATCAGCATCGCCACTTCCTTCGGATGCTCTGTTTTTGCATAGCCCGACAGCCCTTGGCTCGACTCGAATACGACACCCGTTCCCTTCGCCCCCCTAGGCAGCTGCACCATCGTGAGCTTATCCTCCGTCAGCCCTTGATACGCTGCAAACTGGTTGGATGGTATAAGGCTCATCGCCACCTTGCCCGTGATGATTAACGATTTGCTAGGATCGCTCGGCGGATTCGATACGGCAAGCTCCGGCGTCACGACGCCGCCTCCCGCCGTTGTCGCTTCCCAGTATTTAAACCAGCTCAGCGCCTGCTCTTCTGTAAAGCCTGGCTTGCCTTCTGCCATGTTGTAAAGCTGCGCGCCATTTTGCTTAAGCGCAATATCCATGCCATCTACCGTAAAATTATAGGTGCCATATACGCCGTCGCCCAGCTTTTCAGACAGCTCCTTGCTAATGGCGGCGTAGTCGTCCCAGCTCCATCCATCCTGAGGCACCGCAATGCCTGCTTTCTCGAACAGCTTCGTATTAATCAGGATGCCTCTCGCATTCGCGCCAGCAGATATATGCAGCAGCTTGCCTCCCAGCGTACCATACTCCACCATCGACTCATCCATATCCGTCAAATCGAGCTCTTTGCCTACATACGGGTCAAGCTCCAGCAAAACCCCTTTATTGGCATAATCGACAACGTTGCCGCCGAGGAAAAAAACATCCGCCGGCGTACCCGATGCGAGCTGGGTATTCAGCTTGTCAAAATAACCGGATGAAGGCGCGAACTCGCCCTGTACCTTAATGCTTGGATTTTTTTTCTGGAATAGCTCCAGCACCTGATTTGTTCGGTCAGCCCGCCCTTGGTCTCCCCACCACATAATGCGCAGCTCTACCTGCTCCTGGCCTGTACTGCCGCTGCCAGCGCTTGCACCATTGCCCTCTCCATTATTGCCAGATGCTGCTCCTCCTGCTCCCGTACCTCCCGAGCATGCCGTTACAATTACCATTAATGCTGCCAGCATTGAAAATAGAATACGCCGCTTCATGCCAATCTCCCCCATTTTCGTTAATTTTGTTTGAGTAAAACGCTTACAACGCCATCTTACTTTAAACCTTAGCCTCAGCGCCTTTCATTATTTCGGCAGTTCATTTGCAATTTTTTCGGATCGCGTTATTGCCATATCGCTGACTCGCCGATTGCTAGCCATGAGGCCGCTATTTCAAGCCTGTCGTTGCAATCCCCTCCAGAAAATAACGCTGGAACGTCAGGAAAACCGCCGTAATGGGAAGCAGCGACAGCGCAGACATTGCGAGCAGCGCACCCCAATCCGAGGAGCCCGATGGGTCGAACAGCGCCCGAATGCCCAGTTGCACCGTGAACAGCCGAATATCGCTCAAATAAATCATTTGGCTGAAAAAATCATCCCATGTCCATATAAACGTAAAGATGGCCGTCGTAATCAGCGCCGGGACGAGCAGCGGAAGAATAATGCGGAAATAAATTTGTTTTTGGCTGCATCCGTCAATCGTCGCGCTTTCGTCAAGCTCGCGTGGAATGCCCCGGATAAACTGGACCATGAGCAAAATAAAAAACGAATCCGTCGCCAGCCATTTTGGCAGCACCAGCGGGTAATACGTATTAATCCAATGCAGCTCGTTGAAAATGACATATTGCGGTACCAGCGTAACATGATAGGGCAGCATAATCGTAACCAGCATCAGCGAAAACCATAGCTTGCTGAACTTAAAGGTTAATCTAGCAAAAGCAAAAGCAGCAAGCGAACAGGTAATAGCATTTCCAAGCACGCTCGTGAGCGATATTGCGAAGGAGTTGGCGAAAAAACGGCTGAAGCTGATGCCTTGGAAGCCGCGCCAGCCATTCACGTAATTTTCCAGCGTAAACGAGCTTGGCCAGATGCCCGGATCGGAAAAGATCAGCTGGTTCGGCTTGAAGGAGCTGCTGATCAGCCATAGAACGGGATAGATCATCAGCAGGCCCATGACGATGATCGGCACATGCCTCAGTACTTGCCCATATTTCATGCGGTTTGTCATCCTTTGCCCTTACCTCCCGTCCTTGTTGTCTCCATAAAACACCCAGTATTTTGAGGTCACGAATATAATCGCCGTCAACGCTCCAATAATGAGCAGCATAATCCAGGCGAGCGCCGAGGCGTAGCCCATATCGAAGAAGGAGAAGCCCTTCAAATACAAATACAGCGTATAAAACATCGTCGCATCAAGCGGGCCGCCGCGGCCGTCACCGATGACGAAAGCCGGTGTAAACGCCTGAAACGAATGAATGACGCTCATAATGAGGTTGAAAAAAATAACCGGCGTCAAAATCGGCAGCGTAATGCTGACGAACTGATTCCACTTCCTCGCCCCGTCCACCTGGGATGCTTCGTAAAGATCAGCGGGAATTTGCTTTAGCCCCGCTAGAAAAATGACCATCGCCGAGCCGAACTGCCATACCGACAGCGTAACAATCGTATATACAATATAATCTGGATGGGCAATCCAGGATGGGCCTTTAATGCCGAGCCAAGCGAGCGCCTTGTTTACAGCACCAGTACCGTCAAATATTTGCCGCCATACGATAGCAATGGCAACGCTGCCGCCAAGCAAGGACGGGATATAATATATCGTCCGGTAAATGCCCAGTGCCCGTATGCCCTTATTGAGCGCCACTGCTACAAGCAGTGCAAAAGCCAGCCTGAGCGGCACGGAAATGAATACATACTTGAAGGTTAGCCATAAAGAGCCCATAAACGTGCTGTCATTCGTAAAAATTTGTACGTAGTTATCCATCCCAATCCATGATGGCGGAGACAGCAAATTGTACTTGGTCATGGACAGGTACAGCGAGCCAAGCATCGGTCCAGCCGTCATGCAGAAAAAGCCAATCAGCCACGGCAGCAGAAACAAATAAGCGGTTTGGTTCTGCTCGCGGGCCAGTGTTTTGCGGGAAACGCCCATGGCAAAAATCCCTCCTAATGATTGATGTACGCAAGCAAGCTGCACTCGTACACCAATCATACGCAGGAATAGGATTCGGCAACATATCATTTCTTCGGGAGTTCGTTATCACTTTTTTCAGATAGGCGCTGGCGAAATTCGGACGGTGTCAGGCCATACATTCTTTTAAACTTGGAGCTGAAATAGCTCGCATTGGAAAAGCCGGACAGCTCGGAAATATCCCATAGGCTGAGCCCCGTTTCCTCCAGCAGCCGGGTCGCATGCCCCATGCGGACGTCAGTCAAATAATGAATAAACGTTTTTCCCGACTTCGCTTTAAACAGCTCCGAGAAGTAGGACGAATTATAATTGAATCGTTCAGCAAGCATCGTCAAATTCAAGTCATACATGTAGTTTTCTGCGATATATTGCCTGGAAGCCTCCAGAACCGTATCAACAGCGCCCTCTTCCGCCCCTTGCAGCTTGTCATGAATAGACGAGGCAAGCTTCATCAAAAATTGGCAGGCTTTCTCCGCTGTGCTTAGGTTGAGCGCCATTTCCGGACGCAGCCAAAGCTGCTCGCCGCCCGTTAACGGCACATGCGCTTCATGCGCCTGCGCCTCCAAGACGAGGTTAAACTGAAAAATCGCCTTCACGAACCGGATGCGCGATACGCTAAGCGCCTCCTTCAGCTCGCGCTCTATCATTTTGACGAGCTGCTCCATTTCTCCCCGTTCCAGCAGCCGCCGGATCAAACCGACCGTCTCCTTCGGAAGCAGAAACGGCTCCTCCGCTGCCCGTTCGCCTTGGCGAGCTTGCGCCTCCGCCAAATTCCAGGCGACGAGCGAGGACATGCAGCCCTCCTTCCACTGCTTAAAGCCTTTAACAGCATTTCCTATGCCGATGGAGGGCACGAATCCGAGATGCCCGTACACCATATCGCGCAGCTTCTGCTCAAATTCCGCTGACTTCTCCTCTCCATCCAGCAAAGCAATATGCATTAGGCCGTGATAATGCTCGTCTCGAACGACTTGCACCGAGCTAGTGGAGCCATCCGCCAGTTCCCGGCAAATTAATTCGAACGGCAGGCTGAATTGCTCAGGCCTACGGTTCGGCTGCCAATCTATCTGATCCGTTTGGCCAGTCTGGTCTGACTGGTCTGCTTGGTCTGACTGGTCCGTCTGGCCTTTCCGTTCGGCTGGGTCTGTCTGGTTCATCTGTTCCTTCTGACTCTTCAATCCAACCTGCTCCGCTTGATTCGGCTGAACCTTCTGACTCTTGTGTCCAGCCTGCCCCGCCTGAATCAGCTGATCCGGCTGATTCAACTGCTGCCCACGCTGCTCTAATCCTGCTGTTATAAATCTGACCGTCCGCTCTCCCCATTCCTCCAGCTGAAACAGCTTTGCCCGCTCCAATAGCGCTTCCTCACGCCCTGCTTCGCCCCGGATGAGATAGCGCAGAAAATGCTCCTTCATTTCCCGATAATACTGGGTCAGACGCCATTTCATATCCTCTGACTGCCGATGGCTCTCCTGCTCCCTATCGAGCTCCCCTCTGACCTTCAGCAGCGCCTCCGTCAGCTCATCCCGCGCAACCGGCTTGAGCAAATAATGGCGTGCCTGATGGCGGACAGCCGCATGCGCATAACTAAAATCCTCATAGCCTGTAAGGATGATCAGCCGGATTTCAGGGTACAGCCTGCGGCAATCGTCCAAAAAAGACAATCCGTCCATCACGGGCATATTCATATCTGTCATAACAACATCGAAAGCATCGCGCTCCAGCTGCTCCAGCGCCTCCATGCCATTCGCCGCCTCGCCCGCAATACATAGGCCCAGTTCCTCCCAATCTACCTTGAGCCGCAGCCCCAGCCGGATTTCCGGTTCATCGTCCACAATCAGCACCTTATACATGCTTACCCTCCTCCTGTATAGGCAGCGCCAGTACGATTAGCGCACCGCCCCAGCCGCTATCTTTAATCTGGATCTCAAACAGCTCGCCGTAATACAGCCTGCACCTTGCAATGACGTTGCTGAGGCCAATTTGACTATCTCGGCTATTCAACAGCATGTCCATTCGAGCAGCGGCCGAGCGTTCCGCAAGCTGGCGCTTCATGTCGTCAGGAATGCCCTGGCCATTGTCCGCAATGCTCAGAACGATGCGCCCCTCACTCCTGCTGACCACAATTTCCACCCAGGCTTCCGGCTGATGCTGAAAGCTGTATTTGACGGCATTTTCGATTAGCGGCTGCAAAATAAACTTAATAATCGTCAGATGCGCAAGCTCGCCTTCTTCCTTCAACGTCAAGCTCAGCCGTTCGCCAAAGCGGATTTGCAAAATCTCCACGTAATCCTTCACGTATTTCAGTTCTTCGCGCAGCGGCACCACATCGTCGCTCATTCGCAGCGAGAATCGCATCATTTTGCCGAGCGACTCGATGACCTGCACCGTATCGTCGGTGCGCTTCTGCATGGCGAGGCTGCTCATCAGCTCCAGCGTATTGAACAAAAAATGCGGATTGATCTGCATCAGCAGCGCCTTGTATTCCGCTTGCTGGCGCAGCAGCTTCAGCTCAAATTCGTTTTTGATATGCTGCCGGAGCTGGCGCACCATATTGCGGAAGGTTACCGTCGCAAAACCTACTTCGTTGCGAATGCTGATTTCTGGCGGAAGACGCAGCTCCGCCTGATTGAAATCGCCCCGCTGAACATGGCGCATAGCGGATATGAGGCGGGATAGCGGATTGGAGATGCTCTGCGACAGCCATATGGCTAGAAAGACGGATAATACGAGCAATATGGAGGCGAATAAAATAATGCTGCTGCGCAATTGGAACAGCTTTGCATACAAGTCTTGTTCCGATACGAAGCCGACAAGTATCCATCCCGTTCTTTGCAGCTTTTTAAATACGACAATATCGGTTTTCCCTTTATCCGAATCCATATAAATAACGCCTTGTTTGCGCATATCTCCGCGGATTTTCTCCATAGCAGCCTGCATGTCGGCCTGTGCCCCGGCTTCAGGCGGGGAAAGCAGCAGCTGGCCGCCTTGATCCAGCAAATAAATGGTACCGCTTTCACCAAGGTGAATCCGATTGAGCGGCTGCTGAAAATAGTCGCTGCTCACATTGATTTTCATCACCGTTCGGGCACGGCTTGGTTCAAACGTTCCGATTGGCATGAGCATGCTGACAACCGGATGCGTGTTATTGTATCGTGCCTCGACCGGGTCAATATGGCTGGCCACCCAGTGGGTTCCCGATGCTTTAAAATCGCTGTACCACTGCTGCTCAAGCAGACCCGGATCGGACACGACCTGATTGTCGCTGCTGATCCACGTGCCATCGGCGCGGTAAAAGGTCACCCGCGATACGCTCGTATAGCTGTTCATCGCCTGCGTGAGAAAGCTGCTGAGCTTAATATTCGCCAGCATTTTCTCGCCCGCCACAAGCTTCGGGTCTGTCATGGCCCCGTCCCAGTTTTTCGTCGTATCGCTATTGAACACGAGCGAGGCCAGATCGTAGATCTGCATCTGGACCATATCGACGTAAGCGCCGTACTCCTCCATTTTCTCCAGTGCCGAGGATTCGATATAAGAGCGGATAATAGAGCGTGATTCATTAAATAATATATAAGACATAGCGCCAAAAGAAAGGACGAACAGCAAAATAAAAACAGCAATTAGTCGGCTTTTTAATGAGTAAAACACAGCTAGTCCCCTTTTCTGTCAAACATCGTGCTTGATTTGCCAATATAGTAGCACAATGCTTGCTAGGTTCGCTCTTTTTTCTCTAAATGGTGAGGACAGGGGTTCCGCTATTCTGGATTTTGAACCGATTTCGGGTCGTAAGCGGACAGGAAATTCGTTATCAACCGCATGATCCCGTCAAAATGGCCATTTGCAGCATATTAACGGCTACTGTGTCCGCGGCCTGTGCCTTAACCCATCATTCTGATAAAATAGCTGCTACTGTGTCCGCCAAGACTAGCTCTGTGCTGGAAGTAAACTCTCAAAACGAAAAGGACAACTCTGCCTCTCGGTATGTAGGTTCACATTCATAAGGGGAGACTTTTTCGGCAGAAGAGGGCATTCAAAAATAATACCTTGACCTTGAGGTATACTTCAATCTTTATACTCTGTTTATACAAGATTTCCGGCCTGCTGGACGGAGAATACAGAAATAAATGGAGGTACTGTATAATGAAAATATTAGAGGTCATTGTCATTCTGGTTATTTTAGCGGCAGCGGGAGGCTTGTTATTCGCAAGAAAATCGAAGCGGCTCGATGCCGGGATGCTTGGAGCGGTTGTACTGGCTGTGCTCTTGCATGGAGTAATCGATCATTTCCGCATCCAGATGGTTGCTGCTTACGCTGTAGCTTTCGTTTTGATTATGGCCTTAGTCCGCCGGCTGCTGAAGCCCTATGACAATTCTATCCGTTCCAAAGCTATTATTAAAAAAAGTCTGCTCTCCCTTATCGTCATCGCACTTAGCGGATTTTCTGGATATGCGAGCACGCTGCTGCCGATTTTCACAATGCCTGAACCTAACGGCAGCTATGGCATTGGCACCATCGCACGGCAACT
This sequence comes from Paenibacillus sp. JT22N7, assembly GCF_059383875.1. Classification (NCBI taxonomy): domain Bacteria; kingdom Bacillati; phylum Bacillota; class Bacilli; order Caryophanales; family Paenibacillaceae; genus Paenibacillus; species Paenibacillus sp. JT22N7. The sequence continues at coordinate 138,424 of NZ_JBXENY010000014.1, forward strand.
GACGGATGAGTCCCGCGCTGAAACGCACAGTGACGACCCGAATGACAAGCGCGAGCTGATGATCAATATATGGTATCCGGTAGATAAAAATAATACCGAAGGCGCATCGACTGAGCATTACCCTTCGGAAATTGGGGAAGCGGTCAGCCTCGTATTCGGCATACCGAAGCAAATTTTCAGCCATGTGGTTAACATTCCGACGCATGTCGTAGAAGGGGCCGAGCTATCCTCTGCTGAAGCGAGCTATCCGGTTGTCCTGTTTTCTCCTGGCATTCGCTCGACCCGCTTCCAAAGCATGACGGCAATTGAGGAACTCGTAAGCAATGGCTATATCGTCGTAGGCATGGATCATCCTTATACATCAGCGAAGGTTGATTTTCCGGATGGCCGTTCGATTTTATACGAAGCTGAGCCCGAATTTCCAACTTCAGCAGAGCTTTACGACAACAATATCAAAGAAGTCGCTATCCGTGTAGCTGATACGAGTTTTGTGCTCGACACGTTGACGGCATGGAATCAGGATGACCCTGATCATAAGCTGGAGGGCAAGCTGGATCTAAGCCGCGTTGGCATTTTCGGCCACTCCTATGGCGGGGCGACTACTGCGGAGACGCTGGCACAGGACAGCCGTTTTAAGGCGGGGGTTAGTTTAGAAGGCGGATTTTGGGGCGATGTAGCCCATAATGGCTTGAAGCAGCCGTTCATGTATTTGATGACAGGCGACACAGCCAAAAGCCTTGATCCAGCGACGAAGGAGAAATCCTATGTCTATTTCGATGAGTTCGCTTCCGATTTGGATTCGGTCATGACGAAAAGCACCAATGACACTTATTATATGACCGTTGAACCCTTTATCCATCAGAGCTTTACCGATATCGCGCTGCTGTCGCCTAAGCTGTTCGCCAAGGGAGTTGACCCCGATCACATCGTAGACATTACCCGTTCTTATATCACGGCCTTTTTCAATCAATATTTGAAAAATGAATCGCAGCCGCTGCTGGCTGGGCCATCGCCGGACTATCCTGAGGTTGTGTTCGACAATAACTATACGAAAAAAGCTGCTGCCCAATAAACACACGGACAACAGCAAGAAGGGGAATGCTCATGGAAGGAATGACACGCGGCGAGCTTGCCAAAAAAACGGGTCTCAGCATGGCAACGATTCGCTACTACGAGGAAAGCGGCATCCTTCCGGCCCCCCGCCGAAGCCAAGGTGGATACCGTTTGTACTCGGACGATTATTTGGTCAAAATCAAATTCATTAAGGACACCAAGTCGCTCGGCTACTCCCTTAAGGAGATTCAGGAAGTGCTGCATCTGCTAGGCCGTGATATGGACGCTGAAGCCTTAAAAGAGTATGTGCGCAGCAAAATAGTCGAGATTGATGACAAGGTGGAGTCGCTGCGCTCCATTCAATCGATGCTCAAGGGCTTGCTGAAGACACCCGAAGCAGACATTCACAATTATTTGGATTCGTTTCGCACTCCAGAGGGCTAGCATGCATTTAAAAATAGTCGAGTCCCACGTATGCAGAGATACGGCATATCAATAGAGAAGGGAGGCCCTTATGCGGGGCCTCCCTTCTTTGCTATTACATTCGATTATTCATTTATTGCACCTTAATCTCATCCAAATAAATCGTTGCTGCACCTGTCGAGGCACTTGGTGCAAACACTTGAATGCCTAGCGCCTGAACATTGCTTTTATCCGCGACGCCTGACAAATCGTAGCTTACCGTCACGAATCCATCGCCGCTATAGGAAACCGTTTCATTCGGCGCGAACCAGCTCCAGTCACCTCCCGTTTGCAAGAACAGCTTGACGGATACAGCGCCCGAAAGCGCTGCATTCCCATCCGCTGCCACTTTAAACTTGGCGGACAGCGTACTTGCTGTACCCAAGTTCAGCACACCGACCCGTCTAAGCTGGAAATTGCCGCCGTTCAAATCAAAAGCCGCCTTCAGCGAGCTGTTTCCTGATGATGCTGCATCAGTCGACACTGCTATATCACGGGCATTTGCCGTATTGTAGGCATTATCCGCATCGGTATTAATGGCCCAACCCTCTGCTCCGCTTTCAAAATCGTAAGTGGGACCAGCAGTTCCCGGACCCCCGCTTCCTTCCACATACACATCATCTACATAGACAGCTGCTGTGCCCGTCTGTCCCGCTGTCGGCTCGATCTTCACGCCGATTGCCTGCACGCTTTCTAGTCCCGTTACACCGGTGAGCGGAAGCGTCAGCGTCTTAAATCCGCTGGAATCGACGATAACGCCCATTCCGCTATCATGCCACTCCCATGTGCTCCCTGTCTTAATATATAGGCGGGCATTAGCAGTTCCTTGCGACAGCTTCACCTTGACGCTGAGTGATGTAGAGGCGGACAGGTCCGCTGCAGCAACCTTCGTCAGCTCAAAGCCCGCCGGGCTTGCTAGCGAGAAGGTAGACGTCAGCGAATGGTCGCCCTCTGTCTTCTCATCCGCTGTAGTCGCGGCATCTGTGGCCTGCGCCTCATTCGAGCTTACCGTCCAGCCAGCCGTATCCGTTTCGAATCCATAAAGCGTGCCTGGCTCCGCTGGCGAGCTTCCCGAACCGGAGCCGCCATTTGGCACGCCGCCTGTTCCATCATTTATCGCTTCAATATCATCGAAATAAAGCGTGCTATTAAGGGTTGCTCCATTAGTGGCATTCACGTAAATGGAAAACTCCTGTACATTTTTCAAGCTGACCTTGTTGATCTTTTTGCCCGTATTTCCTGTATCCCAAGGAGCAACGGTAAACGCATTAAAGTGAAGGCTGACCCATTGCCCGGTTGTACCTGCAAGCGATGGATATGCTTCGTAGGAAACGCCATCCACACGCAACTGAATCACGAGCTTCTGGTTGCTGCCGTCCGGCACCATCCAAAATTTCAAATGGTTGAACGTGGACCAGTCTACTCCACCCAGCACTTTCGTAATGCCCGCATAGCCGGAAGTGCCCAGCGTATAGTCCAGTTTCATCCCATAGTTGCCCGAGCTTTTATGCACGCCGTCCAGCGCTACAGCTGTCGCATCGCCGCCCGCATGGATGAACTTCGCTGCCAGAGCGGCATCGCTGCCTTGATACGTCTCGAAGTTGTCCACTACAGCCGGGTCCTTCTCCGCTTCAGCAAACGTGCTGTACAAGCTTAGATTATCGACGCAGATTGAAAAATCGCCTTCTAATCCGCTGCCTACCAAGGAAAGGACAAGCCCCGTCGCCGCTGCTGATTTTGCCGCATCATTCAAATCAATAACTGGCGAAAATTTCGCATATACCGTGCTGCCTACGGTCACCTGCGGAAGCTCGGACAGCTTGATTTTGGTCGTCGTCATCCCATATTTCGTATCCCAATCCGGCGGCAGCATCGCCATGCTGCTAATCGTCGCCTCCGCATCTCCCGCATTCAGCGGAATAAAAGCGTCCAGCTTGATGCGCTTCACATCGGCCAGTGCATTTCCGCTGTCCAGCACTGGAAGCGCAAGCTTGAATTCCTGCCACGTATCCGCTGCTGCTGCATGCTGGGCATCCAGCTTCAATACGCCGTTGCCGTCCAAAACATCATGCCCCACGGTCAGCGCCATCGTTTCCGGATAAGTGCCCGGATCGCCATTTTTAACGACGCCTTCTGTATCTTGGTCAAAGGTGTACGTTTTCATCAAAATCTCGCTTGCCTGTACCGATACCGTCGCAGATTGCGTTAGCGCAACCTGATTGCCAACATATGCTTTGACGTTCAGCACCGCCGTTTTGCCATTTAAGCCCGCTGCCGGAGACCAATTCGCCGTATAGAAAAATCCGTCGCTATCAAGCGTCATCGGATATTCTGTATCCGAACCCTGTACCGTATAGACGACCTTCGTTGGGGTAATTTCCAGCGCCCGTGCGCGAATCGTGACGGAGCTGCCGACAATGCTGTTATCCGTAGGCGTTGCAATATGCATGAACGGCTGCTCTGGCGCTGTCACGACCGTATGGCCATATACGCCCTGCACCTCATTGCGGAAAGTCGTAAACGAATCATTATAGAAGTTAATAAAATCAGGCAACAGCTCATGATCGCCGAGCCCGTTTGGCGCATTTTTATAAGGCACATACAAATTGTTGCCAAGGCCAAAGTTCGCCCATGTCTGCATATAGGCAATGCGTGAAGCGTCCTCATCGGACTTGATTGCACTCAGCAAATCGGTAAACCAGGTTGTATTATTGTTCCCGGTCGTCTTCATCCCCTCCGGGCTGTAGCCGAATTCGGAAAACGTCGCAATTTTCCCCTTGCTGTCCGCCAGCCTTGAGATCATGCCCAGATCCGTAACCAGTCCGTTCAAAAATCCCTGCGAACCCGCATTCTCCTTGTTATCGTATTGGTCCATCCCCAATATATCGACATAATCGTCGCCCGGGTACGTCGTCAAATAAGTGCTTTCCGCGCCGCCGAACGAGCCATTTGGCGAGAAAACATACAGGAAGTTGCGCACGTCCTTCTTATCGCGCAGGTATTCAACCGTATAGCGGAAAATCTCCTTGTATTCGCTTGTGGTCGTCGTTTTCGCGCCCCACCAGAACCAGCCGCCGTTTTGCTCATGGAAAGGACGGAACAGAATTGGAATGAGCTTGCCATCATCATCCTTCACATTATTTGCGAAATTCGCAATGGTGTCTAAAAAAGCATTAAACTCCGCATGCTTGTCGCCGCCCGGCAAAATATGAGCAACTACATTGCCTGACGTATCATTAAAGCTGCCGCCGGTCACAAAGTTCGGAAAATGGGTGCTGAGCGTCACAATGCCGCCGAGATCGTGGGCATTCTTGACCGATGCAGTGAGATTGATCCGACTTTGCTCGATATTGTTCGGCACACCCGGCTTCTCTTTGCCTTCCAGGCTTAGCGTATCCCAGCCGAACACGGCAGGGTAATCGCCAACCGAATTTTTCACCTCGGATTGCGAGCCGTCTGCCCCGGTCAATGTCACACCTTCGTCCGTTGCATGCTGATGGCCGAATAAAATTTCATGACCGCGCACGCCGTTCAAATAGGCGAACAGTGATTTGGTCTCAGCCGTTGCATGCTGATCGACAAAGTTCACCGTCGGCTCCGTATTTCCGCCGTTTCCGCCGCCGTTGTTGCTGCCACCACTGCTGCCCGAGGATGCTCCTGTTCCTGGCATCGTGCCGGTGCCAACTGGCGTCAGCGTGCCATTTTTCAACGTATAGCTGCCTTTGGCTATTGGCTGGCCATTAATAGTGACGGAATCGGCCTGCACCGTCAGCCTCCCGATCGTTGTACCTGGGCCGGTGATCAGCTCCGTAGGCTGATTCAGCACGATGCTGTCTGCCTCCGCGTTGTCTCCCAGCTCCAGAATAGCCTTGCTGTTAGCCACGATGCTATTGATTTTGGTGTCTCCGTCTGCCTCGACATGCACCTTGCCATCCTTGCGGTTAATTTCTACGCCTGCCAGCGTTGAATCGTGAAAGATAACGGTATGCTCGCCGCCACCTGCAATAAACGTCGTTCCTTTCACGCTGGCATGATCGACTACTGCTTCGCCGTCCCCAATGCCTGCGGTCAAATAAAGGTTGCCGGCAATTTGGGCATCTTTGAGCGTAATGCCAGCATGATTAATGATCGCATGGCCCGAAATCGCTTGCGCCGCTGTATATTCCCCTGACTTGGCATACAGCTCGGCCACCAGTTTGTCCACCAAGGTTATGACCTCTGCACGAGAGATTTTGCCTGCGGGCTGGAAAGCGCCATTTTCGTAGCCGCTGACAACACCTTGCAGCGCGTTGATCGCCTTTTTCGCATAGCTGGAAATTTGGCCGCTATCCTTGAAGGACCCCGCGTACGCTGCATCGTCCGCCGCTTTCAGCTCGAAAATACGCGCCAGCAGCGTTACTGCATCCTGCCTCGTTATCGGCTGCTCCGCCCTTGCCTCATTACCCGGGAACCCGTCATAATAGCCCGCAGCCCGCGCTTTGCTAAGCTCGCCCGCATACCAAGCTGTCTCCGGCACATCGCTAAAGGCTGAAGCAGACAAAGCCGATAAACCGAACAGCCGATTAATGACCGTGACAAATTCCGCCCGGGTCATGCTGCCATTCGGATGGAAGGTCCCGTCCGAGTAACCGCTTACAATTCCCTGCGCACTCCATTTCTCTATAGCAGCTTTCGCCCAATGTCCCTGTATATCGGGAGCAAACGCGTTAGTTGCCGCCCCTGATTGAGCGAAAGCAGCAGAAGAGAACATCGAAACAACGATAGCTGGGGCCATGATGGCCGCGATCCATTTGCGTTTTTTATTCATGCGATCCTCCTATTTTTTAAAGTGTTTTGAAAGCGCTTCACATCATTATAGAGGAACCACTTGAAAAAAATAGGAGATTCAATTTGTTTTTATAGTTCTCTTTTGTCTTCTATTTTGTTATGTTTCTTTAATTTAAGGTGAAACGGCTGTCGCCGTCCTTTGGCGGCACAGCACGTTTCATTCCGAGAAATATAGAGAAAGGATCGGGAAATCCTATACTTTCCTATATTTTTAAAAATGCAACCAAGCTTTCGCTTCGCCGTATCTAATCAGACATCCCTGCTGCAGCAGGAACTGTAACACCATTAACCATTAACAACTACAATCACAATCTGCTATACTACAAATAGTTTCATATTCTTACACAGAATCGACAAATTCCACCATTCTGGCCTGTTAAGAGCTTTAAGGTGAATAACTGTCGAGGCAGATGGTTCTTTTATTTCATATTTGAGGAGGCAATACAAATGGGTATTGGATCGAATTCAAACGGCGGCAACAATTTTGGTGGACAAGGCGGCATTCAGGGCGGTATCCAAGGCGGTATCCAGCAGGGTGGCATTCAACAGGGCGGTATTCAGCAAGGCGGCATCCAACAAGGCGGCATTCAACAGGGCGGCATCCAAGGCGGTACTCAGCAAGGCGGATTCCCGAATGCGGGCAACGCTAACTCCTTTGGTGCAGCACCTGCTCCTCAAGGTGGCGGCTTCGGAGGCGGACTTGTATTGTCCAAGGGACAGAAGCTCGATTTGACGAAAAACAACCCCGGACTCGACCATTTAAAGGTTGGACTCGGTTGGGATACGAATCGCTTGCAAGGCCAAAATTATGACCTCGATGTTGAAATTTTCCTGCTGAACCAAGCGGAGAAGCTTCCTTCCAACGGCCATATCATTTTTTATAATAACTTGAACAGCCCAGACGGAGCGATTCGCTATAACGGCGACAACCGGACTGGACAAGGTAGCGGCGACGATGAGTCGGCAGAAATCCAACTGTCCCGCGTGTCTCCTGACATTCAGAAAATCGTATTTACCGTGACGATTGACGACGCTGTTCGCAAAAATCAAAACTTTGGCCAAATCGGCAACGCCTACATTCGGATCGTCAACCAGGCGAACGGCGCTGAAATTTGCCGCTTCGACCTGTCCGAGGACTATTCCACTTCCATTTCCTTGCTCGCGGGAGAAGTATACCGCCACAACAACGAGTGGAAGTTCAATGCGGTAGGTACAGGCCTTACGCTTGATCTCACTGGCATTTGCGCACATTATGGCGCTATGTAATTCACTACACATCTAACTGGAGGTCAACTCATATGCCATTTCAATTTCAAGTGGAACGCGAGCTGTTTCTGAAAGCTGAAGGCCAAGGCAAGTTTTTCGCTAAAAAAGGCTCCATGGTCGCTGATCAGGCTTACAACGGCAAATTTAAATATTCCAAGCGCTTGCTTGGCACAAACTCCGGCAACATTGTTGGACAAGTATTAAACCACGGTATGCGCCGCATTACAGGCGAAAACCTTGAAATTATGGAAGTCGAAGGCCAAGGCTCCGTCTATCTTGCTGACCAGAACACGCATGTGACCATCATTAATTTGGAGCAGGGCGGCCCTTGGCAGCACGTCAGTGTTGAAAGTGAAGACCTGCTGGCGTTTACAGAAACTTGCCACTACGGCGTTACGATCATCGGCTCCGGTGTCATTTCCCAACGCGGACTTTTCACCTCCAAGCTCTCCTATAACGGACAAGGCGCTCAAGTCGCAGTGAAAACGAACGGCAACCCGCTCGTTCTGCAAGCTCCATGCCGCGTCGATCCCGATGCGATTGTTGCCTGGACAGGCCCTTCACCTAAAGTGAAGCTTGATGTGAACTGGAAAACCCTTATCGGACAAACCTCTGGCGAATCGTATATGTATGAGTTCAATGAGCCTGGGCAAATCGTTATCATTCAGCCTTTCGAGCGCCAAAGCGGCGTGAAATTCGGCATTGATGACAACCGTTACCAGCCGCAAGAGCAAAGCAGCGCCTTCCAAAACACTTTTGGCGGCAACGGCGGCAATGCTGGTAACGCTGGCAACGTTGGCAATAACGGCGGTGCTCCAAGCAATAACAATAACGAAGGCGGGCTCGGCGGCATTATTGGCCGAATTTTGCGTTAAGCCATTTATTATACGTAAATCCGATAAGAAGATTAAAGCATCTCCACTCATCATTCCTGATGAGCAGAGATGCTTTTTTTCATGCTGGTGCCTGTTATTCCTGCCACTCCACGAGCTGTGGATTATTATCCAAAATGGACAGGTATTGCTCCTTCCAGCCATACTTGGCATCGGGGTCAAGCAGCTGGTAACGGTGGAGCTTCTCCCGCCGATGCTCTTCTTTCGCCCAGCCATAATGCTTAAGGCGAATGCCCGACAGCTGATGAGGCAGCTCCAAAATATTAGCGGGAAAACGCCCGCAATGCTGCGGTGTATTTTTCCACTTATAATCAAATGCTGGGTCATAGCGGAGCAAAAAAGGACGATAGCTTTCATGTGCCTGCCAGATCGCATCCGATCGATACGAATGAAGGCTCCAGAAATCGTATAGCCGGAAGCAAAATACATTCGTAGACCGGCTTTGCAGCAGCGAATCGAGCTCCTGAACGAAGCTTTGCTCGAACCATTCATCCGCGTCTAGATTCAGTATCCACTCCGGATTTACAGTCAACGTCTCTTCCCACTGCTGCTTCCGCAGCGTAATTTCATTGCTGAAACGCGACACCTCGTTACGGATCAGTTTAACCGGAATGCCTTCCAACACCTGCAGGCACACCTCAGCTGTGTCATCCGTGCTGCCATCGTCAATAATGACCGCGTCATCAATATACTGGCGATGCTGCTCCAGCGCCTGGCGCAAATAGCGGCTGCTCTCGTTCCTTACGATCATCGACAGCGTGAGCCGTCCTCGGGTCTGGGGCTGGACTTCCGCTTCTTTCTGTAGAAACCGCTCCGCCCCAGCCAAATCCGCGCTGCGGTAAATATGATAGGCGGGATAGTGGGTATCCACAAACAGCCGCAGGCCAAGCGCAGCCGCCCTAATGCAAAAATGCCGATCTTCCCCCCAGAAGGTTAAATTGCTAATGGGGCCAAAGTGCACACCTGCTTCAAGCGCCTGTCTGCTCAGCAGCGTACATGCGCCAAGCCCGCCTACCTCGTATACGCCAGGCTCGCTTAACATGGCGTAAAACTGCTCCAAGCGCACCGCAATTTCCATATCGCTCAGCTTCTCGCCTCGACCTCGCTCCCACTGTCCGTATTCGTCATGCAGCCATACTTGCGGCTGAGGACGCGCATCCGGCTGCCAGCGGGTCCAAAAAATTTCCGATACTATATCTTTGTCGTCCGCTACTAGCTGCGGAAGCGTTCTGGCGTCCAGCAGCAGGTCAGAGTCGAGCAGAAATAAGTAATCAAATTGGCTCTCTAGCGCATGTTCAATGATTCGATTTTTGAAATGGGCAACCTTCCAAATGAGCTGCTCGTTCCAGCAATGCGTTATATCCGTGCGTACATACACGTCTTGACAATCGGAGGATTCTGAGCGGATAATGGTTACCCCCTCGCGAGCGGCAGTAAACTGTTCCAGCAGCTGACTGCTCGTAGCATCCGTATTATCGTCAATAAAGAGATAGCTCAGCTCCAGCTGATCTGCATTAAAGCGTTTCAGCGAAGCGAGAAACAACGCAAGAATCGTAGGCTGCTGCTGAACGGGACTGGCAATGAGCACACGCCTTTTTTTCTCAGACAAGAACGATCCCTCCCTCATCCTTCTTACTCAGCCGCTGACTCAAATATTCCCGGTTCGCTATCATTCGCTCATCCTCCGGCCGATAGCTGGCCGCCTGCTCGTTATGCCTATAAGCTGACTCATAGTCGCCCAGACGGTCATAGCAGACACATAGCTGAAGCTGCGGCAGCCAAGTAGAACAGGCTATATTCGCAAAACCCCAGCCTGTTGTGTCCGTATGCTCCACGTGGAGCGCCTGCTTATACCAATATACCGCCATCTGAAGCTCATCCCGCTGCAAAAAATAATACCCAAGGCGGCAGCAAAATTCCGCCCGAGGCTTATCATAATAGAAGGATCGCAGCACAGAATCCATCATATTGCGTGGCTCGTTCAGCTCGTGGTAGCAGTCCGCAAGCCGCCCGCAAGCAAGAATATTATCCTCGATCCAGCCTTTGCCGGTAGCAAGAAACTTGTCATAATAACGGATGGCCGAATCGTAGCGGCCATTGTCTTTCAGCTCATTGGCATAATAAAATAAGTCGCGCGGGGTGAAAACTTCTCCTCTGCGAAGCCGATTTTCATACATCGTTAAATTGCGGTCGCTATCATGCCCGAGGCTCTTATGTGTAACGATTACATCACAATGAACGATGTTTCCGTAAACCTCCAAATACTCATGGACCGCGCCAATCCACTGAAAGTTCCGCTCACGCTTAACAATGCGATTGCGCCGCAGTTTGTTAACTACGTTGCCGTACTCGTCAAAGGACAGGTGGTAATCCATCGAGACGGAGTCTACCGTATCGTCCAGCTGGTGTTTGAGCGCCTTCAGCTTATGCAGCTCGGAAACCTCCAATACATCGTCCGCATCCAGCCACATCATATAAGGCTTCGTTGCAAGCGAGAATGCGAAATTGCGGGCGGCGGCGAAGTCATCCACCCAGGTGAAAGACTCGACGCGATCGGTAAAATCGGCAGCGATTTCCCTTGTAGCATCGGTCGAGCCTGTGTCGACAATAATAATTTCATCTACGGCGGGGGCAATAGAGGAGAGGCAGCGTGCCAATGTTTTTTCTTCATTTTTGACTATCATGCAAAGACTGATCGCGATCAATGAAACCACACTCCTGCGAGTTGATTCTATTGACCCATCCTATTCAGTCACTCTTGCCTTGGTGCCCAACTGGCCGCCTTAGCTTAATTGGATAATGGTCAATGCCGCGCCGGCGCTGCCTCCAAGCAATGTGGCCGCACCCAGCAGTCCAAATAATTGAAGGGTAATGGTCGAGCCTGCTGTCAGTCCAACAATAATATCGTTATTGAAAGAGGATAAGCTTAATACTGGCTCCAATGTTGAGGCCGTACTCGCTATGCCGTTAATTAACAGACGCGAGCTGACCAATAACGCCGCTGTCAAATTAATTTGGTACGTAATATAATATCTGCCCGCTGCGGCAACTGTGAACGTATCGTTTAATCCATTGACCGTTATGCCTGCGGCGATATTTTGAGAGCTTGGAAGCGGTACATTCGTGCCTCCAAGTATAACTGCAATGATACCCCCAGTTGTATTGGCTGCAAAAGCGGATACAGCTGTCGTACTAACGCCTGTTGCTCCAGTGACTCCGGTAGTTCCAGTTGCTCCTGTAGCACCAGTTGCTCCGGTCACACCTGTCACTCCCGTGGCTCCGGTTACACCTGTAGCTCCCGTGGCTCCTGTAACTCCGGACGCCCCGGTTACACCGGTTGTTCCTGTGATGCCAGTTGCTCCGGTTGCTCCCGTCTCTCCGGTTGCTCCTGTGACTCCTGTCGCACCAGTTATGCCGGTTACACCCGTTGCTCCTGTCGCTCCCGTTTCTCCGGTTGCTCCTGTCGTTCCGGTCTCACCAGTTGCACCGGTTGCTCCTGTGACTCCTGTCGCACCCGTTGGTCCGGTTATTCCTGTCGTTCCGGTCTCACCAGTTGCTCCTGTCTCTCCGGTTGCTCCTGTCGAACCCGTTGGTCCGGTTACTCCTGTCGTTCCGGTCTCACCAGTAGCCCCTGTCACACCAGTTATACCGGTTGTTCCTGTGACCCCAGTTGCTCCGGTTACACCCGTTGCTCCCGTCTCTCCGGTTGCTCCTGTTGCTCCTGTTGCACCAGTTGTCCCGGTTTCTCCAGTCGTTCCGGTCTCACCAGTAGCCCCTGTCACGCCAGTTATACCGGTTGTTCCTGTGACACCAGTTGCTCCGGTTACACCCGTGGCTCCTGTCGCTCCTGTCTCTCCGGTTGCTCCTGTCGCACCCGTTGGTCCGGTTATTCCTGTCGTTCCGGTCTCACCAGTAGCCCCTGTCACACCAGTTACACCGGTTGCTCCGGTTACACCCGTGGCTCCCGTCTCTCCGGTTGCTCCTGTTGCTCCTGTTGCACCAGTTGTCCCGGTTTCTCCAGTCGTTCCGGTCTCACCAGTAGCCCCTGTCACGCCAGTTATACCGGTTGTT